>NZ_JAVRIF010000001.1:0-836130 GCF_031846185.1 Thalassotalea castellviae
AATTTGAATACAAACAAGACGACCTTCGGCTATTCCTTTAAAAAACAGCCCGACGAGGTTGAACTTTTAGGCTGCTCCATCCCGCGTCCGAATGGTTTAAGTTTAACTTAAACAAGCCAACAACATTTTTATTCCGTTATTAAAGAAAGGTTTCACTGCTGTGAAAACGAGGCGTATCTTAAGGATAGTTACCGAATAATGCAAGGCGTTTTAGCAAGTTTTTTGTTTTTTATGCTAATAAAATGCTAATTGTTTTTTTTATCAACAAAGAGAAGGATATATGAACAATTTAATGGTCATTTTTAAAGCACAGAGAAATATCAGAAATTATTTCGTGATTTAAACTGTTTTATAATTATTGCTCTATCAGTAACGCCTGTCTTTGTTTATAATCGCGGGCATTACAAATTCAGTCTCCATAGGTCTTGAAAATCTACATGCAACAGTTTTTAGCATTAACATCTCCTGGTATAGAAATTCTTTTAGCGCAAGAGTTAAAAGATTTACATGCAGAACAAGTAATACAAAAGCCAGAAGGGGTATATTTTACTTCAACAATTGAAAATGCTTATCACATTTGTCTGTTCTCACGCTTAGCGACTCGCATTTTACTCAAGTTAGGTGAAGGAGATGCCGAAAATAAAGACGCGCTTTATGCAACGGCTAGAAGTATTAACTGGTCTGAACAATTTTCATCGGATTGTAGCTTTGCTATCGACTTTGTCGGTGTATCTGAAAATATAAGAAACAGTCAATTTGGTGCATTAACTATTAAAGACGCGTTAGTTGATGATTTTAGAGATCAAGGTTTTGATAGGCCTACAGTCGATAAACATGCACCTGACATTAGTTTTCAAGCGAGACTGTTAAAAGAAAAAGTAGCTATATACCTCGATTTTTCTGGTCGTAGTTTATTTAAGCGTGGTTATCGACAGAATACCGGTGCTGCGCCGTTAAAAGAACATTTAGCTGCAGCCATTATTATCCGTTCTGGTTGGCTCGATGATCCGTCAAAACCCTTAGTCGACCCTATGTGTGGCTCTGGTACTATCTTAATAGAAGCGGTTTCTATGGCGGCTAATTATGCTCCTGGTATCGATAGAGAAAAATGGGGATTTTCAAGTTGGCAAGGTCACGATGAAGAAAAATGGTGCGAACAATTATCTTATGCCAAACAAACATCACAGTTTGGTTTAGAAAAACTTAAAACTAAAGTGTTTGGCGTTGATATTGACAGTCGTGTATTAAAAACGGCTCAACAAAATGCAAGAAACGCTGGTTTACAACAATTTATTGAATTTTCTTGTAAAGATATCAACAAACTAAACAACGCGTTTGGTCCTAAAGGTACTTTTTTGTTTAACCCTCCTTACGGTGAACGTATTGGTGAATTACCAGAGTTGGTTGAAAATTTTGTTTTATTAGGGCAAAAATTAAAAAATCAATTCATTCATTGGCGTATCGCAATATTAACAGCGAATACAGAATTACTAACGTTAATGAAGCTAGCTAGTTTCAAACGCTACAAATTTAAAAATGGCCCATTAGATTGTCAATTCGCCCTCTATAATATTGATGAGAAGCAAGCAGCTGGAAACAGTCATCATTTAGAGTTTGAACAAAAAGAGTCGGCCTTTGCTAACCGGTTAGCAAAAAATAAAAAGAACTTAAAAAATTGGCTTAAAAAAGAACAAATAGAGTGTTATCGGATTTATGATGCCGATATTCCAGAATACAATGTTGCTGTTGATGTTTATGGCGATTATTTAGTTATTCAAGAATATGCTGCACCGAAAACCATAGATGAAGCTAAAGTCATGAAAAGGTTGCAAGAAGTTATTTATTTTGCCCCGAAAGTGCTTAATGTTGCCACTGATAAAGTCGTATTAAAAACCCGCGCGAAACAAAAGGGTAGTAATCAATATCAAAAAGTCGCTGAGAGTAAGCAATCGATTGTGTTATCAGAATATGGCGCCAAACTAAAAATTAATGTCTGGGATTACCTCGATACAGGGTTATTTCTTGACCATCGTAAAACTCGGCAAATGGTCGCGAAAAAAGCAAAAGGGAAATCATTATTAAATCTTTTTGCATACACGGGTTCTGTTTCATTACAAGCAGCTCTTCATGGTGCTGAATCTGTGACGACTGTAGATATGTCTAATACCTACTTAAATTGGGCTCAAGACAACTTCACCTTAAATAACTTATCTGGTCATAAATATCAATTCATCCAAGCCGATTGTTTAAAGTGGCTAAAAGACAACACACAAACATTTGATATCATTTTCATTGATCCGCCAACGTTTTCAAATTCTAAAAGAATGGAAGATAGTTTTGATGTGCAACGTGATCATATCAAGGTGATTTCAGATGCTTTAAAGTCATTATCCCAAGGTGGTGAAATTATTTTTACTAATAATAAGCGCAATTTCAAAATGGATAATGACGCCATTTCGGATCTTGGGTTAACCGCCCAAAATATTAGTGATGTAACGCGCGATAAAGATTTTGAACGTAATAAACATATTCATAATAGCTGGCTGATCAGTCGAAAGAGTTAAGATTGATGACAATAAAATATCATTTATACAGTAGTGTCGGCTGTCATTTGTGCGAACAGGCTATCGAGATTTTTTCGAAAACTTCACAGCACAAATACCTAAAAGTTATAGATATTGTAGATAATCCATTAAATCAGGATAATTTAGTTGATCTTTACGGTATGCATATACCTGTTTTAGAACGATTATCAGACAATCATCAATTATTTTGGCCATTTGATATCAAAGAAATTACCGCGTTTATACAAGAGAATTAACCGTTAATCACGCGCGTATATACATTTAAATAAAAGAGTTAAAAGTTAGCATGGAATTGATTCGTATTAGCCAAGGTGAATTAGCCTTTGGTGAAGATAGTATTTTAGATAAAGCAGAATTAACCATTAAAACGGGTGAAAGAGTTTGTTTAGTCGGCAAAAATGGTGCGGGTAAATCGTCATTAATGAAAGTTTTGATGGGTAAACAGACTTTAGATGATGGCACTATGCTAATTTCTAATAATGTAAAATTAGCCATGCTTGAACAAGATCCACCGGAATCTTGTTCGATGACTGTTTTTGATTATGTTGCGCAAGGCGTTGAAGAAAATGCCGAGTTAATCAAACAATACCATGCAATAATTCATTTAATTGATGAAGACCCCTCAGAGGATAACCTTAATAAGCTGGCCAATGTTCAACAACAACTTGATCAAGCAAATGCTTGGCAAGATGAACAACGTATTGAAAAAGTACTGACCACTTTAGCGCTTGATGCTGACAAAATGGTTAGCGACTTATCCGGTGGGTGGTTACGTAAACTTGCTTTAGCTAAGGCACTTGTCAGTGAACCCGATGTATTATTACTCGATGAACCTACTAACCATCTTGATATTAGCAGCGTACTTTGGTTAGAGCAGTTTTTAAAAGACTTTAAAGGGACAATTATTTTTATTAGCCATGATAGGGCGTTTATTCGTGGTTTATCGACTAGGATATTAGATTTAGATCGAGGTCAACTTGTGAGTTATCCTGGAAATTATGATTTATATATTGAACAAAAAGCGCATGACTTAGAAGTGCAAGCTACCCAAAATGCACTTTTTGATAAACGCTTAGCGGAAGAAGAAGTATGGATCAGACAAGGTATTAAAGCCCGTAGAACTCGTAATGAAGGCCGTGTTAGAGCCTTAGAAAAATTACGTGTTGAACGACAACAACGTCGTGATGTGAAAAAACAAGGAGATATTAAAATTTCCGCGGGTGAACGTTCCGGTAAACTAGTGTTTGAATCAGAACAGTTAACAATGGCGTTTGATGAAAAAGTTATTTTTAAAGGCTTAGATTTATTGATCACGCGCGGAGATCGCTTAGCACTCATTGGTGCTAACGGAACAGGTAAGTCGACCTTAATTAAATTACTCATGGAGCAATTAAAACCTACGTCTGGCAAAATGCGTATTGGGGTGAACCTTGATATCGCATATTTTGATCAACATCGCGATGCTTTAGATCTAAATATGACCGTACAAGATACCGTTGCTGAAGGAAAACAAGAAGTTACCGTTAACGGGAAAACCCGTCATGTTCTCGGTTATCTGCAAGATTTCTTATTCAGTCCGAAAAGAGCACGAACACCAGTAAGAGCACTTTCAGGTGGAGAGAAAAATCGTTTATTACTCGCCCGGTTATTTTTAAAACCAAGTAATTTACTAATTCTCGATGAACCTACCAACGATTTAGATATAGAAACTTTAGAGTTATTGGAAGAAGTCGTTGCAAATTATGCTGGAACAGTTATTTTAGTCAGCCATGATCGTGATTTTGTCAATAATTGTGTAAATACTTGCCTATATTTTGATGGCAGTGGTCATATTACTCAAATAGTTGGTGGCTATGATGATGTTGATTCATATTTAGCATTAAAAGATGAACAACGAAAAAAAATGTCTGAAGGTGTTGAAAAATCGGTGGACAACAACACCAATAAAGTTGCAAGTGCACCTAAACCGAAAATAGTAACGAAAAAGAAACTTTCTTTTAAAGAAACAAGAGAGCTTGAAGCGTTACCTGAACAAATTGATGAATTCGAACAATTAATCTCATCATTACAAGAACAAGTTAATTCAGCTGATTTTTTTAACCAAGACAGTGAAATAACTAAAAAAATATTGAACCAGCTTGAAGAAACTGAGTCGAAGCTTGAAGTTGCTTTCGCAAGGTGGCAAGAGTTAGATGAATTATAGCAAGAAGTGAGAGTACAGTAGTTAAATGAATAAATTTTTAAAATCAGTATTAACCCTTGGTATAAGTAGTGCTTTAGCTGCTTCTTCAGTCAATGCAGCTACTTATCAGATTATTGATAAAGGTGCCGCTGAAAAACTTAAATACACTTATTCTCAGCAAGAGAATAACGTCGGGGAAATGGCGATATCGGGTACCGATGTCTATAACTTCCCAGTTTTATTTCAATATTTAGACAGTGACGATTTTGATGAAATCGTTTATTTGGCGTTTTCTCAACATGAAAATATTCATGAACTAGAAAATATTGAAGACGAAGATGCATTAAGAGCAGGAACGCCTACAGCGAATGATTTATCTTGGGTAATTCAATTTCTAAAAGGTAAAAACGCTGATTCTTATTATCAGAAATATGGCGATATCATAGCCATGACAAATTTCGGCGGTGAGTCTGTTGAATTTACCGTATTTGACCAATATTTTGAAGGAACAGAAACCTATACACGTTCAACCGTTGATTATATAAATGGTGTGACTGATCAAGGCTGGATTTATGGTAATGGTTCCGCACCATTTTTACCCGTAGATTTCACTGAAAGTGATGATGATGAAGTAACCTTTTGGATCAGTGAATTTACCACCCGTGGCTTTTTATCAACTGATCAAGGTCAAACCATCATTCCCATTATGCCACCAGAGAATAGGTATGGCGGTGAGTCAGCGGTGTTACATATAAACAATAATGGTGTTGCTGTTGGTTATGCCAGTACAGTGATTAATGAAGCAGCGTTAGAATTTATTGAAGACGAAGACGGTGGTTGTGCAGATCCTGAAAGATTAGAAGATCTGCTTTTTGAAGCATGTGTTCAAACAATCTCATCAACTATGTATAACACAGAAGCGTTTAAATGGAATGTTGACGCATCGGGTGAAATATCTAGTGAAGCTTTAGGTTACTTGGTAACACCTCATGTTGACGATCAAAGACAATTTACCAGTGTTGCACAAGCAATCAATAACCATGGTGTTGCTGTGGGTTATTCAACTGGTTGGATTGACGAAAATGAAACGGATCCAAGTGCTACTGAGCCTACAAGTACTTATGCGGTGATATTTAAAAATGGTACGGTAACGGATTTTACCGAAGATCATGGAAAACATTTCGAATCTCGTGCTTATGACATTAACGATGCAGGGATAGCTGTAGGGCATGCCACCACAATTAGTAACGGCTCTTATCGAACAAAATTTTATTATGTAGATACTAATGCTGAAAACCCCGAAATGATCTTACCCCAAGGTTACTTTACCGGTTCAGCAAGTACAGCTAGAGCCATCAACGAACATGGTTTTGTTGTCGGTGAAGGTGAAGTTGAAACCCATAACGACAGCTCAACAAACCCTCGTCGTACCAATGGGTTCTTATATGATATTAATACAGATACATTCACTAATTTAAATGATTTTTTACCATGCTTGAGTGAATACACCATTATAGAAGCACGTGATATTAACGAAAATAATGAAATATCAGCCACGGCAATTGTAAAAGTGCACAGAAGAGATTCAAAGGGCGAGTTAATGTATGACTCATCAGGTGATGCATTAATGGAAGATGTCGTGCGTGCGGTAAAAATGGCACCAATAGCAGGTGAAATTGAAGATTGTTCTGAAGTAGAAGATAAAATAGAAAGACAAGGTGCTGGCTTAGGTACTTTAACTTTATTATTGTTAACTGGGTTTGCCAGACGTTTTACACTTAAAAAGTAGCGTTAAGAATAATACTTGAATTACTAAAATAAAATGCACCTGAAGGTGCATTTTTATCTCTAAAGAAAAAGGAAAATACTCGCGTTAACTTATATAGTTTCTGTGCTATTCCCTTTACTCAGGTTAGAAAACTAATATAGTCGAGCAAAAAAAACGCCAATAAAATTGACGTTTTTGTATGTAATTGTAGGCAGTCTTAGTTGAAGATTATTTTGATATATAAGCGACTAAATCTAAAACTTTGTTTGAGTAACCAATTTCATTGTCATACCAAGAAACAATCTTTACAAATTTATCGGTTAGCGCAATACCAGCCCCAGCATCAAATACTGAAGTACAAGTTTCCCCGATAAAGTCATTTGATACTACGTTATCTTCAGTATAACCTAAAACGCCTTCTAACTCACCGTATGATGCAGCTTTCATTGCATCACAAATTTCTTGGTAACTTGCAGGTTTGTCTAAGTTAACCGTTAAATCGACAACAGAAACATTCGGTGTTGGAACGCGAAATGCCATCCCTGTTAATTTACCGTTCAATTCTGGTATAACTTTACCCACGGCTTTTGCTGCACCTGTAGAAGATGGGATAATGTTTTGACCAGCGCCACGGCCACCACGCCAATCTTTCACAGATGGACCATCAACAGTTTTTTGTGTCGCGGTAGTAGCATGAACGGTTGTCATTAAACCGTCAGTGATGCCCCAATTGTCATTTAATACTTTAGCAATCGGCGCTAAACAGTTGGTAGTACATGATGCATTTGAAACAATTTCTTGTCCGTTATATTTATCTTGGTTTACGCCCATAACAAACATTGGCGTATCATCTTTAGATGGAGCAGATAAAACTACTTTCTTTGCACCAGCTTCAATATGTTTACGGGCAGTTTCGTCTGTTAAAAATAATCCCGTTGACTCAACAACCACATCTACGTCAATTTCGTTCCACTTAAGATCCGCTGGATTTCTTTCTGCGGTTACTCGTACGGTATTACCATTTACAACCAATTGACCGTCTACTACTTCAACAGTCCCTTTAAAACGACCATGTGTTGAATCGTATTTAAGCATATAAGCCATGTAATCAACATCAATCAGATCATTAATACCAACAATTTCTATGTCATTTCTTTCTGCTGCTGCTCTAAATACAAATCTGCCGATACGGCCAAAGCCGTTGATACCTACTTTAATAGTCATAATGGATCCTTAATTACAATAATGTAGTAAAATTACATTATTTACAGAAAAACTCAAGAAATAATTGCTTAATCGCAAAATAAAACTCGTATTAATTAATAATATTACAGTAATATATAAAAATATTACATGTTTTAGTGTTTTGGACATTTAAATTGAGCAATTTAATGTGAACTCGACTAATAGCATGATAAAATATTCACAATTTGACTGATTTAAAATTTACTCTCTGGATAACTCATGAATCAACAACCACAACAGTGTGACATCGGCTTTATCGGCCTTGGCGTTATGGGCAAAAACTTGGTATTAAATTTAGCAGACAATGGCTTTACCATTGCTGCATTCGATTTAGATAATGACAAAGTCTCTGACGCAATAAAACAAGATAAATTCGAAAATAACTCTGATATTGAAAGAGTTATCGGTTGTTCATCTTATACTGAATTATTGTCTAAATTAAAATCTCCTCATTTAATTGTGTTATCAGTCCCTGCAGGAGAGCCAGTTGATCAAGTGTCAGAAAGTTTAATTGGCGCAGGTATTCAACCTGATGATATCGTCATTGATACCGGTAATAGTTTATGGGTAGATACGGTCGCTAGGGAAGAAAAGTATAAAAATAACTTTATTTTATTTTCTTCTGCTGTTTCAGGTGGTGAAGAAGGGGCAAGGTTTGGACCATCGTTAATGCCGAGTGGCGCTCCCTATGCTTGGACAAGGATTCAACCTATTTGGGAAGCGATAGCGGCGAAAGTAGATCCGAAAACAGGTAAACCTTTAGAGCGAACCAAGCCCGGCCAAATAATTGAACACGGTGAACCTTGTACTACCTATATAGGTCCAGCTGGTGCAGGACATTATGTAAAAATGGTTCATAACGGCATTGAATACGCCGATATGCAAATTATCTGTGAAGCTTACCATGTACTACGTGCAGGGTTATCACTATCAACGGATGAAATTGCTGATATCTTCGAACAATGGAATCAAGGCCCATTAGATAGTTATTTAATGGAAATATCTGTTGAAGTGCTACGGCATAAAGATAATGAAGGTAAACCTTTAGTTGATTTGATATTAGATAAAGCGGGTCAAAAAGGTACCGGTCTTTGGACAGCAGTGAGTAGTCTAGAGGTTGGGGCACCGGCGCCAACAATTACACAAGCGGTTTATGCTCGTTCTATTTCATCTTTCAAAGAATTAAGGATTGCAGCAGAGCCTTTATTATCAGGACCTGAACAAATAACTTTCAGTGCTGAAGAGAAACATGCATTCATTGAAAATTTACATGATGCACTTTATTGCTCTAAGATTTGCGCGTATGCACAAGGTTTTCAGTTAATGAAATTGGCGGAAAAAGAACATGGCTGGCAATTAAATTTTGCTAATATTGCAAAAATCTGGCGTGCTGGTTGTATCATCAGAGCGGCTTTTTTACAATCTATCACCGACGCTTTTCAACGAAATGAAGATCTTGAAAGCCTTATCCTCGATGAGTTTTTCGCTCAACAATTAAGTAAAAATCAAATGTCTTGGCGTAAAGCTATTGCAAAAATTACTTTAATGGGGATCCCCGCAGGCGCATTGTCTTCTTCTTTATCTTATTATGATTCAATGCGAACTGCAGTGTTACCTGCTAATTTATTACAAGGGCAAAGAGATTACTTTGGTGCCCATACATTTGAGCGAGTTGATAAATCAAAAGGTAAAAAATATCATGTACAATGGGGAACGCCTGATAAAAACATGATTGAGATCTAAAATGAGCAACCAAGATGATATTTATAAAGATAAATTAAGTGACGACGCTTATCGCGTTTGTCGCTTAGCTGCTACCGAACAGCCTTTTACCGGTAAATATAATGATCATTGGCTATTGGGTGTTTACCACTGCGCGTGCTGTGAACAACCTTTATTTGAATCAAGCACAAAATTTAATGCCGGCTGTGGTTGGCCTAGCTTTTTTCAGAGTTTAGATGATCGGGTAAAGTATTTACCCGATGACTCCCATGGTATGCAACGTACTGAAATACAGTGTGCTGCATGCGATTCGCATTTAGGTCATGTATTTGATGATGGGCCAAAACCAACGGGTAAACGATATTGTGTTAATTCATTGAGTTTACACTTTCAAGCGAAATAATCTCACTCAAACAACCTCTTTAAAATTTTGGTGCGGTAAACGTTTCACTTAATATTTTATCGAGTGTTGTTTCTGCTACTTTATCTAAAAATTCCACTTTTAAATGGTGAAGTGCGACATAATTATCTAATGTCGTTTGTGAAAGACTGCTGTCATCAGGCATATATAATTGCAATACCCTTAACCAAATATATGATTGTTTTGGTTGCTTTTTATCGGCAAAGATTGATGATAATGATTTAAAAATTTCTGGGTTAATATCATTGCCATCTTTATATAACTCTAACGCATGAAAGAGTAGCTGTAATGTTTTATTTTGATCTCTTTTTATATAATAAGTAGCCAACTCATATTGCGACTCAGGTGTTTCTAATTCGCCTGTACCTTCTAGGGCTAAAAACTTTTCTAAGGCTTGTTCGTTTAAATAACGAGTCCAATGAAAATACAGTAAGCGTGGGTGTTCAGAGCCGCGCGTTTGCTCAGCTATTTCTTCAATCCTTTGGCGAGCTTTCATCATGTTTTCTATTCTACGGGTTTTCTTTTCTTTTAATTTAATATGCTCAATTTTTGAAGCGTGACTGACACATTTATTATAGTTTTCATAAGCAATCAATTGATTAAACTTTTGTAAGTCACCGGCAGTTTTTTTATGTGCTATATTTGCAGCACCAACGGCTATTCTCTCTCTTTTACACCAAGAATCTTCATGAAATTCTCCACAGATCTCCGGGTTTTCTTCACATAATTGTGAAAAACTCGGCCCTGAATCACATCCCGTCATAAGTAATAATGACAAGAGGAGAGTAAATAATAACGTTTGCATATGTGTGCCTAATATTATTGATAAATTTTATGTAACCTATGGCGAAATGTTTTATGTTCCATTACAATACGCACCGCATTTCACTATTGTGAATTCTAACTATAATTTATAATAGTACTTCGTTCAATTGACTGAAATAAAAAGGTTTACGCAATGACTTCTCATCTTGAGGAACAATATCAAACTAGTTGGCAAGAGCGCCAAACATTTGCTGAAAATATGCAGCCAATAATTGGCCAACTTTTTAGAAATAATGGTATCGAAATATCTGTTTATGGTCGTCCTTTAGTGAATGCTTCGGCAATCGATATAATTAAAGCACATAAATCTGTAGCACTTCATGAAGAAAGTAAACTTCGTTTACGCGAAAGTTTCCCGTTCGTTGAAGCATTAAGTAAAATGAATTTAGCTCCCGCTCGAATTGATGTCGGAAAATTAGCTTATCGTTATTTATTTAAAGGCGAAGCAAATGGTCTGTCAATTGAACAATTTTTAGAAAAAGAATTAGTAGACATTGCTAAAACCAACGATTTACTTGAATCGAAAGATATTGTTTTATACGGCTTTGGTCGCATTGGTCGTTTACTCGCGCGTTTATTGATTGAGCGTGCCGGTCCAAGCTCTACCTTAAACTTACGCGCTATTGTAATTCGTCCAGGTCAAGAAGGTGATCTTGCCAAACGTGCAAGTTTATTACGACGTGATTCTGTTCACGGTGCTTTTAACGGTAGTATCACAATTGATGAAGAAAACAATGTCATCAGAGCCAATGGTGCTTTTATCAAAGTAATTTATGCTAAATCTCCGGCTGAAATTGATTACACAGCACATGGTATTAATAACGCATTAGTTGTTGATAACACAGGTATTTGGACTGATGAAGAAGGTTTAGGCCAACACCTTAAATCAAAAGGTGTTGCAAAAGTTTTATTAACAGCTCCTGCCAAAGGTGATATAAAAAACATTGTTTATGGTGTAAACGAAGATATGATTTTAGCAGATGATAAAATCATTTCAGCTGCCAGTTGTACAACCAATGCAATTACGCCTGTTTTAAAAGCGATTAATGATAATTTTGGTATTAAAAACGGTCATGTAGAAACGGTTCACTCTTATACGAATGATCAAAACCTAATTGATAATTACCATAAAGCGCCTCGCCGTGGCAGAAGTGCTCCTTTAAATATGGTGATCAGTACAACAGGTGCTGCAAAAGCTGTGTCTAAAGCATTACCAGAGTTAAAAGGTTTACTAACCGGTAACGCGATACGCGTTCCAACGCCAAATGTATCAATGGCAATTATGAATTTAAACTTAAAAGAAGCGACCGACAAACAATCATTAAATGATTATTTACGTAATATTTCTTTAAATTCTAAATTACAAAACCAAGTAGATTATACTGCTTCAACAGAAATCGTATCAACGGATTTAGTTGGTTCTCGTTATGCAGGTGTGGTTGATTCACAAGCAACAATTGTTGATGGCGACCGTGCAGTATTGTATGTGTGGTATGACAATGAGTTTGGTTATAGTTGTCAGGTGGTAAGAGTGATGCTTGAAATGTCTGGCATTGCAGTACCAACACTGCCTTTGAATTAATTAATTCATCAGTCATACTAAAAAAGGCACATAAAGTGCCTTTTTTTATTCATGTTTTTTATACAAAGGCCGATAAAGTATATTAAGCTATAGCTTAAAGTTACTGATTTTTTATTCAGCACAGCAATTTTTAAGGGTTTTATATGTCAATAACAATCGCATCATCAAGTAATACCAATACCAATATTGATACAGGCCATGCGTTACTTACTGCAAAAAAAGTTCAAGATCAACAAGAGCTTGAAGGTCAGTTAGCGATGAAACTTATTGAAGGGGCGAATGTAGAAGCGGCTAGTTTACCGACAACGGCAAGTAGTGGTCATCATATTAATGTCAAAGTCTAAGCAACTGTCTATTAAATGCAACGAGCGGGTTTAGGTAAACCCGCATATTTTGTTGCTTGTTTAGCCGGCCCTTCAGGAAACAATCGATAAAGGTATCGACTACTTGCTTTTTCCTCGCCAAATTCTGCTTTCATTGCTTTAGTTAACGCTCGTATTGCTGGAGAAGTTTTATAGTTAAGGTAAAACTCTCTGACGAATGTGATCACTTCCCAATGTGCTTGTGTTAATTCAGTATTATCATTTTTGGCAAGTATTTCAGCCAACTCTCTGTGCCAATCAAGATAATTCACTAAATAGCCTTGAGCGTCAGTTTCTATTTCTTTCCCTTTAAATACTATATTCATTATTGCCAGGTTACCGAGTTATCATATTGAAATATTAGTTGATTAAGCTTTGCTAAATTAATACCGTTACTATGGTTTGCTAAGGTTATTCCACGCGCTATAGCGTGTTGTTCAACCACATAGATTTGCTGGCAACTAAGTTGTAATTCTTCAAAAATTTGATGATTAAGAGTGTAACAACCATCATCAATTAAAACGATTGAATCATCCGCTAATAAATTGTCGCGACAAAGCTCAATATCTGTATTTATAAAAGGTGAAAACCTAACTAAATGAAGTGTTTTTTTATTCATCTTTAAAACCTTAACAAGATATCACTGGCCGTTAGTTTAGTTGCAAAATCTTTTTTATCTAATACTTGAACATTATCAATATGGAAACATAAAGGTAATTTACGCTGAGTTAAACTTTCTTTACAAACATAAATATTTTCTAAATCATAAAATTCAAACGCTGAAAATGTTTTAAGAAAATCTTTCATTTGAATCGATTCAGGCTGCTGATTGTTAACTAATTGCCATACACCATCACCTTGAAAAAAGAGATGAGTAACTTGTTCGTATGTGCCCATAATAAGGGCAATATCCAAGGAGTCCTTGGCATTTGCTTGGCCAAAGGGCGATGACGTATTTAAAATAGAAATTGTTTTAGTCGTTGGTTCAGACATTATAATTGCACCACACGATCAGCTTTAAGCGATAATTCTACAAGTTCACCTAACCCAGCAATAGTAAAGCCACTTATTATCAAGCTAGTACACATTGGCTCTTCTGCTTTTATCAAACCATGTTTTTCTGCTGCCGTACTACAAAGATAGAAGGGCACATCATGATCTTTATTTAATTGTTGCCACTTATTATGTAAAGGAAATTCGTCATTGGGTAATGATAAATACTGACTTGCATTTAAAACACCGGATTGATAAAAAAATACACCTAATAGCTCAACACTCTGACTTAGCGCTGTTTCAATAAACTGATAAGCCGTCTGAGTTAAAGGACTCGTGGGTGGGGTGGTAACAATAACCGCCAATTTTTTCATCGAATATATCCAAACAAAATTTAAAAAAAAGCCTCGATAATTCGAGGCTTTTTATTATATCTGATTTTTTAGCAGAGATTAATCATCACCGCCAAATACACCTAATAAATGAAGAAGGTGAACAAAGATGTTATAGATGTTTAAGTATAACGAAACAGTCGCTCTAATGTAGTTTGTTTCACCACCATGAATGATACGACTTGTATCAAATAAAATTAAACCAGACATTATCATAATAATGGCAGCGCTTATCGCAAGAGATAGTGCTGGAATTGCAAAAAAGATATTAGCAATAGAAGCAATAATCGCCACGATTAAGCCAACCATTAAAAAACCACCCATAAATGAGAAGTCTTTTTTACTTGTTAATGCATAACCAGATAAAGCAAAAAATATTAATGCTGTTCCACCTAGTGCTTGCATAATTAATGAAGGACCGCTTGGCATTGCCGCATAATAATTTAACATTGGCCCAAGTGAAGCCCCCATTAAACCAGTGAATGCGAATATCCAAAATATGCCACTCGCTTTATCTGCTTGCTTATGAACCACAAATAATAAAACAAAAGCGACAAGGGTCATAATTAACCCAGCCATATGAGACAAGCCCATAGACATTGAAATACCTGCGGTTACGGCACTAAATGCTAATGTCATTGATAACAACATGTAGGTATTCTTTAACACTTTATTGATTTCAATTGCTGAGCTCTTGCTCGCGGTTTGAAAACTCATATTAGATTGCATAAACATTCCTCTAAGAACTTTAAGTTATATTTGTAAGATAAGGCTTTTATTGAGAAGTTCAAGTGCAAAGCAACTTTTCATTTATCACCTTTGACATATTATGACACGTGATTTACAAAATACTATGCTTTTTGTTGATCAAATTCAGATATTATTTGTGATCTTTTGTAACAAGACAAACTATGGTCATTTATCATACCGCATGCTTGCATATGCGCGTAGCAAATCGTTGAACCAATAAATTTAAAACCTCGTTTTTTCAGATCTTTACAAAAGGCATCAGACTCAGGGCTTGTTGCTGGATAATCTTCTGCATTTTTTATTTCATTCACAATGGTTTTATGATCAACAAATCCCCACATGTAATGACTAAAGCTACCAAACTCTTGTTGTATTTCAATAAAACGTTGCGCATTGTTTATAGCTGCTTTGATTTTTAATTTATTACGAATTATGTCTTTATTTAATAACAGTTCTTCATATTTAGTATTATCAAACTGAGCAACTTTATCCACATCAAAATTTGCAAAAGCTTTTCGATAACCATCCCGTCTTTTTAATATTGTATACCAACTTAAGCCGGCTTGTGCTGATTCTAATGTTAAATATTCAAATAACTTTTGATCATCATAAACAGGAACTCCCCATTCTTCATCGTGATACTTCACATAATCTGCTTTTGATGTATCTAACCAAGGACATCTACAAGGCTCATTATTAGTCATTTTCTTCCCTATATGGTTGAATGACAGGCAAAGTGATTAATTTTTTAGCAATCAAACATTTTTAGCAAATTAATACTTTACAAGCGATTAACGACACTTTAATATTCGCCTCGTCTTAAGGCAAGCGCCAAAAGATATCTGGTGAGATGGCTGAGTGGTCGAAAGCACCGGTCTTGAAAACCGGCAAGGGTTTGTAGCCCTTCTAGAGTTCAAATCTCTATCTCACCGCCATATTCTAAGAAACCGCTAATTGAAAAGTTAGCGGTTTTTTTTCGTCTTTTATTTGTTAGATAAATTTTAGGGTTTGTAGCGTAATACCTTCGAGTAGAGTTCAAATCTCTATCTCACCGCCATATTTAGAAAAGCCCGTTACGATAGTGACGGGCTTTTTGCTTTTTAAGTTACAACGATAAAATCAAGATAAAGGTTTGTAGTGCAATACCTTCGAGTAGAGTTCAATTTCTATTTCACCGCAATATTCTAAGAAACCGCTAATTGAAAAGTTAGCGGTTTTTTTCGTCTTAAATTTAATTATTAATCATAGGGTTTGTAGCGCAATACCTTTGAGTAGAGTTCAAATTTCTATGCAAAAAGTACGTGGTATTTTTATGACTTTTCGTTCGATAAAAATTAAATAAATTCTTAAGATTGTAAGTACAACACTTTAATTAAACCTGCTTTTAATATTTTTATGTTCTAATTTTAAAGTCAATAAACTGTTTTTTTACAAAAGGTTGCAGTTTAAGTGATAAATAGTTACTGTAACTGTATAAATATCAACCGACGGATGTTGGTAATATTTGATAATAATAATATAAAAATATAATTGAAGAGGGGATGTTCTATGGAAAAAGTAAAAACTGAAGGTGGAATTGAAAACGAAAATTTATTCCGTGCACTTGTTACGGCACCAATTGCGGTCTTTTTTGTCATAATAGCGGTTAATTCAGTCACATCATCCGGCTTATTTTTATTTAAGTTTATCTTTGTTTGTATGGCGGTATATTTTTCATTAAGTACACTCGCGTATGCAGCTTTCTATTCAAATGACCATCAAACAGAAAAAGCAGATAAAATTTTTAACAATAAGAATTTTTTCAACTTAGTGTTTACAGCTCCGATTTCTTTATCGCTGATAATTTTCACCGCTTTATCATTTTCTTCAAATGCAAGTCTGTTTTTTAATATTGTCTTTGGAGCGTTAGCTTTTATTTCCTGCTTATATACAATTGCATATGCTGCTTTTTATACCAATGATTGTTATGAAGACAATGCCGAGGCTCATTAATTACTACTCTTTATTTATCAGCTACAGTCTTTAATTGTTGAAAAGCCCAGTAACTATATTGTTATTGGGCTTTTCTGCTTTTAACGAGTAAATTGTAATAAACTATGAATGGTGAACAGAAAACATACAATTCCGACAAGATTGATATATAGTTAGTGTTATAAGCATTCTAATTTATGAGAAATCTATTGGAGGTTTTATGCTTAAGCTATCTTATAAAAAATTATTCATTATTTTTTCTTGGCTTTTCATTGTTTCATGCCAGTCAACTATTGCGACTTCCGATAATACATCTATTTATAACGAATTATATTTAGATGATGAATTTGAAGTTGATTCAGCACAATCCATAGAATCCGAAGAAGAAGTGTTTGCGCTCGATGATGAAATGAAATTAATGGTAACTGAAAAGTTACTTTCAGTACGAGCCCCAAATAAAAGAGCTAAACGATTATTAAGACATATTTTTGCAAAAGAAAATATCGATTTAGCATATCAAAGCGCTGCCAATCTCACGGCTAGTCAAGCCTACCATAGTCAAACGGCTAATTGTATGTCGCTCACTATCATGGCCTATGCTTTAGCGAAAGAAGCCGGGCTAGATGTGAAGTTTCAAGACGTGAAAGTTCCTGAATATTGGGTTAGAAACGGGCAATACAATATGCTCACTGGCCATGTAAATTTAATACTGACTGAGGCTAAAGTCCCGAATAAAACGGTAGTTTACGGCAGAGAATTATTACAAATTGATTTTGATCCTGATATTTATAAAAAATCATTTCCGAAAAAAGTTATCACTAAAAATACTGTTTTAGCGATGTTTTATAACAATAAAGGAGCTCATGCACTTGTCGACCAAAATTATCAACTTTCTTATAAATACTTAAAACAAGCGACACTTGTTGACCCGTCGTTTTCATCGGCATGGGGGAATTTAGGTATTCTATATAAGTTAAATGATTTAACTGACTTCGCGGAAAAAACTTATAGACATGCCATTGAATTAGATAACGATAATCTTACAGCACTAACTAATTTATCGCTATTATTAGAAGATAATAATAACCTTGAACAAGCACGTAAAATTGAGAAAATGTTGCATGATAAACGCATTAAAAACCCTTATTATCATGCGTTATTAGCAGATGAAGCTTTTTTTAGAGGTGAGAACCAAAAAGCTTTAAAACATTATAAACGCGCTATACGTATGGATAATAAAGTCCATGAGTTCTATTTTGGTATTGCTAAAGTTTATTATGCCTTAAACCGAATAGAACGAGCCGAAAATGCGATGAATAAGGCCATTGCCTACAATCGTGCTTCTGCAATTGAATCCCAATACCTAGCGAAATTAAACTTTTTAAAAGACTTGGAGATTGCCAATTAAACACAGAGTTAGCGTATTAGGTTTGATATCTGCTGGTTTACTCGCCTGTAGTGCATGTCAATCAACAAACACAGTAGAATATTTAAAACCATTAACAATAAATATTAAATCAGAACAACTACTGAATCATTTTAAAGTCTTGTCATCAGATACTTTTCAAGGACGAAAAGTGTCAACAACAGGCAATAAAAAAGCTCAACAATATCTTATTGACCAGTTATCAACCTTATCCGTTCAAGGTTTTAAAGGGCAATACAAGCATTCTTTTCATTATGGCTCTTCTACTTATCCTAAATCTGGTAACAATATAATCGCTTTCATTCCTGGTAGTAACGAAGCAAATAAGTATATTGTATTAACGGCACATTTTGATCATTTAGGTACTAAAGGTAATCGCATTTTTAATGGTGCAGATGATAATGCTTCTGGTACATCGGCATTACTTGCTATGGCTGAACAATTAGTTAATCAACCATTGTCACACCATATTATTGTTTTATTCACAGATGGCGAAGAAAATGGCTTAAAAGGGAGTAAAGCATTTATTCATGATAATCAAGAGTTACTCAAAAACATTAAGTTAAATATTAATATGGATATGCTTGCCGGTAGTAAACGCAGCAAAAACTTACATTTTATTGCGCGTGGTTTAACTAAAATATTGACCGATAATCAACTGACTATGTTTTATCAAAATCAACAAACCCGAGAGCTCTCTGTTGTTAAAGGGTTTAAACGAGAAAGGCATTCATTAAACAAACGGACTCATTGGTTGCTTGCCAGTGATCATGGTAGTTTTCATCAAGCGGGGATTCCGTTTATATATTATGGTGTAGGCACCCATTCTAATTATCATAGCCCGAGTGATGAATACTTAAATACCAATCATCAGCTATTAACTAACGCTACTAATATTATTTTTCAGCAACTTTTGTTTCTCGATCAGGCAATTTAAACTCATCCTACCATTAACTTTTCATGTTAAAGCACGTTATAATAGTTAAAATCTTGAAAATTAGTTATTGGATATTTCAAAATGCAAAAGCGTTTTATTACGGCACAAGAGCTTTTAGAAGACTCATTTCGTGTGGCTGCAAAAGTTTATGAAGATGGTTTTAGACCTCAGTTTATTGTTGGTATTTGGCGAGGTGGGGCACCAATAGGTATTGCTGTACAAGAATATTTTGATTTTAAAAAAGTTGAAACCGATCATATTGCTGTTCGAACGTCATCTTATTACGGAATCAATCAACAAAGTAAAGAAATTAAAGTACATGGTTTACATTACATTATCGAAAATGCCAATGCTGACGATGGTTTATTAATTGTTGATGATGTTTTTGATTCAGGTCGCAGTATTGAAGCACTAATAGCTCAATTACAATTACTTACAAGAAAGAACATGCCATCAGACGTTCGCATTGCTTGTCCATGGTATAAGCCAAAAAACTCTAAGGTTGCAATCAAACCTGATTATTATGTACATGAATCTGATGAGTGGTTAGTATTTCCACATGAGCTTTCAGGCTTAACACAAGAAGAATTATTATCGGGTAAAACAGATTTAGCGAATATTAAAGACTTATTTGTTTAATAACCTTTAATTGGTTTTAATAAGCACAATAACCTCATTATTGTGCTTTTTATTTTTTGGGTGATCATTTACATGGATACGGGAAAAAAATGACACGTATTATTTTGATAAGTGTATTGGCTTTAATATCGTTTAATAGTGTTGCAAAAAATCCGGTGATTTTATTGTCTGTTGATGGCTTTTCACAACGGTATTTAAAGGAATACCAACCCAAGAATATTCTTGCGCTCTCTCGAAAAGGTGTTATAGCACAAGGGCTTATTCCTACTTTCCCCTCAAAAACGTTTCCCAATCATTTATCGATAGTTACGGGAATGTATCCTGCTAATCACGGCATTATTCATAATAATTTTTATAACCGATCATTACAGCAATACTATACAAAAGGTGCCGCTGCAAAAAATCCAGCTTGGTTATTCGCAAAGCCCATTTGGACGATAGCTGAGCAACAAGGCATAAAATCGGCAATATATTTTTGGCCTGAATCTGAAGCTAAAATTGACGGTGTATTACCGAGTTACTATTTCAAATATAAGCACAATGAAAGCAATTTAAACCGGATCAATCAAATCGTCGATTGGCTAAAACTCCCTGAAAATCAAAGACCAGAGTTAATCATAGGTTATTTCTCAACCATTGATGATGCAGGACATCATTATGGTCCGAACTCAACTGAACTCGCTCAAGCGGTCAAAAATTTTGATCAATTACTTGGACAATTACTCGATAAAATAAACCAAGAAACTGAGTTTACGCCAAATATCGTATTAGTATCAGATCATGGCATGATGACAGTTGATAAACAAAAAACCTTATTGTGGAAAACATTGTTTGAGAATTTTACGTCGTTAAATATTGTTAATGGACAAACGCAGTTATTCATTTATGAGAAAAATCAAAACATATTAAACGATGTCCGATCACATTTATCATCACTGCCTGTAAAATCCTATTTTCAAGTTTTTGATAAAAGCGATTATCCAGAACATTGGCATTTTAACAATCATAATGCCGCTGTTCCTGACATGGTGATTAATGCGCTACCTCCAACAACATTTATTGATGAACACTCAGACAATAATCCTGGTGTACATGGGTATGATCCTTATGGCCAAGACGAATTAACGGGCATTTTCATCACACAAGGACCAGATGTAAAAACCGGCATTCAAATTAATGCTTTTGAGAATATACATGTATTTTCATTACTCGAAAAATTACTCGAAATATCGCCTTCTGATCAGGTTGATAGTCAAATAAGCATTCTTTCAAATGTTATAAATACTACTAAAGCTAATAAATTAATCACTAAATCTAACTAAATGTATAAATTTCCCAATGAAAACACGGTTAATACTTTATTTTCATAGGGAAAGTAGGGTATGTTTAATAGTTAATAATGAATAACAACAATAAGTCTTATTAATAGATGTATAGTACCTATATTGCACGTCAAGCGATTCTTGACAGAAACTCAAAAACGATTGGTTATGAACTATTATTCCGTGATAGTTCTGAAAATACGTTTCCTGAAATTGACCCGGATGTAGCCAGTTCAAAATTAGTCATTCAAAATCATTTATTAGGTGATATTAAAGCAATCAGTCTAGGTAAATTGGCATTCATTAATTTCACTGAAAAATGTCTTATCAATAAATACCCCTTGATGTTTGACCGTGATTCAATTGTTATCGAGTTAGTAGGGCATATCACAGCAACAGATCGTCTAATTAAAATTATTAAGTACTATAGTGAGAAAGGCTATAAAATCGCGTTAACAGAATATGATCTTGACACTAAATGGGATGCATTATTCCCATACCTTTCAATCATTAAAGTTGATATTGAATCTGTTAACCCAAAACGTTTACAGCCTGTTATTGAGAGAATCAAACCGTTTAATATAAAGCTTGCTGCAGAAAAAGTTGAAACTAATTATCAGCTTCAATCGCTTGCCGAAGTTGGTTTTAATTTCTATCAAGGTTTTTTCTATCATGAACCTGAAATTCTTGAAGGGCAGACATTAGCGCCATTTAAAACGCAAATGTTAAACTTGATCAGTGAAACATTTAATATTCCACTTAATTATGATGCTATTGCAGATATTATTAGTCATGACGTCAATTTAACCGTTGGCTTACTAAAAATGGTTAACAATGTCGCTACCAGCACTAAAGTAGAAATTACTTCATTAAAACAAGCAACTGCGTATTTAGGTGAAGATAAACTTAAACAATTTGTCACGATTTTAGCGCTATCCAAATTAACCACGGATAAAACTAACGAAGTATCAAGACAAGCTTTAATCACCGCTAAACTCATGACCGCTATTGCCACAAATCAACCATTTGCTGAAATTAGTGATTTTGCTTTTATCACAGGTTTATTAAGTGCTATCGAAGTTATTCTTAGTATGCCTATCAGTGAAATTGTTAAAACGATGCCATTAGCTTCACCCATTGAACGAGCGTTAGTAAGTCACGATGGTTTATTAGGTGAATTGTTAGAGTTAACAACAAATTATATCACCGGTACTGATGACCACATTGAACCGCTCATTGAAAGATATTCACTGGACGCTGAATTTATTCATAAAGAATTTGTTGAAGCAAGCCGTTGGTGTCAAGAATTGGGTTTTTAAACAAAACTTGGTAAAAGAATATAGTTCTGTGGTGCTTATTGCCGAAAAGGCATAAGTACTTCGCAATGTTAGTTTTCTATATTGATTATTCTGATAAACATCAAACACATTAGCTAAGTGCTTTTATTGGGCGAATTCATGGCTTCACAACAATTAATTCCTTTATTTCCAACCTATGATGAATTAATTAAATTGGATTTTTCTGATTATCCACAGTTATCCAAATTTATAAATGATCCAAACCAACCATGGCGATTAACACTATGGCAATGGGGTAAATCGTTCCTTGAATATACTGGTCGCAATAAATCAATTCACACTTATGATCGTTTTAGAAACGAAGTAGAGAAATTTCTTCTGTGGGCTTTTCTTATAAAGCAATCACCGATTGATGAATACCGAAAATCAGATATTTTAGATTATGCTGATTTTTGCTGGAAGCCTCCTGTAGCTTGGATAGGTTCGAGTAATCAAGAACGATTTAAGTTACAAAATGCCTATTTTCAAATAAATGTAGCTTGGCGTCCTTTTAAAATACAAGCGCCAAAAAGCCAGTTAATTAAAGACATTGATAAAAAGAAATATCGACCATCTCAACAAACCTTAACTTCTAGCTTTACCGGTATTATTGTCTTTTATAATTATTTGATGGGGGAAGAGTTTTGCTATGGAAACCCTGCTCAAATTGCCAAAAAAGACTGTAAACATTTTATCAATGATGCACAAGTTAAAGAAATAAAACGGTTAACCTCAGAGCAATGGCAGTATTTACTGGATACCGCTGTTGAACTTGCTAATGCTGACGAAGTGTATGAACGTAATTTGTTTGTTATCGCGGCTTTAAAAACCTTATTTTTAAGGGTTTCAGAACTCTCGGAACGCGCAAATTGGTCGCCAGTGATGGGACACTTTTGGCAAGATGAAGATGAAAACTGGTGGTTAAAAATTTATGGCAAAGGTCGAAAACTAAGAGATACCACGGTACCTCCAGACTTTTTACCCTTTTTACAACGGTATCGATTATCGCGTGGGCTTTCTGGCTTACCATCAAGTGGTGAGAATAATGTCTTAGTTGAAAAAATACGTGGCCAAGGCGGCATGACATCACGGCACTTAAGACGTTTGGTTCAAGATATATTCGATCAAGCCTATTTAAAAATGAAACAAGCTTCAGGTGAAAACAAAGCCCTAAAACTAAAAGAAGCTACAACACATTGGTTAAGGCATACCGGTGCGAGTATGGAAATTGAACGAGGTAGGGCACTAAAAGATCTGTCTGAAGATTTAGGTCATGCCAGTATGGCCACCACAGACACCATTTATGTTCAGTCAGAAAATAAAATGCGTGCTGAGAGCGGTAAAAAACGCAAAGTCGATTAAGTGATTCATTACTTCACAGTAAAACAATGATTTACCCTTTGATATTTATCTTTTACGATTATTGATAAGAAATGATGGATCAAGTCGTGATTTAAGTGTTGACTCACTCAGTTCAGTCATTTCAATGGCCACATCTAATACGGTTCTATTTTCTGCATATGCTTTCTTGGCGATTTCAGCACTTTTATCATAACCAATTAATTCATTTAGCGCGGTTGCCAATATAGGATTTTTTGCCAGATTTTCTTCAACCTTGGCATAATTAATAGAAAAATCTCGTATGGCTTTATCGGCTAATGAACGTGCGCACTGACTTAAAATCTCAATGCTTTGTACTAAGGTATGGCCAATCAAAGGTAACATAGTGTTTAGTTGAAAATTACCAGAATGACCGGCTAAGCTAATAGTTGCATCATTTCCTATAACTTGTGTACAACCCATTAAAACAGCCTCTGGGATCACAGGGTTAACTTTGCCAGGCATAATGCTACTGCCTTTTTGAAGTTCTACTAACTGAATTTCATTCAAACCATTAATTGGGCCGCTACTTAACCAACGAAGATCATTACTGATTTTACTGATGCTAATTGCCGTTGTTTTAAGAATACCACTAACAAGTACTGCAGTATCTTGAGCACTAATAGCATGAAAATAATTATCAGCAGGTTGAAAGTGTAATTGTGTTTGCTGGCTAAGGTACTCGGTAACTTTCTTCGAAAATTCGGGATGTGTATTCACACCTGTGCCGATAGCTGTACCGCCAATTGCCAGTTTTAGTAAACTTGGGAAAGCATTATTAAGCTGTTGATAAGCATGGTTTATTTGCGAACTCCAAGCGCTAATTTCTTGTTCAAAACTAAGCGGCATGGCATCCATTAAATGTGTTCTACCTGTTTTTATCGTAGTAGCATGTTTTTTAGCTTTGCTATCTAACGTGTCACGTAAGTGCAACAAAGAGGGCAATAAATTATCGGAAATGAGTTTAGCTGCGCTGATATGAATACATGAAGGAATAATATCATTAGAGCTTTGTCCCATATTGACATGATCATTAGGATGAATCGACACATTACCTTTAGTATTAAGCTCAACCAATGTGGCTATCACTTCGTTGGCATTCATATTAGTACTGGTGCCCGAACCAGTTTGAAAAACGTCAACGGGAAATTGTTCATCATATAAACCATCAGCAATCGCATTAGCCGCTTGTTTAATTGCATCCGTTTGCTCTGCGCCCAATAAATCCAAGGCATTATTGGCTTGTGCACAAGCGCATTTTATTTCACCTAAAGCCCACAAAAAAGCTCGAGGCATTTTAATATCGCTAATCGTAAAATTACTCATTGCTTTTGTCGTTTCAGGACCATATAACACGTTATCAATGCCGGTTTTATTTTGTTGTTCAACGTCATTTTTATTCTGCATTAAAGTTTCCTTTTTCCTGGGTTTAATTTTTTAAGCAATTAATCATCATCATTAACGCTAAATACTTATTACATTAATAAATCATTCACATCTGATAACTTGTCCATTTAACTGATGATGTCTAAACAAATCCACTTGGTGATCCGAATAAATCAAAATTGAATTGACGAAAATGTTTTATGATTATTAGTTAATATCATAGAACAATTCTTGGTAATAACTTTTTTACATTAAAGACAGGTTAAGTAAATTTAAATCAAAAATACAAATTGGAAAACTTAATCTCAACGATGTAAGTTTTCTCTGTTAATTTTACCAGCAAAGATACGTAAAACTTGTCAGAATTCACGTAGCGTTACGTAAGTTAAATTATTGAAAACCTTAAATCTTGAATAAACCTTATAAAAGTCAGTTTAAGTAGATAACCACATGTATTAGTCATGTTATTGTATCCACCCTTACTATGTCCGATACTAAAAGGTATCGGATATAGTGGTATGTACTTTGAATACTCTATTCACTGTCTGCCGTTTTGTGTTAATCCAAATTTAAAACTGGATCGGTTCCAGTCTTCTCTGGGAATTCATCTTATTGAATTAGTTAAAGTAATTAATGTTTTGGCTTACTAACAATTTACCGTTTGCAAGTTAACAACAAGATCCTATTTTACTGAACGCTACGTGCATGAAATTTAAATTTGCGACTATTCCTTCGTAAATTTCACGTAGCGTCACGACATTAATTTTAATTATTAGTATATTTTAATTCTGTCTTTAGTCTCTCAACTGTATGAGACCATTTAGGTGTTGTTGGTTTACACACTGAATTTTGATTACCAAACAAACCTGTTTCACTAAAAGCAGATTTTATAGACTTCGTGTCATGCCATTTAATTGGTATTAAATATTCTGCATTATCATCATCTAAACTTTCAAACGATGAATAATTACCTTCGGTAGATAAATCATTAATGGTTTTATTTTCAAACTCTTTAAACTGATAATTTTCTGCTCGGCAAATATCACCAATAACTTATCCTACACCAACATATCCATTACCTGGGATATTTACCCAAATTCTGCTGCCAACTTCTAAACTGTTTAAAGTATTTGAATACCAGCGACCATGACCCGCACTAATATAGCCGTACTTTCTGGCATCAGCCCAATGACGTTCTTTACCATGACCAAACGATACATAAAATTCTCCGTTCCATGGCTCTTTTGATGATTTTGAAATAACACGTTCTTGTGTTTCTTCAGGCGGGATCATCCAGGCACGGCTCAAATACTTATTCCCATTATCTTCAAACACACTAAAGAAAACGGCATTTACTGGTATTTTTGCTTTGTCATTCAGGTAATTAATTATCCGTTCTGAACTAGCATCTAGCTCAGCAGCTACGATTACCATTTGATGTGATCCATCGTAATTAACTTCACTAAAAGCTAAACCAAATTTAGACTTAAACGCCCTATCCAAACTTTGTTCGTTTAACGAACGTTTTTGGCTGTATTCGAAATAGATATCAACTAACTTACTGTCATCAATATCAACGACCCATGAAGCATAATCAATAGCTTGAGCCACAACATCTCTAGGCGTTTTATGCCTTTTTAGCTCAATAATAATTACGCTTCCGCTTGCGTCAATTGCTAGCAAATCAATGTATTTATCAAAAGCTGTTCTGACTTGCTGACCAATAATCATCCACCCAAAATTAAGAATGGATATATCAGCAACTATTTGTTCCTCTAATAAATTTTCACTCTCAATAACTACTGGAGAAAGCTTTTTAGGCCTACTTCCGATCTTCCAAATGCCCTGTTCAATTGCCATTATTTATCTCTTTTGTTATTAACTTTACCTACTTAAACAAGCGTTCTTGAAAGCAGACAAATTTTCGCTTAATGGACTAGGCTTTAACAAAGCAACCTCTGAAAAACCTATAGCAAGCCTAGATGATTTGCTTAATAAGGTGAATAAAATCTGTACTTTTTAAGTACAGATGACCAATCTTTATCTCCTCTGACTTTACAAAGAAATGAAGTGTTAGCCAATACATTAAAATATTTACTTTCCTCAACATGTAGTCCGTTGAAGAAATTTTCATGAAGCCTATTTAGATCACTCAGCCAGTTAGCTATTTCGGACTCTCCTAAATTACATGCTTTAGAGCTTCGTTTAATATACTTTAATGCTTTACTCTTATTTGAGTTTTGAAATTCAAATAAAGCTAATTCCCTTAAAATCAAATCAAAGGGGTGCCCTTCAGAGTTAAGATCTACGAAAGAAATCTGAGCTTCAATAAGTACAATTAACTCTTTTGTATTTTTTAGTGAACCATTTAATAACGCATCATTTGTAGCTCTTAAAAACCAGAAAATATCGAAGATCCCTAACTTACAATCATCTTCATTTTTAAGTATTTCTAAATAATTATTTACAGCAACTAATGGTTGATTTGTTTTAAGTAAATACATAACTTTATAATTAAAAAGTCGGCTAATATCTCCTTTATTACTTATTATATTTTCGAGCTCACTAATTTCTTTAATCAACTCATCGTTTTTTACACCGTATTCTAAGCAAAGAATGTTACAACGAATAGATGTCATCTTGGACTTCACACATGCTCTAGATGAATCAAACTCTGATTGTTCAACATCATCCAGTAATAATGTCCATATATCGTTATAGCTAGAAATTAGTTCAGAGAATTTATTTGATAAATTTAATGCTTGCTCAAACTCTAACAGATTTATGTAAGTTTCGATTTCCGAAATTTTAAAATCTAAAATAATTGGGAAAAAATCAGGATTAGAACCAAGCCTATTAACTAGTTCATTTTGCAATTGTGATATTTGAAGGGCGTGCTGTGTTTCTCCAAGGTGATTATCTATAATAAGGATCAAGTTCCTTAATTTAAAAATAATATTATTAAAATCTCTTATTTTATACTGAGAATCATATTTTGATAGCTGTATGCTAAGCTGCTTTAAAATAGCCAATACTTTATGATATTGGTCTGGCGTGTTAAAACTCCTCCATAAACGTTCAATAACAGCTTCGAATGTTATTAGATACCCAGTTGTACCTGTCGTATTAAATACTTTAAAAAGCACTGACTGTATAGCTATTTCAGTTCTAGTCGTCTGTTCTTTAGAATGGATAACTAACCATCGATATAAAGCAGTGATTAAATCCCCATTTCTTTTAGCAATGTTAGCTCTACGTTCTTCATAATTACCAAAAGATTCAAATCTTGAAAATCGACCTTGAGAAGCCAGTTGTTCTAATAACTCTTTTTCATTTTTATGGTGGTGGTGGTAATTTAAATTGGCTATAAAGTCAGCTGTAACAAGTCCCCAGGAGTTATTAGCATAATCCATGTGAACTTTAAGGTGCTTCCCTATTAACTCAACCATACCCTTAGAAGTTAAATCAACCTCTAGCGCTAACGGCAATGAATTTATAATGTCCTGGTTAACATTGCTAATGCTAGTTTGTAATTCACCATCAATAGTCCTAGTAGCAATAATCAAATCTAGATTAGAAATGACTTCACCTTCAGGTAAAACTGTATCGCATAGTGCTAATAAGTCTGAAAGCATTAGTCTATATGTTTTTTCTCTGCTAGAAAGAGAATGCTTAGAATAATTAATAGCAGCTAAACAGTAATGATCAAAAGGTAAGTTATTTAGCTTTTTCAAAAACTGATTAGCCATTCCTACGGCTTTATCATGGCCAAATTCTTTTCTAAACTCTGTTAGATGGAACTGCTTTATTGACTTTAAATTTAATTCAGCCGGAGCTGACTTAAATTTAGTTGTAAAAGTATTTTCGCAGACCCTATAGCTCTCAGAAAATAAGACACCAGATATCAACCATTGACCTCGCTGTGATTCGAAATCACCAGACTCATCAATGTACAAAGTATATTTCATTTATTCTCTCTCTAATGCTATTTCACCGCAACTGGGGCACTTTATGTTATAGGGTTGCATTGATTGTGTTGCATGATATGACCAATGTTTGCCATGTTTAAAAAGCCTATTTCGGCAAGAACCACAATAATTGATAAATGTTTGGTGCTTACAATCCGTACAGTTGCATATCCATTTTATTCCTCGCGGTGTTGATTTAATCTGCACCTCGTGCTCAGTATTACCGCATACAACACAAAACAACTTCTCTTTTGGCATTGGGTTTATACCGAATTCTTTATTTACACCATGCTGATGTATTACCCAGTCGTTGTAGCCCTCTTCGCCTAACCCATTGCTCTCTATTCCATATTGAAAAAACATACCAAGAGCCATTTGTAAGCTATCTAGATATTTACCTTTACTATGTATTGGAGACAATAATAGAGCACCGTATCGGTGATTAGGAAAATATTCATCCCAGTTAAATAACTGAGTTTCACCCATAAAGTTATTTACAGCCCAATCTTGAGGTGTTTTTATTTCAGGTACAGCCTTTAAAGATGGGTGTAAAATAAATACTTTATTTTCCCCAGACTCTGAATAATTTTTGGCATTGTATAACTCATTTACAACTTCAGATATCCCCCCCATAGCCTTTATGTTTTCGTAAAATTTAGCATCTAAAACCATACGTTTGTTTTTGGGGCTACTGTCAGTAAAATTGCTATCTAAATCAATTACAAAGTCAGCTCTCCTTGGTGTACTTTTACCTTTATTAAGTGGTAATTCTTTTTCATACCAAAGCGATATTTGACGATATGTTTCACTATTTTCAAACTGAATTTGAACATTTCTCACTTTACTCGGCTCAACATTTACAATTTGTGCAAGTAATTTACTTTTCCATTGTTCTTCTGGTAAAAAGCGAAATTTATCAATTAACACTTTAATTATTTGAAGAAAACACCATCTCTCATAAATAAGAGATGTATTTAATATTCCTATCTCTTCAGCTTCTTCCAATCCCTTAAATAAATTTTCATCGATACCTGACAAAGTTTGTATTTCTTTATAAAGTTTATGAACACCTTGATAGTTAGGATTTTGAATAAAGGACATCGAATTAGGAAAAACGCTATTCTGCTTTATGTTTAAATTTTGTAATTTCTTAAGAACATTACGCAATCGTTTTAATGTTGGAGACAATTTAGAAGATAGATTGTTGTTGCGAGTAATGGCGTCATTAGCAGACTCAATCAATGCTTTTATTTCGGTTTTCTCTTGTTCTTGGTCTGTTCTTTCACTTTTAGTAACTGGACGAATCCAGTTATCTTCTTTTAATTTTTTAGCTTGTTTCACTAGGCTTTTAAGCTTTTGTTCTGTCTTAGAGTTTACTAACTCAAGTCCTTCCACTATGCGAAATACAAGGTTATGGACAATTTTGTTATTTCTCATTCCAGTAAAGTAAGAGACCTTAGCTTTAAATCGATATGTATTATAAGGCTTTAAGATAGAAGCAAATATATTATCAAACTCAATCCGATAGTATTCACCTTGTTCTAATACTTTCAATCCTGAATGGTGAAAAAAACTAAGGCTTTGTGAATATTCAAGTTGTTTACCCAGTGTCAACTCACAACTATCATCAAAATCAATTAAGTCTGGCGAATATGGGTTTAATGGTTGTTCGGCAAGTGCTTTATTAATCATTTGCCTTTCCCACAACACAGCCTTTTTAAGTTCTTTATAATCAGACTCAACTGCTTGTTTGTTTATTTTTATCGTATCACTAAAACTGGCTAACCTTTCTTCTTGTGCTTTTACTTTTTCATCTAATGATGTTGATACGTACGAAGATACTTTTCCTAAATTTGACAATAAGTTATATAAACGATTAACAGTAAATAGGACATATTGATTTTCAGGTACATTGTACGATGGTTTGTATGCTCTACTTGTTAGCTGTGATTTAAAACCGCTCGAAGCTATTTCCATGAAAGTACGAGGTGTAGGTTTAACTTGCCTTAAACTTTTTAGTTCTTGGATTTCTCTCAATTCAGATTTAGGTTTATCTACAATTTTTTCCACAAATGAAATATAACGGTGAAAGTATTCAAGTGATGAATCATCTAATATTTTAACTTTCTTTTCTTTAACTGGAGCTGAGATGTAACTAGTTTCATGAAGGATTAAATACCAGAGTTCATTTTTAAAATCCTGTAGATAATTTTGTAATTGTTCATATGTAAAACTATGCGAACGAATTTTAATTAAACAACTATATTTGCCAACTCTTAATTTTACCTTGCCAGCGCTCCTGAATATCTCTGATTCCCACCGTCTATCTTCACGCTTATTCTCTCTTTTTCCTTTAAACCATACTTCACCTTCGACCCACCAAGTGCGTTTTGTTGCATTATCAATTACTGGAATTAGTTGTGATTTATCACCATTAGCTCTCTCAAAGTAAAGAGGATCTTTGATTTTTTCATCAAGCAAATTGAAAGCAAGTTGGCCTGTTATCCCCAGTTCAACTTTGCTAAATGCTGTAGCTTCTAGCTCAAAGTCAGTATTACGCCCACGAGTAATTTCAATACAATCCTTGGATTCTTTGATACTTAAAGCTGATGCTTTATCCTGCCACTTTATTCGGACATATTTAGCTTCAAGAATATTTTCAGGTAAGTCCATTTACTATGCCCAGTAATTAACAATCCAATCGTTAATCTTTGCTTTACTAACTAACATCTCAAACTCTTCCACTACATCTATCCCTTTAGATGAGTTGACTTTGTTCTTTATAATATGCGGGTATAATTGGGCTTGTAGTTGAAGCAATAGATCTTTTAACTCTGTATCACCCAACATTTTACTCCCATCAAACGTTAATTTAGGCAGTATTTTTTGAATAAAAAAGTTATTCATAAATAAATCAGGATCATCAGAGAATAAGCTTAGTTTTTCTTGATAATTCAAACCTTGCCTTATGGTTCTAAGTCCAACTTCCACTCCCATAGGAGTAAAAAAAGACTTAGTTAATCCAGCAAGTGTTAGGCAAAACTCATTCTTTACATTAAATTTTGGATATTTGTTTCGGGTGCCAAACTCATGAGCATCAAACTTAATTGCTTTGCTTGCATCTTGCTCTGTATTTATTTCAGCTTCAATTTGAGCCCAGTCAAATAGTAAAGGGCTGTCAAACTTCATTATATGCGCTCTATCTAATATTTTAGGTGAGAGGTAATGTGTTGTTTCATCAATATTAATGGCTCCGACAATTCTTACATTTTTTGGGAAAACTATAGATGAAGGTATATTAATAACTCCACTAATCATTCGCCTTAAATCAGAGTGATATTTAATCAACGAATCTTTATCACTAAACCCAAAAATCCTTTTTAGTTCAAGGTTAATTTCTTCATCTTTTAGTAGTTCAACGAAGTTGATAATGTTACCTTTTTTATATTTTAACTTTACTTCATCGACTATTTCCAGAACATGCTTAAACTCTGACAGTACATGTGAAGACTCGTCATCTGCATATAAGTGTATTTCCGGCATCCCATCTCTTTCTTCTAACAAGGACAAGAAATCAGCAAAATAATACTCAACACGAGCAAGATTCATTTCATCTAAACAAATAAAATACGGAATATCTGGATTTTGAGAAGCTTCCAGCAACGCTTCCAAAAATGGAGTGGATAAATATTTTTTTTCTAATGGGTTGTAATACCCAAGTAAATCCTCTGAACTAGTCCAGTTAGGTTTTACAGGTATAATTTTTGAAACTCCGCCAACAGCGTCAGCAAAAGACTTAACTAGATTAGTTTTGCCAGAGCCTGATTCACCAGCTAAAACAATTAGATCATTCGTCTGTAAGAGAGCAAAATAGTTTTCTAATATGTGCCGAGGGTACATTATATCTTTGCCATATAAATAAGCTTGAATGTGGGATGTAGCGGCTTTGTAATCACCTTTAAAATCATCCAAAAAGCTTAATAAAGAATCTCTATGGTTATCTATTTGGGGCTTCATTATTATTTGGTTATAAACATTCTCATCTATAAACTCTAATCCCATTAACGTATCTGCCTGAGTTTTTACAAAGGCATTTAACTTTTCAAGCATCTTCATATGGTTTTCCTTGTCTTTATCTAACTGCTCTTTGATACTTTGTAATTCTTGAATTAACTCAGATTTTTTTGCTTTTGACTCTTCAATAGCCTTATTCAAAGCTAAAGAGTTTTCACCTTGCTCTTTAAGTTTTTTTTCAGTGTTAATTACTTTATCTTCAATAATTTTTAAACTATTTTTGACCGACACTTCTTCGGCACTCAAACTACTTACGCTTTCTTCTAATTTGAAAACACTTGCTTCTATTTCAATCTTTTTTTGTTCATGATTTTCTTTTAAATCCCTAGACATCCTATCTTTTTCTGCGTTTATTTCAGCTAAGATCGCAGGCTCTAATTTCATTTTACTTAACTGATATACTTGGTTGTATATAGTTTTTTCAATTAATACATTCCCTTCATCATCCAGAGCAACGTCATCATTATCAATACGTTCTATAAGCCGAAAGCTTTTGTATTTTGTTTCTAATAAAAGAGGGTTATCATGTTTATCCCTTTCCGTTGGTGAAGCTAACTCCAAAGTAGCTTTAACTATTGCTTTATTAAACTTATCTAGCATTAAATTAATGTCGTCTTTTCTAGCTAAATAACCAGAAACATATAAGCCTCTTTGAGCAAGGGTTTCTTTATCGTCTAAACCTAAAACGGGGTACTCTAAATGCTCACCATCTAAACTTTGAACATTTTTCAAAACAATAAAAGGTCTATCATTTTTACCACTAAACCGTTTTATTTCCCCAATTACCTCTATTTTTCTTCCATTATTAATCTGCCACTCATGCTTCAAAAAAGATAATAGCGCCTCGTCATCAAAACCTTCAAAGTCTTCAAAGTCTTCAATATTAACGGTCATTTTCTATTCTTCTTAAAATTCTCAGCCTGAGCAAAAATTTCTTTATACACTTCATCACGGCTTACTGGTGGATAGCCAAACCTGGCGAGCAGCATGATCAAATCTACTTTTAGTTCAGCCTTAATATCATCACGGTTATTCCAGTCGGTATATTTGGCTTTATCATCAACAACTTCTTTCACCGCTTGTGAAAGATCAATCAACTTATCGTCTGGATAGGTAAAATCATACTTAACAGCCAACGATTTTAAGATGTCGTAAAAAGCTTTTTCTTCAAAGCTAATACCTAAGTCATCGTTAGAGTCCATCTCTGTTTTAAGGTCGGTAAACATATTGATAATTTCATCAGAGAAATCTTCTAGTACTTCACTCACCAGTACATCTTCTTCTTTACGCTCATTGTACTTCTCAACTAAAGCCTTAAAGCGTTTGGTGAAGTCTACTCCCTGAGCAAGATTAACCTTTTTCATTTCATCAATGGCTTTTGCTAACATTTTTTGTAGCAGCATTATCTTGGTGTTGGGCAGCTTTATCTTGCCAATTTTGGCAAGATAGTCTTCATCGAAAATATCAATCTCACCATCATCATTGCCAAGTTTGAATATTTCCTCGACACCATCACTTTTAAGCGCCTCTGCAATCATTTCTCGTACTTTAGCGTTCATTTGTGCGGTATCAGGTGCTTCACCTTTGGTTAACTTGTAGATGATAGAGCGCACAGCAAGATAGAAATGAATAAAGTCACGTTCTTGTTGAGATAGCTTCTCGCTGCCACAACAAACATCATAAGCCGCTTTTAAACGCTTAACTAACGCCATAAAGCGTTTCTCAAGTTTGCCTACAGATAGTACAAATTCAGCCGCATTATTTAAGCAATTTAACTGTGCCACTGGCTCGCCAGTGAAATAAGGCGAGGAATCGAATTTATGGAAAATACGATTGAGTAAATCTAAATGATCTTTAACAGCAATAACCGACTGATTGATATCTTCAAAATTCGTTTCTTCTGACTTTGAGAACTGCGCTAACGCTTTATTCATCGCAGTTTTAATACCGATGTAATCAACCACTAAACCCTTATGCTTGCCTGAAAACTTGCGGTTAACACGAGAAATGGTTTGAATAAGGTTATGTTTTTGCAGAGGTTTATCAATATAAATTGTATCAAGAAACGGTACATCAAAACCGGTAAGCCACATATCTACGACAATAGCGATTTTAAAATTAGATTTATCATTCTTAAACTGACGGTCTAACTCTTTACGATACTCTTTAGTACCCAGTAAGTTATACAAGGCTTCTGTATCATCTTTGCCACGTGTCATTACCATTTTGACACGCTCCATTGGTTTGATTTTCTTACGCTCTTGCTCAGTTAACGTTGAGCCTTTCTCGCACTCCAGTATTTCAAACCATTGTGGGCGTAACTCTTCAAGTTCCTGATAAAACTGATAAGCAATTTCACGAGAACTACTCACAAACATGGCTTTACCTTTTATGGTCGAGCCTTCATTGATGCGTCCTTCGTAGTGTTCAACAAAATCTTTCGCAAGCGTGCGTATGCGATCAGGGTCACCCAAAATCGAATTCATACTCGAAGTCGCTTTCTTGCTTTCTTCTATTTGATGTTCATTGCTACCAGAATCTTCACATTGCTTGTAATAGGCTTCTATTTCTTCAAGCTTGGCATTGTTAAGTAATACTTTTGCCGCACGGCCTTCATAAACAATACGCACCGTTATTTCATCTTTAACCGACTCAGACATGGTATAAGCATCAATTACCTTACCAAATACGTCTAACGTGGCGTCAATAGGCGTACCAGTAAAGCCAACAAAGGTCGCGTTAGGTAATGAGTCATGTAAATACTTTGCAAAGCCATATGTACGTTTTACGCCTTTATCAGTAATTGAAACCTTTTGGTCTAAATTAACTTGGCTACGGTGTGCCTCATCAGAAATACAAATAACGTTAGTACGCTCTGTTAGTACTTCAATGTCTTCGGTAAATTTATGAATAGTCGTTAAAAAGACACCGCCACTTTGTCGGCCTTTAAGTAATTGTCTTAATTGGTCGCGGCTTTCAACACTAACAATATGATCATCGCCAATATAACTTTTGGCGTTGGAGAATTGTTGAGATAACTGATCGTCTAAATCTGTTCTATCAGTTATTAATACAATGGTCGGGCTTTCAAATTCAACGCTTTTCATTAATAGGCGAGATAAAAACTGCATGGTAAAACTTTTACCACAGCCCGTTGCACCAAAATACGTTCCGCCTTTACCACTGCCTCCTTCACCATTAGGTAACTTACGTTCTTTTTTAATATTCTCATAGAGCTTCCTAGCTGCGTAATATTGCGGGTAACGACAAACTATTTTCACTTCACCTTTAGATTTATCAGGGAAGTAAATAAAGTTACGAATAACATCACACAAACGTTCTTTATCAAACAAGCCCTGCAACATAGTATGCAAGCCGTTAATACCATCTTGCTCAATTGATTCATCACCAGTAACTTTGCGCCATGCATAATAAAAATCATATGATGCAAATACATTGCCCATTTTATTATTTACACCATCGCTAATAACGCACAATGCATTGAAAACAAATAACTGGGGAATATCACGGCGATAACGTGTGGTTAATTGAACATAGGCATCATGTAGTGAAGCTTGTTCTTCACGAATAGCACTCTTAAATTCAAACACAACAACAGGCAAACCGTTGATATATAAAATACCATCAGGAATACGCATGGAGTTATCTGCTGATGGGCTGTCAATCTCTAGCTGATTAACCATTTTAAAAATGTTGTGCTGTGTTGTTGCAACATAAGGTACGCTTGGCTCAGCTACCATAGGTAAAACTTCATGTGACTCATGAGCAACCGCTACTTCTTCCCTCTTTACTTGGTCATAGTCAATCAGCTGAATATATAAATCTTTTTTAGAAGCTTCGCCTGGCTTACTACCTGATTCACGTTTTAATAAAAAGCCATCACTTAACCATTTACAGAAGGTTTTATTGCTTTCATACAAGTCACCTACAGGCAGAGTTTCAAGCTGTAGAATAATGCTATCAATTTCACCTGTGGTAATGTCATCAGCCGCATAACGATTAGCTAAATAGGCTCTTAAATCATCTTTAATTAGCACCTGCTCAGGTTGTCTAGAGCCATCAGTTGCGGAAAGCTCTGCACCGGAAGTGTATGGATATCCTTGATCACCCAGTAATTCTATAATGGCTGCTTCTAATTGTGCTTCTGTAAATTTCATAAGGTTACTTCCTTTAAACCATCTTAGAATTCTGGTGACTCTTCACTTGATTGTTCAACTGTACCAGCTGCCACTGGAGGTACAGGAGAAAATATATTTCTTATTGCTTCAGACGACATTTCTTGTTGAATTTCAGTACACCTGTTCTCGGCAGCCGTTATTCTTTCGCCTGGCAAGAAATTTACATTGTTATTCTTTAATATATCGAATACACCGTCACCGTAAGGTTCTTGTATTAACCCTTTAAGGGGTTCTAGGGATTTTCCCCTCTAAAGTAACATAAATCGCCATACTCACCATATTTAAAGGCATACAAAGGTGGGTTACTTCTCCAAAGTATGGCAAATTATGAGGTTAACAACCCCTTAAACTTAATTTAATTCCTATGGCTATAAAAAACGAACTATCAATTCTTACCAAAGCTGAGCAGCTTGATCTATATTCTCCGCCGCTATTATCACTTGAACAACAACGATTGTATTTTACGCCAAACGAGATCGAGTTAACAGAGTTGAAAAGTATTCGCCTAAGGAACCACCGATGCTATTTCATTGCGTTATTAGGGTATTTTAAGTCTAAGCCTGTGATTCTTTCACCTAGCTTTAACCTCATCTTTGACGATATGCAGTTTATTTCAACGCAAGTTCAAGGAGGCAAAGGGATCAGGCCTTTCAGCATTAATAAGATGCAGCGTGACCGTATATATCAAAGAATACTGAGGTTATTAAACTATCAGAAATGGGACGAAAGTCTGCACTTTGCGCCGCTGTACGAACATCTTGTTATGGTCGGCAAAGCTTGGCTTGAGCCTCGTTATCTATTCGATGCAGCCGCTGAATATCTAGCAACGCATAGAATTGCCATCCCTAAATATACTGTCTTACAAAAGCTTATCAGTCGTGTTATCCAACAGGTCAAGAAGGCGTTAAATAATAAGCTTCGTATTCATGTTTCATCTGAACTACACGGATTTCTAAATACTATTATCGATGACAAAGATGGGCTCTCCTTAAGCCAGCTTCGAGCCGGTGCAAAAAGCGTTATGGTGACAGAGCTAAAAAAAGAACTGACGGTGTATCATCAGTTACAGCCTTATACAAGACAGATTGATAATGCTGTTAAGGGCTTAGCCTTATCGTCTAAAAACCAACAACACTTCGGTGAAATGGTGGATTATTATGGCAGTAAACTAAAACGCTTTAAGCGTCCACAGCAACACCTATGGTTGCTGTGTTTTCTGACTCAACGCATACGGCAAAGCCTAGAGCGATTGGCTGATGGGTTTATTCATCATATCCGTAAACAACAAGAAGCTGCGCATGCGTTTGCCCAACAGGCAGTGTTTGACTCATGGAGGTCAGCTGCAGACAATGTCACCAAAGCCGCAGAATTACTGCATCTGTTTGTTGATGACAGTATCGACGATAATCAACCATTTGCAACGGTTAGGCAACAAGCATTAAGTGTAATGAATAACCAAGATATAGAAACGCTATGCCTGTACTTAAAAAAGCAAAAACGCACGGTAGAAGAATATCAATGGCAATATTATGATGATCAAAACGGGTTAATTGAGCAGTTATTAAGGCCCGTGTTTCTATGTCTTGAATGCCAAGCAGGTAAAGGCTCAGAAGCATTAGTGACCCAGCTCAAAACCACAAAAACAGAACTATTAGCAGGTAATACATTGCAAACAATGGATAGTACACTTATCCAACAAAAACATCGTCCATGGTTAATTAACAAGGATGTTGTTCATCCACAGCGATACGAATGGTTGCTTTACCGTCAACTGGCTTCTCGGCTTAATGGTCGAATTTACTTATCAAACGTCACTAAATATCGTGCGCTAGAAGACGACTTAATTGCATCGTCAATACAGCCTGATCTATTGGCATCATCAACATTGGAAAAGCTAAAGCAGCCGATTCAGAAGCTACTGCAAGTAAAACAAATACGCTTAACAACATCCCTAGAAGATGTTGCTCGTCACATTGATAATGGTGATAACCGCAATGTGATCATGAAGAGCCGAAGTGGCACACGATGGCGACTGCCAGTTAAAGGCTCCCAATCACTTGTCAACAACCCTTTCTTTAAACAAATGATCCCCGTCAGTATTGCTGATGTGTTGCGTTATGTTGAACAAGAAACCAACTTTATGCAATGCTTCGCACACGTGCTGCCAATACAAAAACAAGTAGGCGCCAATCAGGATGATTTATTGGCTATTCTAATTGCGAATGCGACACATCGCGGCGTATATGGGATGGCACAAATATCTGATCGCAGTTATGAGCATCTAAGCACTATACAAGCTAATTATATTAGGCCTGAAACCTTGCAAGAGGCTAGTGATATCATCAATAACGCAGTAGCGGCACTCCCTATTTTCCGCCACTATCACATCCAAGAAGACGTCCTGCACGCCAGTACCGATGGGCAAAAATTTGAAACTCACCTTGAGACTTTTAAAACTCGCTACTCCTCGAAATACTTCGGCACCAACAAAGGTATTACGGCCATGACGTTAGTTGCCAATCATAGTGCGTTAAATGCCCGTATCATAGGATCTAATGAGCATGAGTCCCATTATATTTACGACTTACTACAATCTAATACTAGTGATCTTAAGCCAGATGTCCTCTCAACCGACACCCATGGTGTTAATCATGTTAATTATGCCTTATTGGATTTATGCGGTTATAGTTTTGCGCCTAGGTATGCTCAGTTCACCAGTGTGATCAATGACCTATTTAACGTAACTGAAAGCGACGACGGAAACACGCATCTGGCGCTGAAAAAGCCGATAAAAATGAATGTGATTGAAGAAGGCTGGCAGGATATTCAGCGTATTGTGTTATCCCTTCAAGAAAAACGCACAACACAGGCATTGCTAGTACGCAAATTATCTGGTTATCCATCTAGACACCCTATATTACAAGCATTAACGGAATATAATAGGCTCATCAAAGCCCAATATTTACTTGATTATATTGATGATGCAAGTCTGCGCCAATATGTTCAACGAGCACTGAACCGAGGCGAAGCCTGGCATTTCCTCAGGCGAGCTATTGCATCGGTCAATCGTGACCAGTTCCGTGGAAAAAACGAATCAGAAATAGTCGTCTGGAACGAGTGTGCCCGTTTGACGGCAAATGCTATTATCTACTTTAACTCGATGATCCTAAGTCATCTATTACTGCACTTTGAAGAAGTTGGTGACGAGGAAAAAGCAGCAATAACTCGACAAGTATCACCCGTTGCATGGCAGAACATTAATCTGAGCGGCACTTATCAGTTCGCTAGTAACCGCAAACTACCTGATTTACAGGAAATAACTAGGCCTATTGTTGAAAATGAAGTCTAAAATGAAAGGTAACCCAGCTCCACAAGCCATTAACTGCGAGGGTTGTGGCGATTTATGTTACTTTAGAGGGGAAAATCCCTAGAACCCCTTTAAAATACAACTGATAAAGCAGTAACCAATAATTATCTTTGTCATAATCACTTGCTAGTTGAAGCCAGCTATTAACAAACGCAACGACTTTCTGCTCGTGAACGCCCATTTCTAGTAAGAGACAAATAGAAACGCAATCTTTACTTGCTATAACTTTTTCTGCAAGTTCATCTTCAACAATAGCTCCAGCTCTTAATAATGAATGAAGTGGCCAAGCCATGCCGTCTGAACGTCTTTTATCTGCGTTAACTCTAATTATTTCGATTAATTGAGTACGATAATTAGCAGGATCTATTTGCTCATTAGTTAGAATCAAATCTAATAGCGGAAGTAATACAGGAAAGTGCCAGGCTAGATTTAATAATGGCTCTATTAACCAAAAAGCAGCATTATCATCTAAGTGAGATAAAACAAGAGAAACAGCATATTTTAATACGCTGCCGTCAGGTGTTAATTTATTAACTTCGATTGCTCTATTAATAAAAGTTAAAACTTCAGTTGCTGTTAGCTTGGGTTCATTTTCTCCAGCATTTTGTAAACGACTAGGTAAAGCACCCCTAAGCTCTAACACCCAAGTATCTTCGACTCCACTTGGTAAGTCTTCAACAATTGTTTTTTTGAGATTTAAAGTAAGCTTATAGGTTGCTAATTCATCCCCTAAATCCTGTAAAAATCGCTGCGCTTCTTCATCACTATCACAATAACAAGTGTAGTCATCAATATAACGGTAAAACTCATACCCTTTGTCGTTCAATATTTTATCAACACAGCCTAAAATGAGCTCTACAACTACGCTAGACGTTGCTGAGCCGATTGGAATACCTTGAGTTTCATTACGCTTAGTTTTCCGCTGATACATATCAAGTTGATTAAACCAAGCTTGCCGATCATTCTTTTGTGCTTTAGCTTGTGGAATGCCCACCGCAGCCCATGGAATGGCATGCGAATAAATACTATTAAAACAATTAGCTATATCAGCTTGAACTCGAAAACGCTTAGCAAACCCTTTTTGATGAGAACGCGAAACTTTCGCCATAGGTTCTTCATAATTCATCACCATTAAGCGTTTATCTTCTTCATGCAATTCAGGCTTTACAATACTATTGTCATTGCCAGTAACTGATTGCAATATGTTCCAGTTATCGTGAATACACTTTGCTAACAATGCATATGATTTAGGATGAATGAGCCCAAGTACTCTAGGGACATTGTTGTATCTCGTAGCTTTATATTCAACAAGATCATAGCCCCCACCTCGTCTATCACCGACATCTGCCACTGCGGCTAATTCTTCTGCAATTTCGGGGGTGTATTGCCTAGTTGTAATGCTGGGCGGTAACTCACCAACATTCGCTCTCTGGTTTGGAAAGTAGTTATAACGTGTAAGCGCTTCATACAAAGCTCTTTTACCGTCTGTATCACCATATATTCGACTCATGCACAATCCTTTGCTGTTGGTATAGTTAATTCACCAGAGATCAGTTTAGGTAGTAGAGTGTCTCTTGTTTTTTCAAGAGAAGCTATTTGAACACGGTTATTTACCTGTTTATCTGCATATGACTTAAATGTATCTTCGATCTTGGTTGCTAGATTGACTGGAGGAAGAACCACTTTTTGCTCAGACAAGATCTTACGACTAAGTTCTGTTTGTCCTGTACTTCCTTCCCCTAGAGCTTCTATACTCCGCTCGTTTGCTAACATAAGCTGTCCAAAGGTATAAGCTAATATTTTTTCAACATTAGGGCGAACAACTGTAACATGTGAATCAACGATCGTTGGTTCTGGTAAACTATGAACTTGGGCAACTCTACCTAGGGTGCCAACACCAGTTGAATTTACCAGTACATCACCAATCAATAACTCTCTACCAGCAACCTTTCTCAATTCGGGGTTATTTCTTCTACACAAAGAGAAATTAATTTCATGATTTCTTATACATTTTTGATTGATTACTTGAATACCACCTTCTTCGGTATATTTAGGCGAAATTCCACGACGCAATTCAGTTGTTATTTCTGCTAAATCAGAAATTTCCCACCCTTTGGGTATCCAACCGTTGATGCCGATTGAGGGCTCATCGCTTTGTTCAAATTCACTCGGGAATAGTTGTTGGATGTCTTCGGGTAATGGTCTAGCGTCTAGCTCACCATTAGCAATTTGTTGCTGTACTTGCTGACGCTGTTCGGCTTTTTTCTGCAAAGCTTCTGGGAAGTCGTTAACCGACATACCGCTAGCAAGGGCATTGTCAAAAACCGGGTCAAAATCAACAAACCAGCTTTTAAATAACGCTTGCGCCATTTGTTCAAGGGTTTGATTGGACTTCTGATTTAGCGCAATTTTATCATCCAAAGCACCTAAAACCTTTGAGACCTTGATTTGTTCATCTATTGGCAAATAAGGAATTTTAATAGACTTGATAATATCAGGGCTTAAATTAGGTTGACCTGAACCACTTGCAGCGTTGAACAGTATCTTTTCATATTTTTCTGAAGAAAGTATGTAATACAAATAACCTAAATCAAGAGACTGTTTAGGTACAAATTTACCTACGCGTTGATTAAGCAAAACTTTTTTATTATTAAGGTTTCTGAAACGTCCAACCCTACCGACACTTCCTTGACCTGTCATTGCAATTAGGACATCGCCATCAGCTAGCAAGAACTTATTTAACTTTTCGTTCATTTTCTCTTCAGAGAAAAATTGAACATCATTCATTTTTACAACTTTGTTATTAACATTCTTAATCTTAATAACAGGTATCCCTTCAGGATCTTTAAGGTCTTGGCTTTTGAAAGCAAAACCACCTAAGAAGTTGCAGTGTTCACCAAGACTAACGAGCATAACCCAGCACCTCCAAGTTTTGGCGAATAGCTTTATCTAATTCTGCTGCTTGTTCCATTTGGCTGTATAAAGTTTGGCTTAGCTCTTTCATTTTCACTTCGAAGGGAATGCCATCGTCCTCAATTTCAGCTGCACCAACGTAACGACCTGGTGTTAATACAAAATCATTCGCTTTAATCTCTTCAAGTGATGCAGATTTACTGTAACCAGCTTTATCTTCATAGCTTTCTAACTCGTTGCCATCGGCATCTTTCTTCTCGCCTCGCCATGCATGGTAAGTGCGAGCAATATCAGCGATATCCTCAGTGGTTAGCTCTTTATGTACACGGCTGACCATAGTGCCGATTTCACGGGCATCAATAAATAGCGTTTCACCTTCACGATTACGATAACCTCTTTCAGAATCTTTTTTCTTATTCTTGGTGATAAACCATAAACACACCGGAATTTGTGTGGTGTAGAAAAGCTGCCCCGGTAAGGCGATCATACAATCAACTAAATCTTGCTCGATGATTTTTTGGCGAATAGCACCTTCGCCACCGGTATTTGAACTCATTGAGCCATTGGCCAGTACAAAACCTGCGGTGCCATTTTCACTAAGCTTTGAGATCATGTGCATGATCCACGCATAGTTAGCATTACCTGTTGGTGGTACATCAAAACCAGCCCAACGGCCATCGTCTACTAATTCGCTATCACCACGCCATTGCTTTTGGTTAAACGGCGGGTTTGCCATGATGAAATCGGCTTTTAAATCAGGATGCTGATCTTTAAAGAAACTATCACCAGCCACTTCACCTAAATTACCTGAAATACCGCGAACCGCTAAGTTCATTTTGGCTAGTTTATAGGTGGTATTGGTGTATTCTTGGCCGTAAATTGAAATGTCTTTACGGTTGCCTTTGTGGCTGTCGATAAACTTTAACGACTGGACAAACATACCGCCAGAACCACAACATGGGTCGTAAATTTTACCTTTAAATGGCTCAATCATTTCAGCAATTAACGCAACGACAGATTTTGGCGTATAGAATTCACCACCGCCTTTGCCTTCGCTTGAGGCAAACTTACCTAAAAAATATTCGTATACTCGACCGACTAAATCTTCTTCGGTCATTTCACATTCGCTAGCGGCTGTGTCGATGTTATTAATAGTATCGATAAGTGACGCGAGCTTACTGGTAACAAGCCCTAAACGGCTAAAGTAGTTTTCTGGCAATGCGCCTTTTAACGATGGGTTATTCTTTTCAACCGTGTGCAATGCCGTATCAATTTTTACCGCAATGTCGTCTTGCTTCATGTTCTTTTTAATAAACGACCAACGAGCTTCTTCAGGCAGGTAGAACACGTTGTCTTGCATATAGAACTCAACTTGGTCTACAAAGTCGCCCATACCACCATCAATCAAGGCTTGGCGTTTATCTTCAAACTTATCACTGATAAATTTTAGGAAGATAAGGCTTAATACCACATGCTTGTATTCAGACGACTCAACACTACCACGCAGTTTATTAGCGGTATCCCATAAGGTTTCTTCAAAATTAGTGTTTTTTTGGGTCGTACTTTTTTTACTTTTGGCGGTTGCCATAAATTTTACCTTTAATTCAATTTTAAGCGGTGCTCTAAATCTTTTAGTAACATCGCATATTTAATTTGTTATTAATTACACGTTAGGTTGTTCTTCTTCATCTTCCGCAATAATATTCAACACTTGCTCAAGGTATTTACCATGCGCTGTCGATGTGGCTGAGCGCAAATATGGCGGAATAACCTCTAGGAATTCACTTTTAGAAATAGGCTTAAATTCACATAAAGCTGCGATCATAGCTGGCCTTAGCAATCTACTTGCTAACGGCACTCCATCGTTAGTAGGGATAACTTCCTCAACAAACTTTTGAAGTTTTATCTCTAATAAATCATCTGTTTGAATAAACTTATCTAGCTCATGTAGTACTTGGTTCTCATGCTCGACAACGTTTTCAATTTCTTCTACTTCAGATTCTATCTCTGCATGTTCAGGTACTTCTGTTTTTAGCTGATGTAATGCTTCAATAATAGGCTTTAATTGAGCTTGTGGGTTTTTGAACCAATCAGTTGACCATATTCGCTTAATCTTCCAGCCTAAACCTTCTAATACCGACTGACGTAATCTGTCTCTATCACGTGCAGATTTAGCCGAATGATAAGTTGCCCCATCACATTCGACGCCCATTAAATAGCGTCCTGGTTGACCAGGGTCTTGAACAGCTAAGTCAATAAAGTAACCTGCTACTCCTACTTGTGGCACACAGTTGAACCCTTCAAGTTTTAGGGCGTTCATCACGGAAATTTCGAAATCGCTATCAGGCTGTTTGCCTGTATGCTTTTGCTGTTGAAGCTTGCCTGTTTGAGCAAAACTTAAAAAGCTTTTCAGCGCTTGGACACCAGGGCTCGATGTTTCTGAGGCTACAATATGGCCTTCGGTCATTGAGCTGAAAACATGCATGCGTTTTTTAGAACGTGTAAATAATACGTTTAAGCGTCTGCCACCTGCGGCAGAATTAATTGGGCCAAAACGCTGAGGCATTTGTGCAGCACCTGCTTCTTGTGGACCGTAGGTGCATGAAATATAAATAACGTCTCTTTCATCACCTTGCACATTTTCAAGGTTTTTAAGGAATAATGCTTCATCTGTATTAGCGTTATCCGCCAAAGCATCTCTAAATTGAGGGTCATCTTTAGATAGCTCTTCCACACAGCGCTCTATTTGCTCTCGCTGTTTTGAACTCATAGCAACCACACCTAATGATTCATGTGGGCGATGCAATAAATGGTTTCTCACTGCTTCTGCAATGACTTTAGCTTCTTCAATGTTATGCTGATTTACAAAGCGACCACTTTTTACGTGGGTAAACTTGATACCAAATTCATCACTTTTACTTGATGGTGATGGGAATACCACTAAGTTACTGTCGTAAAACTCTTGGTTTGAAAAGGCAATTAAGCTTTCGTGGCGTGAGCGATAATGCCAACGTAAACGACGAGCATTGAACATTGGGAAAGAAACATCGAGGATGCTTTCTGATTGCTCTATAGCTGTGGTATCTTCATCATCGTTATCAACTGCTTTATCAAAAAAGCTAGTTGGTGGTAATTGCTTTGGATCACCAACAACAACTAACTGTTTACCCCTAGCAATAGTACCTAAAGCGTCTTGAGGTTTAATTTGTGATGCTTCATCCATAACTACTAAGTCAAATTCTAATTGACCAGGTGCTAGGTATTGAGCTACTGAGTGCGGCCCCATCATGAAGCAAGGTTTTAAAGCCACTAAAGATTTACTGGCTCTTCTAACTAGCTGTCTTATAGGTGCATGGCGAGTTTTTAAGTTCACCTGATGGTTGATAAGTCCCATTTCAGTATATGAACCGACTTTGCCGCTTGAAACGCCTGAAACAGTATTTTTTATTCCGGTTTGCGCTACTTGATACGCTATTTTTTCTTGTTGTAATGTTTTTAGCTTATTGTCGTATTCTCTAAATTGTTTACGAATTGCATTTTGGTCAGCCCCTGAAAAATAAGCTAACTCTTGGTTTTCATTTATTATTTCTCTCGCAAGAATATCAAATACGGAGTAAACATAGATTTGTTCAATGTTTTCTAAATCTAAAGCACCGGTTTCGGTGTAACGTAATAAATTCTCTAATCCTTTATCTGACAAAGATGATCTTATTCTTATAAAATCTACCCAAGTGCTTAACCAACGAGGTTGGCTAATCGCTTTATTATTGCGTTCTTGCAAGCGTGTAAATTTACCATTTGTACCTTTAAACCAAGCATTCTCATCTAAATCAACCTTATTAGAGAGTTCTTGTAACGTTTGCTGATAGTTATTAAACGCAACTGAAAGACTGTCTAAATTCGAGGTAATTAACAAGAGCGCTTCACTACTAACATTATTTAATAAGTATTCTTTTAATGGCTCTGATTCGAGCAAATTAATTGCTCTACCTAGTTCTAATGTAGATTCTATTTTTATTAGTTGTGCTCTAGAATCATTTCTAATTGATAGTTGGGTGCTTTCATCAAATAACTCCTTCGCAATATCATTTTCATCAAGCGTATGCTCTGCATTAACTAAAGATGAAATTTGTTCAATACATTTTGTTAACTGACTTAAGGTAAAGTCTTTCTTTGAAAGTGATTGTAGGGTTTTAATATCGTTTTCTAGTTCGTCAACAAACGATGAAATACCAACGTCTGCTGATAAATCTGTGTTTTTGTCAGCAAATAATGGATGCGAGAAAACATTTTCAAGTTGAGGAAACAATTGAGAAAACTGTTCAAATTCGGCAAGTGATTTTGATGCTGCTAAGTGCTTTACCCCTTTAAACAATTCACTTTCGATAGAGAATAATGAATTAGCAAAAGACACTTTTTTACCAAAGCCTACGCCGTATGAGCCTCGAACATCTTTATACCAGGCTCTAAGACTGATGAGTTCAGCTATTGGTGTATCAATCCCTTTAAACTCATGTTGTAGCAAAGTTTGGTATGCAGGTTCCTTGTTTAATTGATCTATCAGCTCTCGATACGAAGTTAAACTAGCAATTAGTGGAGCTAACTTTTTAACTTTAGGCTTCAACCCTTTCGCGTACATAAGCAGTTTAGATTTAGCTGCACGCCACTCACCACTAAACCAACAGAAAATCCCTGCATTTTTCATAATGCTATCAATTTCTTTTAGTTCATTTGCTGTAGGTAAATTTTCTAGGTTAAAGTGTTGCTCTAAACTCTTGTGTAAAGGTTGAATTTTAGGAAGAAGCTCTTCTAAATTGCCTAGGTGCTGGTCTAAAAGTTCATTATCAAATAGTTCATGTCTTCTAGATATCAGCGTTATATCGAGGGCGTTAATATGTTCAAAGTACTGCTTACATTCTAAAAAGCCATTGTGCGATGGAGATAATAAATCAGATAAACTGCTATCTTGTTCTGTTAGTGTTTTTAAATCATCAGAAAGCGAAAGACTTACGTCTCTTAATGTTTTAAGTAGCTGTAACTGTTGAAAAACATTAGTAAGTTTTAATTCGAGGCTTTTACACTCTTTTTGTAAATTGTTATTTGATTTTGTAAAGCGTTCTAGGTTTTCACCTTCGTTTAAAATAGTTATTTCGAATAACTCTTCCAGCGATTCTAACAACTTAGATATCGCTTTATATTGCTTAATATATTCGGTTAATTCATTAGCTTTCTGAGGTGTAATTAAGCTTAGAGCCTGTAGGTGTTCTGTGCCTTTTAATTTAGGTATCTTGTTACTGTCAGCTAATACTTGTTTCAATGAACTAATATCATTCACAACATCGCTGTTGAGCTGTTCATTAAATGGCTTAACTGATTGTTCTAATTCAGCAATAGTACTATTCCAACCAACTAGGAGCTTGCATACATCATCACAATCAAATAGCTGAATAGATTTATTGTAGACACCAAACCAAGGATGGTCTGATAACTCCGCTTCTGAGCCAAATTGTTTTTTTACCTCATCAAACACATCAGCATATTTTTTAAGTTCATCGGTAGTTCTTCTTGATGATATTTCATCGAAGCTTTGGCCATTAATATGATCAGGCTTAATATCTTCTAGTGAAATATTTGCGAATTCTTCACGATAGCGTGTTGCTGTAGAAAAGATTTGATGAATTGTTCTCCCGGTGTTTTTCCATGTGCTGTTGATCAAATTAGCATAACGAGTTAATGCTTCTTTTTTCTCTTCATACATTTGGATATCAATATCAATTGATGACGGATAACGATAATCATCTTGGTTGTTTATTCGCTTGGCTATATTTTCATATACTTGCTTTTTCTGTGTTTTATGACTGTGTAATTCTAAACAAAAATCACCTAAACCAGCTCTAGATAGTCTAGATTTTACAACTTGAAGTGCAGCCATTTTTTCAGCTACAAATAGTACTTTTTTGCCTTGAGAGATAGCTGCTGCTATTAAATTAGTTATAGTTTGAGATTTACCAGACCCTGGTGGCCCTTCGATAACTAAATCTTTGCCCTGAATAGCATCAACCAACGCACTGTGCTGAGAGCTATCTGCATCATCTATTAATGGATATTGGTTATGTACTTCATCAAGCTTATCTATTAGATATTCTTCACCGAAACTTGTGTTACTTCCATTACCATCATCTATACCTTGTTTAGCAAAAAACTTTTGAAGAATTGAGTGGTTTTGAATGTTGCTCGCACCTTGAGGCCAACGTGCAGGATCTAAATCCAAGTACATTAATAACTTGCCGAAATCGAACATAGATAGAGTAGAAAATCGCTTAACTTTCCATTGAGGTTTATGTCTTGAAAACTGGCTTTCAACGTTCTTCAAGTATTCTTCTGGTAAAACGTCTTCCGTTAATTCAGGTAGTTCAAGATGAAAATCATGCTTAAGTTTTTCTCTCAAAGATAGGTTTGAAATTATATCTTCGCCGGTGTATTCAATAGTATAAGTATATGTACCAAGCTCTTTATTTAATGAAGCTCTATCAATCTTAACCGGTATTAAATACAGTGGAGCCTGCCTAGTTACGCTTGAATTTTCATCTTCAAACCACTCAAGAAAACCAAATGCTAAATAAAGGATATTTGCGCCAGTTTCTTCAATTGCGGTGTTTGCCTTGGTTCGAATATTACGTAATTGTGCTTCTAGCTCTCGTGGATAAAGAAGAGATTGGATATTGGTATCGTTATGCTTTGAATCTTTAGATTTGACACTTAATGGCAGCTCATAGTTTGTATTGAACCCTTTGACTTTTGCCCATTCTTTAGCACTTGGATCAGCTTTTACTTTTACCTCTTGGCCATCATCATCAATAACGATATATCCATGCTCAATTAATTCCTCTCGCAAAGGTTCATCAATTGGTATAAAAGTAAACTTATGGCTTTCAAGTATGTTTTCAGCTAACTGATCTGGCATTTCATCTATCACTCGGATAAAACCAGATCTACCATGTTTAAAGTTTAACAGCCGGTTTCTGCCAGTTAGGTCTAATAAGCGATTTCGAATCGTCTGCAAAGAATCAAATGCAAAGTTCTCATTTAACTGAGTATTAGTTGAATTATCCATATCTTGAGGTACTCCCTTTTTATTGCATTGAAAACCGTTTGATGATTTGTCAAATAACTCCAAATAGCCTTTCTCATTTTTAAACACTAGATCATTTAACTTTGTATTTAGATAATGAGTCCCAACAGCCAATGGTATATCGAGATTTCTGCTCAGGCTTTTCAGTGTCTGCTCATTTTTTAACTGTAAGACCTGTAAAATCTTTCTAGACAACTCATCCATTTATAAAACCTACTATCCTTTATAACCAGGTGCAATAGCGAGGTTTTCAGCACCGTATAATGTTTTATTATTCTGCAAATACAATTGATATTCAGGGCCTGAAAGTGAGCCACTTTCAGAACAATCCACGTTCCAACGCCTTAGTAAATAACCTGCCATTGCTGCTCTAACATCTAATTTGAGTACGCCATTTTCCATACCGTAATCCATTTTAATGGCGGTTGGGTATTCAACGTTCTTAGGGTGCGGAACGATTTCTAGTGGCATGATTGTATTCCACTGTTCATCTTGCAGCTTAATCTCGTTTACTTCAGGCTCGTTATTGATAACCGTTACTTTGGCAAGGCGTGTTAAAACAAAATCTCTAAAGGCATTACTCTTTCTGTCATAAGCTCGCACATGCCAACGAAGGCCATTATCTACAATGGTATGTGGTACTAATTCACGAGCTCCAGAGCCACTTGAAAGTGAGGTATAGATGACACTTACCGCTTTGCCGTTAATCATCGCTTGGGTAAGTTTGGCGATAACATTGATATCAGGAACGTTAAGCTGACTTGGCTGCTCTACTGGGAACTCAACATCACCAATAGCATCAAAGCCATCAGAGATTTGATGTGCAAGCTTAACTAGCGTGCGCTTAGCATCATGCGTAAATAGTGGCTTGAAGCTATTGGTTAGAAAGTACTTCTTTTGCGTGTTGTCATACGCCATGTTTTTTGGCGCATGCTCTTTATAGAGGTTGATATCGCGTGTAGCGGCAGAAACACCAAGCTTGAAGTGCTGGACAATTTCGGAGCGTGTAACGCTTCCGGTAAAAAACAACTTAAAGTCAATATAGGCGAGACGCTGCTGTTGAGCGTAGCTTAACTTTTCCAATTGATTGTCCATATCGTAGAAATTTCTTTTTATTATTCAAATAGTCAAAGTTAGTATGTCTCATAATGAATCACACCTCAATAGGTAAAATGTCAATATTGGTTATTTGTCTGATAATTATTCGCATTAGTTTGTTTGCATGTGAAGGCCCTTTTACACTATTTCCTCAGTTTTACGGTTATTTCGCGTATTATATTAACGGTAATTTGACAATTACCAAATATGACTTATGGTTAATTTTTATACAATTATAATTACTAGTAATGGTCAATATCATGGACGACTTTAATCGCCGGCAGATGCTGAAGGCTCTATCTATAGTACTAGGCTCATCTTTGTTACCCTCTTGCTCTATTTTCACTGGTAGAGATTCGTATTGTAAACACTATAAATTTGATCATTTAGATAAACCCGATCAAGACTTTTTAAAACTAACCCCTGTTATTGATATGCACGCGCACTTTTTTAATGCGACGGATCTTCTTGCCGTTGAGTATGTTATGGGCCCTGTGCTTAATGACTTTTTAGGTAATAAGTTCAAGTTTACCAGAGCATTATTAACACGTATTGCAAACGGTATTTTTGGTGTACTAGAAAGTAAAAGAAAATTTATTCATGCCAATGCCGAGCTAATTTGGCTGTCATCTTCAAGTGCTTGTGCACCTGATATTGAATATGGAGAAGTTTCAAGTCAATTTTATGATGTGGTGCAACAAGAAAACCGTAATAAATCACTTTCATTTGATAAAACCCAACCATCCATGAGTTTCGACGACCTACTTAATGCATCAGCAAATGAATTATCTGGTGGTTTCCAAGCTCAACAAAAACAACTATATGACGCTAACACTAGGATTGAGTTTGATAAAGACACAATACTTAACGCGGTAAATTTTAATAGTGTGTATGAACAACAAAAAGGACTCACTAAGGGCTTTCGAACGTTTGCAACTTGCCCTTCTGATCCTGGTTTTTTCTCTAGAATTTTTGCTTTTGTTGGCCGTGTATTGGTTCGGCGCAGTACTAATATCCAAGCATACTATGATCGATATACTAAAAGTCCATTGTTCGAAGGCACAGGCGTTAGGCATGTAATGAATATAGGGTGCGATTTTGATTTTTTCTTAGGTAAAAATTGTAGAACACCTAGCTCATCAATTGCTGATCAAATAAAGGTCAATGAAAAGTTATACGAACATACCAATGGTTATGCTATCCCAGTACTTGGTGTAAATCCTTGGAAAGCAGCTCATGATAATGATTATTGCGATCTCATCGAAGGCGCTCTTTCTAGAGGTATATATAAAGGCGTTAAGCTTTATCCTTCGATAGGTTATTCAGTTACCGGAGATTTCAGGAGCGGTGTTAAAACTTATCAATGCGGTGGTAAAGGGGTAACTAAAGATATTATTTTTTCAGGAATCAATAAAATATTCGATATCGTAGAGGATTATAAGGGCTATGTTACATCACATACTACTCACTCAAAAGGTGGTCAGCCAGGCTCTGAAAAGCTCGCATCATCGAAATATTGGAAAGAAATATTAGATCAACGCCAAGATATGCGGATTAATTTTGGTCATATGGGCGACACAGGTAGCAATATTGGGTCGCATTGGCGTAAAGGCTTTTTAGACTTAATGCTAAATTATGAGCATGTGTATGCAGATTTTGGTTATCACGAGTATGCAAACTATCAAACATTAAAGTCTGATTTAGTAACATTTAAACGTTACGGACAAGCGCTATTTAATAAAATCACTTATGGCTCTGATTGGTACATGATTTCAAAAGATAAAGGCTCAAATGCATACCTTTGTAATTCAGTTAGTAACTTTAGAAAAGCAGTGGCTGAAGGAATTATTAGCAAAGCTCAATTTAAAGCAATGATGTATGACAACGCTAACAAATTCTTAAAGCTTTAACTTCAATCTATTAAGTTCTGTTCTATGAGCATTGGACTTAGTAGTCACTCAATTTAGTTTAGCTATAAATTTATAAGGAAATTCAATGTTATTAAAATGCGTTATTTATTCGGGTTTACTTTTTGTTATTTTTGCAACACCCACTCAAGCTAGGTCGATTTGGCTCAAAGGGGAGTACCATGAACAGATGAGCCTTGATTCCATGTATTGTGCACAGGCTTCAGGTGAACAACCCACTTCATGTGCTAACCGCCCTACGTCTTGGCATCAAGGTATCGATTTAACGAGTATTCATATTGGTACTTTGTCACAAGAAGAAATGATTAAAGCCGTGCGATTCCCTGACGATCCTGTTAAAGAGTTATCCTTTAAAAATCCTATAGGACTTATTCGTTGGTCATGGAATATGGGAATTGTTGGTTGTAACGATAAAGTAAATGGCCTAGTACAAGGTCTACGCTGCAGTTCACATTATGGACCGTTTCAGTTTTTACATGCAATGAGTAGTAAAAATGATATTGAGGCAAAAGAAACCAAAGCAAAAATTATGTCATGGATTGAATACTTAACATTAATTATTGAAAATAAAAATGACTTTATAAAGTCAAACTATTGTGAATATTGGTCTAGTGAAAAAGAAAAACAAAACCCAATTGCTAACTATATGATCCCCGAAGGTAAAGATGGGTTTCCCTGTAAATTGGATAGTGGGCCCCCTTGGACAATAGCAACACCATTGGCTTTTCATTGTAAGTTTAAAATCGTAACTTGTAATGTTAATTTAAATGAAAGGAATATAAAAAACAATGCGATCGGCGCTTTGCTACATTTGATTCAAGACTCTTATACTCAAGGACACGCTATACGGGGAGATTGTTGTAATAACACCTCAAAAGTTGATATTGCAAAATACCGATGTTTACCAATAGAGCAATTTAATTCTTATCAGAAGCAAGAAAAGAGCGCGCATGCCGATGCCGATGGACAACCCTCAGCCGGAACTTCCTGTAAAGATAATCAAGTGCAACACGATCCAATCACTGCTGGCGCAATAATATTGTGGAAAATACAACATGAGAAAACTAATTTATCGGCATCTATATATCAGTATTTAGATGCTAATGTTTTTCAACTTATTAACCCGAACGCTTTATCTTCAGCTGGGCAAGGTTTTCAAAAAATTTAGCTATCTGTAATGCAGTAAAGATAATGTTCGTACTTTTACATTTTTTATAAAGCGTTATTAAAATGTCTATAAAATAATTCTCACTATACTGGTGAACTATCGGTATAGTGATACAAATAAGAGCGACGTGTATTGGGAGGTAATTGAGCGTTTACCCTTGATGTTGCAGCTTAGTCCAGTCGTTGATGATCTCAGTGAGTGTTCCGTTTTGTCTTAAGGTTTTAATGGCATTGTTTATCTTAGTTAACACGGTTTTATCTGCTAGTTTTTTACTGATCATAATATAAATATCATCGCTGTAAATGGTGATCGGGTGCTGTTCGAATTCACCTTGCATTTTGTATTTATTGACAAAAGCATTCATGGTTACCGGATCAACTAAAAAACCATCGATATGACCTTTAAGCAGTAATTGTACATTTTGTTCTATGTCTATTACTTCGTTAATTTGCGCGCGAAATTTAGATTGTTTGATCAGCTCTTGATAATCTTTTCCGTAATAATATCCCCCTTCAACACCTATCATGTAAGGGCTTGATATTAAATCCGCCAGTTTATTCAAAATAATACTGTTTACCTGACCTTTTTTAACATATAACTTTACGGTTTCTTGTCGATAAGGAATGGAATAATCCGCGTATTGCGCTCTGTCTTTGCTATAAGAAGCCCCCATCGCTAGATCCATGTCTCCGGTTTTAATGTAATTTAAATGGCGTTTCCATGGTAATTCGGTATAGGTAACCGATAAATTTGCTTGTTTGATGATGGCATTGAAAATATCTAAATCGAGCCCTGTTAGTTGTTGTTTAGAGTTATGATATTGATACGGGTACCATAACTCCCAGCCTACGGATAATGGAGCTTGTTGAGATACACTGTGAAAAGAAATCAAGAATAGACCAATAACGGATAGTTTATTTAACAGTCTTTTCATCAATGAATACCTCGCTTATCGGTTGTTATTTTAGCGGTTTTGCAGCTAAAACCAGCTTTGGATCTAAACGCATTTGATACCAATTAATGCGCCAATCTAAGTGTGGTCCTGTCGCTCTTCCACTAGCACCCACAGCTGCAACAATATCACCTTGGGTAACGGTATCACCCACATTAACATATGCATCACTTAAATGAAGAAAGCTTGATGTGATGCCATGGCCGTGATCAATGATCATAGTGCCACCAGAGTAAAACATATCTGCAACATATAGTACAACAGTACCATCAGCCGGAGCTTTTACCGGATCGCCAGTTTTACCCGCATAATCTAAACCATAATGTGGGCTTTTCGGCACACCATTATAATAACGCTGACTACCGTAAACCCCCGTAATAGTCCCTTTTATCGGTGCAATAAACCCTTTTGCAAATGCGTCGTTTTCACTGAACTTAGCGCGAGCCGCTTTCACTTGGCTACTGTCTTTCTTTGCCCTAGCAATTGCCACAGGGTTTGGCTTCATAATCTTTTTAGCAATACCTTCAACGCGTTGTATATTATATTGACGTGTTTTAGGGGTAAGCATTCTAGTAAATGTTTTCCCTGTTGCATCGGTAATTGTTAAGGTATGAGTTTGTTTATCATCACGGCTAAAACCAAAAACAAAATCGCCAGAAGCAGACACCGTTAGTTTTTTGCCATCAAGTTTGACTATATTATCAGCGTTTGTTTTACCTAAAACATAGCCTCCTTGTGCTATATTTCCTGATAATTCAAATGGCATATTATCGGCTTTTACAAGCGCACTATTGAAAATAATACTCGTAATAAAACATAAGTGAGCGAAGACGTTTTTTTTATGCACTGGCAATAGCTCCTTTCCCTACTCCTTCATAAGCAATAACTTTAATTGTTTGCGTTGGCTTAGGTTTATTGATTTGTCTGGCAATATAGTCCGCTAATAATTCAACGGTTGAATCACAATCTACCACTTCTAAAACCTTTTCATCCACCGCAATATCAAACCGCCCTTGAGGAGCTGTATATGAAAAATACTGATGAGCATCAGTCAATTTGTTTTTTGCTTGCTCCGATAATTGAATGTCAGCTTTAGCTACGCGATCATCTTCTGATGCAATATATATATCTTCCCAACGTTGGCACCAAAAAAGTTCGAGATCTGTTGATCGTTCATCATTAATATAAAAGTTAATTTTAGAGCGATGACCATGGGCGATTCGTTGACAATTACCATCATGCAACTTTAAGCCATGCGTGTAATGATAATAATCACCAGCAATATTTTCAGGACGTAAGGTTAATGTTAACCCTTGCACATTAGTTGGTAACTCTTTCAAAATTATGTCAGTTAAATGTTCATTTACTGAAGTTATATTAATTTCTTCGGCAGCTATTTTTGCAAAAGCACATGTGGGTGACTGCAAGAAATAATCAGCGCGCTCTGTGTAAACATCAACAAATTCATGATCTACATTTTCTGTTGAGTTAGAACATTCAATCATTTTGTTATTTATCGGTAATAACAATTTATGATCAACGGCTTCGTCAATAATGGCTTTTATTTGCTTTTTCACTACCGCGAAATCTAATACCATGCTCATTTCATTCAATGAGCCATCGAGTAAAACATCAACTATCCAGCTTTCACCCACAATGCCTCGTTGAGGACAACAATAAGAAAAATCGATTACAGTTAAGTCATTTACAAAAAGTTGCATATTTTGTCCTTACTCTTTCACTTGCCAAGCAATCGTATCGTTTGCACGAATAGGCACCACAACGTCATCGCCAAAGTTAAGTGTTTCAGGAACGTGCCAACTCGTTTTTTCTAATGTGATTGTATCCTTATTAACGGGTAGATTATAAAATGCCGGGCCATGTAAACTGGCAAAACCTTCTAATTTATCTAACGCATTTTCTTGTTCAAATACTTCGGCATAAAGCTCTATCGCAGCATGTGCAGTATAAGCACCGGCACAACCACACGACGATTCTTTAGCATGTTTTGGATGTGGCGCAGAATCGGTACCTAAGAAAAACTTACTTGAGCCACTAGTTGCCGCTGCAATTAATGCCTGTTGGTGAATGTTGCGTTTAAGGATCGGCAAACAAAAATAGTGTGGGCGAATTCCGCCAACTAACATATGGTTTCGGTTATAAAGTAAATGATGCACCGTAATAGTCGCTGCTACATTTTCACCAGCCTGTTGAACAAATTCAACCGCATTTTTTGTGGTGATATGTTCTAAAACCACTTTTAAATTAGGGTAACTTGCCACTAACGGTTTTAAAATTGTGTCAATAAAAACCGCTTCACGGTCAAAAATATCGATATGATTATCGGTTACTTCGCCATGGATCAACAATGGCATATCTACTTCTTGCATTGCCGCTAATACTTGAGCAATGTTATCGATCGAAGTAACACCTGAAGACGAATTGGTTGTAGCACCCGCTGGGTATAATTTTGCTGCGTATACAATACCACTTGCTTTCGCCTGTTTTATATCTTCTGCCGTGGTGTTGTCAGTAAGGTATAACACCATTAATGGCTGAAATTGTGCCGCAGGTTTTTCTGCCATAATTCGTTGATGATAACGTTGCGCTAATTCAGCATTCGTTACTGGCGGAACAAGGTTTGGCATAACAATGGCACGACCAAAATATCGGCTAATATCTGCAACGGTAGTTTTTAAAGCATCACCATCGCGTAAATGTACATGCCAATCGTCTGGACGAGTTATCGTTAATGTTGTCATTTTTTACCCTATTTTCAATTATCTGTAATTCTGTTTGATTTTTGGTTTATTTCTTTGGTCAATTCAATGTGAAATGCTACACAATGAGCCTTTCAAGTAAAAGTGAACTATTTAGAATTCTTCATTTTGTTTATCTTGTTTATCTTGTGCTTGTAATAAACTCAATAATTGCTCTTTTAAATTTGGCGGCACTTTATAAATCGTAATACTTTCATTTGCAGCATTATAGATAACATCTTGTCCGAAATGGCTGCGCTCGAAACTTAAACTGATACCAGCACCAAAGCCGGAATATTTCGTGATTTTATTGACTACGGCTTGATCATGCGGAAAAGATTCTTCAATAGGATAAGACTGGTCTTGGCAAAACTGATAAAAATCTTGTTCACTGCCTTCTTCACCAATAACGTGTCCTAGCTCTTTAATTGATACATCTTGTGCCGATTCTTTTTGTTCTTTGCAATAGCTGAGTAACTCTTTTCGCGTTTTTTGCTTTTCTTGGGCATCTAGTTGATTAACCGCAACAAAATCTTCCACCGCTTGTACTAAGGTTTGAGTTTGCTCTTTTGCGTCTAAGCCTTCTTCACAACCTAAAAATTCTAAAAAGAAATCCGATACTTTTCTACCTGCACGCCCTTTAATAAAAGAGATATATTTATTGCCGTTAGCATTTTGCTGATAATCAAATAAATCAATACGTGCCGCTAATTGCAGTCGTGACGTGTCTAAATGTTGATCCGCAGAAATATTTAATTCGCCATCTACCGAGTAATGCTCTGAAATTGGAATAATAGCGGCAAGTAAATAACGACCTCCCATATATTCATAATGACAAACCACTAAATAGCCAGTTTCAGCCAGCTCATATTTTTCTAGTTCATTTTTTAATAAATTACCGGCTTGGCAACTAAAGTCATGAAACCCTTGCGCTTCTGACAGGTAACTTTCCATGATATCAACAAAGCGTGCTTTGTCACCTTCAGCTGGAATGGTAGCAAAATGGCCATAGGCTTTACTGCCTTTGCTGTTGTAAATACCGTGTAAGGCATCAACAAAGTTTTCTATTTTATGGGTAACTTCAACCGATTCAGGCCCTAAACGAAGCAAAACTTCGCCTGTTTCTTCTTTTTTCGATAAATAATGTAGTGCAATATTAGAAATAATTAAGCTCATAATTAAAGGTCAGTATTATATTGTTAACGCATTTGATAAACTTACGACAAATTATCCAATGCTATTTAGTAAATTATATGCCTATTGTATCTAAGTATTCGAACGAACGTGTAGAAAAAATTATCCAAGAGCTATTAAATGTTCTTGTTGCTGAAAAAGTAACGCCTGATCTTGCCTTAATGTGTTTAGGAAATACTATTACAGACATTATTCATAATGAAGTACCTGAAAACCAAAGAGCCGCGATGGTAGAAAATTTTACTAATGCGTTAAAACAGTCTATAAAGTAAAAAATTAATAAAACCAATATAATAGATAATTCAGTACCCTGCTATTGAATTAATAACAATATAAAAAGAGCACATACGTATCCATGGTTTCATTTGGTTCTACAACATACAGTAAACGGCTATTACCTTTAGTAAGTTGGAGCCATTGGTTTACGTTTTTTAATATTATTGCCTCAATTTTATTATCGTCTTTCTATTTATTTAACGAAGCGAGTCCTGAAACTTTATTAGGCAAAGTTTATTTAGTGATGACTTGGTTAAGTCATATGAGCTTTTTAACTTTTATTGGCTTTGTTTTACTTATATTTCCCCTAACGTTAATTTATCCTAAAACACGTTTTATCAGGGGCTCCGCCTCGGTAATATTTACCTTAGGGCTATTACTGCTTTTACTTGATGCTTTTATATATTCACGTTTAGGTTATCATTTAAACGCCTCGTCTAGCGATCAAATTATCGCGTTAATACAAACCCAAATAGCTGATAACAGTCGTGTTTTTTGGTTTGTTAGTGTTTTATTGTTTATCTCAATTCTTGTTTTTCAATTGGTGGTGAGCAATTACGCTTGGAAACATTTAAGACAATTACAAAAAACGGTGTTTGCTCGTTTTATTGTCATGGGATTAGTAACCGCGTTTTTTATCAGTCATTTATTACATATTTGGGCTGACGCTAATCTCAATTATGATATTTTAAGACAAGATACCATTTTGCCTTTATCTTATCCGTCAACAGCAAAAACCCTACTTACTAAATATGGCATGTTTGACAAAGAGGATTACATCGCCCGTAAAACGAGTCCTTTATCTTTTACTGATGTTTTACCTACTTATCCTGAATTAAACCAACAATGTGCCTCGATTAAACAGGTAAATCAATCAGCTATTTTAGTGTTAACCGATCGGTTATTAGATAATCAGCAAATTAGTCAGTTTGCGCGACGTGCAACAAGTAAAAAGCTAAAATTAACCAACCATATTGATAACGCGTTACCAAAAGATGCTTGGTTCAATCTCTTATATAGCTTGCCCTCTATCTATAAACAAGGCGTTATTAAGCAAAATAAAAAACCGTTACTTTTTTCTGCTTTATCAGCCAATAATTTAACGACTTCTTTAACCGTTATCGATGAGTTGAAAGACGTTTCGTCTGATTTACCTGGTTCTTTGTTGAACTACAAACCGCTTTTTGATGAGGTTAGTCATTTAAAAGATATTTCGAGCTTAGTGTTAAGCCAACGCCTCAATAATTTGACCCATGGCTTACATGTTTTTTATTTTACGGCTTCAGATCATTATCAATATGAATTGTTTATCGATGCCCTATTACTTTCTCAAAAAAATAAAACAGAAAAAGACATTGTTTGGATTAGCTCTGTTGGCAATAAAACTGAGGAAACTAGTTTAACCATTAAGCCCGCTTTGTTTATTTTACCTGATGAAAGAGAACAAGAAATTCATCATTTAACCAGTCATATGGATATACAACCGACGTTAATGCAGCATTGGTTAGCATGTGATATTTCATCCAGTTCATACAGTTCAGGTAAAGATATGGTTAAAGTGAATAATGACCGTGTGATCGCCAATACTATGGATAACGGCATGATAGTTTTTAATAAAGATAAGTCTGTTTTTATCGACCAAAATGGTAACTTTCAAAGTTATTCTCGAGAATTAGAATCTCCGATCACAGTCAGTGCTGATTTTCCTTTAATGATTGATGGCGTTCATTTTATTAAAAGTTTCGCTCAACAACAAAAAGTGACGAATAAATAAGCTAACAGCTTAATCGCTATAGTTTTTTCTTTGCATTAACGGGCGAATTCATTATCATACACGCGGTAAACTGATTATCCCTCCTCAAGTTTACCTTACTCAATAAATATTCGGGGTGTAGCGCAGCTTGGTAGCGCGTGCGTCTGGGGGACGTGAGGTCGCAAGTTCGAATCTTGCCACTCCGACCATGTTTTCAACTTATAAAACAGTCACTTATAGATTTACAATAAAAATTTTAGGTGGCTTTTTTGTATCTAGCACACACATAGCACACACTAGCTAAGAATATTTAGATATTAATCATATGAGAAATAAATTACATCTGTTGGTGGATTATCTTGGGTATTGCAATATTCATTCATATTCTTATAAGCCCAGTTAAAACTAGTTAGTGAAAGATTAACAACCTTGTTATCAATTTGAACTAAAACCTTTTTCCCTAACTTTAAATCGTCTACTAAACGCATTGCTTTGTCTTGATCGGTATATTCCCATTTATACTTTCCTACACCATCTGATGAGCCTGTGTTATCCATTGACTTCATCCATACACGCATATCTATAGGTTTCATTTCATCGATACGTATTTTAATAACCTTCATAGATGAGTATGTTATTTTTTTATGATGAAAGACGATATCTGGTCTATAGCCTTTCCCATTAAATGCTTTAGCACAACCAAGAGTGATATGAACACCATTAACTTTTTCGCTAGAATATTGCATGTATTTTTGATCTGTAAACTTATCAACATGCCCTAATTGAGTCCATTTATTATCTGGTTCACCACATCCCGTAACAACGGTTATTACAACTGGTATTACTAATTTTGATATTTTCATTGTTTATTTCCCTATTTAAGTTTTCCATTACTTCATGAACTCAAACGATGCCTCACACTCAATAAGAATTCATTCAATTTAAATGCTAATACTATTTAACTAAGTACCTTTAATGATGAAAGTAATTCCTACTCAATACAAACTATACATTCAGGCTGTCACAGTACCTGTGTATGTTTTAAATATTAAATCGAAAAAAATTATAATATCATTTGGAAGTTAAGTTGTACTTTAAACAGTCAACACTTAAAAAGTGTCACTTATTAATTAAGAGCTTGGAAACTTAATTGACTTCAATTCCCTTTGCTATATCTAACCTATAAATAAACTCAAAGTGACAATCTTTTCAGTGTTAAATAACTTAGAAAATTTGACCACTATCCTTTAAGGCTTGTTGAACACCAGTAAGTGCATTATCAGCACATTTATCATCTTCATATAATATTTGATAACCAGTTAACTTTCCATCATCGGTATGGTCTAGTTCTCTTTTTAGAGTAGTGTTAGGCTCATAAGCTTTAAGTGCTTGAATATTTATCTTACCAGTTAGTACCATTTCGGCATCAGTATTAATTAACTTTCCGTCAATTCTTATTTTCTCTGGAATGCCTAATCGTTTACATTCAAGAGCATGGATAGCTTTAGCTTTGTACTGAATTTCACTTGATGTAAATTCATTAACGCGATATTCCTTCTTTTTAATTGATTTATATGCATTTAACTTATATGTGCGCTGAAACTCCTTAATAGCTAATCTTTTTTCTAATATTTTTTTAAGTTCAGCATTTGATAACTCAATAGCAGGCTTTTCATAAAAATTTTTACAAGTTCCCCAATCTGATAGCTGTAATCCATTTACATACTGGTTTATAAAATCCTTTTTACCTAGCTTCTGATTTATCTCAACAGGGGCAATATATAAATTTTCAGGTATATTAATTAACCCTTTATGGCTAGAGGGTATCAGGTGACATAATTGCAGTTCTACACTCTTAAACGTTTTAGCACTTGGCAATTTCTGCATAATGCTTTCGATCTCTATACTAGTATTACCGGATATTAATGACTTTAGCCTTTGAATATTTAATAGGCTTTCTTCTAGTTCCTCAACCTCTATTTTACTCATGTTTTCTCTATCATAAGCAAAGTAAATACCACTGTACTCATTTCTTAACCTATATATTTTATAATATTCATAGATCATGAATTTATCTTCTGGTATCTGTTCAATATGGCTAAAGTTTCTACTATATAAATTTAATAACCACTTCCCAAACAAATTATTCCAAAAGTCATTCATTTTACAATTAATACAAAATTGCTTTCCTTTTTCAGGCTCGCTGATGCAATCAGATGCTTTACACTCTCTTGGTTGTTTAGCTGCCTCAATACATTTAGGACATTTTTTAGCATTCTCCCTTTTAGTACTAAAGCGGCTTTTACATTTAGCGCATATAGGTTGCTTTCTTTTTGCTAATGCCATTAATTGTTCCAGTTAAAAGATAATATTATTCAAAAACGCGTTGTGTAATTGTATCGTAACTGCACAGTAAATAACAAACAACACCACATATATAAAGGGGTGTAGAGTGATAACTGACAGTAAATGTTAAAGTTAGAAATACCCACTGCATGCCACCTTAGCAGCGTATTTATTATTATCTATAAGGGAGAATATGGGGTTTTCTTTTGATTATTCCACATACGATCACCTGTACGAAGGATTAAAGGCTCGAACCTTATAATAAAGCTCATTATCAATAATTCGATTTAAAACCGCTAAGTTTGTTATTCACACACCGTAACAGGCTGAAAAAGATCAAGTATTATATTTGAATGGTTAAGAATTTATACCTTAAAGCGTTATTGATTTTGCAATAGTCAGACTGATACAGGACAAGCGACTTCAGACTATAACAACTTTTTAAAATAGCAAAAGCCCTGTATAGGTACTCTGTAATTATCTTTAATTAATTTGTTTTAGATACTAACTCGTCATAACTTAAACTTTTATAATCACCTGCTTTGATTACCTCTTCATACTTAGCACAAGACTCATTTTTAAACCCTAACTTAATTAAACTTTTACAAGCATCAATCCCTCGAACTAAGTTGTCTTTAGTTCTTGTTTCTGACATACCTGATTTTTTGGATGCAGTGAATTTTTGTTTTGTGTTGTCGGTTAATTCGATTTTAGTTTTTAATTCTTCATAACTTAGTTTTTTATAGTTTCCAGAGTTAATAATAGGCTCATATTTTTTACATGACCATGAATTAGGGTTGCTCTCTAATATTTTTTGGCAATAACTAATTGTACTTATCCATTGAGATTTTTGGTTCTCTTTAGCCTGTTTAGCTTTATTTTCCTTAGATTTCTTTTCTCCTAATGCCTTTTGCTGCTCTTGTTTCTCTTTCATCAAAGCAAGCGCTAAGTCTTTTTTCTTTTGTTCTTGTTTATATTCATTTGAATTTTCGTATTCAATTCTATCTTGAATGGCTGCAAAAGTATTTGATCTACCATCATTAGCAATAATGCTTTTATATATTGATGAACACCTATGAATGTATTGCATATTAGCTGCGTTTTTATCACTCAGCCTGAGCATAGTTGCCATTCGCTTAATATCACTGATTGGACTGTAAACAATATCTGCAACAAGTAAATTAATTTCATTGTCTGGCAGTCCTTTTGTTTGATAATAATCTTGCACCTCCTTAGTGACACTATCTAAATAAACTTTAGCCTCTTTATGCAAACTTAAAGAATGAGCAATTCCGGCACAGTTTTGTTTTTCACCCGAAAAAACGTTAAAGCTAATAACAAAAACAACAACAAACATTAATACTTTCATAAACATCCTATTTAAAATTCCATATAGCCAATTTGCTAGTTTTAATATAATCAACTCACAATAATTATCAATTGAATTATTGTATTACCTCATCGCATTCAATCTATCTTTAGCTGTCACCTTACCTTTAACAACCACAAGCGATATATCAGAAGTACCATAAACAGAATCACGAATAGCGTTATCACAAGCAAAGTAAGCTGTTTGATCTCGGTGTTCAGGGTGCATGCTCTCGATAGTAGCGGCTTCCTCAATGTAACAAGCGACTTTATGTAAATTACTTCGCTTAACTTCAATGTTTGCTGATTGAATATAATTTTTTCTTGTTACTGTTCCATCAACATGATTCATAAGGGCTTTTATATTACTTTCACTAATATCTAATTCCTCGAGAATAGTTGCAAAACTGCGCCTTAAGTCATGTGGTCGAATAGTTGGAATATTGGCATCTTGGCAGATTCTATCTAATGTTTTTCTGCAATCAACAATATGCTTTTCTTCACTCAACCCCTTACCTATTCGAGCAGGAAATATATATGGATTAGATTTGGGGTTGTCATTCATACGCCTATCTAATAAATCAGACATTAAAGGCGTAAATGGTAAAGCATGAGGCTTACCATTTTTTGTATCTTGAACTGTTATTAAATAGTTATCCGAATCAATATCAGACCATTTTAAAGTTCTTGCTTCATCTAATCTTAAACCCGTCATAAGAAGCCAAAGAACAAAGTCTCCTTGCACAGCATTAACTTTGTTATTGCCAACTAAGCCAATCCATGCGTCAATAAATTTGGTTAGATTATGAGTTTCAATCAATCTAGTTCTTGGTTTTATTTTATACCGCATTTTCCTCATATTAACAGCGGCACAAGGATTGAAAGAAATCACTTTAGTGCCAACCATGTATTCCATAATGGCTTTTAACGACCTAAATGCTTTATCTATAGCTGTAGGTCTATCTTTGCCATTTAAGTACCAAAGGCAAATATCCTCTTCACTTATGTCATTTACAGGTTTATTAATAAAATCAGAACAATACATGGGGATTTCATATCTATAACCCTTGATAGTACTGGGCTTTAGTTGCTTAGCACTAAGGTATAATTCCATGGCATCAACAAGCTTAATATTCTTAATTTTACTTTCTGTTTCTTCGCTTGCTGCTCTTTCAGCTTTAATCTTCGTAACATCAACACCTTGCTGTAATTCACCTAGAAAAGTTCTTGCGCTAACTCTTGCATCATCAAGAGAAACTAATTCAGCATCACCAATTGTTAAAGTTCTGGTTTGATTGGTTGCCCTCACTCGACCAACTGCTATAAACCTTTTACTACCCGTTGGATTAACTCGAACTCTTAAGCCAGTCACCAAAGTATCTTTAATATCAAACCTTTTAGCTCTTGGTACAATATTACTGATGATTTTATTAGTAAGCTTGATAGGCTTATCGTTAGCCTTATTTAGGTGAATTACTTTGTTGGATGTTACGGTAGATAATGACATCATAGATCTCTCTTACTCGATAGTTTTTAGCACACTTATAGCACGCAGTTAGACATGTAAATGTGACTAAAGGATTCTAGCACACAAAAGCACAATAATTTAATTTATTGTTATACAAGGATAAATATCTTGATTGGAATCAATCTTTCAACTGGGGGACGTGAGGTCGCAAGTTCGAATCTTGCCACTCCGACCATGTTTTATGTATCCATACGTCCTTTTACGTTTTTATGTCTTTTTTTGTCAAGCAACACATCTTGTTGCCATTTGCTTGGTGCTTTATCTGTTCGATGAATACAACCTGGCCAGCAACAAGGACGTTTCTTACCGTTCGTTAAATCATCTATGGTTCGATACACTCGCTTAATTCTGGTTTTTTCTTGTTTAGCATCTTCAATCCAACAAATAAACTCATTACGGCCAATTGGAGTTAAGCTTTCCCATTGATTAATCATTTCTTTTTCAATCAATAATTCAGCAAGAACCGCCGGTATTTTATGGAACAGACCATTTGAAAGTGTGTGATTCATGAGCAAAAACCTCCTTTATTTAGCATATCCTTTACCAGCTTAACTTTTTCGATAACTCAAGATTAATATTCGTTAATCGGCCAATAATCTTGATAGCCGGCAAGATATTCGACTGTGTTTGGACTTGGCGCTAAACATCGTGTTGCATTCGCTAACATCAATATTTCTTGAAAATTTGTAGTGATAAATAATTCAATATGGCAATGTAAGCCTTTTGATAGATATTGATAACCCGCCCACATATTTTTTGGCTCACCACAGGTATGATGTATTTTTATTAACTCATCTTTAAGGGTTTCAAGTGTTACTTGAGCTATATTGGCATCACCTAAATCTTTACAAAACCAAGTAGTGTTCGCCATAAAATAAACTCCTTTTATTTTTACTCAAGCAAACAGTATAGCGTTATATCGAGTTATTCAATACATTAGCAAATAGGCTTTTGTTAAGTCCATTGAAACACTTATCAAATATTGTGGATTGAATAATCTTGTTAACAACGTATTTTCGGGATGTCACGCCAATTTGTGGTGTATTGAGGACTAAGAAATTGGCGTTTCATATTCCACTTTTCGGTTTGTCCGGCACTGGCAATATTGATCGCCCCTGCTCCATAACGTTTATTAATGGTATCGAAGCACTGCATTAAAGCCGGATCACTTTTTTCAACGCTAAAAAGATCTCCTTGTTTAAATTGATCACTTGCCAGTTCAATAGCCCCCACTCCACACCGATAAAAATTAACGCCCGCCTGATATATTTGTGGTAACACCAATGAAACAATATTCGCTAAATAACTCGCACTATTGCTCGGAACAACCAGTGAATAAACAATGGCTTGCTTATAGTAATAATCATCATGTGGAGACGTTGAAGCAAACACCATTAACTTCTTAACCTGTGACGATTGCTGGCGTAGTTTTTTTGCCACAATACTGGCATGACTACACAATGCCGCTTTTAATACATGATAATCGCTAATGCGTTCACCAAAACTTCGTGTTGAAAATATCTCTTTTTTCGGCTCTTTAACCTCATCCCAAGTCAAACAACTGATGCCATTTAGTTCATTGACGGTCCGCTCAGACATAACACTAAATTGTTGACGAATATCTTTAGGATTTTGTTGGGCTAAATCAAAAGCACTATAAATATGTTGTGCGGCAAGCCTTTTACTAATGCGGCTTCCCACGCCCCACACTTCCGATGTTTGCATTCGCTGTAAAATTGGTGCTGCGCTATTAACATCATCAATTACGGCAACACCATCAAAACCATCCAGCTTTTTTGAGGCATGATTTGCTGCTTTGGCTAACGTTGCGGTAATGCCAAAACCAACCCCCACAGGTAAACGTATCTCTTTCCAGATGGCTTTTCTAATTTGGTGACCGTAGTCATACCAATTATCAATAACCTGATGAAAACGATCAAAATATAAAAAGGCTTCATCAATCGAATAAACATGTTGGTTATCACAATAACGAGCAATAATTGTCATCATGCGCTCTGATAAATCGGCATATAGCTCATAATTCGAAGAACGAATAACAACACCGTGTTTGTGTAATAAGTCTTTAATTTGAAAATAAGGCGTAAATTTAGGGATGCCTAATTTTTTTGCGATAGGACAAGCAGCACAAATACATCCATCGTTATTGGTTAATACCACCACAGGCTTATTACGGATACTAGGATCAAAAACCTTTTCAACAGAAGCATAAAACGAAGTGGCATCAACTAAGCAATACATGCTGAAAATTCTGGCACTTGATGATGTAAACGAATAGAACGAGTAACAACGCCTTCTAATTGAAAGTCATCTTCTGGTGTAATCACCACCGGCTGATGATGCTTGGACGCAGAAAGCAACCTAGCTTGTTGTTTATCAATTAATTTACAGACAAAGCAACCGTTAAAATTAGCCACAATAATGTCACCATTTCTTACGGTTAAAGATCTATCTACAATCAATAAATCACCATCAAAAATACCGACACCTTTCATTGAACCGCCTGATGCTTGGCCAATAAAAGTAGCATTGGGGTGTCGTATCAGTAATTGATCTAATGACAAACCTAATTCTTTATATTCTGCTGCAGGTGATTCAAAACCTGAAATTCCTGCTTCTATATATATCGGAATAACTTTCATAATGCTCACAAAATAACTGTATATACTTACAGTATACTTATCTATTGAAAATTAGAAAAGCTAAAAATATATATTTAACTGTTTGAGTTAAGATGTAGCGCTACAACCCCTTTTATTGAATTTATCATTGAAACCTGAAAAGCAAAAAGCCCGTCACTATCGTAACGGGCTTTTCTAAATATGGCGGTGAGATAGAGATTTGAACTCTACTCGAAGGTATTACGCTACAAACCCTAAAATTTATCTAACAAATTAAAGACGAAAAAAAACCGCTAACTTTTCAATTAGCGGTTTTTTAGAATATGGCGGTGAGCTAGAACTTTGAACTCTACTCGAAGGTATTACGCGACAAACCCTAAAATTTATCAAACAAATTAAAGACGAAAAAAAACCGCTAACTTTTCAATTAGCGGTTTTTTAGAATATGGCGGTGAAATAGAGATTTGAACTCTACTCGAAGGTATTGCGCTACAAACCCTTATCTTGATTTTATCGTTGTAACTTAAAAAGCAAAAAGCCCGTCACTATCGTGACGGGCTTTTCTAAATATGGCGGTGAGATAGAGATTTGAACTCTAGAAGGGCTACAAACCCTTGCCGGTTTTCAAGACCGGTGCTTTCGACCACTCAGCCATCTCACCTGTGTGTTGCTTCGTTAAAAGCGGTGCGAATAGTAAAGACTACCAATATATTTGTAAAGGGTTATTTGAAAAAAATCTGTATTTTATTAAGAAAATATCAAGAATAAGCTTTCTCCCTTTCAATAAAAGCAATTGGTTAGTCAAAATGGTTGTTTAAACAAGACACTAAGATAAGTGACAAGAATAATAAATTATGGTTAAAAGTGCATAAAACTTTATGGTTGTGCTATGTTTTTATTAATAAAATATAATTTTTTAAAAGTTTCCTTCCTATGATAATTAAATTACCTACATTTATTGCTTGTAGTTTATGTAGTACCACTGTCTTTGCCCAAGAAAATTTTTTAGAAATAATAGAAGTTACCTCACAATTTAAAAAAGAAAACGTGCAGAAAGTCGCCATTTCAACCTCGGTAATAAATTATGAGCAATTTATCGAGCAAGATATCAACAATGCTACCGACCTCGCGAACATAACCCCCGGCATGTCATTTACTTCATTTGCACCTGGACAAGGAAATATGTCAATTCGAGGAATTCTCTCAAGTGAAGATGGCGCAGGAATGGATAGCTCTGTAGCGATATTTATTGATGGTTTATATCAAGGGCGAATGGCTCATTTAAATACTGAACTATACGAAATAGAACGTATTGAAGTGTTAAGAGGTCCGCAAGGTACAGTTTTTGGTAGAAATGCCATTGGCGGTGCCATTAATATCATTACTAAAAAGCCCGAAGATGAGTTTGCAGCCAATGTTTCAACGACGGTCGGTAGTTATAATACCTTACGATATAACGGCACGATTACAGGCCCCATCAATGAATATATGCAAGGTAAGATCAGTTTTAGTCATCGAGAGCACGACGGCTTTACCGAAAACATATTACTGAATGAAGAAAATCAAAATGAAGATAGCGACATTTTTCGAGCTCAGTTATCAATAAATGAAGCAAATTATCAATGGTATTTTTCTTATGAGAAAAGTACCGATGATCAAAATGATATGGGGCGAACCCCCATTGTAAATGGCAATTTTGATTATGTTAGTACTTGGCAAGCTTTGGGAGGAAAACCGTATTCTGCAACCTCTCCTATCTCTGGGTTTTCATTACGAGAAAGCGAAAGTATTACGATTCAAAATGACATTGAACTGGCTAATGGCAAAATAACGACAATTGTCGGATGGCGAGACAACTTATCTGACTGGGAAATGGCCAGTGTTGGCGCTCCTTTAGCGGGTAATTATGATCTCAATAATGGCATATTAGGTGCTGATGTTAATGATGATATTTATGAAAACGTTAAACAATATTCCATCGAATCACGTTGGTTAACTCAAATAAATCCTTCGTTAGATTTTACGCTTGGGCTCTTTTATTTACAGGAGAAAACCGACAGGCTCGAACAATATAAACTAGATTTTAATTCCCTTGATACTGGGCAAAACACCTTAGGGAATGAATTATCAAGTCAAAAAAATAAAACTCAAAGCGCTGCAATATATGCACAAACGCAATGGCAGTTTATGCCGAAGTGGCAGCTGATATTGGGTGGCCGATACAGCCACGACAAAAAAAATGCTGAATTTCTCACTATCAATTGTGGTCATCAAGACAACGCGCTCGCCATTGATAGCCCATACTGTAGTTCAGGCCAAGGCAGCTTAAACATTTTACAAGAAACCTTTAATACCAAAGTAGATAAAACATGGTCAGATTTTTCACCTAAGTTGGCTATTCAATATTCACCTAACAAAAACATGATGACTTATGCGAGTATTTCTAAAGGCTATAAATCAGGTGGCTTTCCTGGCTCACCCGGGCTTGAGAATATTTCGTTGCAATCGGTTGATCCGGAAAAAGCGATAAGTTACGAATTAGGCATAAAATCAGATTGGTTAAAGCAAAGGTTACGTGTGAATAGCAGTGCTTTTTATACCGATTATAAAAACTTGCAAGTGACTTGGTTTGGTCCTTCAACGCTAAATCCCAGTTTTGGTAGTTTTGTTTCTACCAATATTGATAAATCAAAGATCACTGGGGCAGATATTGACGTGCAATACGTAGTAAATGACTTTGTGTCGTTATCAGGAAATTACGGATACTTAGAGACAAAAGTAAATGATTTTATTATCCCAACTTTTAATGGTGAATTAGATTTAAGTGGCTCTTCACTACGCCAGTCGCCAAAACATAAAGCCTTTATTTCAGCTGATATAGACTACCCTCTTGCTGATGCAAGCCGCCTATTATTCAATATCACTTACCAATACACAGATGAGCAACTTGGCGATTATCTTAATCAGCAAGTGGTTATGCCGAAAACTAACTTAACAAATGCTCGGTTAACTTGGCGGTCAGAAGATGAAAAGTATCAATGGATATTGTGGGCTGAAAACTTAAGTGATCAACAATATATTGCCCATAGTTATGTATTGGGTCCGGGAATAATAGGTGTTTGGGGAAGCCCAAGAACTGTTGGATTAACTTTTAGCATAAAGTTTGAGTAACACGATTATGGAACTATCTGTCATTATTAATATTGTAGGGATCACCGCTTATTCTTTATTAGCGATATTTTTTCTTTGGGTTATGTTAGTCCCGAATATACTATCTCGAACTTTTTTTTGGTTAATTTCAGTTCTTGCAATTCTTTTCGGTAGATTAAATTTATACTTTTTACCTGAATATCTTGCTCAACAAGAAATACAAACAATTTACATGTTCTTGTTAATAGTAGAAAAAGTATTCTTAGTGTTGGGGTTATACTATTTTTTCAATAAAAGAATTTCTTTAAATTATTATGTAAAGGTTTTCTCATTCGCGATAACAGCGTTTGTTTTGATTATTGGTCTCAAATATGGTGCGGATGCTTCATTTATTGCAATGATAGTATTTTCAACTTGCCAAGCCTTTTTCTTACTGTATATCATGAAAATGCTGTATCAAAAGAAAAAGCACATGTATTTAAATCAGCCTTTCTTTATTTTATCTCTATTTGTCTTTTACGCCATACATTGGTTAACGTACCCCATAGCATTAAATTATCCACTTTGGCTGACATACGGCTACTTATTTGGCAACGTATTGAATTTAATCATCTACCTTTACTTAGCTTATCTAGTGTTAGAACGTTTTCAATATAGAATGCTAAAAGCAGAAACATCAGCACTTGAGCTATTAGATGAGGCGAAAAAGGCAAATAGAACAAAAAGTGAATTTTTAGCCAATATGAGTCATGAAATAAGAACGCCCATTAATGGTGTCATGGGCATGCTTGAATTATTGCAAGATGCTGAGATGAAAACTGAGTATAAAGAAAAAATAAATATTGCGTTTACCTCAAGTAAAATTCTCCTTGATGTAGTAAATGAGGTTTTAGATTATTCAAAAATAGAAGCCGGAAAATTATCCTTAGAATACATAGAATTTGACCTGATCAATTTATTTACTGAGGTTTTTCATACCATGGAAAACCTAGCAAATAATAAAGCATTATCACTTACTTTAGACACTGACCTTATAATAAGTCGGCATGTAAAATCTGACCCACTTCGAATTAAACAAATTCTCTTTAATCTGATTGGTAATGCCATTAAATTTACCGAAGAAGGTGAAATCATTGTCAAAGCGGAACAAGTACATAAAGCTAATGTTGATTATTTAGTGTGTTCGATTATTGATACAGGTGTTGGAATTGATGAAGATAAATTAGCCACGGTATTTGAATCATTTCAACAAGCCGATAGTTCTACAACCCGTAATTTTGGAGGTAGTGGCCTAGGGCTTTCAATCTCAAAACAATTAAGTCAATTATTAAAAGGCGATATCACGGTTGAAAGTGTCGAAAACCAAGGCAGTAAGTTTACCGTTACTATTCCTCTAGAAATCATTGAGGATTTTACTTTTGAAAGTACAGAACTTGATACAACTGACATACCTAAATGGCAAGAGAATACTAAAATATTATTGGTAGAAGATAATCGCATCAATCAAGTAGTTGCGATTCAATTACTGAAAAGCTTTAACTTAGTATGCGACGTCGCTGAAAATGGCGCCATCGCAATAGCTAAACTTAAATTATCATTAAGAATTGATACCCCCTACACTTGCATATTGATGGACTGCCAAATGCCCACCTTAGACGGTTATGAAACAACAAAACGGATCAGATCGGGTGAATGCGGTGGTTTATATAAAAAGATACCTATTATCGCCATGACCGCCAATGCTATGACAGGTGATCGCGAAAAATGTTTAGCTACAGGTATGAATGATTTTATTTCAAAACCCATTGAACGAGAAGTCATGTCTAAAGTGTTAAAAAGCTGGATATCAGAAAAGTAAAACACTATGAGAGTAAAGGTGTTTCACTGTTTAAAAATAAAGCAGAGCCAATACTTAAAAACAATTATTTAATAGGTCTTTGACAAACTATTAACGATTCATTGCGTTTTAGTGAAACACGGTTGTTAGTTGTTTATTTTAAACGTAAGATAGCGACAAATTAATTGGTCATACCTATATTTGATTTTTGTAAAGCGGTATCTACTTCATGAATAAATTTAAACTTTTCGGCATTAGTCTGCTTCTATGACTTTTCATCGGTTACAAACATCATCAATCAGAAAACGACGGCAATATTGAACATGTTCATGGCGCGGGATATGAAGCCTGGGTTAACGGTCCTTCATCACATCCATTATCCCCTACTGATGCCGTAAAAGCATTTAAACTGCAAGATAATTTAGCGATAGAAAACGTAGCGGCAGAGCCATTGGTTCGTGATCCAGTATTAATCAGTTTTGATGCTAAAGGACGAATGTGGGTAGCTGAAATGACCAACTATATGCTTGATGTAGCTGGTACTGGCGAGACAGATCCTGTTGGCCATATCGTTATTTTAGAAGATACCAATAACGATGGTATCGGTATGGCGTAGTCTTTGCCTTGGTAACGATATTCTCCCTCGTTTAATCGCCCCACCACGGGAAATAAAATAGGAGCAGAGCCTGCCCAAATTGCAGGATCTGCTTGCCATATATACTCTTGATGATGAGTGGTAGATACTAAACTGTTAAGCTCTGCACCTCGTTCATTAATTTGACAAGTTAACAAGTTGTTGGAAAGCGTATAAACAGCCATAGTCAGTTACTATCAAAGTTAAGCAAAAGTGCGTAACACTTCAAAACATGCGCCTAAGGTGTGGTAGTCACATTTAGCGCCAGCACTACTTTTTTCATTAGATACCTTACTATTATCTCGGTTTAACAGTCTAAACCAAGCGCCATGACTATGGTCAACAAAATGATCATCACAATATTGCCACAGCTTCATATAGTGCTCTAAATATTTTGGTTCATTCGTTTCTTTATACAAGAGCGCAGCGGTTGCGAAACTTTCAGCTTGTACCCAAAAGTATTTATCATCATCACACCAGTTTCCTTGTCGATCAAAACCATAAATTAAGCCACCATATTGATTATCCCAGGCAAGGTTGTATGCTCGTTCATACAAATCAATTGCGCGCTCCACCAGCCAATCTTCTGGGGCGTGTCGATTCAGGACCAGCAATAATTTTGCCCATTCAGTTTGATGACCAGGTTGAAACCCCCAAGGTCGATATAAGTTTTTAGGATCATTTTTATTATAGTCCCAATCAGGTTCAAAGCTTGGGGTAAAATGTTCCCACACTAAGTCATCCGTTAAGCCCGCTTGTTTTACTGCGATATTTTCAGCTAATAATTTAGCACGAGTTAAAAACTTGTCGATTTTGGTTGCTTCGTAAGCGGCGATCATTGCCTCACATAAATGCATATTGGCATTTTGGCCACGATAATCACTAAGCAAACCTTCTGGGCTAATTTCATCCGCGTACAAGCCAAAATCACTTTGCCAAAATCGTTGTTCTAATAAGTCATAAGTTGCCAGCAGTTTCTCATCACTGGAAATTATGCCTACTTTTCTTACCGCTGCATAAGCTAACAACACAAAAGCATACCCATAAGCTTGTTGAGTCATATCGCTTGGTTGATTATTGACAAGCGTCCATGCATAACGTTGGGTATTTGCTTGCCAATGTGTTTTTTCTAAAAACTCTAAGCCGTGTTTTGCAATTTCAACATACGCTTGTTTGTTAAAAACTTGCGACGCTAAAGCGTAATTAACAATTATGCGAGTACTGCTAACTAATTGTTTATGTTGCTGATTAAATGTTTCACCATCATCATAGTAATTTTGAAAATAGCCGCCTTGTTCATCAACAACACGAGGCGTGTAAAAATCTAATATTTCTTGGCAATGTTGTAATAAAAATTGATCACTTAAATAATTCATTTTCTGATCCTACTTAATGAAACGTTCTCTATAAATGTGTTAAAACTGGTGTTGCTCCGCGCTGCGAGCAAACATAGGATGATACAAGACTGGCAAACTCACCGATTTCACTCAACGGCTTGTTTTTTAATAAACCTAAGGTAAGCGCCGCTGTAAACGAATCACCCGCCCCGACAGTGTCAATAACCGTCGTGGCAACAATTGGCACTTCTATCACTTCATCATGATGCAATAACACCGCACCTTGCGCGCCTTGGGTAAAAGCTATTGTCGTTAATTGATATAATTGTTTTAACTGTTGAAGTAACTCGAGGTTATCTCCTGAAATTCCAACGACTTTAGCAATAATCGGTAATTCTTCTTCATTCAGTTTTAGAACATTCGCTAATTCAAGTGACTGCAGAATAACTTCGGTCGAATAAAAAGGCACTCTTAAATTCACATCAAACACTTTTAACGCTTGTTTAGGGACGTGTTGAATAAAGCGATGAATGGTCTCTCTTGAACCAGCATTACGTTGAGCTAGGCTTCCAAAACAAACCGCATCAATTGATGCAGCAGTTTCAGCAAGCTTGGATGACCATACTAAGTTATCCCAAGCACAATTATCAGCAAATTGATAACTGGCTTGATTAGCACCATCTAACATTACCGTTACCGTACCTGTTGGATAGTTTACTTTTTCAATAAGTCCTACATTCACTTGTCGATTTGCCAAATAAGCAATCGCATCATCACCTAATTGATCAGCACCTACAGCACTTATCATATTAACTTTAGCGTTTTTGCCTGATAAATCCGTGATAGCACAAATCATATTAGCAGGTGCACCACCAAAGCGAGGTCCGTCAGGGAAAACATCCCACAGCACTTCGCCGATGCCTACAATATTAAAAGGGTTTTTCATTGTTTACTGTCCTACTATTGATGAACTTTGTTTAATTTCAATGTCATTATGAGAAGCAATGCCCAGTTTTTTTTGTAACGCTTCAAGGGGAACACCTTTTGTCTCTGGCACCATAAAAAATACCCAAATGAGTTGACCTATCATCATCAAACAGAAAAAGCCAAAAACATATTGTGGTGAAAAAACCGTGACAACCGTTGGAAAAAACAATGTCATCATAGCGGCAAATACCCAATGGGTAGAACAACCAAGTGATTGACCAGTTGTGCGGTGCTCGGTAGGGAAAATTTCTGCAATAAAGACCCAAATTACGGCTCCTTGTCCTACGGCATGTGCGGCAATAAAGAAGAAAATACAAAATGGAACAATAGCATATACTTCATTGGCAAACGCCCATGCACATCTTCCTAGTGCAAGTATATAACCAACAGAGCCTATATAAAGTAAAGTTCTTCTACCAATACGGTCGATCAACCATAACCCAACAAAGGTAGCGATAAGGTTGGTAATACCTATACCAGCAGACTGTAATAATGCAGCCTCTTGCCCTAAACCGGTCATTTCAAAGATACGAGGGGCAAAATAAAGAATCGCGTTTATTCCTGATAATTGATTAAAAAAAGCAATTAAAAACGCCAAAATGATGGGATATTTTAAGCGTTGACTCCAAAAAGGTGTTTTAACTCCCACTGTGTTGGCTGCATTGACAATAGATTGTGTTAAGTCCTCAATTTCACTGTCTGTCATGTGTGGGTTTACTTGCGCTAACACTCGTTTACCTGATGCAATATTTTTACACTTACCTATTAACCATCGTGGGCTTTCTGGCAAGAAAAAACAAAAAGCACAATAAATAACCGCAGGTATGGCTTCCACACCAAGCATCCATCGCCACGCGTTTTCACCTATACCACCCAACAAAGCATTAGAAATAAAAGCGACAAGAATGCCAAAGACAATATTAAACTGGAACAAACCTGTTAAACGGCCACGTTTATCTGCTGGTGATATCTCAGAAATATATAAAGGTGCGACAATGGTTGACACCCCAACTCCTAAACCACCAATAAAGCGAGCGATCATAAATGAATAAGGATCAGTCGCTAACGCTGACCATAATGCCGACACTAAATAAAGCACACCAATGGCGATCAATGTTTTTACACGACCAAACCGATCCGTGGGCCAACCGCCAAATAATGCTCCTAAAACCGTACCCCATAATGCAGCGCTTAACGCTAAGCCATGAAGTGTAGATGATAACCCCCATAACGATTGAATGGTTTTCTCAGCACCTGAAATAACCACAGTGTCAAAGCCAAAAAGAAAACCCGCTAAAGATGACGTGAGCGCCCATAAAAATAATTTATTTTTATTATTTGTTTTTTTATTATCGACCATTAAAGCATCCTTTAATTTGTTTTGTATTACGATTCTATCCTTAAAAATTTGATTTAAAATGGTTCTTATTGCTATTTTCTTGTGATAAATTGTGATTTGGTAAAAATTAACAAACATTAGGTAAAGCGTGCAGAATCAAAATCCCCCCGATTATTTACGCTGGGATCACCCGCTATCTGACGATAATGACAAGGTTATTCGCCATTGGTTTGGCGATGAACTCCAGCCCGAATCGTTAATGACCGTGCGTGGTATTGGTATTAAAGAGCCGATGGTAAATGCCAATGTAGATAGACCCATAGGTACGGGCGATTGGTTGATCATGTTGTTTCATCAACCGGCCAGATTGATTAAACAACAAAAAGCACCTTCTACTGAAGCTAAAACGTTGATCATTTGGCCACCAGGTGAAAAGCAATTTTTTAGTTGGGCGACCAAAGCAGGCATTGAATACCACTCTTGGATGCATATTGAAGGGACATGGGTAAATGCACAAATTGAAAGTAATTTATTACCAATAGCAACACCGATAACTTTAACGGATGAGACAGTAATGATCTGTCATTTACAAAATATGATGGATGAAATGCTACACCCTTTTGCATTTGATCCCATTATTATCCAAAACCTTTTTCAAAATTGGGCTCGTGCCATAGCAAGACAAATTGGTACAAAAAATCCAAACAGTAAAATGCCAAGTTATGTGCTCAGTGTTAAAAACTATTTAGACAAATATTTTAATCAAGCGATTGTATTAGATGAATTAGCGTCATTAGCTGGCGTCTCTAGAAGCCATCTTTGTCATCAATTTCGACAGCATTTCGATACCAGTATTAGTCATTATGTTATTCGAAAACGGATGGCAACCGCGCAAAGGTTGTTATTTGATGTTGATATTAAACTCGGGGCAATTGCTCACCAAGTTGGTTATGCTGATATTTATCAATTCTCTAAACAATTTAAAAAAACCTTTGCTGTTTCACCAAGCCGGTATCGTAAACAACAGCTTGTACATTGCCAATAAAATAAACATCTACTTCAAAAAACAAACCATTGATTAAACTTGATGACTTTCATTAATGACAACTTGCAATTGTTTTGATTCTTTTCAAGTTTTAAATTGAGTTCATCAAGTATTTTCAGCTGCTTAGTTTCAGCATTTAATGAAAAAAGCATTCACCATTATCTCAATATGTTCTTTTTCAATTTCCGTTATCGGTTTTAAAATAATCAGACACTATTGAAAATTACCAGCGAATTTAGGCAATTCCTACCTGACAATCTCGGATATTTAACTGTCGTAACTAACACGATAACGTCTGCAATTTCTTATATTTACCACATCATTTACAACCCTAATAACTCCTTAGTACTTTATCTCTATTGGCTTAGATGGCTAATCACACCTTTAATAAATATCCACCGATTTAACTTATTTACATTGAAAGTGAATATTCACACCACCAAAACATAGAGTTATCGGGGTTATTGGTGTCTGCGATTTTAGGGTTACCAGAGTTATTAATGCTAATCTAGCGGAGTTATCAGGGTTATTAGTTGTTGACCATAAGGGGTTATCAGGGTTACTATGATAAACTCATTAAAAAGGGACAAAAACAATGAAATACCCTATTGCACTAAAAAAGATTATTGGCAGTGAACACTATAAAGTTAGCGTGCCTGATCTACCTGGTTGCGAGTGTCATGCTACGACCATTGATCAAGCTTTAATCGACATAGAAAAAAGCATGGCATCACACTTTTCGATTTTGGCTGAATATGGGGAAAGTATTCCTCATGCGTCAACGATAGAGAAACATCAGGAAAGTATTAATCAGGTAATTTGGTGTTTAGTTGATATCGACATCACGCCCTATTTAGGCAAAAGTCATAAAATTAACGTGACATTGCCAGAGCTGTTAATTAAACAAATAGATGATCGGGTGAGTAAATCAGAAGCACATAAAACACGCTCTGGTTTTATTGCCAGTGCGTGTTTACAAGCATTAAATAATTAACTTATGTATGACAGTTATATTCTAAAGACGCTTATGTTTTAAAAGTACAAGCGTGTTAAAGATGAGCCAGAAGCGGTTGTAAATTAAATTTAGCCGCTGCTTTTTGTATATCGGTTTGTTTATCAAGTTGTGCTAGCAAAGGCATAGGAAAAAACTGTGATAGTTCAGCAATGTTTTCCTCAAGATATGGCATGTTGTCTAGGCAATTTGCCACCCAGCCTACACACGTTAAACCGTCTGAAACAATTGCTTGATAAGTTAAAATTGCATGATTTAAACAACCAAGTTTCATATTAACTACGAGAATAACGTCTTGCTTGCTGCTTTGAACAAATTGCGATAAAAATTGTCCATTACCTAGCGGTAGGCGCCAGCCACCAGCCCCTTCAGTGATCACAACATCACAATGATTATTGGTGATACTCTGATAATGTTCATCAAGAAAAGCTAAATCTATCACCTTATTATGTTTTTGAGCGGCAATATGCGGTGCAATGGGTTCTTCAAAAGCAATCGGGTTTACGTTCGCTAACGATTGTTGACAATTTGAAGCATTTGCCAGTAATAAGGCATCTTCATTAACAAGCTGGAACCCCTGCTGCATTTCGACTTTATCACAACCTGCTGATATTGGTTTATAAACAGCAACGGTTAATTGCTGTACAACAAGTGCAGTAATAAGCGACTGCGCCACATAAGTTTTACCCGCATCTGTGTCAGTAGCAGTAATAAAAAGTTTAATCATTTAGTTTTACCATTAAGCCAGAAAAAACTTTATACGTGGCAGGATAAATACCACTAGGTTCAAGAAAGTCCTGATAAGAAACCATCATTTTTTGCCATTTATCTTTACCTGCTAAGCCCTTTGATTGCTTTTTAGGCACTTGGTTAGCGCCTAAACCTTTTAGTTCTTTGGCAAGATGAAGCACATTTTCATATTCTAAAACAATATCTTTGTTTGAAAATTCAATTAACTTTGATTCATCGGTATTGAAGATCGCGGAAAGGTCTTGTTCAGTTTTAAAATCAATAACATGTTTATCATCATCAACTTGTGCCCACGACGATTTTAGTTCGAATAAGGTTCCATCGACTAACGTTGAAAAGATAAATAAACCACCTGGTTTTAACACTCTAATGATTTCAGCTTTTAAAACAGGTAAAGCTTCACACCATTGGATCATCAAATTAGAATAAATCAGATCAATGCTACCATTTGCAAAAGGTAACTGGTAAGCGTCGGCTTCTAACCAAACAATTGACTCATTTCGATTGTGTTTGGCAAATTCCAACATTTTCGTCGATATATCTAAACCAATCACTTGATGATATCGAGACGCTAAAATATCAGTAAAAAATCCGGTTCCGCTGCCTAAATCTACCACGGTTAAATCGTTACGATTTGGTAACCAAGGCATTAAATTTTTTCCGCTATAACGTTGTAAACGAGCAGAAATATCGTACGACTCACTGGCTGAGCCAAATGATCGCGCTATCTTTGATAAATTTATATTTTCTGGCATCAATTGATGGCCTTATTAATGTTTTCAGCTAAGTACTTGATATCTTGTTTATTATGATTAGCACAAATAGTAACACGTAACCGAGATGTGCCATTAGGAACAGTCGGAGGTCTAATTGCTGTTAACCAAATACCCTTAGCTTTTAATTTCTCTGCAATGTCTAAGCTCTTCTTTTCATCACCGACGATTATGGCGTGAATTGATGAGGATGTTGGGATCATTTCGATGTTATCATTTAAACTTTTGGCAAAAAGTCTACTTAACTCTGCAATTTTTTCACGTCGCCAATTGTCCTTTTGAATAATTTCGACACTCTTATTTGTTGCCCAAGCAATTGCCGGTGACATTGCGGTTGAATAAATATAATGACGTGAAAAATTAATCAAATAATCATGCAGTGTTTCATCACACGCAATAAACGCACCTGATGTGGCAACAGCTTTGCCAAATGTCGCCATAACGATATCAACGTGCGGATTAATACTGACACTGCCTTGACCTTTTTCACCTATGATCCCAAGGCTATGAGCATCGTCTAAATATAGCCAAGCTTGGTGTTTTTGCGCGATTTTTTGTAAGGCATTTATATCGGCTTGATCACCATCCATGCTAAATACTCCTTCAGAAACAATAAGATTGTTTGCTAAAGATTTTTTCAGTAATAATTGTTCCAGTTGCTGATAGTTATTGTGTAAAAAGCGTTTCACTTTCGCTTTTCCTGACAATGCTCCATCGATAAGCGATGCATGAGAGAGTTTATCTAACCAAAATTGTGTTTGCTCACATGCTAAAGCACTCAATAGACCATGATTTGCAGAAAACCCACTATTAAATAACAAACACTTTGGTTTGTTTAACCATTCGCATAAAGTATTTTCTAACACGTTATGAGCATAACTAAAACCAGTCACTAAACTGGAAGAACAAGACGATACACCAAATTTACTAACCCCTTCTTGTAAAGCATGGTTAATATCGGGGTGTTGATTTAACCCTAAATAATCATTCGAAGAAAAATTTAAATATTCTTTATCATTACAGAAAAGGTTTGCTTCTTGTTGCTTTGCAATACATTGGCGTTGCCTGAAACGATGGGTAAGTTTTTGCTGAGCGAGTTGCTCAGCAAGATATTCAAAAGCCATAATGTTTAGTCAGTTAAACGCAGACTATGCTTGAGTAGCATCATAAAACAATTCACTGTTCTGCTGATTGATCACAGCAGTGTGAATGGCTTTTTCGTCATTTTGATCAGGGCTATCAACCGTTTCAGTATTTATCCCTAATTTTGCAAATAACTGCATATCTTTATTCGCTTCAGGATTACCTGTGGTTAGTAGTTTACAACCATAAAAGATTGAATTAGCTCCAGCTAAAAAGCACATGGATTGCATTTGTTCATTCATGGCATCTCGGCCTGCTGATAAACGAACATGACTTTTGGGCATCATGATACGGGCAACGGCAATACAACGAATAAAATCGAAATGATCTAAATCGTCGACATCTGCTAATGGCGTGCCTGCTATTTTCACTAACATGTTAATTGGCACACTGTCAGGGTGCTTAGGTAAATTCGCGAGTTGGGCTAAAAACGAGACACGGTCTTGTGCTTTTTCGCCTAAACCAACAATGCCACCACTACACACTTTCATGCCGGCATCTCGCACGTTTTGTAAGGTGTCTAAACGGTCTTGGTAACTACGGGTAGTAATAATTGAATTATAATGCTCAGGTGAAGTATCAAGATTATGGTTATAGTAGTCTAAACCAGCTTCTTGTAGTTCACCGGCTTGATCGCTATCAATCATGCCTAAGGTCATGCAAGTTTCCAACCCCATGGCTTTTACGCCTTTCACCATTTCTACAACATATGGCATATCACGAGCTTTTGGGTTTCTCCATCCGGCTCCCATACAAAAGCGTGTTGAACCTTGTTCTTTAGCAATTTTTGCGGCTTCAAGTACTTTTTCTACTTCCATTAACCGTTCTTTTTCTATGTCCGTGTTATAACGAGCACTTTGAGAACAATATTTACAATCTTCAGGACAAGCACCTGTTTTAATAGACAATAATGTACTGACTTGCACTTCATTTGGATTGAAATTTTCACGGTGAACCGTTTGTGCTTTAAACATTAAATCATTAAAAGGTAAGTCAAATAATGCTTTCACTTCAGCATGTGACCAATCGTGACGGATTTGACTATTGGGGTTAATGCCTAATTGATTATCTTGAACCATTGCGCTACAGCCTATTTTAATTGAAATTGCATCATATAATTTTAACGGGTAGTCTATGGCGCATTAGCGAGTTGTCAACAAAAAACACCACAAAAAGTTTACATATGAACAATAAACATACAGAATTACTTGAATTTGATCGCCAACACATCTGGCACCCTTATACGTCAATGTCAAAACCATTACCGTCATACCTTGTCGAATCTGCTCATGGAGTAGAAATTAAACTTTCATCCGGTGAGACATTGATTGATGGTATGTCTTCTTGGTGGTCAGTTTTACATGGTTATAATCATCCTGTACTTAATCAAGCGTTAACAGAACAAGCTCAGGATTTTTCTCATATTATGTTTGGTGGCCTTACTCATCAACCGGCGATTGATTTAGCCAAAAAGCTGATTCATTTAACCCCGAAAACATTAGACAAAGTCTTTTTCTCTGATAGCGGCTCTGTTGCAGTAGAAGTCGCATTGAAAATGGCGTTGCAATATTGGCAAAGTAAAGGACAAGCAGATAAGTACCGAGTTATGACCGTCAGAAACGGCTATCACGGTGACACTTTTGCAGCAATGTCCGTGTGTGACCCCATTACAGGTATGCATCAAATTTTCGAAAAAGTACTGATGAAGAGTATTTTTGCTCCTGCACCAAGTATAAACATTGATGAAACTTGGCACGATGATGAAATCACGACACTAGAAGCTTTATTTAAACAACATCATCACGAAACAGCCGCCTTTATTATTGAGCCTATTGTTCAAGGCACTGGCGGCATGCGTTTTTATCATCCTAATTACTTAAAAGCGGTACGTCAGTTATGTGATCAATATCAAATTTTATTTATCGCAGATGAAATTGCCACAGGTTTAGGCCGTACAGGAAAATTATTTGCTTGTGAATGGGCTAATATTTCACCTGATATTATGTGCTTAGGAAAAACATTAACCGGTGGTTACCTAACCTTAGCAGCAACCCTTTGTACGGCTGAAATAGCGCAAACCATTAGCGAAGGTGAAGCCAGTTGTTTTATGCATGGCCCCACTTATATGGCTAACCCCCTTGCCTGTGCTGTTGCAAATGCGAGTATTGACTTATTAATTAATCAAGATTGGCAACATAAAATTAGTTCGATTGAACTACAGTTCCAACAACAATTATTACCATTAAAGCAATGTAACAAAGTAGCCAGTACTCGTGTGCTTGGCAGTATTGGGGTGGTTGAAACCACTCATGCGGTTAATGTGGCAACGATTCAAAAACGTTTTGTTGAGTTAGGGGTTTGGATCCGCCCTTTTGGTAAGCTAATTTATATCATGCCGCCGTTAGTGATCAACAAGACACAAATAAGCCAACTGGTTTTAGCGATTAAAACTGTCCTTTCGGAAGATGAGTGTTTTCTCGATTAAACCAGTCTAGTAACAATATAAGCAACCCATGCGATAGAGACAATAAACAATAGAAAGACATTAAATTGTTTATTGTCGGTTTTTCTTCTGCTGCGATATTTGTGCACAAAAATAGAGATATAGCTAAATAAAGCACTTAACCATAACATAATATATAAATACCCAGTCAAAGGTGTTAACCAGAATTTTCTAATCGAGATATTGTGATAACGTAAAACACCATAATCATTTTCAGGTGCTGCATAGTACGAAATGATCAACGCAATGGTAAATAATCCCCACGCTAACAAGGTAGAAATACGAATAGCTTTTAACCAAAAATCTTCTGATCGCCTCCGTTCTTGTTTATCTGACTCCATAAAAATGCCTTTGATTTAAAAATTTATAAAAATTCATCAATAATTAGACCGTAAAACTCAACTTTTACTTGTTAAACAGTACAAGCACGGTAACATATCCCTCCTTATTTCGAGAACAAAAATTTACTAGCAAAGAGGTTGATAAATGTCAGTTATAGCAATTACTGATGTCTTAGCAGGACAATACCCTGTAAACGAAGAAATAACCATCAACGGTTGGATCAGAACTCGCCGTGATTCTAAAGCAGGTATTTCATTTTTAGCGATACATGACGGTTCATGTTTTGATGCCATACAAGCAATTACGCCAAGTGAACTAGACAATTATCAATCTGAAGTTTTAAAACTGACTACCGGTGCTGCAGTTAAAGTGACGGGTATTTTAGTTGAATCTCCAGGTAAAGGTCAGTCATATGAAATTCAAGCAACCAATGTTGTCGTTCATGGCTTAGTGGATGATCCTGATACTTACCCAATGGCAGCTAAACGTCATAGTATTGAGTTTTTACGTGAACAAGCTCACTTACGTGCACGAACAAATATTGGTGGCGCTGTCACTCGTGTTAGAAATAGCTTAGCCCAAGCGGTTCATCGCTTTTTACATAGCAAAGGTTATTTTTGGATCAGTACCCCTTTAATTACCGGCAGTGATTGTGAAGGCGCAGGTGAAATGTTCCGCGTAAGTACGTTAGATATGGAAAACTTACCGAGAACAGACAAAGGCGATGTTGATTACCAAAAAGACTTTTTTGGCAAAGAAACCTTTTTAACGGTTTCAGGCCAACTAAACGTTGAAACATATGCATGTGCCCTTTCCAAAGTGTATACCTTTGGGCCAACCTTCCGTGCTGAAAATTCAAATACCACGCGTCATTTAGCGGAGTTTTGGATGATTGAACCTGAAATAGCTTTTGCTGATTTAGCCGATGCCGCCGATCTGGCAGAAGAAATGTTGAAATATGTTTTTACTGCTGTACTTGAAGAACGTGCCGACGACATGGCGTTTTTCCAACAACGTGTTGATAAAACCGTCATTGATCGTTTAAATTCAGTGATCAATAACGACTTTGTTCGCCTTGATTACACTGACGCAATTACCATTTTAGAAAACTGTGATAAAAAGTTCGAAAATCCTGTTTCTTGGGGAGTTGATTTAAATTCAGAGCATGAACGTTATTTAGCAGAAGAACACTTTAATGGCCCAGTCGTTCTACAGAACTATCCAAAAGATATTAAATCGTTCTATATGCGTTTAAATGACGATGGTAAAACGGTTGCTGCAATGGATATTTTAGCACCAGGTATTGGTGAAATTATTGGTGGTAGCCAACGTGAAGAACGTCTTGATGTCCTTGATTCGCGTTTAGCAGAAATGAACCTCAATCAAGAAGATTATAGCTGGTATCGTGATCTACGTAGATACGGCACTGTGCCTCATTCTGGTTTTGGTTTAGGGTTTGAACGTTTAGTAGCGTACGCAACAGGTATGCAAAATGTTCGTGACGTGATCCCATTCCCAAGAACACCAAATAATGCGGCTTTTTAGATAATTAAGTGTATCCTACACTGCATTAATACCTTATGAATTACAAAGCCCTTTAATAAGGGCTTTTTTTTGTCTTGTTCATTTTATCTGCTTTATCTAACACGGCTTTAAAAGCAAGTCAGTACCCTTTGACACGGGATGAGTTATCAACAGAAACCGGCCGAATTATAAATAACTGACCCGATCATCATATAGTTTTGTTGGTTTTAACGGTAACGATTTAGCTTGCGTACCAATATATAAAAAGCCAACGATATCTTCATGTAAATCAATTGATAACGCCTGTTTAACATGATCATTTAAACTTAAATCCCCTGTTCGCCACATCGCACCATAGCCTAATGCTACGCTGGCCATTTGCATGGCATGTACACAACAACCCGCCGTGATAAGTTGCTCATGTTTTGGTACCTTATCGTGGCGTTGATATTGAGTGGAAACAACCACAATTAACGGTGCTCTAAAAGGCATTTTCGCTGTTTTATCTAACTTAGCTTGATCTGTCGTTGAGGGTTTTATCGCCTGAACAAAAATATCACTGAGTTTTGTTAATCCTTCATTTTGTACAACGGTGAAGTGAAAAGGTAATAATCCTGCATGATCAGGCACCCGCATCCCTGCTGTTAAAATAAGTTCCAAGTCGGTTTTATCGGGTGAAGGCGCGATTAATTGAGGAGTAGATTGACGAGTAATAAGCAGATCTATTGCATTCATATTCTATTTTTATTCACTAAACGAGGTTTTAGCCAGTGATTATATAGGTAATGATCTATGCTGGTAAACCTCCCAGCACCAATAAAAAACAACGCCAATAATAATATAAAATAAGTCGACGCAAACTCAATGCCATTATTTAGCACAACGATTGAGCCTGTTTCATATAACCATTCAGTATGACCATTTTCTGCTAATAACCCCCGCATGGCTTCTAAACGTTTAGCCGCTTCAAGGCTATTGTCTAAACTGCTACTTGCCTGTTCAAAGCCTAACCAAACGAACACTTTGGCAGGACTAATATCTGGATTTGTTGGCGTAATGGCAAACCATCCATTTTCGCCATGAACAGCAGTGGCGGCAATGATCATGGTAAACATTAGAGGAATTGAAATTAATCGAGTGAATAATCCGAACAAAAGTAGCCATCCTCCTAAAAACTCACTCCAAGCAGCTAAATTAGCTAACAGCTCAGGAAAAGGTAAACCAAGTCCCCAGTCAGCATTACCTAACCATTGGACGATATCTGGCGAGGCAAAAAATTGCTCTATTCCAGACACAGAAGGATCCGATAATTGTAGTTTGCTATAACCTGCCATAATAAAAACAGGAGCTAAATATAAGCGAATCAGAAAAGCCGGTAAGCCATTAACGTAATGGAGTTTATCCAATAATTTATGGTAAAACGAAATCAGCAACATAAGTCATTTTATGTAAATAAAGATACTTATAAGAACCCTGCTCACTAACAATAATTTCAATGGATTAACAAAATATGTATTTTTTTACAATTATTACTACATAAAGGGGTGAGATTTCATTAGCATAGGGTATTAATTTTAGTCGGTAACATGGTTATTTATGAATGAACATCCAAGTGCAATTAAGCGCATCTCAAAAAGTCTTTTTGAACTCCTCAATATCTCCCGAAAAATTATCGTTAACTTAGTATTTTTTACGGTGTTATTGCTGTTATTTATTGTATTAACTGCCGATGAAGACGAAATTAATGTTCCCAATAAAGCGGCACTGGTATTAAATTTAAAAGGCGATATTGTTGAACAAAAACAAGAAATTAAACCAATGGATGCTTTTTTAAATGAAGCGTTTGATCAACCTCCTGAAACTCCAGAGGTGTTATTGGCTGATATCATCAATGTGATAGATACCGCAAAAAACGATAATAGAATTCAGGTATTAGCATTACAATTACAAGGCATGAAAAGTGCGGGGTTAACCAAACTAAGAGATATTGCTGAAAGTATCGAAGCATTTAAAGCAACAGGTAAAAAAGTTATTGCATACGGCGATCATTTTCAACAAGACCAGTATTATTTAGCCAGTTACGCCGATGAAATTTGGTTAAACCCAAATGGCTGGATGATGTTAGATGGCTATGGCCGCTACCAATTATATTTTAAATCAGCATTAGAAAAACTGTCTATTAGCCAACATATCTTTAGGGTTGGCACTTATAAATCTGCCGTTGAGCCTTATATGCGTGACGATATGTCCCCTGCTGCCAAAGAATCCAATAAACAGTGGTTATCAGATCTATGGCAACAATATAAACTCGATGTTGCTAGTCAGCGTGAATTTAGCATAGATAATTTTGATGAAACCACTGATGCCTTACTGGAAAAACTGCAGCGTGTAGACGGAAAAATAGCACAATACGCGTTAACCAATCATTGGGTTGATCAATTAAAAACTCGCCAAGAAATCACCCAAGAAATGATTTCACTCGTTGGTCAAAATAACCACAATACTTTTAATCAAATATCATTTAAAGAATACTTAAAAGCAACATCGGATCCTTTTCCCGCGTATCAAAACACTGGTGATCAAGTTGCTTTGATTGTTGCCAAAGGGACTATATTAGATGGCACGCAAAGCCCAGGTACCATAGGTGGTGATAGTACGGCTCGATATTTGAAAAAAGCACGCTTAAACAGTCAAGTAAAAGCCGTGGTGCTTCGGGTTGATAGTCCAGGTGGTAGTGCTTATGCTTCAGACATTATCCGCCAAGAAATAGAATTAATAAAAGCGGCAGGTAAACCTGTGATTGCTTCTATGGGCACTTATGCAGCCTCGGGTGGCTATTGGATTTCTGCACCAGCAGATAAAATTTTTGCATCGCCAACAACTATCACAGGGTCTATTGGTATTTTTGGTTTCTTCATGACCTTTGAAAACTCATTAAGTCAACTTGGCATTCACACTGATGGCGTTGGAACAACCGAAATAGCGGGTTTTGGCGTAACACGTCCTCTAAACGATGGCATGGCGCAAATTTTTCAATTAGGCATTGAGCGTGGTTATCAAGACTTTATTGAGCTGGTAGCGAGTAATCGAAATATGTCATTAGAACAAGTAGATGCTATTGCTCAAGGGCGCGTTTGGTCAGGTATGCGAGCTAAGGAACTAGGTTTAGTGGATGAATTAGGTAATTTAGATGATGCGATTAATGAAGCGGCAAACCTAGCAAAACTTGATTCGTTTGAAACCTTATTAATCGAAAAAGAACGTTCACCACAAGATCTCTTTTTTGAAAGTTTCTTTGGTCAAGCAGTAAAAATATTGCCTGAGCAGCAAGTTCGAACACCGAACGTTATAGATAAATTACTCTTGTCTATACGAAATGAATACCAAGCCCTTAGTAAGCTTAATGATCCACAAGGGATCTATTCATTTTGTTTAGCTTGTCAGATAAATTAACTCATGATCTAAAACAAATATTTGTTATTATAGCCCCGACTTCCGGGGCTTTTTAATGCTCTTAACTAACAGATTATAATAATGAAGAAACGAATATACATTGCTTACACTGGCGGTACCATTGGTATGAAAGCTAGTCAAAATGGTTACATACCCGTTAAAGGTCATTTAACCGAATCAATAAATGCCATGCCTGATTTTCATCGTGAAGAAATGCCTGATTTCACTATTCATGAATATCAGCCATTAATTGATTCATCCAATATGACACCAGCTGACTGGCAAAGAATTGCTGATGATATAGATAAAAACTATCACGCTTACGATGGTTTTGTTGTTTTGCATGGCACAGATACTATGGCTTATACCAGTTCAGCCTTGTCGTTTATGTTCGAAAATTTATCTAAGCCTATTATAGTAACAGGCTCGCAAATTCCTTTTAGCCAATTACGTTCAGATGGACAGGTGAATTTACTCAATTCATTATTTATTGCCGCAAACTACCCGATAAACGAAGTTGGATTATTTTTTAATAATCGATTATTTCGAGGAAACCGTTCGATAAAAGCTTATGCAGATGGCTTTAATGCGTTTGATTCACCAAATATGTCACCGCTGTTAGAAGCCGGTATTAATATTAAAGTACTTGCAGGAAAAATAAATGAGAGCACAAACAACAAAGTGACTCTTTCTAGCATTACTCCTCAACCGGTAGGGGTTGTGCATTTATATCCTGGAATAAGTGCAGAGCTGATTAAAAATATAATCAAGCAACCTGTTAAAGCCCTGATTATTAGAAGTTATGGGGTTGGTAATGCCCCTCAAGATGAAGCTTTACTTAACTGTTTAGCAAAGGCACATCAGCAAGGGATCATTATTGTAAACTGTAGTCAATGTATAAAAGGTACGGTAAATATGGATGGTTACGCCACCGGAGTTTCATTAAGTCAATGTGGTGTGATCAGCGGTGCCGATATGACTCTAGAAGCGACTTTGACGAAATTACATTATTTATTAAGTCAAAATTTTTCCGCCGATGAAATTCGCTCTAAATTACAAGAAAACTTACGCGGTGAGTTGACGTTAAATTAGTTCCACGAAATGTTTGTTAACTTAAACCTTAATTGAGCATTTGCATGACTAAGGCAATATCAAAATTATAATGGTCATTATTCGTAGTTGTTAAAGTGAACACATTAAAATCCACCTTTTGCCACGCTACTTTTTCCGCAAGTAGATAAAAGGTATCAATATTGTCTTGATCAATAACTTGTAGGTCATAAGTTTTTTGATCAAGACCTTTGATGAAAACATTTTTATCATGATGGTGATCATATATTTTTATTAACCCCCACGCCGCTTGAAAAATATGCCCTCCTACCGTAGCGACTAACTCTTTCGATTTCACTTTTTCGATGGCTTCGACCGTCCAATCAAAACCACCAATTTTCATCTTAGGATTCACTTCTTCGTAGCCACTTTTAACAGAATCAAGTACCCCTAGCGCCATACCATCTGACGCAGCCCAAGCGATATCTATTTTCCCAAATCGGCCGGCCATTTGATGAATAATATATCGGCTTCTTTCACGACTCCATATAGCCGGAGCTACTTGTAATAACTCAATATTTTCGTGTTTATCAATACTTTTCTCTAAACCTAACGTTCGTTGAGTTGATTCGCCACTGAAACTACCCGCAAGTCCGGCGACTTTCAATATGTTTTGGTTATCTTTAACAGCCCCAGCGATTAAGGTATCCGCTAATAGTTCTCCAGCAGCGGTATTGTCATGAAAAATTTCACCGAGCCAATAACGATATTTTTCTTGGGGTAACTCAAGAAGTTTTTGTTCTTCAGGTAAAAGCGTGCGTTCTAAAGTGATAAAAGGGATTTTAGCATTCTCCAACGTGGAAAATGACAGCTCTGAGTTGCCATCGTAAGGCATAAACATCAAATAATCAGGTAAGATATTTTTTGAAGTGACGGTTTGAATGGCCTGTAAATTAAAGACTCGGTTATCTTTGCCATACACAACGGTTAAATTGATATCAAGATCTTCAGCGGCCGCTTTTGCGATGGCGGTTACTCTATCCCAAAAAGGAGTTCCCGGCACAGAAGGATTAATAAAGGTGACTTCAATCGCAAAAACTTGCGATTGACACAGCAACAAAAACAAAAAATAAACATACTTCATCTGATTTCTCCTAAAGTATGTTATTTAATATAGCAGTGTTTCAGAAATATTTTATTTCAGCATGAAAAAGCATTTTTTCCCGATAGAAGTTTCAGATACTGATTATGTTTCGATAAAGATCTTATGTACCCGTGCTAATAATGGTTTATCTTCCGAGCTAAGTTGTCCTAAATTAAGCCATTCAAAAAACTGTTCTTCTAAATTAAATGTTTCGCCAGATGACATATGGCTTTGCATTAATTCTACTTGAATGGCTAATCGCTGTTGTTTGTCTTCATCAGGAGATTCAACTTTTGCCATAATTTCTAATGCAATCGTTTTAGCAAGACGATCGTTCGGATCACATGATTCACTCGTTAAGTTCGCCAATTTTTTCTGCCAACTCATCGGTAACGCGTTAAAGTCGTTGCTGTCTGTAGCTATAGTGCTGTCGATAGACTCTGTAAGTATCGAAAATACACGTTGCCAATTAATAACACGTTCTTGTTGTTTCAATTGTGTGAGTGTTTTTTGAAAACTTACCTGTAAAGTCTCAATTTTTTGTTGAACTGCTTTAAGTGGAACTGCCTGTTGCGCCACTTTATCTTTAAGTTGTTTTAAATCACTTAGACATGCCTTTAAAATTTTACTCGAGTTGTCTGTTGACACTTTCTGTTCAATCTCAACCAGCGATTGCATAAAATCATTAGACATTTGTATTGCTTGTTCTTTTTCTTTGTTTTGTGCTTCATTTCTTCGTGCGAAGACTTGATCATTTATCGTTCTAAATTGTTGCCATAATTTATTTTCATCTTTTGGACCGCTGTAACCTATGTCACGCCATTTAGTTTGTAACTTTTTAACGTGATCAACCGCCACTTGAATGTTTTCTTCGGCTAACACTTTTTCAGCTTGTTTTATTAACGACAATTTTTCATCTTTATTATTAAGATGATGCTGATGAATCGCCAGTTTAATAGGCTTAAGTAAGGTATTAAATTCTTCATTGAGTGTTTTATATTTTTCTCTATCAACCTCACCTGCATCACGCCACTTTTGCTTTAATTGATTAATTTTTGCGTCAATTGATTTCCAATTAACATTTTCTTCATCAAAATTCGCCGTGAAAGTAGCGACCTCTTCGAGGATAGTTAACCGGTTAGTAAGATGGTTAGCACGGATTTTATCTTGCTCTGCATAAAACAATCGACATGGAGCAAACGCCTGTTCACAAGCGTGATTAAACTTATCATTCAATTCTTGTTCAACATCATCTTCAGCATGACCTAAAGCATTCCATTGTTGACGAAATGCTTTTACCTTACTTGCTTGTTCAATGGGATTATCTAAAGGAACGTTAACCAACAGATTGATTTGCTCGAGTAATGCTTGTTTTTTCGGCGTTGAAACATAATGTTCCCAATCACTGAGTTCATTGATTTTTTCCTGCGCGGCAGTAAACTCGCGTTCTAATCTATGCTGTTGTTGACCACTTAATAATTCATAGCTGGATTTGATCTTTTTGAATAAGCCAAAGCAAGGATTAAATTTCCCTTGGGATATTAACCGATTGAAATCATTCAGTTTTCGCTGTACCTGATGAAAGTTTTGTTTTTGTTGTTGATGTAAGGGTTTTAATGCTATATCCCACTGATTAACAATCACTTGGTATGATTGCACAATAGAGTCAGGTAAGCTGCCATTTGATTTTTCACTGATAAGCTGCCAATTTTCTAGCCACGCTTGATAGCTCGCTTCTTGTTCTCTTAATTGGGTTAAATTTTCAGGCACAGCATGTTGCGACATCTTAGAGATAAGATGCGTGGCTTGCGTTAACGACTCAGCTATTTCAGGTAACTTTGACAGTTTATTTTTTATTACTTCAACTTGCTTAATAAACGTATGTTTTTCTTTTGCTGCTAATACGGATGTATCGATAGTTGCTTGAAGTTGAGTAAGTTGTTGAATAAATTCGTCTTCATCTATTTGAATACTATTAAAAATAGCATCACTTAAAGATTGCTCATATTTTTGAATATGTTCAGCAAACTGTTTAGTGAGCAATTGTTTTTCTTTTTCTAAAGCATCAGCGATCTTTTGTTGTGCAAATAATTCGGCTTTCACGGCAAATATTTTTTCAAGCTGATCATTAATATCTTGATATTTTGTAGTAAAAGTTAACTGTTGTGATTCTTCTAAGCATGTAAAGTCAGTGGTTAAATCACCCCATTCTTTCGTTAAAGACGCTTGTTTTTCCAAAACGGTTTGATAATCACTGACATCCTTTAAGGCAAGGAGCTTAGCTAAAATTAATTGCGCTCGCTTGGCAATTTTAATCGGTTTTTCTTGTTCAATTTTTATGGCAATAATTTTAGCTTTTATGGATTCAGTAATTTCAGCTATCGTGCTTTTTTTCAATAATTTTTCTAAATTATCAATACTTGTAGCTTGTTCAACTAAATACTGTTGGATTTCAATATGGTTATGGTGTTTGAATACGGTTAAAGCTAATTGCGGTTTCGCAAGTTTTTGGTAAATGGCGATAACTATTTGTGGGTCTGACTCTTCTTTAAGCCAGGTTTCTAAGAATGCTAATGTTGGCTGTTCATTTAAATAAGCCAACTTTTCATCTTTGGATAATTTTAAGCTCCGCTGATTTAAAATAATCGCTACAACTTCTTTTCTCGCATAATCACGAACATTAATGTCATCATTGTTTTCACTAGTTTGTTGCCAAAGTGAAAAATCATTGAATTTAATTAAAACGGCACGACGAACAAGTTCATTGGGATCCTTTGCTAATAACGAGAGTAAAATGTCTTTTTGTTCGACATTAGAAATATCTAAGTCATTGTTAACAGCACTAATGCGCGTATTACTATCTTTACTTTGCCACGTACTTTTATTGCGGAACCGAGAAAAAATCATATATCAGTAAACCTAGCTATATCGTCTTGTATTGGCGTGTTTTCTTTATTACACGCTGTTATTTCACCCTTGTTATTATCTGCACTAAATTGACTTTTTAATTCACGTTTGGTTTTAGTGACTAACTCACCATCTGAGCCAACAGTTAACATTTGATCTGAATTTAAATGTCTAGCTTGATACGCCATAGAAAGTTGTAATGCAGAATCTCGTTGTGCTTGTTCAACCGGAGTACCTTCTGGCCATTTACCGGTTTCTGCTGCATGTTTTAATCGTTGATACATCTCTGGTGACATATTATCGACGACTTGGTGTAGATCCATATTATTTACTCTCTCGTTTTAATAAGATTAACTGCACTCGCGTAGCGATATAGATAAAAAAACCAATTACGGTAGATCCTACGGAAAGGTAATATTGCCATGTGCCAGGCTGCACATTCTTCCAGTAATAAACTAAGAAGCCACCACAAAACATTAACATTGCAATAAATGACCATGTCATAATGCGTTGTGATTTATTGATACGTTCAACTTGCCTATTCGCAGCAAGTTTTTCTTCATCTAAGTTCACTAAATCAATTTGACAATGTGAACATGATTTGGCTTTATCGGAAATTTTTTTACGACAACTTGGACAATTTATAACAGCCATATCTTTCCCTCTTAATTTCAATGGCGATATTCTACCTAATTAAAATAAAAAAAACGCCCTTATGGGCGTTTTTTATTAAATAATTCGATATTATTTTTTACTATCGTTTTCGAATTTTTTTTCCCAAAAGTCAGCATTTTTAATCCCTAATGATTTAGGATCAAATGTGTACTCACTTACACCTTCTTTTTGCTGTCGTTCATAATCTTTTAATGCTTTTATAGCAGGTTTAGACATAAAGAATATGATGATAATTCCGATAATATTTAACCACGCCATAATGCCAACACCAACATCCCCCATTCCCCAAGCAGCACTTGGCTCTGCGACGGTACCGTAAAAAACAGCGCACATAATTAATAGTTTTAAGAAAAATCTTAATACTGGGAATTTAATCGTTCGATTTATATAAGAAACATTGTTTTCAGCAATAAAGTAGTAAGCTAATACTGTTGTGAATGCGAAGAAAAACAATGCTAACGCGATAAATGGCTTACCAACGCCAGTTAATACACTATCCACTGCTATTTGCGTGAAAGCGGGACCATTGATCACAACATTTTCCGCTAAATTTTGTTCAACGAAAGCGGTTGCTCCTTCTGGCATCACGTTATATGACTGAGTAATTAAAATCATAAACGCTGTGGCAGAACAAACAAATAACGTATCAATGTATACAGAAAATGACTGCACTAAACCTTGTTGAGCGGGATGGTCAACTTCTGCAGCAGCTGCAGCATGAGGTCCAGTACCTTGACCGGCTTCATTAGAATAAACACCACGTTTTACCCCCCAACCTATCGCGGCACCAAAACCAGCCATTGGTGTGAATGCATCTGTAATAATCAGTGAGAATATTCCCGGTAATTTATCAATATTTAACGCGATAATTGAACATGCAATGATAATATAAGCAAGCGCCATAAATGGCACAACAACTTGCGTGAAACTAGCAATGCGTTTAACTCCGCCAAAGATAATAAAACCAAGAATTATGACAATAAAAACAGCGGCATATACTTTGGTTAATGGTAACTCTCCAATAACAGAATTAACCGTGCCCCCTTGACCAAATACATTTACTAATGCATCACCAATACCATTTGATTGCACAACCGGTAGTAATAAACCACAAGCTAAAATAGTGGCAAGCGCAAACGTCCATGCATACCATTTTTGCCCCATGGCTTTTTCAATATAATAAGCGGGACCACCGCGATAAACGCCATCTTCTTCTTCTTTATAAATTTGTGCGTTGGTCGATTCAATATAAGCTGTGGCAGCGCCTAAAAAGGCTACAACCCACATCCAAAACACAGCACCTGGACCGCCAAAACCAATAGCGGCAGCTACACCAGCAATATTACCGGTTCCGACTCGACCAGAAAGAGAAACTGCAAGCGCTTGGAATGATGAAATGCCTTTCTCGGAACTTTTACCTGACATTAACAGGCGCCACATTTCTCTAAAATGACGAATTTGGGTAAAGCGTGTGGCAATGGAGAAAAATATCCCGGCACCTAAACAAAGGTAAATAAGATACGAACTCCAAATATAACCATTAAGGGTATCGACTAATTCTTGCACTATTAACTCCTGAAATTATTATAATTATTTTATATGTAGTGGGTAACGGATTATCGTAACTCATCTACAATATGATAAATAGCCGTTAAAACATCTCGACCAAATAAACTACTTCTATTATCAGACCAACCTACACTATGATCTGGCAGTAAGTCATTATCTTTAAATGGCATTTCAATGGTATAGGATAAACACTTGAACTGTTCACCAACCCAAGTTGCACCCAGCGTCAGGTTTGCTTGACCTGCTTCGTCTTTATCATAACCAAACTCATCTTGAAACTCTGGCGTGATCGCTAATAATATATCTTTAAAAGATTCTTCCAATGAATGATGTCGTTCATCGTACGAAGGAATACCTTCACAACCAGCAACAAAATTATACGGAAGCGCTTCGTCACCGTGTATATCAAGAAACATATCAACGCCTGTTTCTAACATTTTATTTCGCACAAGGTAAACTTCAGGACTTGTTTCCATGCTAGGTGTAGCCCATTCACGATTTAAATTAGCACCAGCAGCATTTGTTCTTAAGTTACCTCTTACGGAGCCGTCAGGATTCATATTGGGTACTAAATAAAATACTGCTTTATTAAGTAAGGCACGAGCAACTCCATCATCTTCATCAAGTAATCTATCAATAAAGCCTTCCATAAACCATTCGGCCATAGTTTCACCAGGGTGTTGTCGCGCAGTTAACCAGATGACTTTTTTATTTTCACCTTCTTCACCCACTTTTAACACCGACATATCTCGTCCGTCGATTGTTTGCCCTAATACTTGCAATTGACAGTCAACATCTAACTGAGCTTGGTGTAATAAGTCTTGGTGGCGCTCATAACTATAGGGCGTAAAATAAGCAAAATACACGCTATCGTGATCGGGAGTAAAAGTGATAGTAAGGTTTTCACCATCGAATTCTGTAGGAACTCTAAACCAATGTTCTCTATCGTAAGAAGCAAGTGCTTGATAATTTTCCCAACCGTCAACAAACGCAGATTTACCAGCATTTCTTATCGTCATAATATGTTCTGCACGAACATTATTATTTAATTTAAAGTGAAACCATTGGAAGAAATCTGATTGATTATCTTTATTTATTTCTAAAATAATATTGTTGGGGGTATCGGCTTCTATAACATGAATGTTGCCGCTATCAAATTGAGCAGAAATTTGCATAGGATAAGATCTATTTTATTATTTGAAAGTCCTAGTGTACACAATCAGATATCAGATCAGAAGTACTAAAATGATCTTAAATAAAGACCTATCTCCGTTGAATATCCGATAGATTTTGAAATAACTGTATTATCTTCATCAATGACATAATAACTCGGATAACCGGGAACTTTGTATGCTTGTTTAACATTTTCATTGCCGATTGCGACCGGAAAAGTTAATTGATGCTGAGCGACAAAAGCTTCAATTTCTTCAACATCAACAAAATCTAAGGCAACCGCTATCACATTTATTGTTTCATTTTTCTCATAAAGTGCTTGTAAATTTTCGATACTGGCATGACAAATACTACACCATGGGGCAAAAAAGTAGATGACTGTTTTTTCATTAGCCGTTAATGAAACCACCTCACCTGTTACTGTTGGTACATTAAAGTTTAGCGCGCTTAAATTTTGCTGCGTATCAAGCATTCTTGATTCTTTAAACCAAGTGAGTAATTGAAAAATAACAAAAAATATTGTTATTTGAATAACTAAATTTTTCAACAAAATTAAACTCTACTTTGACAAGTCTGTTTTTATTAAGACCTAAGTAAACGATAAATAATTCGTTAAGGCGACAATTTTTTTAACTTTACGAATAAACATAAAAATGAGCTTATTAGATACCATTGATTATTCATTTAGCAAAAAAAATCCGACCAAAAGCCGGATTGTTATAAAACGAAATCATCGTCGTTAATGAAACATAAACGCAATTAACTAATCTTAGTTAAACCTTTCATATAAGGTTGTAAAACCGTTGGAATATTAATACTACCATCTGCTTGTTGGTAATTTTCTAAAACCGCAACTAAAGTTCTTCCCACGGCTAAACCAGAGCCATTTAAGGTATGGACTAATTCAGGTTTATTGGTTTGTGAATTTCTAAAACGAGCTTGCATACGACGTGCTTGAAAATCCCCCATATTTGAACAAGAAGAAATTTCACGATAAGTATTTTGTGCCGGCAACCACACTTCAATATCAAAGGTTTTGGTGGCGCTAAAGCCAATATCACCGGTACATAACACAACTGTACGATATGGTAATTCGAGTTTTTCAAGAATTTTTTCAGCATGACCGGTTAATTCATCTAACGCGGTAAACGAATCTTCAGGTTTAACAATTTGCACCATCTCAACTTTGTCAAATTGATGTTGACGAATGAGCCCGCGAATATCACGCCCTGACGAGCCTGCTTCACTGCGAAAGCATGGTGTATGAGCGCACATTTTTATCGGTAATGCTGATTCTTCAACAATTTCATCTCTGACTAAGTTAGTTAAAGGGACTTCTGCCGTAGGGATCAGTGAAAATTGACGATTGGCTAAATCTGTGTGAAATAAATCTTCACCAAATTTCGGTAATTGTCCCGTTCCATACAATGAATCGTGATTGACAAGATAGGGTACGTACATTTCTTGATAGCCGTTTTCTTCACTATGTACATCAATCATAAACTGAGCAAGTGCACGGTGTAATTTTGCAATATTGCCTCGCATCACCGCAAATCGCGTTCCGGCTAATTTAGCCCCACTTTCAAAATCTAACCCTTTATCTAAAGCGACAGCAAGATCAACATGATCTTTTACTTCAAAATCAAAAGTTTTTGGCGTTCCCCAACGTCGCACTTCAACATTGTCATCTTCACTTTCACCATGAGGAACAGAGTCATGAATTAAATTGGGGACGGCTGATACAATGGTAGATATTTGCGCCAATACCGCTTTCTCTTCTTCTTTAGCGGCTTCAAGATCTGCCCCTAATTGATTTACTTCTGCGAGTAACGGTTGAATATCTTCACCACGTGCTTTTGCTTGTCCGATAGATTTAGAGCGGGTATTTCGTTGACTTTGCAATTCTTGTGTTTTTACTTGAATCGCTTTACGTTGCTCTTCTAATTGCGTTAATAAAGCAGTGTCTAAGGTATAACCACGTTTAGCCAGTTGTGCTGCAGTAGTTTCAATGTCTGTTCTAAATAATTTTGGATCTAGCATTATTGGTCACGTCTGAATGTAAGTTTATTTATTAAAAAAAGTAACTAAATAAATGCCTATACCCGCTGCAAATATACATAAGCTTACATTGAGTAGCACATTTATCATGGCTTTAAATAGTTCACCTTGTTGCATTAATAATAATGTATCAAGGGAGAAGGTTGAAAAGGTGGTAAATGCCCCTAAAAAACCAATACCTATTAATGTTCGGTAGATGCTAACTTCAATAACACCTTGTTCAATGAGTCCGTATAACGTTCCCATTATTAATGAGCCGGAAATATTAACCGCCAGCGTCGCAAAAGGGAATCCTTTTCCGAGCCAATTTAATATTAATTGCGAAATATAAAACCGCAAACTCGCCCCACCTGCTCCACCAAGAGCAACAAAAGCATATAAAGTGAAATTACTTACCGAATTAGTCATAACGTTTATCTTGTGATTGTTGATCTAATTGTTTTAAGAAAGCTAATTTTTCTTTTAATTGTTTCTCCAAGCCACGGTCACTTGGTTGATAGAAACACGTATGGGCAATAGGTTCAGGAAAATAATTTTCTCCGGCAGCATAAGCATTGGCCTCGTTGTGCGCATAACGATATTCACAGCCATGCCCTAAGTCTTGAGTGATAGCACTGGTCGCATTCTTTAAATGTAAAGGAACATCAAGGTTTGCCGTTTCTTTTGCTAACGCCATAGATTGCTTAAATGCTTGATAAACTGCATTACTCTTAGGAGCTAACGCCATATATACCGCTGCTTGAGCGATTGCACGCTCACCTTCACTTGGTCCTACACGTTGGAAAGTATCCCAAGCATTAATCGCTAATTGCATTGCTCTAGGATCAGCATTACCAATATCTTCACTGGCTATGGCTAATAAACGTCTTGCCACATAAAGCGCGTCACCACCGCCGTTTAATATTCGAGCATACCAATAAAGTGCAGCATCAGGATCTGAGCCCCTAACCGATTTATGAAAAGCGCTGATCATATCGTAAAAGGCATCACCACCTTTATCATATAACGCTATTTTATTGCCCGCCACTTGCTTTATTTGTTCACTTGCAATAATAATTTCATCATTAATAGCATCAACTAAATCTAAACAATTCTCTAATAAATTCAGTAGCCTTCTCGCATCACCATCAGCTAATTTAATCAACTGATGACGAGCATTATCTTTAAACTTGATGTGCAATTGCTGTGTGCGAGTTAAGTAATTTAAGCCATTTTCTAAGACATCGGCTAAATCAAGTTCCGTTAATTTTTTAAGTGTATAGACTCGAGTTCTTGACAGAATCGCTTGGTTAAGTTCAAACGCTGGATTTTCGGTAGTGGCACCAATAAAGATTATCGTACCGTCTTCAATATGAGGTAAAAAAGCATCTTGCTGACTTTTATTAAAACGATGAACTTCATCAACAAAAAGAACGGTTCGTTTTTGTTGATGTATTGCCCTATCTTTTGCGTTGCTGATCGCTTCTCGAATATCTTTTATCCCTGATGTGACAGCAGAAATTCGGGCTATTTCAGCGTCAGCATGGCTGGCAATAATTTCTGCTAGGGTTGTTTTGCCGGTTCCTGGCGGTCCCCAAAAAATTACCGAATGACACTTTCCTTGTTCGATCGCTTTTTGTAAAGGCATCCCCGCAGCTAATATATGTTGCTGCCCTACGTAATCGTTTAGGGTTTTAGGTCTTAACTTTGCTGCAAGCGGTTGAAAATCAAGATTGTCATCGAAAGTTAAAGATAATTCGCCGTTAGCGCTGGTCATCGAGATATACGCCATCTGGTAAGATAAATTTAAATAAATTAGGCTCAATAGTCTGATTAATCGCGACATCAGCCAGTTTAATAACACTTAATTGGCCGGTTGAGTCAATTATACTTAAACTTTTCAGTATGGCGCTATTGGAAACAAAGTTCAGTTCAAGTGTTTTAACACGACTATTGATGTCATTGGCATGAATTAAAAAATCATCATGATTGGTTTGAGTCACGCTATATTGTTGCCACAATACTTTATCCGTAGACGTTAATAATAAAATGGGAGTGTTAGCCACTGAGTCGTCAACTCGATATGCTGTTGCTTGCTCTATAAAAGGGTCGTAAAACCACAAGGTTTCACCATCTGAAACAATCACTGATTCTTCAGGTTGTTCCGTTTGCCAAAAAACTAAATTGGGTTTTTTAACTGAAAGTTTGCCATGGCCTTCTTGTAAAATATTTTGTTCTTCATCGATCACTTGCTGAGAAAAGGTCGCTGAGAAATGGTCAAAGCCAGATAAACGTTCCATCAATGCTTGCTTTGCCATAGAAACTTGTTGCGACTCTGAGCTAGCGAATACATCAGTGGATTGCTCAGCAAAGATTTTTGCTGGCATAAATAACAATGCGCTACAAAGCAAATGAGCCGATAATAATTGTTTTAACGTTAATTTCATGAATTTAGTCTCTTACAGGAGGTGGCGCTAACACTTCTCGAGCACCATTATGGCCTGGAGTGCTAACCACCCCTTGCGATTCCATATCTTCAACAATTCGTGCTGCACGGTTATAACCAATCCGAAATTTGCGTTGTACACTGGAAATAGATACGCGTCGACTCGTGGTCACAAATTCTACTGCTTCATCATAAAGCGTATCTAGTTCGGCATTTTCATCGGCTTCTGCTTGTTCTCCCGGTAAGAGAATTTCATTCTCTGTATCACCGGTTAAGATATCTTCAACATAAGCAGGTTCACCGCGTGACTTCCAGTCATTAACCACCGCATGTACTTCATCATCATTAACAAAAGCACCATGAACGCGCACAGATACTGCTTCACCAGGAGGCAGATAAAACATATCCCCCATGCCAAGTAATTGTTCTGCGCCTTGTTGATCAAGGATAATACGAGACTCCATTCTTGATTGTACCCGTAAGGCCATACGCGTAGGAATATTTGCTTTTATCAAGCCAGTAATAACATCTGCGGATGGACGTTGTGTTGCTAAGATCAAATGCATACCAGCGGCTCGAGCTTTTTGAGCAATTCGAGCGATTAGCTCTTCCACCTTTTTACCAGCAACCATCATCATATCAGCGAATTCATCCACTAAAATGACGATAGCAGGAAGTTTCTCTAATAACGGTGGTGTTTGGCTAAAGGCATCACTGGGTTGCCATAACGGATCGATTAATGGCTCCCCGGCTTCATGAGCTTTAACGACTTTCTCATTAAAGCCTTTTAAATTTCTGACACCCAAAGCTGACATTAGTTTATAACGACGTTCCATTTCACCAACACACCAACGAAGTGCATTCGCTGCCTCTTTCATGTCAGTGACTACTTCAGAAAGTAAATGCGGAATACCGTTATATACAGATAGCTCTACTTGTTTCGGATCAATCATGATCATTCGCACTTCTTCAGGCGATGATTTATATAGAATACTAACAATCATGGTATTAACCGCAACAGACTTACCAGAGCCCGTAGTACCAGCAACAAGTAAATGTGGCATTTTAGCTAAATCGGCTACAACCGGTTTTCCTGAAATATCGCTACCTATTGCCATAGCAAGGTTGGAGGAAGAATCAGAAAACTTTTTATCTGAAATAACATCAGCAAAAAATACCGTTTCTCTAAACTTATTCGGTAATTCAATACCTATAACTGATTTACCTTCGATTACTTCGACTACTCGAACACTTTTAGCTGATAAAGAACGAGCAATATCTTGTGATAAACCACTAACTTTACTGGCTTTAATACCAGGAGCTAAATCTAACTCAAAACGAGTAATAACAGGACCAGGAAAAACGCCGACGACTTCAGCTTTCACGCCAAACTCTAAAAGTTTTTCTTCGACTAATCGGCTTATTTGTTCAAGTTCAACAGGATCTATGGGGTTATCGGAGCGATTTGGACGGTCTAATAACTCTAAGGAAGGTAAACCTTGAGATATGTCACTTTTGTGTTTGTTAACTTTAGCCGCTGGTTCATCAACTACTATCGGCTCTTCTGCTTCAAATGCCGCATTTATCTCATCTTCACTGACATGTTCTTGTACATTGATGGCTAATGGCTCTCCCATTAAATCATCAATATCAACAAAGTGTTCAATTTCATCGTCAAGCTTGAAAGGGATATCATCTTTGCTTTCAGCAAAGGCTTCGGTATTGTGATCGGTAGTAATGGTGTTTAAGTCGGCTTGATAACTTGCTTCATCGTCGTCAGGATAATTATCAGATGCATGTAAGCTATTGGATGTATGCGCTTGTAGCGTTTGTTTTTCGGTGTTTTCTAACTCTTTAACTTTGGCTTTTTTTGCTAATTTGTTTAATTTAGTTTGATCTTCAGTATCGAACTGAGTGCCAAATTTATCTTTTAACAAACGGGGTAACTGAGCTAAACCAAAGGCAAATTTAATAGTTTGCGCACCAATATAATCGATCATTTTCAATAAAGATAAGCCGGTTAATAATACAAAACCGGTGCCAATGAACATCAAAAATAATAATGTGCTACCTACAAATGAAAAATATGGGATAAGCCCGTTACTTAAAATATCACCCAATATCCCGCCAGCTGAAAAGTAAAAGACATCATCAAAATTCATACTGGCAATTGCCGTAACGCCGATATAAAACATAATAAAGCCGATGAATTTCAAACCTAAGGTTAAATAATCGAGCTGAATTAATCGATGGTATTTCTGAAATAACACCCAACCAGTTAAGGCAATCACAAAAGGTAAGCTATAAGCGATAAGGCCAAATAAATTAAGAAGCAAATCAGATAAATATGCGCCAACTGCCCCACCTAAATTACGAATAGGAGTTTGATAGCCAGTTTGTGACCAACCGGGATCGGCCGGATCAAAACTAAATAAAGCCATCATAATGTACATAGCAAAAACACAAGAAACTAAAAGCCCTGCTTCTAATAACCGTTGTACACCATTTAATTTTGAAGATTCTACAGACAAATTACGCGCCAAAAATTCTATTGTTGTTATATACAGTAAAGTATCAAAATATTGTAATAAGTTAAACGCTTTAATCAATAGCTAAGGCGTTTTAATTAACATTATCGTTTGATCGGTAAAAAATTAGTCGATTTGACTTCTTCCATGACCACATAAGTACGGCTTTCACTTACCGCAGGTAATCGTAATAACGTATCGCCAAGTAATTGCCTATACGCTGTCATATCTGCAACACGCGTTTTCAATAAAAAATCAAAATCACCCGATACCAAATGGCATTCTTGGATCACTTCTAAATCATCCACCGCTTTTGAAAAATCATCAAATACATCGGGACTGGTTTTAGTTAATGTTATTTCTACAATAACTAAAAGAGCAGCCTCTAATTTTTCAGGGTTTAATATCGCTTGATAGCCTTTGATATAGTTGTCATTTTCTAAACGTTTTACACGCTCTAAGCATGGTGTAGGACTTAAGCCTACTCTTTTAGATAATTCAACATTTGATAAACGGCCGTTTTGTTGTAGCTCAAATAAAATATTTTTATCGATACGGTCTAATTTTTTTTCTGCCAATAAACTCATTATATAAAAAACCAATAATATTTGTATTTACGATATTATATGCTGACTTACTGAAAATTACGACAGGTTAATCTAGAAATTTATCACTATACTAGTCGCAAATATTACAACAGCATTACAAAAGAGAGTTAAGTATGATTATTGGTGTACCAAAAGAAATTAAAAATCACGAGTATCGTATCGGTTTAACGCCAGCAGGTGTTAAAGAGCTAATCGTCAATGGCCATGATGTTATTGTTGAAAATAATGGTGGAGCGTCAATCGGTTTTGATAATGAACAATATATCGCAGCCGGCGCTAAAATCATTGATTCTGCAGAAGAAATTTTTGCTACGGCAGAAATGATCATAAAAGTAAAAGAGCCACAACCTAACGAATGTAAAATGCTTCGTCCAGGTCAAGTTCTCTTCACTTACTTACACTTAGCCCCAGATCCACAACAAACAGAATTATTAGTTGCTTCAGGTGCTACTTGTATCGCTTATGAAACTGTTACCTCTGCTGCTGGTGGTTTACCGTTATTAGCGCCAATGTCAGAAGTTGCTGGCCGTATGTCTATTCAAGCTGGTGCTCACGCCCTTGAAAAAGCACAAGGCGGTTTAGGTGCCCTTCTTGGTGGTGTACCAGGTGTTGCTCCTGCCAAAGTATTAGTTGTTGGTGGTGGCGTTGTTGGTACACAAGCGGCTCGTATGGCTGTTGGTATGGGTGCTGACGTGACTATTTTAGATCGCTCATTGCCTCGATTACGTCAATTAGATACGGAATTTGATGGTCGTTTAAAAACCGTTTATTCAACTGCTGATGCGATGGATCAATTAATTATTGATGCTGATTTAGTCATAGGCGCAGTACTTATTCCAGGTGCAGCAGCACCAAAACTAGTGACCAAAGAACATATCAAGTCAATGAAAAAAGGCGCTGTTGTTGTTGATGTAGCCATTGATCAGGGGGGTTGTTTTGCAACGTCTAAAGCGACAACTCACCAAGAACCAACCTATGTAGTGGATGATGTGGTTCATTATTGTGTAGCAAATATGCCTGGTGGTGTCGCACGTACGTCAACCATGGCATTAACTAATGCAACATTACCCTTTGCAGTGACACTCGCTAATAAAGGCGCCAAGCAAGCCTTATTAGATGACGAACACTTAATGGCTGGTTTAAACGTTTTAGGTGGTAAGATTACCTATAAACCAGTCGCTGATGATTTAGGTTATAACTATGTTTCGCCACAAGAAGCATTAGCTGCTTTATAAACATCGCGAGTAAGTTTAAAACTTGAACAAGTAAAAAGCTCCTTGCGTGAATTCGCTAGGAGTTTTTTATTTATAAAGCAAAAGTGTTGTATCGTATTTGTTCAACAACTATACGAAAGATTAACAACTCGTACAAAAATTATTGCATTTAAATCCCCTTATCGAATATTTATCTTGAAAAGTTAGTGTACCTACTTGAGATCTTCCCTTAATATCCCAATCATTAAGTTATTCAAATTTTATATTACTGGAGTAATTCATGAGCGAAGCAAGACATTGCCCGTTACTCATTTTGGGCTCAGGCCCAGCTGGCTATACTGCTGCTGTTTATGCAGCCCGCGCAAACTTAAAACCTGTAATGATCACAGGTATGCAACAAGGGGGTCAATTAACAACAACCACCGAAGTTGAAAATTGGCCAGGAGATGCTGACGATCTAACAGGTCCAGCGTTAATGGAACGTATGCAAAAGCATGCTGAAAAGTTTGATACTGAAATTATTTTTGATCATATTGAATCCGTAGATTTCTCCTCAAAGCCTTACAAATTGTCGGGTAGTAGCGAATACACTTGTGATGCTTTGATTATATGTACCGGAGCATCCGCTCAATATTTAGGTCTACCATCTGAAGAAGCTTTCATGGGTAAAGGTGTGTCAGCTTGTGCAACATGTGATGGATTCTTTTACCGCAATCAAAAAGTAGCGGTTGTTGGTGGCGGTAATACTGCGGTTGAAGAAGCGCTTTATTTATCGAATATTGCATCAGAAGTACATTTAGTACATCGTCGCGACACTTTCCGTTCAGAAAAAATATTGACTGACCGTTTAATGGAAAAAGTTAAAAACGGTAATATCATCTTGCATACTGATCGCACTTTAGATGAAGTATTAGGTGACAACATGGGTGTTACAGGCATTCGAGTTAAAGATACAAAATCGGATGCGACTGAAAATATCGACGTAGCAGGTTGTTTTATAGCCATTGGTCACAAGCCAAATACAGACATATTTAAAGATCAATTAGCGATGAAAGATGGTTATATTACCATCAATAGTGGTACACAAGGTAACGCGACTCAAACAAGTGTTGAAGGTATTTATGCTGCTGGTGACGTTGCCGATCATATCTATCGTCAAGCGATCACTTCTGCAGGTGCTGGTTGTATGGCAGCGCTTGACGCAGAACGCTATCTAGACGCAAAAGGCGCTTAATAACGTATGACTCAGACTATCCCATTATTGTCATCGGATAGTCTGATTTTCCCTCCTGTTCACTCCGCGCTTAAAGAGCCAAATGGATTACTTGCCTTTGGCGGCGATTTAACACCTAAGCGATTAGCTAAAGCCTATTCATCAGGAATATTTCCTTGGTTTAGTGAAGGTGAAGTTATCATGTGGTGGAGCCCCGATCCTCGTGGCGTCATTTATTGTAACGAATTAAAAATAAATAAAACCCTCAGAAAGCATCTTAAAAAACAGACATTTACTGTAACGCTTAATCACGCTTTTGAAAAAGTTATTGAGCTATGTGCTGATGCGCCTTTTCGTAAAGAAGGTACTTGGATTGTTGATGAGATGATAGACGCTTACATAAACATGCACCAAGAAGGCTTAGCCCATTCCATTGAAGTATGGTCAGGCAATCAATTAGTCGGCGGGTTGTACGGCGTGGCCATAAACGGTTACTTTTCGGGTGAGTCAATGTTTTATAAACAAAGTAATACTTCAAAAACCGCACTAGTTTATTTAGTTGATTTACTTAAGAGTCAAAATATTGAATTTCTCGATTGCCAAATGTTAAACCCTTTCTTAGCAGAGATGGGCTGTTGTGAAATATCACGTGATGCTTTTCTTCAACATAAAGCACAAGCCTTAAAAAATCGATTACCCAATGATTTTTGGCAGCCACGTCAACTATACTTAAATCATGAATGAAAATTATCAATTAGGGATCAGTCAAACATTTCCCTGTAGTTATTTACCGGATCAGCAAGAGCGATTGTTAATTGCGGTTGATGAACGCCTACAAGACGCTGAGCATTATGGCTGGTTAATGTCGCAAGGCTTTCGTCGAAGTGGTGATCAAATATATCGTCCTCATTGTATAAACTGCAGGGCTTGTCAATCCTTAAGGGTGCTGGCGCATGAATACGTGCCAACAAAGAGTCAAAAGCGATTATTAAAGAAAAACGGTACCTATACCATTAAAGTCAATGATGAATTACAAGAAAATTATTACCCTTTATATAAAAATTATATCAATGAAATTCACAAAGATGGTGCTATGTACCCCGCTAACTATGCACAATATCAAAGTTTTTTAAGTGGCAAACTCACCCAACAATTATTTTTAGAAATATGGCATGATGAACGACTGATCAGTGTAGCTGTGACGGATATTTTAAGTCATGCATTATCGGCTGTTTATACCTTTTACCACCCTGACTATCGAAAAAATGGCATCGGTGCTTTTTCGATCATTCAACAAATACTCTTGGCAGATAAATTAAACAAAAAATATCTTTATCTGGGTTATCAAATAGATGATTGTCAAAAGATGAATTATAAAAATCGTTATTATCCTCACCAGCTTTTGAAAGAAAATAGCTGGAAAACCATAAATAAATAACACTATAGCTTTACTTTAGCCGCTGATTTGGGCATTATCTGCGCAGCTTTTTATTAACGCACAATTTAGAGGTTTAACGCCCAATGGCGAAAGAAGAAAATATTGAAATGCAAGGTACGGTTTTAGATACCTTACCAAATACTATGTTTCGTGTTGAATTAGAAAATGGACACGTTGTAACGGCTCATATCTCAGGAAAAATGCGTAAAAACTATATTCGTATTTTAACGGGCGATAAAGTAACAGTTGAGTTAACACCTTACGATTTATCTAAAGGCCGCATTATTTTCCGTGCAAGATAATAGCAATAAATTTTTTAAAAAAGCTCTAGTTATAGAGCTTTTTTTATACCTGAAATTTTATGATTACAAATAAAAAAGCAAATAACCTCATCATGTTATTTGCTTAAAATGATATAAAAATGAATTAAGAGCGTTAAACTTAATGTTCAACAAGTTCCTTTTTAGACTCATAACTTAATACAAGCTTATCTTTCTTAACTCCTATTTTCGCAATACCACCGTGAGTCAAACCGCCAAAAAGTAATTCATTGGCTAATGGTTTTTTCAGATGCTCTTGGATCAAACGCGACATAGGCCGTGCTCCCATCGCTTTATCGTATCCATGCGTTGCTAACCATTTTTTAGCGTCTTTCGTTAACTCTAACGAAACGCCTTTTTCATCTAATTGAGCTTGGAGTTCAACAATAAATTTATCCACAACTTGATGGATCACATCATCCGATAAATGATTGAACCAAACAATATTGTCTAAACGGTTTCTAAATTCTGGAGAAAACACTTTATTGATTTCATCCATGGCATCAACACTATGATCTTGTTGTTTAAAGCCGATTGACTGACGAGTAGTTTCTTGAACCCCCGCGTTGGTCGTTAGCACTAAAGTAATGTTTCTAAAGTCGGCTTTACGGCCATTGTTATCCGTTAATGTTCCATGGTCCATCACCTGTAACAAAATGTTGTATACATCTTCATGAGCCTTTTCTATCTCATCTAATAAGACAACTGCATGAGGGTGCTTTAAAACGGCATCTGTGAGTAAACCACCTTGTTCATACCCCACATAACCAGGAGGAGCACCTATTAAGCGGCTAACTGCATGTTTTTCCATATATTCAGACATATCATAGCGCAGTAACTCAACCCCTAATATTTTAGCTAATTGTTGGGTGACTTCCGTTTTACCAACCCCCGTAGGGCCAGCAAATAAAAACGAACCGATAGGTTTTTCTTCATTACCTAAACCAGCACGCGATAACCGGATCACGGAGCTAAGTTCATCAATGGCATGATCTTGACCAAAAACGACTAATTTTAAATTTCTATCTAAGGTTTTTAAGCTATCTTTTTCAGAAGAAGACACTGATTTTTCAGGAATACGAGCTATTTTTGCAACGATCGTTTCTATATCATTATCATTAATAACTTTTTTACGTTTTGATGCAGCAACTAATTGTTGTTTAGCGCCTGCTTCATCTATGACATCAATGGCTTTGTCCGGTAAAAATCGTTCATTTATATATTTAGCAGATAACTTAGCTGCAGCATGTAACGCCTTATTGGTATAACGAATCCCATGATGTGATTCGTACTTTTCTTTTAAGCCTTGTAATATTTTAGTGGTATCAGCAACACTGGGTTCTACAACATCAATTTTCTGAAAACGACGAGCTAAAGCGCGATCTTTTTCAAAAATACTTTGATACTCTTGGTAAGTTGTCGAGCCAACGCATTTCAATTTACCTGATGATAATAGTGGTTTAATTAAATTGGACGCATCCATCATGCCACCAGAAGCCGCACCAGCGCCGATAATCGTATGGATCTCATCGACAAATAAAATAGCATTGCCTTCTTTTTCCAATTCTTTTAGCAATGCTTTAAACCGTTTTTCAAAATCACCACGATATTTTGTCCCTGCTAGTAACGCCCCCATATCTAACGAATAGATGGTGGCATCTTTTAAAAACTCCGGAACTTTCTCTGAAATGATGAGATTCGCAAGGCCTTCTGCAATAGCTGTTTTGCCAACTCCCGCTTCCCCCACGTATAAAGGATTATTTTTACGTCGACGGCCAAGGACTTGCAGGGTTCGTTCAAGTTCACTTTCACGACCGACAAGCGGATCAATATTGCCGCTTCTTGCTTCATCATTTAAATTTGTCGCAAAATTTTCAATGGTTCTAGGCTCTTCATCAGTTTGCTGTGTTGTTTCTTCTACAGATTGAGCATCATTTAGTTCAACTTTAGCAATGCCATGAGAGATATAATTAACAATATCTAATCGGCTGATATCTGATTTTTTAAGAAAATAAGCGGCCTGTGATTCTTGTTCGCTAAAAATGGCCACCAAGACGTTAGAGCCATTGACTTCGCTTTTACCCGAAGATTGCACATGAAAAACCGCTCGTTGCAGAACTCGTTGAAACCCTAGTGTAGGTTGTGTTTCTCGTTCTTCTTCACCAGCAGGGATAACAGGCGTTGTTTCTCCAATAAAATCAAGCAACTCTTTGCGTAATTTACTCATATCTGCACCACATGCTTGTAATGCATCAATAGAAGAAGGGTTATCTAATAACGCCAATAATAGATGCTCAACCGTCATAAACTCATGGCGGGACTCTTTGGCTTGGCGGAACGCCAGATTAAGGGAAATTTCTAAATCTTTATTTAACATAGGCTACTCCACATTAAAACCTAGTAACATTACGCTTTCTCCATCGTGCACTTTAAAGGGTGCTGATTTTCTAAGGCATAATTGCACACTTGATTTACTTTCATCTCTGCTACTTCTGCAGTAAATGTGCCACAACGGCCTTTACCTTTGTAATGAATTTCTAACATTACATCAGTTGCTTTTTCTTCATTCATACTAAAAAATTTTCGCAATACATCTATGACAAAATCCATCGGAGTATAATCATCATTTAATAAAACAACATTATACATTGGCGGTTTTTGATATTGCTTTTCAACTTCTTTTTCGAGGAGTTCTTGATCCTCAATCGATGGTTTCCAATTACTCATATTTCTATATTAGTCTGTCGCAGCAATTTTTGCTGCATCATTTTTGATAAAACAAGATAAAATTCTGTTAAATATATGTGAATTTTACTTGACTATTTAAATAAATTATCTACGATTTAATCAGTGGCGATTTATTAGTCACTTTTTTTAGGTGGATAATGCTTTTGGGGAAGCATACCTAATTACCGATGATTTTAGAAGGAAGTTGAAGTATGGCTCACGGTACAGTTAAGTGGTTTAATAACGCGAAAGGTTTTGGTTTTATTCGTCCTGAAGATGGTGGAGAGGATATATTTGCTCATTACTCAACCATACAAATGGATGGTTATCGTACGTTAAAAGCGGGACAGGATGTAAATTACGAACTAAATGCAGGTCCTAAAGGGCATCATGCAGCAAGTATTACTCCTAATGATATTGAAGAATCAAACGAATAACGCTTTTTATTTGTTAATATCAATATTACTCAAGTATATTTAATAAAAAAACACAGCTTAAGCTGTGTTTTTTATTTTAGTGAAATAAAACTTAGCATGTTTAATTACATGTTTTCGATGATACATTCACCAAATTGAGAACACGTCACTAATGTTGCCCCTTCCATCAATCTTTCAAAATCATAAGTAACGGTTTTTGCATTGATAGCACCTGATATTCCTTTCAATAAAAGATCCGCAGCCTCAACCCACCCCATGTGTCTTAACATCATTTCTGCTGATAAAATCACAGAGCTTGGGTTTACTTTATTTAAACCCGCATATTTTGGTGCGGTGCCATGAGTAGCTTCAAATATCGCAATTTTTTCACCAATATTTGCACCTGGTGCAATACCTATGCCTCCCACTTGAGCGGAAAGAGCGTCAGAAAGATAATCACCATTTAAATTTAATGTAGCAATAACATCATATTCTGCCGGACGAAGAAGCATTTGTTGTAACATAGAATCGGCAATAACATCTTTGATGATAATTTCTCTGCCGTTTTTTGGGTTTTCAATTTTATACCAAGGACCACCATTTAAAAGTTGTGCTGAAAACTCTTCTTTGGCAAGTTCATAACCCCACTCTTTAAAAGCACCTTCGGTATATTTCATAATATTCCCTTTATGTACTAATGTAACCGAAGCACGATCATGATCTATGGCGTATTGAATTGCTTTCCTTACTAACCGCTGTGAACCTTCTTTTGAAACAGGCTTTATACCAACACCGCAAAGATCGGTAAAACGAATATTATTTACACCCATTTCGCTTTGTAAAAATGAAATCAACTTTTGTGCTTGTTCACTTCCCGCTTGATATTCAATTCCTGAATAAATATCTTCAGAGTTTTCTCTAAAAACCACCATATTAACTTCAGAAGGTTTTTTAACGGGAGTCGGAACTCCGGTAAACCATTGAACCGGACGTTGACAAACATATAGATCCAACACTTGTCTTAAAGCAACATTTAACGAACGCATTCCTCCACCTACGGGTGTCGTCAACGGGCCTTTTATGCCTACTTTAAATTGTTTAAACACCTCAAGCGTTTCTTCTGGTAACCAAGTTTCACTATCATATATTTGTGTGGCTTTTTCACCTGCGTATACTTCCATCCAATGAATTTGACGATCACTTCCATACGCTTTAGAAACCGCTGCATCGACTACCATAAGCATTGCTGGTGTAACATCAACACCAATGCCATCTCCTTCGATAAATGGGATTATGGGGTGATTAGGAACACGTAATAAACCATTTTCTATTGTGATCGCTTCACCGTTTTCAGGGATATGAACATTAGTGTACATAGGTATTTCCTCATAGCTGATGCAAAGTTTTGTTATCGGCTGTTAGTTTTATTCTCGCCTTATGCTTAACCTAATGGATTATGAGTAATTACACTAATACTGATATTGTGATACCGAACATAACTATGGTGAATAATTAACAAACAATTTGAATAAATGTTTTACAAAATTATAGATAAAACAGCTGAAAAACCGTAAAACCTTCCAGAAAGGTTTAAGGGTGTACAAGGAAAATAAAATTTAAATAATTTAGAAAAGACAGAAAAGTATGCTGAATATTCAGCATACTTTGTCATGTAGATAAGCACTAAGATGAATAATAACTAAAGAACGCTACCGTAAGTTTATTTAAGATCATTTACCGCGACACATACACCTTCCATTCCTTGATTAATTTCTAAAAAGATCCCCTCTACATTCGATATAAGTTCACTACCTTCTTGTGATTTTTGTTGGGTTTCAATAATGTTTTTAGATAAAGCCATAGAAAGTGACGTATTATTTTTAACAACATCAGAAATTTCAGTTGTCGATGTACTCGTTCGAGCGGCTAATTGTCTGACTTCATCGGCAACAACAGCGAATCCCCTACCTTGTTCACCAGCTCTTGCCGCTTCTATTGCAGCATTTAAGGCAAGTAAGTTAGTTTGATCAGCGATAGAAGAAATAGTATTAACTATATTATTTATCTTATCAGACTGCTCGTTAATCGCGGAAATATCTTTGGCGACAACTTCGACATTACGAGTCACTTCATCCATGATTTCAACGCTATTGGTTAACACTTGTTTACCTTGTTGAGATACTTGCTCAGTTTCTGTTACCGTCGATTGTACTGCTTCTGTTGCATTATTGATTCTTGCTATTCTATCTGTCACATTCGTGGCAAATTTTACCACTCTAATTAAATGTCCATCTTCATCAAAAATCGGGTTATAGCTTGCTTCTAACCAAAGAACATTACCTTGGGCATCGCGCCGTTCAAACAATCCTTGCATGTACTCGCCATTATTTAATTGTTGCCAAAACTTTTTATAATCCTGACTGGCAGCGTATTCCGGTGCACAAAACATCTTATGATGACGACCTTCAAGCTGTGATAGCGCATACCCTGTAGCATTGAGAAAATTGTCATTTGCTTGCAAAATTTTCCCATCAAGATCAAAAGAGATATTAGCAGTGGAACGATCGAGTGCTTCAATAATGCCTTTTTGTACATTTGAACGCATCACATAATCAGTAATATCACTGGCTAATTTCACAACAGAAGTGATCTTGCCTTGTTCATCTTTTACTGCATTATAACTTGCTTCTAACCAAATAGGACTACCGTCTTTTGTATATCTAAGGTATTTGTCTGATAAAGACTTACCGGCAGCTAAGTCTTGCCAAAAGCGAATATATTCAGGTGTTTGAACGTATTTTTTGTCGCAAAAAATACTATGATGCTTTCCTTTAATATCACTGAGCGAATAACCAACCGTATGTAAGAAATTATCATTTGCATCAATTATCGTGCCTTCGGGGCTAAACTCTATAAATGCGACGGATTGTTTTAAACTGTCTAAAATATGGTAAGACTGTTTTTCTTTAATTTGCTGTATTGAAGGAGCATTGTCCATAATTTTTTCTTTAAAAAATAATCCCATTATTTCAACCTGTTAATAATACATTCAACGTTAATCATTAGATTAGTCTAAGAACGGACATCGTACAATTTATCTATTAAAAAAAATGTATATTTATCGATAACAAGCTTTTGAGGGTATTTTTATGCAAAAAGGCCAATAATCAGGTGTTAAATCAGAGGGAAATAAGGATAAAAATCGAATTATCGTGAAATAATGTTTTGTGGTTTAACATTGAAAGTTTAGATAAGTATGGTACCCGGGGCCGGACTTGAACCGGCACGCTCTTACAAGCGAGGGATTTTAAATCCCTTGTGTCTACCAATTCCACCACCCGGGCATAAGGGAAGTACTTTTTATAGTAGAGATTGGTTCCCTACTTTTCTCATAAAGAGAATTGGAGCGGCTAACGAGACTCGAACTCGTGACATTCACGTTGGCAACGTGATGCTCTACCAGCTGAGCTACAGCCGCTTCGCATGCTTACTTTAGTAAGACTGTCTGGTTTGAAAATTTGGAGCGGCTAACGAGACTCGAACTCGTGACATTCACGTTGGCAACGTGATGCTCTACCAGCTGAGCTACAGCCGCTTCATCTTTTCAGGTCGCGCATTCTAGCGCATTGTTTTTTCTAAATCAACTAGTACAACTCTAGCGGATGAAATGGTACCCGGGGCCGGACTTGAACCGGCACGCTCTTACAAGCGAGGGATTTTAAATCCCTTGTGTCTACCAATTCCACCACCCGGGCATAATGGAGGCGGGTCCCGGAGTCGAACCGAGGTCCACGGATTTGCAATCCGCTGCATAGCCATTCTGCCAACCCGCCGTTTCATCAACTACGAGTCGAGTAGTATTCCTTAGAATTTTTCACTTAATAAAAAGTAAAATTGGAGCGGCTAACGAGACTCGAACTCGTGACATTCACGTTGGCAACGTGATGCTCTACCAACTGAGCTACAGCCGCTTCATCTGTTGACTCCCTGTCAACTGGTGGTGCATTCTACATTGAAATATGGGTGAGTCAACCCTTTAGTTTCAAATTAAATTCAATTTTTTTTCAACTGCTTAAAAACCGACTAAAATGATGATTTTTTAACACATATTTCGCCGGGTTGCGTGGTTTTTAACCAGTACACTAGTCTTTTAATTCTGGCCATGCAGCTTTAAAATATATCACCATGGTCCAAACGGTTAAAATAGTCGCAATTGCATAAAAGAAATAGGCAGCGCCATTAATAAGTTGATGTGGAATATATAAAAAATTAAGCAAGGCATCATTGGCACTTGGTTGCCATATTAACCCCATTATCCCCAACATTTGGGCAGCAGTTTTATATTTACCTAAGGTTGACACGGCAACTATGTCTCTTTTTCCCCTAGATGACATAAATTCTCGAAGCGCACTGATAAAGATTTCTCTTGAGATCATTATCATGGCAGCGACTGCTATATACCAGGTTTGATAATCTTCCGCGATCATGATCAATGCCGCTGCCACCATTAATTTATCAGCCACAGGATCAATAAAAGCACCAAATGCAGAAGATTGATTTAACTTACGAGCTAAGTAGCCATCTAATGCATCACTGATAGCGGCAAACCAAAAAACGACAAAAGCGCCAAAGTAATTCCACTCAACCGGTAAATAGAAAACGATAATAAAAACTGGGATCAATAAAATTCGAAATAAAGTTATTTGATTGGGAATAGTCCACATTTAATTTCACACTACTTAATTGAAGTATCACGAACATCAGTTAGTTAAAATAACGATATCGCCTTTAAAGTTTTATTCTACACAGATATTGCGTTAATTGTCATGTAATGCCTCATAAATTATTGTCGCTAAAGCAACACTTATCCCAGGAACTTTCGATAAAGTACTGACATCCGCTTGCATGACCTCTTGAAGCCCGCCTAAATATTTTAATAACATTTGTCTTTTTTTAATGCCTATCCCTGGAATTGACTCTAAAGCAGACTTTTTACTGACCTTTTGTCTTTTCGCCCGATGACCAGCAATGGCAAAACGATGTGACTCATCTCTGATGTGTTGCACTAAATGTAAGGCGGGAGAATTTCCCGGTAATGAAATTAATTGATGACTGCCCGCTAATATTAAGGTTTCTAAACCAGGCTTTCTTGACTCACCTTTAGCAACACCGACCAATAACGGCGTTTTCTCTAAATTTAAATCATTAAAAAATTGTTCAGCTTTTGATAATTGGCCTTTACCGCCATCGATAAAAACGATATCTGGCAAGTTTTCTATATCTGTGACTTTTCCATAGCGTTTATTTAATGCAAATGCCATAGCAGCATAATCATCACCGGGGGTTATACCATGCACGTTATAACGGCGATAATCACTTTTTACTGGTCCTTCTTGGTTAAAGACAACATTTGAGGCGATAGTTTGTTGCCCCATCGTATGACTAATATCAAAGCATTCAATTCGTTGTATACCGCCGTCTAAATCAAACACTTCATTTAAGGCAATAAACCTTGCTTGAACCGATTCTTTATGACTATTTTTAGTGATCAGTGCACTTTGAGCATTCGTATTCGCAAGCTTTATATAATTCGCCCGCTCAGTGCGAACATTAAATAATAATTTAACCTCATGTTCAGCTTGCTCAGATAATAATTGTTGAATATCAACACTATTTTCAATCTCAAGTGGAATAACAATTTCTTTAGGGATACGCCCTGCCTTCATATCTTGACCAAAATAATGCTGACTAATAAAAGCCTGAATAATATCTTTATCTTGTGTTTCAGCCGGAATGCTTGGGAAATAACTTTTGCTGCCCAAGACTTTATGATCGCGAATAAACAATAAATGGATACAAACTTGAGTTTTATCACGATAAATACCAATAACGTCCATTTCAGCGGCAAAGCCACTAACATATTGCTGTTGTTGAACTTTTCGTAACGTCGTGATTTGATCACGATATTTTGCGGCTTCTTCAAAGGCTAATTCGACACTGGCTTTTTCCATTTTTTCAACCAAATGTTCGATGACTAATGAACTTTTTCCTTTCAAGAATAGTTTTGCTAGGTCAACTTGCTGTTGATAATCCTGCTTTGATATTTTATCGACACATGGCGCTGAACAACGATTTAACTGATATTGTAAACAAGGGCGACTTCTTGCACGATAATAACTATCTTCACATTGTCTTATAGGAAAAAGTTTTTGCATTAAACGTAAACTTTGCCAGACTGCTCCAACTGTCGGAAACGGTCCAAAATAATCACCTTTGACTTTTTTGCCACCACGGTGAAGACCTAATTTGGGATGTTTATGATCGGTTATCAATAAATATGGGTAACTCTTATCATCTCTTAATAAGATATTGTATTTAGGCTGATATTTTTTTATGTAGTTGTTTTCAAGAATTAATGCTTCACCCTCAGTATGGGTGACAGTGACATCAATGGCACAAATTTGCTTCACTAATGCTTTAGTTTTACTACTGCCAACATCTTTTCGAAAATAACTGGAGAGGCGCTTTTTAAGATCTTTTGCTTTACCAACATAGATAACCGTTCGCTCTTTATCGTACATTCGATAAACACCAGCCTGTTGTGTAACAACTGACAGGAAAGCTTGGTGATCAAATTCAGGGAGCGGACTGTTCACGGATAGTGCTAAATCAATAAAGCTATCGGTTATAGCTTTTCAGTTTTTAACATACCGTGGCGAATAGCCAAATGTGTTAATTCAACATCATTACCGACATTGAGTTTTTCAAACATACGGTAACGATAGCTGTTAATAGTTTTTGTACTTAACATCAATTGTTCAGAGATATTAGGTACTTTTTCACCACGGGTTATCATCAACATGATTTGTAATTCACGTTCAGACAAAATATTGAAAGGATTTTCTTCAGCCGATTTAAACTGGTTCAATGCCATTTTCTGGGCGATTTCTGGGGTAATATATCGTTGACCACTATTAACCGCACGAATCGCATTAACCATTTCATCAGGGCCTGCACCTTTAGTTAAATAACCTGCGGCGCCTATTTGCATAACTTTCGTTGGAATAGGATCTTCACAATAAACGGTTAAAACAATCACTTTTACATCGGGTGCATAACGAATAATTTTTTTAGTTGCTTCTAAACCACCAATACCTGGCATGTTCATATCCATTAATACCACATCGGGCTCAGTTTTTCGGCAAAACTGAACAGCCTCTTCGCCTGTTTGAGTTTCCCCTATAACCTTAAGTCCTTTCACTTCATCCAGTATTTTTCTAATACCGGTACGAACTAACTCATGATCATCAACTAGTAAAACATTAATCAACGGAGAATCACCTTATTATTTTTGTCAAATGGTCTAAAGACTATCGCTTAACCATTGAGTATAGCGATTAATCTTTTAAAAAAATATTACTTATTTTATTAATCTTACAAAGGAATATGTAAATAGTTGTTACAAACTATTTAAAGTTTATTTTTTGTCAACCAACTGTTCAATAATCCTACTTGACCATTTTTATACGCTGCATAGGTTAACCTTACCGCATTACTTAAGATCACACTGTCATTCCAACCGGTTTGTTCAGATATTAAACGATAGCATTCTTTTGCTTCTGGCGATAAGTAGCCTCTCATTTCTTGTTTACCACGTTCTTTTTGTCTCTCTCGATAGCGTTTTTGTTTTTCGGCATTGGTTAATGCTTTTTTATCTTTTGATTTCAGATTGTTATCATTCATAAATCAGGTGTTTATCTTAGTTATGCGTTACCATATTTTACTGAAATTATGATATATGACAAATAAATTTATAAAAAACCACTGTTCGGAGTTGTTTAGTGTACAAGTGTTCGCTAAAGTAGCGCCTTTAAAAATCAAAGAGTAAAATCATTCCCATGACACAAAAAAATTCGTTTTCAAAAGAAGATCTGATCTTAGCCGGTACCACTGATTTTTTCGGTGAAGGCAACAGTAAATTACCTTCTGATAATATGTTAATGATGGATAGAATCAACCTCATAACAGAAGAAGGCGGTTTATTTGATAAAGGTGAAATTATCGCTGAATTAGATATCACCCCTGATCTTTGGTTTTTCGATTGTCACTTCAAAGGTGACCCAGTAATGCCTGGTTGTTTAGGTTTAGATGCCATGTGGCAACTTGTTGGTTTTTACCTTGCTTGGGCAGGTGGACCAGGTCGTGGACGTGCGCTAGGTGTAGGTGAAGTTAAATTTACCGGACAAGTGCTACCAACGGCGAAAAAAGTCACGTATAAAATTGATTTAAAACGTGTCATTAAACGTAAGTTATTTATGGGCATAGCTGATGGCACGGTAAGTGTAGATGGCAAAGAAATATATGTTGCTAAAGATTTAAAAGTTGGATTATTTGCTGACACATCGGCTTTTTAATTTTTTAGATAACTCAGCTTTACTTTAAAATAATAAAAAACGCTAATGACTTACGTTATTAGCGTTTTTTTTTAAGATAAGCGTTATTAAACCTTGTTAATAACGCTAGTCTTATATTTAGCCTTTTACATGCGCTAAGGCTTGTTTGGCTAGTTCTGTAATCTGCTTCCAGTTCTTCTGTGCGATAATTTCATCTGAGACTAACCAAGAGCCACCACAACAGGCAACATTAGGTAAAGCTAAATAATTATTGATGTTGTTGATATTAATCCCGCCCGTTGGGCAAAAACGAATATCGGCAAATGGACCACCAATAGATTTAATGGCATTTACGCCACCAGAAGCCTCGGCAGGGAAAAATTTAAAATGATCATAGCCATAATCTATCCCATCCATTAATTCAGAAATGGAAGAAATCCCAGGCACTAACGCAATTTCACCTTCATTACCCGCTTGTAATAAATCTTTAGTTAAGCCAGGACTAATGGCAAATTTTGCGCCGGCATCAACAGAGCGTTGCAGCATTTCACGATTAGTTACCGTGCCAGAGCCAACAATGGCTTCAGGTAAAGCTTTCGCAATAGTGCTGATCACATCTAAAGCCGCCGGTGTTCTTAAAGTTACTTCAAGTACTTTGATATCCGCTTCAAGTAAAGCTTCAGCGATCGGTAACGCATCTTCTACATCCTTAATCACTAAAACAGGAACTACAGGTCCCATGGCGAAAAGGTCTTTTGGCGCTATTTGCCAATTTTTTGGTGAGGTCATAATTCCTAGTTATCCTTTGTTTTGAAGGTTGTGTTGTCGAAGGTATGCGGAAGCGCCCAAAATACCAGGCTGCGATTCTGTGATCACAAATGTCGGGATTGTTTGGTTAAACGTTATCCGACCTTTACTTTCGAAACGACTTCTAAATTCACTTTGTTTTAAATAATCAATAAATCGTGGCACGATACCGCCGGCAATATATACACCGCCAAAACTGGCTAGTGTTAACGATAAATTACCAGCAAAACTGCCTAAAATTTTACAAAACTGTGCCAATGTTTTTTCGCACAGTTGACATGTATTCGATAGCGCTTTTTCTGAAATATCTTGAGCAGACAATATTGGTTGTTCAGCTTGTTCAATATGATTTAACGCTTGATAAATTTGCTCTAAACCTAAACCAGATAACAATTGTTCATAGGAAACGTGCTGGTACTGGTTTAATAAATACTCAAGGATTTTGATTTCTGTTTGATCAATCGGGGCAAAATCAACATGTCCACCTTCTCCACCGAGTGCTTGCCATTGACCTTCCGCTAAAGGTACAACGTTTGCTACACCAAGGCCCGTACCTGGTCCACAAATGGAAATAGGCTTACCATCAACAACTTCACCGCCACCAATTTGCACTTTTTGTTCCTTATTGAGATAAGGTACAGCATGCGCGATTGCCGTATAGTCGTTGATCAATAAAAGTTTGTTCAGTGATAACTCTTCTTTCAAGGCTTTTTGAGAGAATGTCCACGGTAAATTGGTCATCGAAATCAGATCATTTTCCACAGGACAAGCAATGGCTAAACAGGCATTAATCGTTTTCTCAGCTAAGTTTTCTTCGTCTATATAAGTACGGATAACCTCTGATAAACTTTGATAATTACCACATTGATATACTTTCAGTGCAGTGACCGCCGCCCCATGTTCAAAAGTGCCCAATCGGATATTAGTGCCACCAATATCCGCAACTAAGTTTATTATTTGACTCATCTTTAATGCCCGCGAAGGTTATTCATCATCAAAAAGTGAACAAGCACCAGTTTCAGCGGTACTTAAATTACGACGCATTGCGCCAAATAACTCACGGCCCATACCTAAATGGTGATTATTTTTTTGGAATTGTGCACATTGACGTTGACTTAACTCGGCTTCATCAACAAGTAAGTTCAACTCACCAGTTTTACAATTCAGTTCAATAATATCGCCAGTATTAATTTTAGAGATAATGCCGCCATCTAATGCCTCTGGGCAAAGATGTATTGCTGCTGGCACACGACCTGAAGCACCCGACATTCGTCCATCAGTGACTAATGCTACTTTATGTCCATTTGCTTGTAATACACCAAGCGGTGGCGTCAATTTATGTAACTCTGGCATGCCTCGGGCTTTAGGGCCTTGGAAACGAACCACGGCAACAAAATCTTTATTTAATTCACCGGCTTTGAACGCTGCGTCGATTTCATGTTGGTCTTCAAAGACAATCGCAGGAGCTTTGATCACAACATCATCAACGGGCATAGATGAAGTTTTAATGACCGACGTACCAATATTGCCTTTAAGCGTTAATAAACCACCATGTTTACTGAAAGGTTTCTCAAAGGTAGCTATCACTTCTGGATCACCTGATACTTTAGGAATATCAACCCAGACTAATTTGCCATCTTCTAACGTTGGTTTTTGAGTATATCGGCTAAGTCCTCTACCACAAATCGTTTCTACGTCTTCGTGAATTAAACCGGCATCAATTAATTCTTTAAATAATAATGCCATGCCACCTGCTTCTTGGAAGTGGTTTACATCCGCATGACCATTAGGATAAATACGGGTTAATAATGGTACAACTTCAGATAAATCATGGAAATCATGGAAATTAATGATAATTCCCGCGGCTTTGGCAAACGCAATAATATGCATGATCAAGTTTGTTGAACCACCAGTGGCTAATAAAGCAACAATAGCATTAACAATTGATCGTTCATCAACCATTCGGCCAATCGGCATATAATTACCAGATTGTTGAGTAATACGAGTTACTTGACGTGACGCAGCTTTGGTTAATTCCTTACGCAGCACAGTGTTAGGTTGTACAAACGAAGCACCGGGTAAATGCAATCCCATAAATTCAACCACTAGTTGATTGGAGTTCGCCGTACCAAAGAAAGTACAAGTGCCTGGTGCATGATAAGAAGCAGATTCGGCTTCTAATAATTTATCTTTCCCTATTTCGCCTTTCGCGTATTGCTGACGAACGCGGGCTTTTTCTTTATTTGGAATACCTGAAGGCATTGGTCCTGCTGGTATAAAAACAATTGGCAGATGTCCAAATGACATACTAGCGATTAATAAACCTGGGACAATTTTGTCACAGATACCAAGCATTACCGCACCGTCAAACATATTATGTGATAACGCGACAGCCGTAGACATCGCAATCACATCACGACTCATTAAGCTAAGATCCATACCATCTTGACCCTGCGTGACACCGTCACACATTGCCGGGACACCACCAGCAAACTGGGCAATACCACCGGTTTCTTTTACAGCTTCTTTAATAATAACAGGATATGTTTCATAAGGCTGATGCGCAGAAAGCATTTCATTATAGGCGGAAACAATCGCAATATCCGAATGGTTGACGCCACGTAAAATTGCTTTATCTTCTTTACCACACGCTGCAAAACCATGCGCTAAGTTGCCACAAGCTAAATTAGCACGATGAACGGTTTCTGATTTGGCTGCTTCAATTCGGTTCAAATAAGCAGAACGTGTTGGCTTACTACGTTCGATAATACGATTAGTAATATCGATTATTTCTTTTTTCACAGGTACTTCTGTTGAATGACTCATAATTTACTCCGCCCAATACACATTGGTATTAATTTCAGGGTCTTGTAAAAATGCCCTAATTGGCATTTGTTTAATATCTGTTTCTGCTAATGCGCTATTAAGCACAGCTTTTTTATTTGCACTACTAATATGAAGAAAAACATTTTTACTGTTTTTTAACGCAGCAAAACTGAAGGATATTCTGTCGTGAGGCGCTGTTTTAGGACTGACTTTTAGCAATGGAGATTGAGTCGTAAAACAATCATCAATTTCGTCACTACAAGGAAATAAAGACGCGGTATGACCATCTTCACCCATGCCTAAAATCAAAACATCTAACGGCAACAATGCAGAATTTGCCGCTAAATTCAGATCGGCTAACGTTTCTTCACAAAGCTCATCACCTTGTTTCAAATGAAAAAACTTAGCATTTACCGCATTGTTTTGTAATAAATTCTCATGAACTAAACGAGTATTGCTCGCATCACTTTCTATATTTACCCAACGTTCATCCGCTAAAGTAATAGTAATATCATTCCAAGGTAAATCTTTTTGTGATAACGCGGTAAAAAAACCTTTTGGTGTTGAACCACCAGAAACAGCAATGCTTGCTTTCCCTTTTGTCGCGACGGCTTTTGTTAAAATATCAGCAACTTTATCAGCAAGTTGAGAATCTAATTCTTCGCGTTTATCAAATTCATTTAATTGGTACATTATTCCACCCACTGTCTGTCATCACGTGCTATCAATGAGATAGAAGAAACAGGTCCCCATGAACCAGCAGCATAAGCTTTAGGCGCTTCATTCGTTGATTTCCATGCGTCTATAATACTGTCTGCCCACGTCCAAGCAGCTTCCACTTCGTCACGGCTAACAAATAATGATTGATTACCATTGATCACTTCTAACATTAAGCGCTCATAAGCATCTACCACTCGTTGATTTTCATACGTATCTGAAAAGCTCAAATCAAGTTTGTTCTCTTGAATATGCATTTGTGAGGCAATACCAGGTATTTTATTCATCATTTGCAATTCAACGCCTTCGTCTGGTTGTAAACGAATGGTCAATTTATTTGCTGGTAAATCTGCATGACTATCTTTAAAGATGTTATGTGCTTGTTCTTTAAAGTGAACGACAATTTCGCTATGTTTAGCAGGCATTCTTTTTCCTGTTCTTAAGTAAAAAGGAACACCGGCCCATCGCCAATTATCAATTTCGGCTTTAATTGCCACAAAAGTTTCAGTATTACTGCTCGTATTAGCACCTTCTTCATTTAAATAACCAGGTACAGGATTACCATTTAAATAACCGTCAGCATATTGCCCTCGCACAGTTTTATCTTTGACATTACTGCGATCAATAGGGACTAATGCTTTCACTGCTTTTAATTTTTCAGCACGGATACTTTCCGCACTTAAATCTGCTGGAGGCTCCATGGCTAATAAAGAAAGTATTTGTAATAGGTGATTTTGGATCATGTCACGCATTTGACCAGCATCATCGTAAAAACCCCAACGACCTTCAATACCAACACTTTCTGCTACCGTTATTTGTACATGATCAATACTGTTTCGATCCCAGTTATTGGTAAACAAAGAATTCGCAAAACGAAGCACTAATAAATTTAATACCGTTTCTTTACCTAAATAGTGATCAATTCGATAAATTTGATTTTCGTTGAAATAACGCGAAACTTGGTCATTAATCACTTTCGATGATTCTAAACAATGGCCAATGGGTTTTTCCATCACAACACGATCAGCAGGTGTAATTAAACCGGCTGCTTTTAAACCGTCAGAGATATCACCATAAATAGCAGGAGGCGTTGAAAAATAATAAACACGTGTTTTATGACCGTTCGCTAACGTATCCGCTAAATTTTTATAAGCTTTCGTGTCTTTAAAATCTAATTGCTGATAAACAAGGCGAGATTTGAAACGTTCAATAACGTCGTCATTTAATCCTTCTTTCACAAAATTGGTCAGGTTCTCCATGACAAACTCAGTAAAATCCTCAAGACTACTATCTTGTCTTGCTACAGCAACGATACGGCTTTCAGGATTTAACAAACCTACTTGATCAAGTTGATAAAGTGCTGGTAATAACTTTCGACGAGATAAATCACCAAGCGCACCAAAGAGTACAATTTCACTAGCAGACTGATAATCGGTGTTTTTCATAAGGGGTAACTCTCTAGTTTAAATAATTTAATTGTAACTAAACTACATTTGGCACTAATTTAGCGTTTGTTGGCAGTTCAGTAAAGAACTTTTTGTAACTTTACTACAAAATGATATTTCCCGATGTTTTAACGGCAATATTAACTAAAATTTCATGCTATACATTATTAAACATTTGCACAAAATTGCCATTATGTTTTATATTATTAAGAAAAATGAAAGAAATTTTCATTTTTTCTGTTTTATATTGAGAAAATTAATTACACTTAATAAAAATAACTATGGTGGTAATGATGAATATTTTAGAAAAAATAGCGAATGAATTAGACACATTCAGTAAATCAGAACGTAAAGTTGCTGAAGTGATTATGTCATCCCCTAACACAGTTATTCATGCAAGCATTGCTGCTTTAGCTAAACAAGCGAACATCAGTGAACCTACTGTTAACCGTTTTTGTCGAAGATTAGACACTAAAGGCTATCCAGATTTTAAATTACATTTAGCCCAAAGTTTGGCAAATGGTACTCCTTATGTAAACAGACACGTTGATGAAAATGACAGCGCCGATGAATATACCGCTAAAATTTTTGAATCGACCATGGCGAGTCTTGAATTAGCCCGCAAAAGTTTAGATACCAACACGATAAATCGTTCCGTTGACCTACTAACTCAAGCCAACAAAATCTCCTTCTTTGGTTTAGGTGCTTCCGCCGTAGTGGCGCATGATGCCTTAAATAAGTTTTTTCGTTTTAATGTTCCTGTTGTTTATTTTGATGACATATTAATGCAACGAATGAGTGCTATTAATAGTCAACAAGGAGATGTTGTTGTTGTTATCTCCCACACAGGAAGAACAAAGTCTTTAGTTGAAGTTGCTAGTTTAGCTAAAGAAAATGATGCTACCGTCATCGGTATCACAACAGAAGGTACACCACTAGCTAAAGAATGTAACATTGTCTTATCTGTCGATGTTGCTGAAGACACTGACTTATATATGCCAATGTCGTCTCGAATTGCTCAATTAGCACTTATTGATATTTTAGCAACAGGTTTCACCTTACGCCGTGGTACTAAATTTAGAGACAATTTGAAGAAAGTAAAAGATAGCTTAAGAAGCTCTCGTTTTGAAAGAAAAGAACCATAACTTATTATTAATTAGTTTTTAGACTAAGGATTAAAATGCCTAGAAGAACGAAAATTGTTGCGACTTTAGGTCCTGCAACAGAAGATAGAGAAACGTTAAAGAATGTGCTCGCTGCCGGTGTTAACGTTGTTCGCTTAAATTTTTCACACGGTACTGCTGAAGATCATATTCAACGAGCTAAAACAGTACGCGAAGTTGCCAATGAACTTGGTATATATGTAGGTATTTTAGGAGATTTACAAGGTCCTAAAATCCGTGTTTCCACGTTCAAAAATGGTCCGATCAAACTTGCCATTGGTGATAAATTTGAGTTAGATGCCACACTGCCAAAAGGCGAAGGTTGCCAGGAAAAAGTGGGTATAGACTATAAAAAATTACCTGAAGATGTTTCACAAGGCGATATTTTATTACTTGATGATGGACGTGTGCAGCTAAAGGTATTAAAAACAGTTGGCCCATCTGTTTTCACTGAAGTGACTGTTGGAGGTCCTTTATCAAACAATAAAGGCATAAACCGACAAGGTGGTGGTTTAACCGCCCCAGCTTTAACGGATAAAGATAAAGAAGATATTAAAACAGCAGCTAAAATCAATGTTGATTTTCTAGCGGTTTCTTTCCCACGTGATGCTGCAGATATGCGTGAAGCGCGTTTGTTAGCACAAGAAGCTGGCTGCGAAGCACAACTTGTTTCTAAAATAGAACGTGCTGAAGCCGTAAACGATGACAAAGTGTTAGATGACATTATTTTAGCGTCTGACGTTGTTATGGTAGCGCGTGGTGATTTAGGTGTTGAAATAGGCGATGCTGCGCTTGTTGGCAAACAAAAGCACATTATTGCTCGAAGTCGTAAATTAAATCGTGTCGTTATTACTGCCACCCAAATGATGGAAACCATGATTGAGCAACCAATGCCAACACGTGCTGAAGTGATGGATGTGGCAAACGCTGTACTTGATGGTACTGATGCTGTGATGTTGAGTGCTGAAACGGCTGCAGGTAAATACCCTGTTGAAACAGTCAAAGCCATGTCTGAAGTTTGTCTAGGCGCTGAAACTCATCGCTCTGTGAATACTTCAGGTCATCGTATGGACATAACTTTTACTGAAATTTCTGAAACCATTTCACTTTCAGCCATGTATGCAGCAAACCATTTAGACGGTGTGAAAGCGATTATTGCTTTAACTGAATCAGGGCATACCAGTAAATTAATGTCACGAATTACCTCAGGTTTACCGATTTATTCACTTTCACGTCACAATAAAACATTAAACAAGACGGCTATTTACCGTGGTGTTTATCCGGTTGAATTTGACTCAACGGAAAGCAGTAATGACGATTTAGCCAGAGACGTTTTAAAAGCTGTTATTGATAAATCAGATTTAGCTGTAGGAGATAAAGTAATATTTACTCACGGTGATCTGATGGAAACAGTTGGTGCAACGAACACTTTAAAAATTCTTAACGTCAAAAAAGAAAATCTTTCATAAATAAATTTTGAAAGAAATTTAAAAGGTAACTGTTTGATGAAATCAAGTAGTTACCTTTTTTGATCTTGCTCAATTCCATGTGTTTTTCACTACTATTCATATTTCTTATATTCCCAAAGCAGTATTTCAATGTTAGATTTTATCTAGGCACAAGCTAAAAAACACCAAAAAACATGACTAAAAATATAGCTATTTTAACCAGTGGTGGTGATGCACCTGGAATGAATGCGGCAATACGAGCAATAGTCTTAGCTGGACATCGATATCAATATAAAATTTTTGGTTTTTATCATGGCTATAATGGTTTGATCAATAATGAACTTAAACCATTAGCAATTAGTGACGTTGAAGGTGTTATCCATCGAGGTGGGACTCTTTTAAAAAGTGCTCGCTGTAAAGAAATGCGAAGTAAAACGGGCGTTAGTCAAGCAGTCAATGTGTTATTGAAAAATAAAATTGATGCGCTAATTGTTATTGGTGGCGATGGCTCTTTTAATGGTTTGTTAGCCATTCATGAACAATGGCAAGGTCAAGTCATTGGGATACCAGGTACCATAGATAACGATATCGACGGCACTGATTTTACCATAGGCTTTTCAACAGCCGTCGATACCGCCCTTTCCGCCATTGATAAAATACGGGATACTGCAGACGCATTTGAACGAGTGTTTTTAGTAGAGCTGATGGGAAGACAAAGTGGCCAGATAACATTCAATGTTGGAGTGTCTTGTGCTGCAGAAAAAGTCCTGTCTTTTGAAAATTTTAATATCCAGCAAGAACAAGAGACCTTAGAGCAAATTTCAACGCAAATTCAAACCGCCAAACAAGCAAAGCATAGCAGTTTTTTAATTGTGATTGCTGAAAACCTATGGCCAAATGGCAGTGAGGCGTTGGCGAAAAAATTAACAAGCATGACAGGAATAGATTGTACTTTGTGTACGTTAGGCTACATTCAACGAGGTGGCTCACCCGTGGCAAAAGATAGAATATTAGCGACAAAAATGGGGGTTTCAGCTATTCAGGCAATTTCACAAGGAAAAAGTAATATCATGGTGGGAGAACAAAATAATGCGATTTGTTTGATCCCATTAACCCAAGCCGTTGAACATAATAAAACCGTCAGCCCATTGCTTATCGATGCCCAAGAGAACATTTTAGCGTTATCAAAACAAACAGATGCTTATTAACTTGTTATAGTCTTCAATAAGTAGTTATTGCGTAACTGCTAATTTAACTTTGTCTTTATAACTTCTGCTGACTTTTAGTTCTTTGCCGTTATTCATCACTAAATAATATTCGCCATTTAACTGACTACAAAATTTATTAATGAAATGTTTATTTACTATGGTGGAACGATGGCTACGAATAAATTGTTTCGGATCTAAACTTTCTTCTAATTGCTTCATAGTTTTACGGAGTATGTGGGTATTTTCTTTGGTGTGAACACACATATAATCACCAGCAGCATCAATCCATAAAATATCTTTTACGGGCACCCTGCTTACTTCACCAGCATCTTTAATTGCTAAAACATCAGAATAATGTGAAATTGAAACAGGTTTATTTTGCGCTAAGTCGTTAAGAATATCAGCACAATCGTTTCCAGTGACATCACTCACCAGACGTACTAATTGCTCTTTATGCTGAGCATTTTCTTCACCAATTAACTTTTCTCTTATTTTATCAAGTGCTTGTGCAAGGCGGGTTTCATCAGCAGGTTTGAGTAGATAATCATGAGCATGAACATCAAACGCTTTAAGTGCATATTGATCAAATGCGGTAACGAAGACAACCATAGGTAATTCAAGACCTTGATCCGCGATTTCTTTTACGACTTCAAAACCGTCTAAACCCGGCATCTGAATATCTAAAAACATCAGATCAGGTTGATATGCTCGTACGGCTTCTATCGCTTCACGGCCATTACTACATTCTGTAATAATCTTTATATCTTTATGTTCTTGCAACCTTATCGCTAAGCCTTTTCTGGCAAGAGCTTCATCATCGACAATAATGGTGGATAAGATTTTACTCATTCTATAGTTCCAGTTTCATAAGGCATCCTGATGTTAACTTTAACACCGTTAGGCTCATTATTGGAAACAACTAATGAAAATTCATTACCATACAATGCTTGTAACCTTTCTCGGCTATTCGCTAAACCAACACCATGCTCACGAAATAAATTGCCATTTTTAATTTCCGCACCAGGACCATTATCGGTAAGTTCAATTAATAAATCTCGACCAAACTTAGAAACATTTACCGTAATTGCACCACCTTGTTCTTGAACGGCAATTGCATATTTAATAGAGTTTTCAGCCAGTGGCTGTAAAATCATGCTAGGCACTAATGCTTGTTGGCAATCTTTTGCGACATGAAAGTTTACTTGCAAACGCTCTTCAAAACGCACTTTTTCAATATCTAAATAGAGTTTTAACGCTTGAAGTTCACTCTCTAATGTCACTTTTTTCATCGGATCTTTATCAAGGGAATAGCGCAGAAACTCACTCAATTTAGTAACCATGGCATTAGCGGTGGTATTTTCTTTCACTAAAATTAGTGTAGAAATCGCATTGAGAGTATTAAAAAGAAAATGAGGATTCAGTTGGTAACGTAACATTTTCAATTGCGCTTGATGAGCGACCGTATTGGCTTGTAATACGTTTTGTCGTTCTTTTTGTAGCATTTGATAATACTTAGTTCCAAAGTATAAAACACTCCAACTCAACATAATTGAGAAAGAAAACAAACCATTACGTGTGTAATAAATAATATGCTCAGGCCGATATCCGTGTTTATAGATTTCCCAAAAATTAATATTTTGAACCACTTGCCATAATACCCCTGTGACCGCAGAGGTCACAATCACACTAGCGGCAATTTTTAATGGGCTATAATTCCAAACATAACGGTAGACATAACGCAGAGGTATACTGAACAACCAACCTGCGTAAGCATTAAGAAAGATGATAACGACAAAAATATCGCGTAAATCGTGAAGTAAAGAGCTTAGGTAATATACTAAAGCAAAACCAAACCAGCCTGCACTATGTACAAACCAGAATAATTTATTTTTGTCTTCAATAAATTTTGCCCACTTCACTCAGCACAACCTTTTTCGTTACTTTATGGTAAATTATGAATGACCTTACGGGGAACTGCACGACAATTAAACGTAACTTTTACACACTTTGTCTCATTTAAATGTTTACAAAGGTGTAAAAGTTAGTATTTCTCTTAACAGATTGATTTAGCGTCGTGAAAGGCTATTAAAAACCTTATTTATTTAGCATTTTCCCTAAAGGTTCTCCGCCTACTAAATGCAGATGAATATGATAAACCTCTTGTCCACCATGTTGATTACAATTCATGATCAATCGATATCCATCTTCTGCAATCCCTTCTTCTTTAGCGAGCTTTTTAGCAACAGTAAATAAGCGACCAAGGGCTAATTCATCTTGTTCTTCAACATCATTCACCGTTGGGATCAATTTATTGGGAATGATCAATATATGACTTTTAGCTTGAGGAGAAATATCTCGAAAAGCCGTCACTAAATCATCTTGATACAATAACGGTGTTGGTATCTCTTGTCTGATAATTTTAGAAAAAATGGTTTCTTCTGTAATGGTATTTTTATTCATATTAAACTCTATGATGCTGTCTGAAATTTTGATTTAGTAAGTTTAACAAACTCTTTCGCATCTTCTACCAATAAATAATTAACCGGCACAAGGACTAAGGTAATAAAGGTCGCGAAAATAATACCAAAGCCTAATGAAACCGCCATGGGGATCAAAAATTGTGCTTGGGTTGCTTTTTCAAATAATAATGGCATCAAACCAATAAAAGTTGTTAATGAGGTCAACATAACCGGCCTAAACCGTGAACGCCCAGCCACCAACACCGACTCCATTAATTCAGCGCCTTCGAGTCGTCTCTTGTTAATAAAATCAACCAATACAAGACTATCGTTTACCACAACACCAATCAGTGCCATCATGCCTAGCATACTCATAATGGTTAAATCCATCCCCATAATCCAATGACCAACAACTGCGCCTATTGCACCGAATGGGATCACCGACATAACAATAATCGGTTGAATATAAGATTTAAACGGGATCGCTAATAAACAATAAATAATAAAAAATATGAATATAAGACCTGTCGCCATACTACCGAACGATTCTCGCTGCTCTCTTGCTTCCCCTTCTAAAGTAAAGCTCACACCTGGATATTTACTCGTCAGTTCTTCTAAGTAAGGTTGTAATTCAGCGTTGAGCACTGTCATATTCGTGTTTTGTTTATCAATATCAGCGGTTACATTCACCGTTCGATAACGATCAATGCGATTAATCGCTGAGGGACTTTTACCTGGTTTTAACGTCGCGACATGGGACAAAGGCACCTTGCCGCCTTGAGGAGTACGAATTAACATATTACTTAAATTAGCAATTGATTTTCGCTCACTTAATGGAAACTTAAGCATCACTCGAACATCATCTCGACCGCGTTGAATACGTTGAATTTGAGAGCCAAAAAATGCATTTCTCACTTGTCTAGTGACAAAAGAGCTCGACATCCCCATGGCATGTCCTTGCTCGGTTAATTCAATCGTTAATTCTTCTTTACCATTTGATAAACTGTCAGATATTTCAAATACCGTTGGGTATTGAGTCAAACGTGTTTTCACTTGCTCAGCCACTTCTTTTAATGTCGCTAAATTGGTCGCTGAAAGTTGAATATCAATAGGATCACCTGCGCGACCTATTTCAGCTCTAAAAGTTAAGCTTTCTGCTCCGGGTAAATCACCAATCAATTCTCGCCATTCAGCCACTAATTGTCGAATATCAACCCCCGTTTCATTTTGGTCTGCGGGCAATATTTCAAAACGAACTCGGCCGGTTTCATTGCGAGTAATAGCCAAGGTATTTAAGATAACGCTGTTTCCTTGTTCATCACGATATTTGTCTTGCAATGTTTTTGCCGCATTTGACATTTTTTCCACATAACTATCAACTACATCATAACTTGTGCCTACCGGCATGGTTAAATTAGCACGAGCCGTTTCACTAGCAATTCGGGGAAAGAAGACAAACTTCGTCCAACCACTCGAGATAAAGGCAAAAATTAATATAAATATTCCGGCAAATAACGAGACGGTTGTTAAGCGGTTTTTCGTCGCAAGCGCTAGAATAGGTTGATAATATTTTAAAATCGCATTTTCAAAACCATCGGCAAAGCGTTGTTGCCAAGCACTAAATTTAGAAACTTTTGTTTTATCACTACGCAGTTTTAGATGTTTTAAATGCGACGGTAAAACAAACTTAGACTCGATTAATGAAAATAATAATACAGGGATTACGATGACTGGGATTTGCGCAAACATCGCGCCTCTTCGCCCTTCGATAAAAGCTAAAGGTAAAAATGCCGCCACTGTGGTTAAAATACCGAAAGTAACGGGCGCAGCAACTTCTTTTGTTCCCTCAATAGCCGCTTGTAAACTTGTTTTAGCCGTTTGAGTATGCCGATAAATATTCTCCCCGGTGACAATGGCATCATCAACGACAATCCCCAGCACTAAAATAAAACCAAACAAGCTCATGATATTAATAGAAATATCGAAAACAGGCATCATAACAAAGGCTCCCATAAAGCTTATAGGAATACCAATGAATACCCAAAAAGCGATAGAAGGCCTTAAAAATAAGGTTAATAATAATAAAACCAGAAACCCACCTTGCAAGGCGTTGGTTATTAAAGTATTTAAACGGCTTTTGACAATTTCTGAGTCATCATCCCAATAACCTAATTTAAAGCCTTTAGGTAAGGTGTCTTGTCGGTCATTAATATATTGTTTAACCGCATCCGCAACTTCAATTGCACTTTGATTACCAATCCTAAATACTTCAATTAACGCGCCTTGTTCACCGTTAAAACGAGCACGTAGTGGTTCTTCTTCAAAACCATCATTGACGATGGCAACATCGCTTAAATGTAAAAAAGTACCGTCTACGTGAGTTTTTATCACTATTTTTTCAAATTCATCACGTCGATATGCTTGGCCTTTACTACGTACTAAAATGTCACCACCTTCAGTACGTACGTTACCGGCAGACATATCGATAGAACTTGCTTGTACGGCATCAGAAATATCCGATAAAGTTAATTGATATTGCTGCAGTTTTTCTTGGCTAACCTCAATATTAATTTCATAGTTTCTAACTGCATCTAAACTGACTTGCGTAACTTGCGGTAAACTTAATAAATCATCACGTACTTGTTCAGCAAATTCACGTATTTCTTTTTCACCATAAATTGACGAAACAGTAACAGCCATAACATCACGTATCCGTTGCCTAATCGCAATAATCGGCTTTTCAGCATCGGCAGGAAAAGTATTAATCGCATCTACACGACTTTTCACATCAGATAACAGCTCTCGAACGTCATATCCCGAATCCGCTTCAATGCTAACCGATGCAGACCCTTCAACCGAGGTACTACTGATTTTTTCAATTCCTTCTAGGTCTTGCACTGCTTCTTCAATACGAATCGCGACACCTTGTTCAGTATCTTCAGGTGTTGCACCACGCAAACTCACTTGTACACTTACAATATCTGATTCAAATGAGGGGAAGACTTCTAATGGAATATTACCTTTCAATGAAAATAATCCCATTAACAAAATCGTTATCATTAATAAATTAGCGGCAACGTGATTACGAGCGAACCAAGCGATCATGATTTTGCTCCTTTTTCTTTATCATTGGGCTTTCTGGAAGGATGCTTCTTTTCTTGGCCATTTCTGCCCGGCTTTGCTTTTTTCTTGACGGTTTGTTTTTGACCATCAAAACTTGAAATAGCTACCGGAGTTCCTGAAGTAACTTGTCCAAGCGGCGTCATGACTAATAATTCATTAACGTTAAGGCCACTTTTAATAATGGCGACATCTTCATTTTGCCATTCAATTTCAATTTCTTTTCGTTCAAGCACACCGTCATTAACAATATACACATAGCTTCCTTGATAAATCGCTTTGTTTGCTACTGTGATAACATCATCAAGAACGCGACCTTTAATTTTAGCACTGACATACTGACCAATTTTAAGTGGTAAGCTTTGCATATTATTATCACCATAAGGGTCATCAATTTGCGCAACAACAAATAACTGTTGTGAGTTTTGATCAAAAGCCCCTTCTGTACGAACTACTTTACCAAACCAAGTATCACGCTGAGTAAGATCAGAATATATAGTAACGGCTGGTTGTTCATCTGGAGTTGCTTTTTTAAAGCGTTGATTTTCAGGCAGAACCATATAACGTAAGTCTTTATTTTTTAATGGCAAACGTATTTCAACATAGTCAACCGCGTAAATTTCAGCTAACTGAGTGCTTGGCGAAATTACCTGACCTAAATCAACATTTTTAGATAAGACTCTTCCTGTATAAGGAGCAACAATTTTACTGCGTTCTACTGCAAGCTCAGCTTTTTCAAGGCTCGCTTGCGCTGATAATACTTTAGCTTGTGCAGCAAGTAATTGTGGTTTTCTTAAGACTAAATCGGGTGCAGTATCACTATTACCGAGTCTTAACCAATCTTGTTTCGCTTGCTCAACACGTGCTTCTTCTTCACTTAACGCTTGTTTAGCACTATACAAATTTGCTTGTGATATTTTAACTTCTGACAAAAGGTCTCGATCATCAAGTTCTATTAACACATCACCTTTTTCGAAAAATTCACCCGCTTGAAAGTTTTTGCCAATGCTTATAATTTGCCCCGACACTTGTGGAAGTAGGATACTTTGCGTTCTTGGCCTAATCGTTCCATAACTTTCAATAACAACCGGATAAGATTCTTTCTTTAGTGTTTTCACATCAACACTAATTTGTGGTGCTGCACTCGGTTTACCTCGTTTTGCAGTCGGCGGATTACTGGTTATCACTTTTGCTAATAAAATAAAAACAACAATAATAACAACAGGAACAAGCTTTTTATTTTTAGACATAAGAGTTTGGATAGACATAATTGATTAATTAACCTGCTGATTGTTAACGAGTGTAGAAGTAGTTTGTGCGCTGTCATCCTTTGAAGATGATAAAGGTGAGCCACCAAGCGAAACAAACAAAGAGATACGATTTTGAAGCATTTGATTTGTTAATTGAATTAATGAATTTTGAGCGTCAAACGCCCTTCTTTGTGACTCTAATACTGTCGTGTAACTCACTAAACCACGCATATATTGATCAAAAGAAAGTTTCTCTGCTGTTAAAGCATTTTGCCCTGCTAACGTTAAATGTTGATAACGTTCCTTCAATGCCTTGCTATTTGCAATATAATTTTCAACATCAGCAAAGGCTTGATAAAGATCATTTAAGTAATATTGCTCTTGTTGTTGTACCGCAAGTCTTGCTTGTTCTTCAAGAGAGGCAAGTCGGCCACCATCAAACAAAGGTAACGTCAGGTTACCAATCAACGACCATGCGAGAGAGCCTCCATCAAGTAAGTTTTGTAGTTCATCAGAGCTATCACCGGTACTGGCAAATAGTGAAATTTTAGGGAAACGTTGCTTATGGGCAACCGCTAACCCTGCATCTAAGGCAAGTAATTGATACCAAGACGTTAATATGTCATGTCTTTGTGTTAAGAGCTGCGCAGGTGCGCCTAAAAATATCTCTTGATTTAATACAGGTAACTCCACGTTACTTATTAAATCACCATCAGGATACTCTCCAATCAACAGTTCAAGTTGGCGTTTAGCTGTAGATAATACTTGCTGCTGTTGTGCTACACGCGCCGCTTCCTGACTAACATCATTTTGAGTTAAATATACATCTAATGCTTCGTTAAGCCCTAAACGATACGAAGTTTGGATCATGTCTAAATTATTCGCTAAGTTTTTTGCTCTTTCTTGGTACAAGTTTAATAACTCTTGGGCAGAAATCACATCGAACCAAGCACTAGCCACCTCTGCAACTAAGGTGTTTTTTTGATGTTCATAAGTACTTTTAGCCGCGGCAAAATTCAATGTAGCTTGATTTTGTTGATCGGATAACTTTCCCCACAGATCGACTTCTAGACTTAATTCAAGCTCGACATCGGCACTATTTGTATACTGTACATCATCACTAGAAACTGTTTTACGCCTTGAATTCCCTTGGTTTAATGTCAGTTCAGGTAATCGACTTGCGCCGCTAGCCAAGGCTTTTTGTTCCGCCAATTCCATGGTGATTTTTTGAGTTTTAAGTGTCCGATTTTGTTTAATGGCTTGCTGAACAAGAGCAACTAATTGCGGATCGTTAAACGTGGTTATCCAATTAGCACTACTTTGTTTATTTTCATTTTCTCCTGACTTAATCGATTGCCAGTGTTGTGGATAAACAATATCGCTACTAGCGTCAGTTCTCCCAGATGTTGAAGTACAAGACACTAAAAATAAACTAACACTGCAAAGTGTAAATACAGTGGGTAAATTGAGTTTTTGTTTGTTGGTATTGCCGGTTTTCATGTTCACCATCAAATTTAGTTAATACAAAGTCGATCTTTATATAGGGTTCAAAGATTAATTTTAGCTCAGTTATACAACAAGTTTATTTACAAAGATTTACACTGCAATTCTAATCCGTTTAGACAGGTTGCTGTATAGGCAAGTTAAATAACATTTCTGTTGTTACTGACGGCAAATTTCGATTATTATCTTCGCCTTAAAAACACCTTAGGCATTTACCTTGATCGATATTGCATTAATTTCACTTTTTATTCCTACCTTTTTTCTCGTTAGTATTACCCCCGGAATGTGCATGACGTTGGCAATGACGTTAGGTATGTCTATCGGCGTCAAAAAAACAATGTGGATGATGTGGGGCGAGTTATTAGGTGTGGCATCTGTCGCAATTGCCTCGGTTGTGGGTATTTCCTCAATGATGCTAAAGGTACCGGTAGTATTTCACTGTCTCAAAATTATTGGAGCCCTATATTTATTTTATATTGGCTTTAATATGTGGCGTTCAAAAGGAAAACTTGCTTTAGCAGAACCCGTAACAAATACCTTACCGGTGAATAAGAAACATTTATTCAATCAAGGCTTTATCACGGCAATTGCCAACCCTAAGGGATGGGCATTTATGGTTTCATTACTACCGCCATTTATTAACAATAATTACGCGTTACCATCACAACTAACTGTTTTAGTTGCAATAATTATTGTATCAGAATTTATTTGCATGATGATATATGCAACTGGAGGTAGGTCTATCGCTCGAATATTAATACAAGAAGATAATGTTAAAATACTCAATAAAATCTCAGGAAGTTTAATGATCGCAGTGGCAATATGGTTAGTTTTAAGTTAAGTGTGAACTGTTCACTGAAATGAATTCGTTTTATATTTTGAAATATCACGCCACGTAAATCTCAAGGCGTTAAATCAAAGGAGTTAAACAAGACAACTAAGCTCGATAACTGGTAAAGTCGATAAATACTTGTTGCGCTTTATCAGGATTATCTTGCTCTGAAATGGTTAGCCACATACGCCAAATCATTTTTTTTTCTGCACAGCTACCTAACATGGTCGATGCGACAAAATTCCCTTGACCATCTTTTTCAAAAAATAACGGGATTTTCCCCATATACATTTCTTTTCCTTCTAAAAAACCGTTAATGAGAAATTTATCTTCAAGTGATTTAGCTTTAACAACTATATTAAATGTTTGTTCCGTAGTGACCCTTGCAACATTGAATAACACATCAAACCTAGTTTGCTCAATATAAACGTGACATTGACTTTGGCTTGATAAACATTGAGGAGCAATATAATTTACCGACTGTTTTTTAGGAGAACAGCCCATTAAAAGGAAGATTAAAACGAAAAATAATCCTCGCGTGGATTTAGACATATGAAAACACCAAGTGATAAAAGTTTGTATTTAAACATTCGTAAATACAGCTAATGGTATTTTTACATATCAAAATTAAACTTTCATCTAGCTTAACCCTAATATCTAGTCTACAGTTTTTTATAATTATTTGTTTTTAGTTCAATAATTAAACGATCGTGTATTAATCATAAAATTTAATCAAAGGTAAATCCTTTTTATTGATTTAAATCATATTTTTTCATTGATCTAAATCAACTCCAAAAGGTAAAATTACACGTGATATAATACGTTACGCTCAAAAAATGTGATTTATATCATACTCACGAAAACTATTGAGAAATATATAAGCTGAAATCTTTCATTACTTATTTTTCAACATATAGTAAAACTAACTTTGTTAACGGAACAATAAAAATGACAACAACGCTTGATCAGCCGTCATATAACTTTGATGTAGTAAAACAATTTACCGTCATGACAGTTATTTGGGGATTCGTTGGTACGCTTGTCGGTGTCCTTATTGCCGCTCAATTAATTTGGCCAGCATTAAATTTTGAAACACCATGGTTAACCTACTCCCGACTTCGCCCACTTCATACTAACGCAGTAATTTTTGCTTTTGGTACAAGTGCCTTATTTGCTACCTCATATTATGTTGTACAGCGTACTTGTAAAACAACGTTGTTTGGTGGCAAGCTTGCGTCATTCACCTTCTGGGGATGGCAGGCTGTCATTTTATTGGCCATTATCACTTTGCCTTTAGGTTATACCAGTAGTAAAGAATATGCTGAATTAGAATGGCCAATTGATATTTTAATTGCCGTCGTATGGGTGAGTTATGCCATTGTATTTTTCGGCACCCTACTAAATCGTAAGACTTCCCATATTTATGTGGCAAACTGGTTTTTTGGTGGCTTCATATTAACGGTTGCAGTATTACATATTGGTAACAGTATGGTCATCCCTGTTTCTATGATGAAGTCTTATTCAATATATTCAGGTGCTATCGATGCCATGATGCAATGGTGGTATGGCCATAATGCCGTTGGTTTCTTATTAACAGCTGGTTTCTTGGGGATGATGTACTACTTTGTTCCTAAACAAGCCGAGCGCCCTGTTTATTCGTATCGTTTATCTATTGTGCATTTTTGGGCATTAGTTTCATTATATATATGGGCTGGACCTCATCACCTTCATTACACAGCGTTACCAGATTGGGCTCAATCAGTTGGTATGGTAATGTCTATTGTATTATTCCTTCCATCTTGGGGTGGTATGATCAACGGTATTATGACGTTGTCAGGTGCATGGCATAAGCTTCGTCACGACCCTATTCTTCGCTTTTTAATCGTTTCATTATCCTTCTATGGCATGTCTACTTTTGAAGGGCCAATGATGGCAATAAAATCTGTAAATGCCCTGTCACACTACACTGACTGGACTATCGGCCATGTACATTCGGGTGCTTTAGGTTGGGTTGCTATGGTTTCAATTGGTGCGATGTACCATTTAATTCCAGTTCTCTTTAACCAAGGTCGTATGTACAGTATTCGTTTGATCAATACTCATTTCTGGTTACATACTACCGGTGTTGTTCTTTATATCGTCGCTATGTGGATATCAGGCGTTATGCAAGGGTTAATGTGGCGCGCGGTCAATACCGATGGCACATTGACTTATTCTTTTGTCGAAAGTTTAACGGCTTCATATCCATTCTACTTTATCCGCTTCGTAGGTGGTGTATTTGTTGTTGCTGGCTTTGTTTTAATGGCCTACAACATGTTTAAAACAATTCAAGCGAAAGACAATAGTCTTAAGCCTTTAGAAGTAGCCTAAGGAGACGAAACATGACCAATAAACATGAAAAAGTCGAAAAAAATGTAGGCTTATTTTTTATATTCACTATTTTAGCGATCAGTGTTGGTGGTTTAGTAGAAATTACCCCATTATTTTTCCAAAAAGCGACAACCACACCGGTTGATAATTTGCGCCCATATACCGCGTTAGAAATGGAAGGACGTGACATATATATTCGTGAAGGTTGTAATGTTTGTCATAGCCAAATGATCCGTCCATTTCGTGCAGAAACAGAGCGCTATGGTCACTATTCTGTTGCGGGTGAAACGGTATGGGAACATCCATTTTTATGGGGTTCTAAAAGAACAGGGCCTGATTTAGCTCGTGTAGGCGGTCGTTACAGTGATGACTGGCATAGAGCACATCTTATCGACCCTCGTTCTGTTGTGCCTGAATCAAATATGCCTTCATTTAAGTGGTTAGACGAAAATAAACTTGATGGGAAGTTAACGGCTAAGAAATTAGAAACGTTTAATTTTTTAACACGGAATAAAACCCATAAAGACGAACAAGGTAAGGCTATTCCATTATATTCGGCAAAAGATATTGCCAAGGCGCAGTCTGATGTCAATGGAAAAACTGAGATGGAAGCGTTGATTGCATATTTACAGTCACTTGGTCACGCGTTGAAATAATATGGATTACGGCACGCTTAGAGGCGTAATTACAGTAATCATTTTGGCACTTTTTATCATCATTGTGGTCTGGTCGTACAGCAAAAAACGTAAATCTTCGTTTGATAAAGCGGCCAACTCGATTTTTGAAGAAGATCACAAAGAAGAAACTAACAAGCAGGAAAATAACAATGTCTAGCTTCTGGAGTATTTGGATAAGCGTTCTTTCACTCGGTACTTTAATAGGTTGTTACTTATTATTGCGGATGTGTTTAAAGAATTTTGCTGATGTGGAAGAAGGTGAGTCAACAGGACATAACTTCGACGGTATAGAAGAATTAAACAACCCATTACCAAAATGGTGGAGCACATTCTTTTTAATCACCATCATTTGGGGCTTCGGTTACTTACTTGTATACCCTGGTTTAGGTAACTGGCAAGGACTATTTGGTTGGACAAGTTCAAACCAAGGGATATTAAACCTTGAAGAGTCGAGAGCTAAAGCTGAATACGCCAAAGAAAATAACTTAATCGTTCAATATGATATGGAAGTCAAAGCTGCAGACGCTAAATTCGGGCCTATTTTCGAAGCGTTTGCTGCTCGCGATATTCAAGAGTTAGCAACAGATGAAGAAGCATTGAAAGTGGGACAACGTTTGTTTTTACAAAACTGTTCACAATGTCATGGTTCTGATGCACATGGAACAACCGGCTTTCCTAACCTTGCCGATAATGATTGGCTATATGGTGGCTCACCTGATGCTATTAAAGCAAGTATTATGCATGGCCGCAAAGCTCAAGGGATGATCGGTTGGGAAACTATGCTCGGTGGTGCCCAAGGCGTTAAAGATGTTGCAGCTTACGTAATGAGTTTGAGTGGTCGAGAAGTTGATCCGGACTCTGCTAAGGCTGGACAAGAAAAGTTCGCGATGTGTGCGGGTTGTCATGGCGTCGACGGTACAGGCAGTACAGCGATGGGCTTACCGCTTGGTGCACCAAATTTAACAGATAATATTTGGTTATATGGCGGTTCACCGCGCGTTATTGAACAATCAATTCGTCATGGTCGTTCAGGTGTTATGCCAGCATGGAAAGATATTTTAGGAGAGCAAAAAGTGCATGTGATCAGTGCTTATATTTATAGCCTCTCACAGAATTAACTCTTTCTTTTAAGAACAGAGAGCCTTAGTGAATTCACTAAGGCTTTTTTATTGGTCACGCTAGAACAAAGTTAGTATAATATCCTCTCTTTAATTGGTAATAAGTAAATACATGAAAACGTCGTGGTACAAAGAGCCTTGGGCTTGGTTAGTTTTTTTTCTTCCTTTATCAGCTGTTGTTGCCGGTATTGCGACATTAATTATTGCAAACACAGATCCTGATACCTTAGTCGTCGGTGATTACTACAAAAAAGGTAAAGCAATCAATTTAGAGTTAACGAAAATTAAACATGCCCAAAAGTTAGGAATGGCATTTGCGTTGAAATTTGATAATCAAGAATTAGTGATCAAACCTACCGGTATCGATAAAGAATTCCCCTTACTTAATGTCAATTTTTATCACCCCACTCAACAAGAAAAAGATTTCTATTTTGCTATGACAGCTGACGCTTCTGGTGTTTTTAGGCAAATTATTGAAAAAGACATCTCAGGTAAGTGGCGGATCACCATCAGTCCATTTGAGAACCACTGGAAAATTCAAAATACTATTTCACTTCCTCAAGCAAATTTTATTGATATTTTACCTAAGCCATTCGAAGCTAATTAACGAAAAACATGTCCATAAATTGTTTTCACTGTGATGAAACTATCCCGAAAGGTATTTCACTGTTTGTAAATATCGACGGTATTGAACAACCTATGTGTTGTATTGGCTGTCAAGCCGTTGCCCGTACTATTGTTGATAATGCCCTGACGGATTATTATCGTTTTCGTACAGAGCCAGCAACGAAGAGTGATAACTTAGTACCCGAGCAATTAAAACGAACGGCTTTATTAGACGATAAAAGCTTGCAGGATGAGTTTGCTTATAATGATGGAGAATATCGTGAAACAATTTTAACCATTGAAGGAATAAGCTGTGCAGCATGTGCTTGGTTAATTGAAATGCAGTTGAGCAAACTGAACGGATTGATCAGCATAAATGTGAATGCTACGACACAACGCGCCACCATTAAATGGCAAGACAGCCATGTCAAACTCAGTGAAATATTGAACGCCATTGATAACATCGGTTATAAAGCTCAACCTTTCAAAGCAAGTAATGTTGAGAAAACGAATCAAAAAACCAGTAAAGCATTTATCAAACGGTTAGGAATTTCGGGTATCTTGATGATGCAAGTGATGATGATAGCGGTTGGTTTATATTTTGGTGCATTCTCAGATATGGCTGAACATAACTTGGTGTATTTACGATATATTAGCCTGTTTCTCACCTTACCTATTATCAGTTATGGTGCTTTTCCTTTTTATAAAGGCGCGGTTAATGCATTAAAAGTTAAACGCTTATCCATGGATGTTCCCGTTTCTATTGCTATTATCTTAGCTTTCACAGCAAGTGCTTGGGCAACCATTAATCAAAGTGGCGAAGTGTATTTTGAGTCCGTTTCCATGTTCACTTTTTTACTATTAATCGGCAAGTTCTTAGAGTTTAGAGCACGAAATAGAGCAGCAGAAGTATCTTCTAACCTACTGAAATTAATGCCTATGACAGCATTACGTATTCACGATGGAAAAGAAGAGTTTATTATTGCGCGTAAATTAGTACCCGGCGATACCGTTATCATCAAACCAGGCGAAACAATTCCAGCTGATGGCATTATTACCTCAGGTTTAAGTCAAATTAACGAAGCGATGTTATCTGGGGAGCAAAAGCCGATCACCAAAAAACGTGGCGAGAAAGTTTTTGCTGGTACCATTAACGGCGATGGTAACTTGCTTATCGAAGTTATCCAAGCAGGTCAGCATTCATTTCTCAGTCAACTAATACGCATTAGTGAGGCCTCTCAAGCACATAAACCTAAATTAGCTAAACTTTCAGATAAAATCGCGCAATACTTTGTCGCCGTAATTTTACTAACGGCGATAGCAACTGCATGGTATTGGCAGCAACATTTACCGGAAGAAGCTTTCTGGATCACACTTTCGGTACTAGTAGCGACTTGTCCCTGCGCACTTTCATTAGCAACACCTACGGCTCTTACCTGTGCAACGACTCGTTTGAACCGTTCTGGGATCATGATCAAATCGTCTCACGTTATGGAAACTATTCCGGCGATTGACCTGATAGCTTTTGATAAAACAGGCACTCTTACCTCAGGTGATTTTGTCATTAATAAGCATGTTATTATTGATGAAACTTATTCAAAAGACTCGCTTTTAGCATATGCTGCCGTTCTCGAAGCACAGTCAGAGCATCCTATAGCCAAAGCTTTTAGTCCTTATAGAGATTATTCTTATATCGCTAACAATATCGAAATATTAGCCGGTATAGGAGTCGTTGGTACCGTAAATGGCTTGAATATCTCAATAGGAAAACCAACATGGTTCCTGCATTCAACTGAGCACATCCAAGAAAGTGAAAAACAAATTTGTCAGCAATATAACGATGCACAATGCTTACTTGCTATTAATGGTAAATTAGCCGCGGCATTTTACTTAAAAGATAAGGTTAGAAAACAAGCTCCACCATTGATAAAGCAATTACGCCAAGCGAACATCAACACATGTATGTTATCGGGTGATCACCAAGCTGGTTGTGAAAAGACACAATCTATCGTTCAACTCGATAGCATTTATAGTCAATTAACGGCCACTGAGAAAATGGATAAAATTAAGCAATTACAACAAAGTCATACTGTTGCTATGGTGGGAGATGGTATTAACGATACACCTGTGTTTGGGGCTGCTCATGTTTCAATTGCAATGGGAAGTGGCACAGATATAGCTAAAAGTGGCGCCGATGTCATTTTACTTAACAATAATTTATCATCCGTTTATACGCTTAAAACAATTGCTAATAAAACCAAGCGGATAATTTGGCAAAACTATGGTTGGGCGTTTGGTTATAATGCGATTGTATTACCACTTGCCGTTTCAGGACATATCACACCCTATATGGCAGTTATTGGTATGTCATTAAGCTCGATTCTAGTGATAAGCAACTCATTACGCTTATTAACAATAAAGGATTAACAATTCATGAGTATTATTTATGTCTTGATCCCTATTGCTATTTTATTAACGGCAATCGGCATATATTTGTTTTTTTGGGCGGTGAAAACGGATCAATTTGAAGATCTAGAAAAACAAGGCTTCAGTATTTTATTTGATGATGAAAAAGTTGACCCACAGAAAAAAAGTCAACATTTAGAGAAGAATAAGCAAGCTAACAAAGAGGAGTTGCCTTAACTTGCTTATTAATAAACATCTCGATAATGATTTAGCTTTGGCTTGCTTTTAATTTCTCTTTCGCCTGCTCCACTTTTGAAAAATCTAAGCCTAGCTCATCAACCGCTTCTTTGATCAAATCAGGGTTTGTCATGAGCATCATCATTAACCCTTGTAATTTATCGGTTGGAATACCTAACGATTGTATCGTTCCCATCGCTGTAATGGGGTTTTCGGTTAACGCTTGAAAGACTTCGGCAATTTTTTCATCGCTGATATTCAATTCTTTCAATGTTTCAATAATCGGGTTCATACAACTTATTCCTTACTTTTTAATAATATAGCCAAAATCTTTCGTTTTGACTGATTAATTCGTTATTTGACAGAGAAATTATAATGCTCTCACGATATCTTTAATAAGTTCAGGGCCTTGATATATAAATCCAGTATATATTTGAACTAACGCGGCACCTGCAGCTACTTTTTCTTGTGCATCTTGCCCACTAGCAATACCACCAACACCGATAATGGGTAATTTATTATCAAGTGCTTGCGCTAAAAACTTAATCACTTGCGTGCTTTTATCTTTAACCGGTTGTCCACTTAAACCGCCCTGTTCGTTGCCATGTTCTAATTCCTCAACGCCTTCACGGGATAAAGTCGTATTAGTTGCAATCACGCCATCAATATCATTTTCTATCAAACATTCGGCAATTGATAAAATTTCAGGCTCAGTTAAATCAGGAGCAATCTTAACAGCAATGGGCACATACTTGTCATACTGTTTCGCTAATGCCGTTTGTTCTTCTTTCAACGCGGACAATAATTCATTTAGTGCTTCACCATATTGTAAAGAACGAAGTCCTGGCGTGTTTGGCGAAGAGATATTGACGGTAATATAACTCGCAAAGTTATATACCTTGCGCATACAGTAAATGTAATCATCTTTAGCATTTTCATCGGGAGTGTCTTTATTTTTGCCAATATTAATGCCTAGTATGCCTTTAAATTTAGCTTTACGAACTTGGTTAACAAGATAATCGACACCTTTATTATTAAAGCCCATACGATTAATGACAGCATCAGCTTCAGGTAATCGAAATATTCTTGGTTTGTCGTTTCCCGGTTGTGGCCGTGGCGTAACTGTGCCTACTTCAACAAAACCAAAGCCCATATCATCAAATGCGCGAATACATTCACCATTTTTATCTAAGCCAGCCGCTAAGCCGCAAGGGTTAGGAAAATGAATACCCATCACTTGTTTTGGTTTTTCTACAACCGTTTGTTTATAAGGAAAGTTTAAAGGTGTTCCACCGGTTGACTTCAGACTTTTAATGGTTAATTCATGAATGGTTTCTGGGTCAAACTTGAAAAAAACTTTACGAATAGCAGAATACAACATATCACCTCTAAATTATAAATTAAAAAAATCCCCGCAAGTGCGGGGATTCTATCATTTATTTGCTCGGATCACAGTTTAAACTTAATAACATCAATTCTCTAAGTGCCACTGAAAACTTAGCAAACTCATGTGTTTGCCCTACTCTGAAATCATCCAATATATGGTTCCAACGTTCTAACGGTTGTTGGTTAGACTCAATCCAATCATCTAACATGGCTTCCACATTTTTGCCTTTTAGATCTGTACGAAGAATAACTGCGGTGATTGAACGTTGCTGCCAATCTAACTCTTCTCTAAAGGATGCTCTAGCAAGTGCTTGCCAATGATTAGAAACAGGTTGTTTAGTAATTTGATCTAAGAACCAGTGTAAGTTCAATCGAGCCCCAAGCTTAAAGTAAACATCAGCCACTAACTCAACAGAGCGGCCATCGTGCTCAGTTAATTCAGCGATATCCATGACTGAGAATAAGGTGCTCAGTTGAGAGATACGTTTTGCCACTTTCTTAGGCGCGCCGGCATTAATCAAATCAGTTTCAACACGTTTTAATTGTTCAACTTCTTTGTCAATCATAAATTTATGAAGGTTATCTGCGAGCACTTTAAATGTTGAACTGTAGTACTTTATAGATTGTTCAATATCTAATGATTTATCTCTATGACGCAAGAACCAGCGAGTGGCGCGTCGTACCGTCCTTCTTAACTGAAATAACATTTCAGTTTGTACCATAGTGGAAATCTTGTTATCTAAGTCACTGATTGATTTCCATACTTGAGACATTTCAAAAATCGCACTAGCCATTGCATAGCAATTAGCAATTTCAGCAACGGATGCCCCCGTTTCTTCATTCATTCGATTAACAAAATTAAAGCCCATATCATTACCGATATTATTGGCAAGCTGTGTAGCAATAATTTCAGCACGAAGTGGATGGTCTTGCATTTCTGCACTGTATTTATTTTGTAATTGCTTGGGAAATGCTTCAATTAATAATCTATCGTGATAAGGGTTATCCGTTATTTCAGGACAAACTAAATCTTCTTTAAGTACCATTTTGCTATAAGCAAGTAACACGGATAACTCAGGACGAGTCAGCCCTTTACCTTGTGCTAATCGATCCGCTAACTCTTCGTCATTAGGAATAAACTCTAATGCTCTGTCTAGCTTGCCACTGCGTTCTAAATCGTGAATAAAGCGAGTTTGCTCTTTTAACTGATTAACACCGCGTTGGTTAGTAATAGAAAGTGAATGCGTTTGACGGTAACAATCATCTAACACGATTTCTGACACTTCGTCAGTCATATCATAAAGTATTTTATTTCGTTGTTTGACCGTTAAGTCGCCACTTTGTACTAAGCCATTTAATAAAATTTTAATATTAACTTCGTTATCTGAGCAATCTACACCACCAGCATTATCTACCGCGTCAGTATTGATCCGACCGCCTTTAATCGCGTATTCAATTCTCCCAAGCTGGGTTAAACCAAGGTTGCCACCTTCACCCACAATTTTAGCTTGCAGTTGTGAGCCATTAATACGTAATGAATCATTGGCTCGATCACCCACTTCAAGATGACTTTCTTTACTTGATTTAACGTAAGTTCCGATACCACCATTCCATAGCAAATCAACTTTCATCATCAAAATGGCTTGGATCAGCTCATTAGGTGACATAGATTGCTTTTGCGTACCTAACATTTTCTTGATTTGAGGCGTTAATTTCAGTGATTTAGCCGAGCGTTTAAATAAAGCTCCACCTTCAGAAATCAAGCTTTGATCATAATCTTCCCAGCTACAACCAGGTAAATTAAATAACCTTTCACGCTCAACATATGAGCTTGCTGCATCAGGAGTTGGATCAATAAAAATATGTAAATGGTTAAAAGCAGCCTGTAAACGGATATGTTTAGATAACAGCATGCCATTACCAAAAACATCGCCAGCCATATCTCCTATACCAATACAGGTAAAATCAGTTGTTTGACAGTCAATATCCATCTCACGGAAATGACGTTTCACCGATTCCCACGCACCTTTTGCAGTAATACCCATGCCTTTATGGTCATAACCTACACTACCACCAGAAGCAAAGGCATCTCCCATCCAAAAGTTATATTCGTCTGAGATACCATTCGCGATATCTGAAAAGGTTGCTGTACCTTTATCTGCTGCAACAACTAAATACGGATCATCTTCATCTAAACGAACAACATTTTCAGGAGGCACGATTTCACCCGCGACGATATTATCTGTGATATCTAACAAACCTCGAATAAAGGTTCGATAACACTCTTTACCGGCCTCAAATATCTCGTTTCTATCACCTTCAGGCAATTGTTTACAAACAAAACCACCTTTGGCACCTACAGGCACGATCACGGTATTTTTAACTTGTTGTGCCTTCACTAAACCAAGGACTTCTGTACGGAAATCTTCTCGTCTATCAGACCAACGTAAACCACCACGTGCAACTTTTCCGCCACGTAAATGAACCCCTTCAACTTGTGGAGAATAGACAAAAATCTCAAATGCGGGGATTGGTTGAGGAACATCAGTTATTAACGAAGGTGTAATTTTAAATGAAATATAAGATTTTTCGCCCGTTTGTGGATGCGGTTGGAAATAGTTGGTTCGAATAGTCGCATTGATCATTTCGACAAATCGACGAATAATTCTATCATCATCTAAATTGGCAACATTATCTAATGAGCTTTCAATTTCAGCTAAAACTTTATTGATCGCTTTTTCACTGGTTTTTGCATGAGGATCAAAACGTAAATTAAATAAATTAATTAACAGCTCTGCAATATTAGGATAGCGGGCAAAAGTATCTTCGATATAGTTTTGACTAAAAGTACCACCAATTTGACGCTCGTATTTTGCAAATGCACGTAATATTGATACTTCTCGACCGGCTAACTCAGCACCCAGTATTAAACGGTTAAATCCGTCATCTTCAAGTTTACCCGCCCACACTTTAGCGAATGCATCTTGAAATAAATTTTGCACTTTTTCTAAGTTAAATTTCCCGTTACCGGTAAGCAACATAGAAAAATCTAAAATCCAACACATTTCACCATCTAAGGTACGGACTAAATGTGGACTTTCACCAATGACACGTAAACCAAAATTTTCTAACATAGGTAATACGTCAGATAAGTGTAATGGCTCACCTTTATGAAATAATTTTAACTTAACAAAACGACTATCTGCTTTTTCTTCTTGTGGTTGATAAAAAAGCATTTCGAGTTCGTTGTTATTTGAAATTGATTCTAATTTTTCAATATCTACGATCGCTGAGCCTGGCAATACTTCATCTTTATACGCTTGTGGGAAACTCACGTATTTACGGCTTAACTCTTTACCTTGGGCTTCACCTTTATGCGAATTTAATGATTCGGCTAATTTATCATCCCAGCTTCGCGCGGCTTCGTTTAAATTCTTTTCAATTTCTTTCACGTTAATATCTGCTTTAGTTGTTTTAACACGAACAATATAATGTGTTCTTGCTTGCGCTGATTCTGAAAAATAGGTCGTAAACTCAACTTCTTGATCACTCCCAAACGCTTCTTTCAATAATGCTTGAGTTTTTATGCGTAAGGCGGTGTTGTATCGCTCTCTTGGTACATAAACCATACAAGAATAAAATCGATTGAACGCATCTCGTCGAATAAACAATCCAGAGTAATCGCGTTCTTGCATTTGATAAATGCCTAACACGTTATTTAATAATTCTTCTGTATCAGATTGTAAAATTTCATCGCGCGGATACGTTTCAAGAATATTGATTAACGTCTTATAAGCATGTGTACCTGCAGCAAAACCGGAAGCTTGGCAAACACTTACAACTTTAGATTTTATTAACGGTAAATCTAACGCGCTATTGGTATAATAGGCTGAGCCAAATAGACCAACAAACCTTTCTTCACCAGTAACATTACCTTTGTTATCGAAACGCTTAATACCGATATAATCGAGATGCGCTGGACGATGTACACGTGAACGTGAATTGGTTTTGGTTAAAATCAGTAAATTATTGCCCAAGGCTAATTCACGGGCAGATTCACTTAACTTAGACAGTAAACGCTCTTTTGTACCGCTTGAACGCTTCATCAAGCCAAGACTTGAATCCACATTGGCCGATAATGCCATATCACCACTTAAGGTTTGAACATCATAAGAACGGTAACCTAATAAGGTAAAGTTATTATCAAGTAACCATTCTAAAAACTCTAAGCTATCTGTTTGTTCTTTTTTGCTACAAGGCACTTTCGCTTTTTTGGTTTCGCTTATCACTTCACTTAAGCGATTTTGCATGCTTTGCCAGTCATTCACCGTAATATCAATATCACTAACAACAGAATGAAGTTCACTAGCAATATTATCTAATACTTCTTGTTCAGACTGTCTATCTATCTCAATAAAGAAAACCGTTTCTATTGAAGTTGATTTCATTTTTTTATCAGAAGCAGCTGATAACTGAGTAATATTATGATCTTTATCTCTGATTAACTTAATCGGACTATTAAGCATCAAATGAGGAGTGACACCTAATCGACTCAAGGCAATACGAATCGAGTCAACTAAAAATGGCATATCACGAATGATAACTTCAATGATGGTATGGCTTGATTTCCAGCCATGCTTTGACACTTGAGGGTTGAACACTTTTATGATCGGAGTGCTATCTTGATGATCATTAAGAGAGTTCCATAAACTTAAAGTCGCACCGTACATATCGCTGTCGTTACGATGGGCTAAGTCTAACGTGGAAATATTTTTATAAAGTAAATTTGAAAATTGCTCAACTAAAGGAGCTGTTTCAGAAGGTACTTTCTTTTGAATTAACTGTACTACATTAGATAGTATCACTGAGGGTAAACCGTCTACTAACGCCATGCCGTTTTCCTTTTTGGATAACACGCTTCAATAATTTGTGTATTAAGTTCTTTAATAATTTTTATGGTTATATCTATCAAATTAAACCTATGTTTAACAGGATAGACTATATATTGAATTTTATTAGTAATTTTAGGGTATTGCGAGCATTATTTTTCTGCTCAGACCATTCATAAAGCGAGTTTAGCGGGGTGTTTTAATGCAACAATAATTGTTTATTCACTAGTTATAAATAGAAAATGACCTTTCGGCCATTTTCTTGTTTATTTATGCAAAAATTTAATTAAAGATTAATTAAAATTATTTTTCAGTTTTCCATAGAAAACTTGCAATTGCCGGTAAAACCGTAACCGCGGCAAGCATATTCACTAAAAACATAAAAGTAAGCAAGATGCCCATATCTACTTGAAATTTCAAATCAGAGAAAAACCAGGTCGACACGCCAATTGCTAACGTGATCCCGGTAATTAACACCGCGCTACCTCTTTCGTATAAAGCTGCTAAGTAAGCGTCATTTAATGATAAACCATCTCTTAGTTTTACACTCATCGTCGACAAAATATAAATACCATAGTCAACACCTATCCCCACCCCTAAGGCAATAACAGGCAGTGTAGAAACCGTTAAACCTATATCAAGTGCAGTCATAAGCCATTGTGCTAACGTAGAAACCACAAATAATGGCACGACGACAGAAATAGTTGCTCTGACACTTCTAAAGCTAATTAAACATAAAATAATCACCGCAGCGTATACATAAATCATCATAGGTAACTGAGCTTCAGCAACGGCTTCATTGGTAGCTCCCATGACACCAATGGGGCCAGAAGCCAATTTAAAGGTAAGCAAATCATTATTTAATTGACTGATATTCAATTTTGCCTGTTCAACGACACGATCTATAGTTTCAGCCTTATGATCTTTTAAAAATAAAATGATCGGCATAACGCTACATTCATTATTTAACAAACCTGTTGAACTTGGAACATTCGATAAAGCTTGAGCAAGAGCAAATTGATTGGGTGAAATAATGCGCCATTTTAAGTTGCCTTCATAATAGCCAGCATTTATGACTTTCATTACCGATGGCAAACTGACCGCTGATTGAACCCCTTGAACATTTTCCATATGCCATTGGAAATCATCCATGGTTTTTAATACGTTAGTGTCAGTACAAGCATTTGCCGTTGTTTCGACAATCACAGACATATAATCAACACTAATGGCATAACGATTGGTGATCAAAAAAGTATCTTGGTTATATCGAGACTCTTCATGTAACGCTGGTGCACCAGCATGTAACTCACCTATTTTTAATTGCTGAGAATAATGATAGCCAAGTAAAAATAACAGCGTGGTAATTGCTAGAATAATTGTTGCAACCCCTCTTTGGGTAAAACTAGCCATAAATCGCCATAAACTAGAATTATTATCCGATTGAGTCGCGGTTTTCTCTTGTGCAGTTTGACTATTTTTATGTAAATTTAAATAGGAGATTAATACTGGCAACAAGAGTAAATTGGTAAAGATAATGACCGCGACACCTAAAGACGCGGTGATGGCTAGTTCACGAATAATTCCAATATCTATAGATAATAAAGTGATAAAACCAACCGTATCTGATAGTAATGCCGCGCCACCTGGAATGATTAAAGAACGGAAACTAAACTGAGCAGCATCTTTGGTAGGCAAGCCTTGAGCCACTTTTTTACCTATGGCGTTTATCATTTGCACACCATGACTGACACCAATGGCAAAGACCAAAAATGGCACCAGAATCGACATTGGATCTAAGCCAAAACCTAAACTAGATAATAGGCCCATTTGCCAGATCACTGCAATTAACGAACAAGCAATAGGTAGAATGGTTAATGAAATAGAACGCGAAAATAAAAATACCATGACTGAGGTAATTGCGATGGCGACAGCAAAGAAAGTAACAACCCCTTTTGCTCCTTCAGCCACGTCACCCACCATTTTGGTAAAGCCAATGATATGTACGGTGATATTACCTTTTTCAAAAGGTTTTCTAACCTCGTTCTCTAAAACAGACGCTAACGCAATAGAGTCAAGCTTTTCACCAGTGTTTGGGTTTTTCTCCATCAAAATAGCTTTTACCATGGCGCAGCTATAATCATCGGCAACGATACGTCCAACGATCCCTGCTTTTTCAATATTATTTTTTACAATGTTTAAGCCATGCTCATCGGCTTTAAAGTCAGCAGGAACCACAGGGCCGCCAGCAAAACCATCTTCTACAACCTCAACAAAGCGCGTACTTGGAGAAAATAACGATTTAACTTGTGTTCTATTCACCCCTGGAATAAAAAATAATTGATCATGCACACCTTTTAAAGCCGTAAAGAACTCAGGGTTAAAAATGTCACCTTTTTGATGACAAACAGAAATAAGGACATTATTAGCCCCACCAAAGTTTTCACGATGCTTTAAATAGGTTTTCATATACTCATGATTTAACGGTATATTTTTTGTGAATGACGCATCTAATTTAATCTGAGATGCTTGAAAACCTAAAAATAGGCTTAATAAAATAAACGAGACTAAAACGAAAAGTCGATGTCTGAAAATGGTTATTTCTAACCGATTAATAAAAGCATTGATTGTCATTTAATTTATTACCTGTAAAACTTTAATACCGACTTCTGAAGCGACGACTAATTGTTGATTAAAAACGGTGCCCGCTAACAAGGCTTTGCCATCATTTTGTAAATGTTTGGTGTAAGTACTACCATCATCATTACTTTCTAACAACACACCATTATTACCAAGTAAAAACAATTGAGTTTCTGTGGCTAACACAATGCTATTTAATAATGTGGTTACAGACGTTTCACTTTTTTGCCAAGGACTACCATTTGTCAAACTTCTAAAGCTATTACCCCGTAGACCTACGGTTAATAAATTACCCTGTTGTGTTCGAGCAACATCAAAAAAAGACCCATGATAAATATCATCAAAACGTTGCCAGTTTTTGCCAAAGTCGTTACTTTTCGCGATCAAGCCTACTTCACCGACTAAATAAGTTGTGCGTCCATCCAAGAAGATTCGATTAAAATGAGGAAGAATACTAGCACGCTCATCTAAATACGTTTGCTCATCTTCTTGTTTCAACTCTGCAAGGTAATCTAAGTCATCTTGTGACAGTAATGAAGTATGAAATTCTTGTTGCCAAGTCAGGCCGCCATCAAGGGTGCGAAAGAATAAACCGTAGGCACCTAATGCCACCCCTTCTTGCTCATTAATAAAGGCGACATCGAGTAATGGTTTTTGCTGGTGAGGAAGAAATTGTTGTATTTGCCATGTAAATCCGCCATCAGAGCTATGTAAAATAAGCCCATCATGACCAACAGCCCAGCCTAAAAGGCTATTTACAAAAGTCACCGCCGTTAAGGTAGTTTGAGTAGGAACAGGCATTTGCTGCCAATCTTCAAGATTTTCAGCCCGCAGAATATGGCCGCGTTCACCGACAGCAATCATAAACTTATCTTCAACATTGGTTACATCAAATAACATCGATTTGACAGCTAATGGAGACATCATTGCAGGCGTTACTTGTTGTTCAGCTTTACTTACCAAGCTAAGAAACAAACAAAAAATCAAGCCAGTCATTACTCTCATTGAACGATTCACCTCAAATATAAAAATTAACAATATAAAAAAGGCTGACACTTAGCCAGCCCTTATTCATCGACTAATCAAAGGTGATTAGCGATTATCACGCTGTAAAGCTCTTGATGTAAACTGTATATCTTTTAGTTTAGCTGAAAAATCATACATTTTGTTTTCATTATCTAAACCAATCGCAATATAACGTTTTGATTGGAAATCATGAAACACATCAAGTGTTGACCACTGAGTAGGAACTTCATAGTAATTTAAACCATGAGCAACCCCTACGCGGTATAATTCATCGCGATCATCATAAATATCGGTAACCGCAATTTGCCAGCTATCTTCATCAATATAGAACACACGTTTTTTATACGTATGACGTGTATCTGATTTCAAATTAGCTTCAACCACCCAAACACGATGTTTCTCATAACGAACAAGGTCAGGGTTAATATGACCTGCTTGAATAATTTCGTCATAAGTCACTTTATCACTGTGTAAACGGTAATCATTATAAGGAATATATAATTCTTGTTTACCTTTTAGGGTCCAATTATAACGATTTGGCGCACCATTAAACATATCAAAATCATCGGTTGTTCTTAAACCATCAGCTGCGGTACCCGGGGCATCATAAGCAACAGTCGGTGCTTTTTGCGCTCTTCGAATACCTTTATTGTAGATCCAAGCTTGGCGAGGTGTTTTAATTTGGTCCATCGTTTCATGTACCAATAATGCCGTACCAACTAATTTTGAAGGCTCTGTAACTTTTTGCTTAAATTTAAACAAAATATTAGTTTCTTCTAGGGTTTCTGGCGAAGCACCTTTAACTCCATAAGGCAGCATAAGCTCTTCATCAAAACCTATGTATGTAAAGTCACCAGAAGCCGTAGGTGTTGCTTGTCCTGCTTGACGTGTTAACGCTTCACCACGATAACGTAAAATATGATTCCAAATGGCTTCTAAACCATTTTGAGGAATAGGAAATGGCACACCAACCGCTGATTGAGTAATACCATTTCCATCTTGAATCAATTCAGCGCGACCAGCGTTATCAATAGATGCTTGATAAACATGCTCAGGAAATGATGCTGAGCGTCTTGTTTGATAAACATTCATTTTGTAAGTATCAGGATAGGTTTCAAATAACTTCACTTGTCCTGGCGTAAGTACACTCTTATATTGTTCAACATTGGCTGATGTGATGGTAAATTCAATTTTATCGTTCGGAAACGGATCTATATGATGCGTACCAGCGACATAACCAGCCGGTAATTCTGTGATACCACCTGTCCAGGCAGGTATTGAGCCATCTGCATTTGCACTGCGAGTAGCCCCCATTGCCGTTAGTTCGCCTGATAATCTTTTTACTTGTTGTTCATCAACTTTAGCGTTGGTAACTCCTGAAAGAGTAAAGCCAATCGCTAATGATAATAAGGTAATTTTTTTCATTTTTTACAGCCTTATAAAGAATATTTTACATTGAAAGATACATAGTCACGATCTGACATTTGGTTCGTGGTACCAACACCACCCCAAAAGCCGTTATAGCTGATATCTGCTGACCAGCGACTTTGATAATCAAATGCGATACCTGCAGATATAGATTTTCTATCTTCTACAAATAAAAATAATGGATCCGGTGTAATACCACTCACATCGTGAGATAAAACAATACGAGGTGACATATTCACACCAGCAAATACATTGGTGTAATCCAGTTTAGTTACAAAGCGATAGCCCCAGGCAAAATCATCAGGGAATGGGTTTGTTTCAACACCATTTTGCAACGCTAAGGCTAAACCTTCTTTATTACCTGAAATGCCACCACTTCTTGCCGTTCCTGGGCCGTTAAGTCTTAAAACATCTTCATCAGGCATATCTTTTATACTGATACCACCAACTTCAAGTAACGTCGTTAATTGACTAGCTCCTAAAGAAGGCCCCCAAAAACGCGTCATTGTCATTTGTGCTTGCACCGTATCAGATAATATAAATCCATCGGCTTTTTGGCCTAATCCAAACACTGGCATTTGCGAAATACCATCTAAATCGGGACGTAACCCGGCATTTGCAAGCTGTTGAGGCATTGCAGCGAATAACAACTCCACATCATCAATTTGTAATGGCTCATCTTGTCTAAACGTTACTTCACCCGCAAATGCGGTACCTGCCATGGTCGTATTAAAACTTAACGCATAAAGTTTAATATCTTCAACGTAGTCTAATTCTACACGTGAGAAAGACGCTAAATCTGTGTAATTTTCTTCTGTTATTGGTGCAGCAAGGATAGTCCCTAAATCTTGACTCACTTTACTGTAATCAGCTGTAACACCTGAGAAAACAGGACGACGACTATGATAATTTATATGATATAAACTAATTTCAGTTTCATTTAACTCAGGTAAATACCAAGATAAACGTAAACCATATTGACCGCCATCTTCTGGATCGTTTTCCGCATCTTGACGTCTAAGCGTTAGTTTGGTTGGAAATGCGCCAACATAATCAGCTCCTGCTTGCGCTAATACAGCACCAGACAGAGCAGGATCACCACCTGCAGCACCTAGTTTTCCTAAAGTATCATTTCTAAAATCGTTTAAACTATCAATTAAAAAGTCTAAGTCCATATCTGGGTTACCAGTAAACCCTAACTGAACATTATTATAATGTCCGCCATCACCGGCAAAATCATTGGTAGAAAAATAACTTCCTGGTGCAGGTAGAATGGTTTTTTCCCATTCGTACTGATAGAACAATTCAACGTTAAAGTTTTCCGTAACTCCCAATGAAGCCCAAACAGCACCAAATGGAATAAATGCTTCGGTAAGTTCAGAGCCTGGTGCCTTTAAACGAGAAATATCAACAGGATTGATTTCACTAATACCATGTGAAATTAAGGTACTTTCCCCCCAACCAATCACTTGTTGCCCAACGCGGACTGAAAACGGCATTTCACCGATATCAAAGTCACCATAAAAATAAGCATCTAATAAGCGAACGTCACTACATAATTGCTCAGATGCTGTATCATCACGGCAAGGGTCATTTACTTTACCAGTAAGCGGACTAGACCAAGCACGATCAGAGTCTGACATTTCCATATCATAGAAATACATTCCTCGAAGGAAGAGGCCCATATTATCGTTACGGATATCTAGTTCATGAGTCCCTTTAAATAAACGAGAAAAAGTTTCTCCCGCATCATAATTTAGATTACCTGAATCACCGTTATTAGAGTAAGAGCCTTCACCTTGCCATATCACAGCATTATTTGGATTAGGATTTAACGAAGGATGGTAATTAGAAAAATCAAAACCATTATTGGGGTTATTTGATTTACCAACGGTGTCACCCCAGTTTCTATCTTCAACTCGCCAACTTGCACCTACAGAAAACGTTGAATCAAAACGAATATCAAAATCCCCTAATTCAAAATTTGAAGCAAACACTTGCGAAGTTGTTGAGCACATTAATGCCGCAGCAACACCAATAACCAATGGTTTTTTTGAAAACCTTTTGATTGAGCTTTGTTTCATTACTCTCTCCCCAGACCCGAAACAGTTATTATTGTTATATTTATAATCTTTCTATATTACGTTAATCAGAAAGGATAAATCCTACTCATCAACCTGACATTAGATTTAATATAGTAGTATAAAACAATAATTGCATCATTTTTGAGGCTAATCAAGCGATAAAAACGAATGTTAAGAGACTGTATTTTAATGACTTGCGCACAATTTTAGCACAAATAAAAAAAGCCGTTTAAAACAAGCGTTTTAAACGGCTGTATTTTTGGAATAGTTTTATTAAAACCTTTATACACACTAATGATTCAGAGCAGTTTTCTACAAGCTTATCGAAATGTCCAAGATGGTCTGACCACTGTTTAAAGCATTAACTCTAATCATGCAAGTTTTTCCAAAGAAAGAAACTTATTATTTTCAGTTTTCAAGCAAAAATAACCTTTAATCCCTGTTGGTAATAAAAACTTTCTTAAATGCATCGCTGGAAATTGTACGGTTTTTCCTTCATTGGTCGTCACAACGATGTCTTGTATTTTACCTTGGTAATAAGGGTAAAAATCAAGGGTAGAGATATTAATGGAAAAAAAATAACGCTTCATACTAATGGTTCAAAGTGGCATCTAATTTTTCTTGTAAATCTTTCGATAAATTCGGTAACGCAGCTAACTCAAGCAACTGCTCTTTTATTATTTTTTGTCTTTGACTATCAAAGCGCTCAAACTGAATTAAAGGTGTGATTAACCGAGAAGCCACTTGAGGATTGATATCATTTAACTGTTTTATTTGTTGGGCTAAAAACTGATAGCCCTTACCACTTTCACAATGGAAATAACGTGGATTCTGTTGAGCAAAGGCACCAATTAAAGAACGAGCACGATTGGGGTTTTTTAAAGTAAATAAAGGATGCGTGAGCAAGCTTTCTAAATGACTAAATACTTTTTCACTATCCAGGCCTGCTTGAATAGAAAACCACTTATCCATCACTAATGGTGTTTCATACCATTGTTGTTCAAAATCTGTCATTAACTGGTCCGTGACATTATTTGCAATTTTAGCCGCTCCAACAAGCGCAGCCAGTGTATCAGTCATATTATCGGAACTTTCATATTGCTTAGAAATCAGTTCATGATATTCAGGTAATGAGGTTAAATAAGAAAGACAGACATTTTTTAATGCTCTTTCAGCAATGGATTGACCATCATTTTTATAATCTTGACCTTGAAATTTTTGATAACTCAGTGATAATTCTTTTGTTAATCCTTTCGCTAAGAATAATCTCACTTTTTGAATCGCATCAAGCAAAGCAATAGGATCGGCTTGATCTAGCTTATCAATCAACTCATCAAAACTAGGTAGAGTCAATTGCTCGGCTTTTAGTGCTGGATCAATATCTGATGCTAAAATTTTGGCGAACGCGGCGATCAACGTCTCTGTCAAGTCGAATTCGCTTTCTTTCACTAATGTTAAAATATAACCCGTAAGTAAACTCTGCCCCGCATCCCAGCGATTAAACGCATCGCTCGCGTCGACCATTAATGTCGCTAACTCGTGGTTGCTTTGCGGAAAGTTCACTTTTACTGGAGCACTAAATCCAGATAAAAATGCCACGATAGGTTTTGCATTGTAGCCCTTAAATTGCCAGGTTTGCTCACTTTCAGTTAATGCTAAACAATGCTGTGCTTTGCCATTGTCTGTGATTAATTCAATCTTAATCGGAAGATGTAAATTCCCTTTGACCGGCTGTACTTTACTTGGCGCATTCACTTGTTTGACCGTCAAACTAAAGACTTGCTTGATTTCATCATAAGCTTCAATGACTGTTAATTCCGGCGTACCTGATTGACTATACCAACGTTTAAATTGTTGCAAGTTAATACCTGAAGCATCTGCCATGGCATCAACAAAGTCATCACAAGTAACGGCCATACCATCAAAACGTTCAAAATATAAATCCATGCCTTTTCGAAAATTATCTTTGCCTAATAGCGTATGGATCATCCGAATAACTTCCGCACCCTTTTCATAAACAGTTAAGGTATAAAAGTTATTCATTTCGACAACTTTTTCAGGACGAATAGGATGTGCCATTGGCCCCGCATCTTCTGCAAATTGATGAGCACGTAATACCCGAACATTTTGAATGCGAGTCACCGCCGCTGAATGCATATCGGCACTAAATTGTTGATCCCTGAAAACGGTTAATCCTTCTTTTAGGCTTAACTGAAACCAGTCTCGACACGTGACACGGTTACCCGTCCAATTATGGAAATATTCATGGGCAATAACGGCTTCAACATTAAAATAATCGGTATCTGTCGCGGTTTTCTGATCGGCCAAAACAAATTTACTATTAAAAACATTGAGACCTTTATTTTCCATCGCCCCCATATTAAAAAAGTCGACAGCCACGATCATATAAATATCTAAATCATATTCTAAGCCAAAAGTTTCTTCATCCCATTGCATCGATTTTTTTAATGATGCCATTGCATGGTGAGCTTTAAATAAATTGCCTCTATCAACAAATATTTCTAAGGCAACGTCTCTTCCCGAAACGGTTTTGTATGAATCACTTAATACGTCAAAATCACCAGCCACTAAGGCAAATAAATAGCAAGGTTTTAAAAACGGATCTTGCCAAGTTACAAAATGCATACCATTAGGTAAGTCACCTTGAGCAATTTTATTGCCATTTGAGAGTAAATAAGGGTATTTAACTTTGTCAGCGATAATCTTAGTTGTAAATTTAGCCATGACATCAGGACGGTCTAAATAATAACTGATACGTCTAAACCCTTCAGCTTCACATTGTGTACAAAAAGCACCACCCGATTTAAATAACCCTTCAAGCGCTGTATTTTCTACAGGGTTTATTTCAGTAACGATTGTTAAACTAAAGTCAGATTTTGACACAGGAATTGTCAATAACGTTTCAGTTAATTCGTAATGCTCTTTGTTAAGCGCTACACCATCAATCGAAACAGATACTAACGTCAAATGTTCACCATTTAATACTAAATCGGCATGATTATTATTCGTGCTTGAAACCGACATCTCATTGGTAACAATAGTGGCAGTATCAGAAAGTTCAAACGTGAGATTGATGGTGGAAATGGAAAAGTCGCTAGCTTGATAATCCGCTAAAATTCTTGCTGCGTTATCGGTCATAAAAGAGGTCCTACAATAAATATTCGATATATTTTGCCATGGTTTACCAGATAAGCAAAATCATGAAAAAGAAAAAGCCTGTAATGAACAGGCTTAAAAGTGAATGTTTATTTAATAAATATTTAAAAAAAAACAGTTTTGGTTATTAACGTTTCATTTCGAATCAAACGTGAACGTTAAATTATACTAATCTACATCAGTAATTTTTTTAATGTTATAGCCTAAATAGCCATAAATTATCGCCATAATAGGGTTTATAAGATTGAAAAAACAATAAAGAATATAGTCATATGAGGTTAACGCTAATGCCGCAAACATAAATGCACCACAAGTATTCCATGGTATTAACGGTGAAGTAATCGTACCAGAGTCTTCTAACGTTCTACTGAGAACGGTGGGATGTAAACCTCTTCGTTCATATTCTTCTTTGTACATTCTTCCTGGCATGACAATCGACATATATTGATCGGCTGTGATCAAGTTAGTACCTATACATGTTGCCACGGTGCTGGCAATTAAGCTACCCGTTGATTTTGCTGCTGATAAAATTGATTCCACAAACTTTTTCAGCATGCCTAAATGCTCTAAAACAGCGCCAAAACTTAAAGCACACATCACTAGCCAAATCGTGTTAAGCATACTAGACATACCACCACGACTCAGTAATTCATCTATTTCATCATTACCAGTATTAACAACAACACCATCAAAAAATGCCGTCCAAATAACAGTAATAAAAGCTTTTGTTTGGCTCAGCCCTTCCGTTGCCATAGTTAAAATTAATTCTTGCTGAAAAACAGCAGCCCAAATGCCACCAATAATGGCGCCAATAGCAACCGCTGGAAACGCAGGGACTTTTTTATACGCTAAGAAAAGCAAGATAGCCAACGGAATTAGATTCAATACAGAAATATTAAAAGTTGAAATTAAAGTATTACTTAACGTTTCAATAGCCTCGGTATTTGCAGAGTCACCAGCAGAATGATTGAAACCAATAATTAGAAATAAAACAAGGGCAATACTTATCGAAGGTATCGTTGTCCAAAGCATATAACGAATGTGGGCAAATAATTCACTACCGGCCACTGCAGGTGCTAAGTTAGTAGTTTCAGACAGGGGTGACAATTTATCGCCAAAATAGGCACCTGAAATCACCGCGCCAGCAGTTATTGACGTCGACATTTCAAAGCCATTGGCAATACCAATAAAAGCGACACCTACAGTTGCAGCGGTTGTCCATGAACTGCCAATACTCATGGCAACAATACCACAGACCACACAAGCCGCTGCATAAAACCAACTGGGATCTATAATTTGTAAACCGAAATAAATCATCGTCGGAACGGTACCAGATAATAACCAAGTACCTATTAAAGCACCTACCGTTAATAAAATTAATATCGCGCCTAATGAAATAGAAATACCATGAATAATGGCTTTCTCAATTGATAACCAAGTATAACCATTTTTTAGCCCTATTATTATGGCGATACCCATAGCAAATAACAGAGCAATTTGATTCGGCCCATAGGATGAGTTGTCAGCAAAATAAGTAACGGAGGCTGATAACATGATCACTAGAGAAACAAGAGGAATTAAAGCATCAAAAAAACTAGGTGCTTTGCTTTGATTTTCAACTGACATAAATGCGTTTGACCTTAATACAAGTAGTTTTATTATAATAGTTTTTAGTGTAACGGGCCATAACATGCCCTGACTTGTCTAGTGTTGCAAGAACTTTATTGTAAACGAGCATTTATTGCACAATAAATTTATTCTAGAAAATAATAACTATTCACCAATAGTGATTAAAAATATTTATTTAAAAAAAAACCGCCTTTACAGGCGGTTTCAAAATTGGTTTATTAGTTATTTTTTCGCAACTTTACCCAATGAAACTAAATCAAAGGTAATTTTAGCTGTTTCTGCTAAAAAAGGGTCCAACTCGTCGAGTTCATCCGGTAAGTCATCTAACGAATTAACCGGTTCTTTGCCCAAAGCTTTTAAACGTTCATTTGCTCGAACTAACTGTTTTGCTTTTCTAGCATCAGCTTTAGCTTTTCGTTTTGCTAAATTAAGCGAAATCGTTTTATTATCTTTTTCAGCTTTATATTCTTTAATATCATCCAATAAATAATTAAATTCAGTATTAGATTTTATTCTTTCTTGGTGTAATGACGCTAAATATTCAACATCAGTAGCAATATTATTCACTTGAGAGTAACGAGCTTTCGGAACTTGATCCCAAGGTAAGGCATTTTCTTCCTTGCTTTCCCCCCAATCATCTGGATCTATCGCTGATGGAAAAGCAATATCGGGTAACACGCCTCTATGCTGAGTACTACCACCATTAATACGATAAAATTTTGCAATCGTGTACTGTATACTTCCTAATGGTTTTTCGTATAAATCGTAAACACGACCTAGTGGACGATGTTGCTGGACGGTACCTTTACCAAAGGTATGTTCACCAACGATTACGCCACGACCATAGTCTTGAATCGCTGCTGAAAAAATTTCTGAAGCAGAAGCACTATATCGATCAACCATCACGGTTAAGGGACCATCGTAATAGCTTACACCATCTTTATCACGATTGACTGATATACGATTAGCACCGTCTCGTACTTGAGAAACAGGACCTTTATCAATAAATAACCCAGTCAACAGGGTTGACTCAGTTAGAGAACCGCCACCGTTTCCACGAAGGTCGATAATAATCCCTTCAATATCTTGTGCCTTAAGTTTATCTATTTCTTTTTTAACATCTTGAGACAAATTATTGTAAAAACTTGGAATATTAATAACACCTAATTTTTTACTATTTTCATCGCCTTGTTTTTCATAAAACACTTCAGATTTTGCGGCTCTATCCTCTAAAATAATTTTATCGCGAATAATCGATACCACTTTGATACTTGATTCATCAATTTCTTCACCTGAAAGGACTTGTAAACGAACTTTACTTCCTTTCGGCCCTTTGATTAAATCAACCACATCATCCAAGCGCCAACCGATAACATCTTCAAACTTTTCTTCACCTTGAGAGACACCAACAATACGGTCTTTTGGTTTTAAGGCATTCGATTTATCCGCAGGTCCACCGGTGACAATACTTTGGATAACGGTATAATCTTCTTCGGCTCGAAGAACAGCACCAATGCCTTCAAGAGATAAGTTCATATCCATTTGAAAGCGTTCGGCATTTCTGGGTGATAAATAAGACGTGTGAGGTTCAACAACTCGAGCAAAACTATTCATCACGATTTGAAAAACATCTTCACTTTCACTTTGTTTTAAGCGACGAATAGCATAGCGATAACGCTTTCCTAACACCTCTTGCACTTTGTCCCATTCTTTACCAGCAAGGGTCAAATTTAGCGCATCATATTTAACTTTTAATCGCCATAATTCATTTAATTCGGTTTCAGAGACAGGCCATTCAGCATTTTCGCGATCATAGTGATAAGTTTCGTCTATGGTAAAATCGAATGGTTTTTCTAATAACGTTAAGGCATATTCATAACGTTGTAATCGACGTTGTAAATTTAAATTATAAATATCGTAAGCAATATCGAGTTTGCCCCGAGCGATAACACTATCAAAATCTAAACGATATTTTTCAAAACCTTTAATATCATCGGCTAAAAAAACATTTCGATTGTAATCAAGTTGTTTAATATAACGATCAAATATCTGTTCAGATAATACATCATTCATCTGAACAGTTTTATAATGAGCACGAGTAAATTGTGCTGTGATACGTTTACTAGAAGCAGCATGCTGACCTTCAGGTGCTAAAATAGGTAAAGGTGTTGATTTGTCAGCAGTTGATAAAGCAAATAGGCTAACAGAGGTTAGCGATAACGATACGGCAAGTGCGATACGACAAATTTTTTGCATGCTTGCTACTCCATAAATTATTCAGTGAAAATATTTTTGACTTGAGTTTTGACAACCATTCCAGAATTAAGTTGCACACTCACTTCATTGCCTGAAACTTCGGTGATCACAGCGTCAATTGGCGAGTTACCTAATTGAACTTTTACCGCTTTACCGACTGTAACAGCATTTGATTCAACAGGTTTAAGTTTAACGGCTACTTTAGATTGTGCACGATTATTTGACTTAACGGCTTTAAATTTAGCTTTATCTTTAACTTTGTTTTTATCGTTAGACTTTTGCTGAGCACCAGTGATTTCGGGCTTTTTACCTTTATAAGGTTTTTTCCCACCGTTGTCTTTATAATTTTTGTTACCAAATTTTTCTTGGCTTTCTTTTAGGGTTTTAGCAGCATAATCGGCTTGTTCTTGATCAATTTCTGCAGCTTGCTCACCGTTAATATCTACACGAAATGCACCTAACCTAATCGCTTTTAGATAGCGCCAGCTACTCGTATAATGACGGAGTGCTTGACGCAAACGTGTTTTACTTACAGTCTCATCATCGGTTAACTGTTCAGCAAGATCTTGGAAGATACCTATCTTTAATGGTTTAGCAGCACCCTCGATTGAAAAACATGCTGGAAATTTTTCCGCCAAATAAGCGATAATTTCTTTAGTGCTGGTGCGTTTAGTATTTGCCTCAACCTGAGTTCCTGTTTCTTTTGCAGTTTCTACAGGTGTTTCGCTTTCTGTTTTAGTTTCCATAATACAACTTTCTATTTATTTACTCTGTTAAATACTGATCACGATTAGCAAGCAGGTTTTGACACCAATCACTAATATCTGAACTTTCAATTTCGGCTAGCGCATCTTGCCCTATCCAATTTTCCCAAACCAAAGCTAATAATTGATTTAATACCTCTGGTTCAATGTCTTCTTCTGCATAATCATACAAAGTATGATAAATCTCATTGAGATTTTCTGCGACTAACTCTTCTTGACCGTCCCAATCACCAACTACGGCTTCTGAAACAAGAAAATCATGAATAACGACAAACTCTTTCATAATTTTTAACCTTGTGCTTTATCAATAGCTTGGCTAAAAATTTCAACAATAGTTTCGAGACCTTTTTGATCATCTTCATCAAAACGATCAAACACTACGCTATCTATGTCTAACACCGCTATAATTTGATTTTTCACTACCACTGGAATTACGATTTCAGAATTACTTGCCGCATCACACGCTATATGTCCAGAAAATTGATGAACATCGGCAATCCGTTGAGTTTTGTTTTCTGAAACGGCAGTCCCACAAACCCCTTTACCAACGGGGATCCTAATACAGGCAATTTTACCTTGAAATGGGCCTAAAACAAGCTCTTGATCAACAACTCGATAAAAGCCTACCCAATTCACTTTATCTAAAGCGTCAAACAGTAATGCACTAATATTAGCCATATTAGCGATGATATCTTTTTCATCACCAATTATAGCGCTAGTTTGCTGTGTTAACTGAGCATAGAAATCAGTTTTAAGCATAGAAATATTTCACTATTTTCAAAATGGCCATAACATACCGCGATAATACGCTAAATTAAAGCTTTATAGCAGATATATTCCTAAATAAGCAGATTATCTAATCTTCTATGGCATAAATGGCGATAACTTGAGCAGAAACTGCCTTTTGGCTGACGTTCGAACTAAATCCTGCTTTTGCCTCACTGGCCATCGCAAATCGCATCGGAGAATAATATCCTGACTCTTTTAATGATAAAAGACTTCCTAATTTCACGCCTGCTTGTTGAGCGATACTGTTTGCCTTTTGCTTCGCTTTGTCAATGGCTTGAGATAAAGCTTCTTGATACAATTTTTCAGCATTTTCTATCGACATTTCAACGGGTGAAATATGGCTAACACCTAACTTAACAAGATCATCGAGTATTTGGTCGTACAGAGATAATTGTTTGAATGAAATAGTCATAGTTCTACTAACTTCAAAACGTGTTAGGCGACTGGTGTTTTCTTGCTCCGAATGTTTACCGGATAATAGAATTTTTTCTTGAGCGTTGAGCCGTTTATGAAGCTCTTGTTGTTCAAATGTTATCGCTGGTTTTTCATAAATAGGAAAGAGTCTTACTTGTGATGAATCGATATTGTCTTCATTAACGCCACGCTTTAAAAACATTTTTACGATTTTAGTACTTTTATCGTCCACAATCATTTTCGTTTTGTTAGCACTTTTTCCTCGCTCTTTAATACTAATGGTTAAAGAAAACACATCAGGAACCGCCATCACTGAGGCTTTACCAGTAACTTCAATCCCTGTAAAAGCATGGACGTTAGGTATGACACTTAACAAACATATGACGACTAATCGTTTAAACATTTTAACTCCTAGACAAAAATCTAATTAAATGAATGAATATTTAATTCACGTTGGAACATCGGACAATGATTATTATTAATAAGTTCAGCTTAACAACTTACCTATTTCATGCAAATAAAAAGCCCCATATTTATAGAAATATGGGGCTTTTATAAAGTTTAGTACTTTTAGGCTTGGCTAATTGATTTGTTATTTATGTTTTTCTTTTAAGTTAAGAATAAGTATTTAAAACGAATCTTCGGGAATGCGTACCCAGCCTTCCATTAAAATACGGGCACTACGACTCATCATAGCCTTATCAACAAGCCAGCATCCATCCTTTTTACTTGCTTTGGCACCAACTTTTAACACGCCTGAAGGGTGACCGAAAGTGACAGACTCAGCTGCCTTTTGCTTTTCGTCCTTACTTGCAGCAAGCGCAACTATTGTGCCTGGAATTGCGGCTGCAGCGCCAATAGCAACAGCTGCCGTGCCCATCATCGCATGATGAAGTTTCCCCATCGACAGTGCACGTACATTTAAATCTATTTCATCTATTTGAATATTTTTACCACTCGAGGTGGTATATTCCTTTGCCGATGAAACAAACGCGATTTTCGGGGTATGTTGGCGATCAACCGCTTCTGAAATATCCGATATTAACCCCATTTTCATTGCACCATGTGACCGGATCACTTCAAAACGTTCTAATGCAGCTTCGTCATTGTTGATAGCATCTTGTAATTCTGTACCTTGATAACCAATATCTTCGGCGTTGATAAAAATAGTAGGAATGCCAGCACTTATCATCGTCACTTCAAGCTCAATGCTGTCGAATGTACCTGAGGCTGGTACTTGTAGCACATCTTTAACATTCCCTGTTGGAAACATAGCTTCGGATGGATCAACTGGCGAGACAAATTCAACGGGGACTTCTGCAGCAGGAAATGTAACACCATCTAGCTCAAAGTCACCCGTTTCTTGTACTTCGCCATTAACTATGGGTACATTCGCAATAATGGTTTTTGCAATATTTTTTTGCCAGATACGCACTGTACACACGCCATTTTCAGGAATACGTGCACTTTCAACCAACCCAGCATTGATAGCAAAAGAGCCTACGGCAGCGGTAAGATTGCCACAATTTCCTGACCAATCGACAAACGCTTTATCAATGGCCACTTGGCCAAATAAATAATCCACGTCGTGTTCAGGCATTTCACTTTTCGATAAAATTACCGTTTTAGAAGTGCTTGATGTTGCGCCCCCCATCCCGTCAGTTTGTTTTCCGTAAGGATCGGGGGAGCCTATAACGCGAAGAAGCATATTATCGCGTGCACTTCCAGCAACCTGACAACGCTTTGGTAAATCCGTTAAATTAAAAAACACCCCTTTGGATGTACCGCCACGCATATACGTTGCCGGTATTTTTATTTGAGGAACATGAGCCATTGCTCTCACCTTTGTAAATTTATAACAAGGGCACCTTGAGATCATTCAAGGTACCGCTTAAAAAACATTAGTTTATAAAACGCTAATCTTTGCTCTTAGCGTCACGAAAATGATGCGCTTGATTTGTCAAGAAAACACCATTGACATAACGATTCAATTAAAAAGGCGTTATACGTTTGATTGAAGAAAATCACTAGCAAACTTTTGTAAAACCCCACCAGCGGCATGAACAATGACTTCCTCAGCTGTATCTAATCGACATTTAGTGGTTATTTCTATCACTTCACCTGCATGTTCACCTTTTTGACGTGTCATAATCACTGTCATGTTACCGCCTGGCGACGTGTTACCTTTAACGTCAAATGTTTCACTGCCATCAATATTGTAGGTATGACGCGTTTCACCGTGAATAAATTCAAGCGGTAAAACCCCCATCCCAATGAGATTAGTTCTGTGAATACGTTCAAAACCTTCCGCAACAATAACTTCTACGCCGGCTAAACGAACACCTTTAGCCGCCCAATCACGTGAAGAGCCCTGACCATAATCAGCACCAGCGATAATGATCAACGGCTGTTTACGTGCCATATAGGTTTCTATTGCTTCCCACATGCGGCTTTGTGTACCTTCTGGTTCAATACGCGCTAACGAACCTTGAATAATATTGCCTTGTTCATCCTGACACATTTCATTAAATAACTTAGGGTTAGCAAAAGTTGCGCGTTGCGCCGTTAAGTGATCACCTCGATGCGTTGCGTACGAATTAAAATCAGCTTCTGGTAAGCCCATTTTATCTAAATATGCCCCTGCCGCACTATTAAGCTGAATCGCATTCGAAGGAGATAAATGGTCCGTCGTAATGTTGTCGCCTAACACAGCTAAAGGCCGCATACCTGTCATGGTTCTTTCACCAGCAAGCGCACCTTCCCAGTATGGAGGTCTACGAATATATGTGCTTTTCTCATCCCAATGATAAAGCGGACTTTTTGCAGGCTCAAATGCGCCTAAATCAAACATCGGTGTATAAACTTTCTTAAATTGTTCAGGTTTCACACAGGATGTAACAATCGCATCAATGTCTTCATCTGATGGCCAAATATCTTTTAAGGTGACATCATTACCTTGATGATCTTGCCCTAAAACATCTTTTTCAATATCAAAACGCATCGTACCGGCAATTGCATATGCGACAACTAGTGGCGGAGATGCTAAAAATGCTTGTTTTGCGTAGGGATGAATACGACCGTCAAAATTGCGGTTGCCCGATAATACAGCCGTGGCGTATAAATCACGTTCAATAACTTCTTGTTGGATCTTCGGATCTAATGCGCCAGACATACCATTACAAGTAGTACAGGCATAACCAACAATACCAAAACCTAATTTTTCCATTTCCTCTAACAGGCCTGCTTCTTCCAAATATAGTTTGGCCACTTTAGAGCCAGGTGCAAAGGATGTTTTAACCCAAGGTTTTCTCAGTAAGCCCAACTCGTTTGCTTTTTTAGCAATAAGTCCAGCCGCAACGACATTACGTGGATTAGACGTATTAGTACATGAAGTGATAGCCGCGATGATCACTGCGCCGTCAGGCATTTCACCTGCGGCTTCTTGTTGTTTACAACCTGCTAAATTTTTAGCAATTTCCTTTGAGGCTAAATCACTGGTAGCTAAACGTCGGTGAGGGTTTGACGGCCCGGCCATATTACGACCTACCGTTGATAAATCAAATGTTAACACCCGTTTATATTGAGCATCTTTTAAATCATCCGCCCATAGCCCTGTATGTTTAGCGTATGTTTCTACTAAGGCTACTTGCTCTGGCTCTCGTCCAGTCAAAGTTAAGTAATCGATAGTTTGCTGATCAATATAAAACATTCCAGCTGACGCACCGTATTCTGGCGTCATATTTGAAATGGTGGCACGATCACCAATCGTTAAATCAATGGTGCCTTCACCGAAGAATTCTAAATAACTAGAAACCACTTTTTCATTTCGTAAAAACTCGGTGATCGCTAAAACGATATCGGTCGCTGTGATACCCGCTTGTCGTTTACCGATTAATTTTACACCAACAATATCAGGTAAACGCATCATTGATGGCCGACCTAACATAACGGTTTCAGCCTCAAGACCGCCCACACCAATAGCGATAACGCCTAAAGCGTCAACATGTGGCGTATGAGAATCCGTACCAACACAAGTATCAGGGAAAGCCACACCATCTCTGACTTGAATGACAGGTGACATTTTCTCTAAATTTATTTGATGCATGATACCGTTACCCGCGGGGATAACATCAACATTTTTAAACGCGGTTTTTGTCCATTCAATAAAATGGAAGCGATCAGTATTTCGTCGATCTTCAATGGCGCGGTTTTTCGCAAACGCATCGCTGTCAAAACCGCCATGCTCGACAGCTAATGAATGATCAACAATCAATTGGGTTGGCACAACGGGATTCACCTTTGCAGGATCACCACCTTGATCAGCAATAGCATCACGTAATCCGGCTAAATCAACCAATGCTGTTTGACCAAGAATATCATGACATACTACTCGCGCTGGGTACCAAGGAAAATCTAAATCTTGTTTATTATCAATGATTTGTAGTAATGCAGCTTTTAAATCGTTAGGCGCGCATTTGCGAACTAACTGTTCCGCTAATACTCTTGATGTATAAGGCAATCTTTTATAGGAACCCGGCTTAATGTTTTCGATGGCTTCTCGGGTATCAAAAAAATCTATCGTTGCACCATTTGACTTATAACCGGGTAAAGGTTTTCGATAATCGTAATTCATAATGTATCCAATTTTATCTATGGAAAAAGGAGCAATTAATACTCCTTTGAAATTGACTGCTAACAATTAAGAGGCCGTTATTTAATTAACAACCTTTTTAAATAGCGGTTAGTTTACCGTTGAAAATAACGACAAATTCACCTTAAATTATCTTTCAGTAATAGGGATGACTTTACGTGGCTCTGAGCCAGTATAGTCAGCTGACGGTCGAATGATGCGATTATTTGCTCGTTGCTCCATCACATGTGCCGCCCAACCGGTTAATCGTGACATCACAAAAATAGGAGTAAATAACTTGGTTGGAATGCCCATATAGTTATAGGTTGAGGCATGGAAGAAATCAGCATTACAAAATAACTTTTTGGTATCCCACATAAATTCTTCACAGGCCACTGAAATGTCATATAAAGACGTGTCGCCATTTTCAGCAGCTAACTTTTCAGACCATTGTTTGATAATAACGTTACGTGGATCTGACGTACGATAGATAGCATGACCAAACCCCATAATTTTTTCTTTACGTGCCAACATACCAGCCATTTGCTCTTTTGCGTCAGCTGGAGATTTAAATTTTTGAATCATATCCATGGCCGCTTCATTCGCGCCGCCATGAAGTGGACCACGTAGTGAACCAATAGCGCCAGTGACACAAGAAAACATATCAGATAAAGTTGATGCACAAACACGTGCGGTAAACGTAGACGCATTAAATTCATGTTCAGCATATAAAATTAATGACACGTCCATAACACGACGATGTTGCTCAGAAGGCTCTGTTTGATTTAACAAACGTAAAAAGTGCCCTCCTAATGAGTCTTCATCCGTAACACAATCAATTTCAACATTGTCATGACTAAACTTATACCAGTAGCACATAATGGCAGGGAAAGCGGCTAGCAATCGATTAGCGGCTTTATTTTGCTCTGAAAAATCTTTTTCTGGTTCTATATTCCCTAAGAATGAACAACCCGTTCGCATGACATCCATTGGGTGAGCATCTGCTGGTATACGCTGTAACACTTCTTTTAGTGCTTGTGGTAAATCACGCATTGCCGCAAGCTCAGCTTTATAAGTTGCCAATTCTTGAGCATTAGGCAATTCACCATTAAAAAGTAAAAAGGCCACTTCTTCAAAGGTGGCATTGTCAGCTAAATCGGCGACATCATATCCACAATAAGTTAAGCCTGAGCCAGACTTACCAACCGTGCAAAGTTTAGTTTCGCCTGCACTTTGACCACGTAAGCCTGCACCGGTTAATTTTTTAGCATTCGAATTTTCTTTAGACATTGTAACTTCCTCATATTTCTAATTTTTTATGCGTTATCGCTAGCATTTTATTTGGTTACACGTAACCGAGTATTGCTTTTATTTATTTTTCTCTTCGGAAAATAACGCATCTAATTTTTGTTCATAATCGTGATAACCAAGGTAGTCATACAAATCCATACGGGTTTGCATATTGGTAATTTCTGCCTTTTGGTCACCATCAGTTAATAAGGTTTTATAAACAGACTCTGCTGCTTTGTTCATTGCACGAAATGCCGATAATGGATAAAGCACCATAGCGCAGCCCCACTCAGCTAATTGAGTTTTATTCCATAATTCAGTTTGGCCAAATTCTGTAATATTTGCTAAAACAGGAACATTTAAGTTTTCAGTAAACGCGCGATAATGCTCTTCCGTTTTAACGGCTTCAGCAAAAATACCATCAGCACCAGCTTCAACATAAGCTTTAGCACGCTCAAGAGCAGCTTCTAGACCTTCTTGGGCAAAAGCGTCTGTGCGCGCCATAATAAAAAAGTCAGCATCAGTTCGTGCATCAACTGCCGCTTTGATGCGATCAACCATTTCTTCCGATGAAACAATCGCTTTATTAGGACGATGACCACAACGTTTTTGCGCGACTTGATCTTCAATATGTACTGCTGCGGCACCAGCTTTTTCCATATCACGAATAGTTTTTGCAATATTGAATGCTCCACCCCAACCCGTATCGATATCAACTAATAAAGGTAAACTTGAAGCGGAAGTAATACGTTGTACATCAGCAATCACATCATTTAACGAAGTCATGCCTAAATCTGGTAAACCGTATGACGCATTTGCGACCCCCCCACCAGATAGATAAATAGCCTGATGGCCTAATTGTTCCGCCATCATTGCGCAATAAGCATTGATAGTGCCGACCACTTGTAAAGGCTTATTATTAAGAAGTGCTTGTCTAAATTTAGCACCTGGAGATAATTTTACAGACATAAAAACGTCCTCTTGGTTAATGAGTGTTGCTGTTTTTTTCAGCAATTTTATTTTCGATATTTTTCCGTGAAGCTGCGATATGACGCCTCATTAATATCTCAGCAAGTTCGCCATCCCTATCAGCAATCGCCTCAATAATGCGCGAATGTTCCTCAAAAGCTTTACTGGCTCTTGGACTATTCATGCCAAATTGGCAACGATACATTCGAACTAAGTGATAAAGTTGACCGCATAAAATATTGATCAGCTGTTGATTATGACTACCTAGAATAACTTTATAATGAAAATCAAGATCACCCTCTTCTTGATAATAGGCTGTTCCTTCTTTAAGCGCTTGCATACTGGCATGCTGCGTTAATATGTCTTTCATCTCGCTTATTTCACGATCTGTCATATACATAGCAGCTTGTCGACACGCCATGCCTTCCAGTGATTCACGCACCACATAAATTTCAAGTAACCCTTCAATAGAACACTCAACGACTTTTGAGCCTATGTTTGGTTTACGTTCAATTAAATGGCACTTCTCTAATCGATTAAGCGCTTCCCTTAGCGTAGAACGACTGATTTGATATTGCTTCGCCAGCTCTGGCTCGCTTATTTTACTGCCAGCAGGAATATGTCCTTCGACGATCGCATGTAACATGCGTTGAAAAACTTTATCGGCAGTGGTCACTGGAGTTTGTAATGTAGGGTTTTCTAACGCCATTATTGTCGACACTTATAAATATTTACAACGATAATAGTTGAAATATTGCTTTAGTCAAGTACAAACCCACTATATTGTCGACAATTTAAAAAATAAAATCATCTGTCACGTGGTTGAAAGTAAGCAGAGATAGGTTGATTAACCAAAGAACCAATAACAAACAAAAACTGCGGCAGAAATTCCGGCAAGATCAGCAAATAACCCGCAAGTGATAGCATGTCGGCTATAACGAATACCTACAGAGCCGAAATACACAGCAAGTACATAAAACGTCGTTTCAGTAGAGCCTTGAACGATAGACGCTAATCGCCCCGCGAAGGAGTCTGCACCATGAGTATTCATGGTTTCTATCATCATAGCTCTTGCGCCAGAGCCACTTAACGGTTTGATAATTGCAGTCGGTAATGCGTCGACAAACCTACTATCAAAACCTAAAAAGATAATAACTTGCCTAAAAGTGTCGACAATTAACTCAAGCGCGCCACTAGCTCTAAAAACACCGATGGCACATAACATTGCTAATAAGTATGGAATCAGTTTAATACTGGTTTCAAAACCCTCTTTAGCGCCTTCAATGAAGCTATTATAAACATCAACTTTTTTTCGCATAGCGCTAAGGATGAAAATAACCAGCGTGAGAAATATCAATAAATTACCAAATAACGAAGACTGTTGTGCTAAGGCTTGGGCTGTTAAGGTTGAAAAATATACGGCTATTCCGCCAATAACGGCGATACCTGCAGAAAGATAAAGTAACACGACTTTATCATACAGTTTTATTTTTTGAATGGTCGCAACTGCCAGCAAACCGGCAATGGTCGAAGCAAAGGTGGCTAACAAAATTGGGATAAAAACATCGGTAGGGTTTACCGCACCTTGTTGAGCACGATAGACAAACACAGCAACGGGAAATAAAGTCACAGAAGATGTATTAAGCACGAGAAATAAAATTTGTGCATTACTAGCGGTATCTTTTTTTGGATTTAGTTGTTGTAAGTCTTGCATCGCTTTTAAACCTAAGGGCGTTGCAGCATTATCTAATCCTAAGAAATTAGCCGAAAGGTTCATGGTCATAGAACCCATTGCTGGGTGTCCTTTAGGCACCTCGGGCATGAGTTTATTAAATAAGGGGGAAATTGCTCGAGATAATTTTTCGATTAATCCGGCATGCTCTGCTACTTTCATCATCCCAAGCCAAAAACTTAAAATACCAATCAAGCCAATGGCGATATCAACCGTCACTTTTGACATATCAAAAATTGCAGTTACTAATTGCTCAAAAATCAGAATTTGATCTAAGACTAACCATTGATAAAGTGCACTTATAAAGGCAATAAGGAAAAAGCTGATCCAAAGACGGTTTAACACGGTATATTTCAATTATTTAAGGTGAAAACATTATCATTACATAGTTAATTAGAGACTTAAATACATAGTGAGGAATTCCTTCCCTGAAAAGCTGTGAGTAACTTGTGAACTAACCGTACAAAAGCGGTGAACATCATGTGACAGTAATATCGCAAAACTTAATAATCACCTTTATTTACAATAAGTTAAATTTAATTAAAAATAAAATTAGCAATTAGTAAACTTTGCACTACAATTAACTTTACAGATGAATTATTAACCAATAATGCTCGCAAGCTTTCTATTGTTTTAGTAACAAAACCTGTTAATTAGCGCACGGCTCATCTCCTTTTTGAGCCATCCCCTAAGCCCGGAACTAGGTGTAGTTTCGGGCTGTTTTTATCGGCACAATTAAACCGTCTTTTGCCAAAAATAAATAATATTAGAATGTCGAAGTGGCTTACTTTAATTTAAATAGTCGATTGAAATTTTCTGTGGATACTTTAGCAATATGCTCAACTGATTGTCCTCGAATGCTCGCTAAATGTTTCGCGACTTCAACAACATAGGCTGGTTGATTCTGCGTACCTCGATGAGGAACGGGTGCTAAATAAGGTGAATCAGTTTCTATTAAAATTTTATCATCCGGCACTTGCTTGGCCACTTCCCGTAATACACTGGCATTTTTAAACGTAACTATACCGGAAAATGATATATAAAAGCCCATTGCAATGGCCTGCTCTGCCATTTCCCAGGTTTCAGTAAAACAATGAAGGATCCCACCGACATTTTCCGCGTTTTCTTCACGTAAAATATCTAGAGTGTCTTGCTGTGCATCACGAGTGTGAATAATTAATGGCTTATTCAACTGATTAGCAACCCGAACGTGTTTACGAAATGAATCCAGTTGCACCGCTTTTGTTTCAGGGGCATAAAAATAATCTAACCCCGTTTCACCAATGGCCACTACTCTTGGAGATTGTGATAATTTCGCCAAAAGGTTTTGATCAACTTCGTCACCTTGATTTAAAGGATGAGTACCACAAGTTAACAATACATTTTCGTATTTTGCGGTTTGCTCTGCCATTGACGGAAAATCTTCTAAGGTAACACTGACACATAATAGTTGGTTTACCTGTGCCAATTGTGCAGCAGAAATAACATTATCTAAGTTGTTATCAAATGAAGTCAGATCTAGACGATCTAAGTGGCAATGTGAATCTATGTACAACGAAGTACTCCTATTAAATTTAAATTACGTGAGAAAAATAACTAGCCAGTAAGGCAATTTTACATGGTTAAAGTCGCATCTGATGAGTTGAGAAGTCTGCCAATGGCTTTTTCAATTTGACTGCGCATATTATCGGGATCTTTAACAAATGTAATGCCTATACCTGCTGGAGTACCGTTTTGCACGCCTATTGGCGTTAACCAGCAAACTTTTCCAATGATTTGTGAGGGTTCAAGCGAGTCTGGCAATAAAACTTGTAATTCAATGTCTACATCTAATTCAAAGTGTTCGGTTGTTCTAACGAATAAACCACCATTTTTTACAAATGGCATATAAGATTGATATAAATCTCGATCGTTGACAAACTCTAAGTACAAATGTTCCATATTATTCCTCTACTGCATTCATAGTTATCCAAATATCAACTAACAACTTCTCTAAGCGATATTCTATATTTAATTGGACTAAAGTAAGCTGTTGTTTATTAAATTGCTTGATCAATAAATAAACTTGCCATAATTTTTCTTTGTTGTCTGTTAAGTATTCTAATAATTTCTCGTCAGAAAGACCATCAACAGTTAAACGGTTTAACCAGCTAGTTTCAGCCCTCATCAAATTTGTGATAACTCTCTCTAACCAATTGACACTGTTTTCATTGGCGTTCATTTGATTTAATAAAGTCATTCTCTGACTTTTATCAATTAAAAATCGAATGAAACTCTGACTAAATTGAAAATATTGTTGAGCACATTCTTCATCTTTAAGTTCTGATAAATGTGTTAAGTTAATAAAAGGGTCTTGCTCAGCCTGTTGGTTATCTAAATATTTTAATAACTCATTCCCTGTCGGTGGCTTGAGTTGTATATGGCGACAGCGACTAATAATAGTTGGTAATAAACGTTGCTCATCATGTACTAATAAAATAATAAAACTATTGTTCGTTGGCTCTTCCAACGTTTTTAACAATGCATTAGCTGCTGATTCTGTCATCGCTTCTGCATTTTCTATTATGACTACCTGATTGCTGGCTAATTGCGCGGTTTTTTCAAAAAAACGGCTGACATTTCTGATCTGATCGACACCAATACTAGTGCTTGTTAACTCGATATTAATATGATCAGGGTGTGTCTGCTGTAGATATAAATTACAAGACTTACATTGACGACATGGAATGTTTTGTAAATTTTCCAGACTCCCCAAGTGCTCGGTTTGTATCGTTTGGCATAATAATGTATTGGTTAACCAGCGAGCTAATTCTGTTTTACCTGCACCTTGCACACCTGAAAAAATCATCGCATGAGGCAAACTTTGTTGTTTTAACAGCTCAATAAAATGAGTTTTATTGTCAGCTAACCAAGGTTTCATTTATCACTTTCCAAAGTGCTTTTAATAAAACTGGCAACTTGTTGTTGGATATTTTGATGAACCGTTACCATATCCTCTCCAGCATTAATCGTGATGATAGTATTGTCATTTTTTGCCAGTTGACAATATTTATCACGAACCCGATGAAAAAAATCAATCTTTTCTTGCTCTATTCTATCAAGCTCACCTCTAGCCTGTGCGCGAGATAAACCTTGCTCAGGTGAAATATCAAGATATAAGGTTAAGTCTGGTTTGAAACCTTTGAGTGTAACGTTTGCGATCATATCCATGACATTATCATCAAACTGACGCCCGCCCCCTTGATAGGCTCTTGAAGAAAGATCGTGACGATCCCCTATGACCCATTTGCCTTCATTTAAAGCTGGCAATATACGGTTTGCTAATAATTGACTTCGCGCCGCATACATTAATAACAATTCAGTTTCTTGCGTCACCGTTTCATTATGATCAGCAGACTTAACGATTTCACGTAACGACTCGGCTAATAAAGTTCCACCTGGCTCACGAGTGGTAATATACTCTTGCTGATACTCTTCTAAGGTTTTTTTCACCACTTCAATGGCTGAAGACTTTCCTGCGCCTTCAATCCCTTCAATGACGATAAATTTTCCAATACTCATAAAATCTCTTAATTACTCAGTTTGTTTATTTACCCAACTGATACTTGGCTACAGCCTTATTATGTTCAGCTAAAGTCGTTGAAAATATATGTTTTCCTTGACCGTTACTGACAAAATAAAAATAATCAGTTTCTTCGGGATGCATTGCTGCTTCAAGTGCTGATAAGCCAGGCATTGCTATAGGTGTTGGAGGCAATCCATTTATACGATAAGTATTATAGGGAGTCTTTTCTCGTAAATGTTTTCGTTTAATATCTCCCTGATATCGCTCACCTAAGCCATAAATCACGGTTGGGTCTGTTTGTAAGCGCATGTTTTCATTTAATCGGTTAATAAATACAGACGATATCCTTCTATGTTCAGAGAATTGACCACTTTCTTTTTCGATAATAGAAGCCATAATTAATGCTTGATACGCATTTTCATACGGAAGTCCTATCGCTCTAGTATTCCAAGCAATATCTAATTGCTGCTTCATTTTTAAGTAAGCTTTTTTAAGTACTTCTATATCCGTTGTTTTATACGTAAAGGCATAAGTATCAGGAAAAAATAACCCTTCTGGGTTTGCTTGTTTAATGCCTAAAGACTCTAGCATTTGACTAATTGATTCCGGACTTTGTAAGCGCTGTGTTATCTCGCTACGCTCTTTTAATTGAGCTAACCATTGCTTAAATGTAGAACCTTCGACAAACGTAATAAAATATTGATGTTCATCGCCTTGCGCGATCATCGATAAAATTGACCGATAGCTTTGGCCTGGCTTTATTAAATAAGTTCCGGCTTTTATTTGCGCAAACTGGTTATTTAATCGTATATAATTTCTTAGCCAAAACCTTGTTGCCACTACGCCATTATTTTGCAACTTTTTAGTGAAGCGATTAAACGTTGTACCAGGTTCTATGGTAATAAACGTTTCTTTAACGAGTAAATTAGTATCATTAATTTTTAGATAAGTAACGGCCACTAAAGCAATTAAAAACATGCAAACGATAAAAAATCCAGCAATGGTCATTTTTGTTAATCGAGTCAAATTAACGATCCTTTTCACATTCTTTATCAAGAATATAATTGAAGTATTGGTGACGATAGTGAATAACTGAGTCAGTATCTAATTGGTTATTATTGAATTCCTTCACCGGAACAATCCCCATCACACTATTACATATAAACATCGCTGAAATATCGGCTAAGTCAGACATTTTTTCTTTTACTTGTTCGATGCTAGTATCAAACGACAGTATATTTTGACGATAAAGCCCACGAACTCCAGCATCGTCTAAAACAGGAGTGAAAACTTGCTCATCACGCAGCCAGAATATATTAGCGCAACTGGTTTCAACGACAAAGCCATTTAAATCACACACTAATAAATCATCAGCCGGTGAATTATCTAATTCATCTCGAATTAAAACTTGTTCAAGACGGTTGAGATGCTTTAACCCTTTTAATAAAGGATTTAACCCTAACTGAATATGACCATTAACAAGGCTTATCCCTTGTTCCGACCAAGCTTGATAATGTGTAGGCATATCATGAATTGAGACAATAATTTGAGCTCCACTAACACCTTGACGAGAATAACCTCTGCCACCGGATCCTGCGGTGACAATAATTTTTAAAACTGCCGTAGTAAAACCTTTGGCCACATTTACAATTTCATCAACGAATGCTTGGCTTTGAATGAAGTTTATTTTCAAATAATGACAGCCCTCAGCAAGGCGATTAAGGTGTGCTGATAAAAATTGAACTTGGCCATCAACAATTTTTGCTGTTGTGAAAATGCCATCACCGTAAGCAATAGATCTATCACTGATATCAATTGAAGATTTTGGTTGACCATTTACTGAATAATAAAGCATGCATCACTCATGGTTTGATAATTAATTAGCACAATTGTGAATTTTTAAATTTGAAACTTTGTCATTGTATTTACAAATAAGCCTGAATACCACTACAGTATTCAGGCTTATATACTTTTTCATTTCAATTGCTTCGTTTCAAGCGATTTACTGCTAAATCAATCGCTAACATTAATACACGAGCAAATTAATTGACTTTTTTCAATACTAAAGTACCGTTTGTCCCACCAAAACCGAATGAATTACATAACGCATATTCTAATTCAACATCTCGGGCACTACCGCGAATATAATCAAGATCACAGCCTTCATCAGGATTATCCAGGTTAATTGTCGGTGGTACTTGATTATTAAATAACGCTTGCGCGGTAAAGATTGCTTCAACAGAGCCCGCGGCCCCTAATAAATGACCAGTCATCGATTTAGTCGACCCCATCATTGTCGAATAAGCAGCATCTCCAAAGACTGATTTAACGGCATTTGTTTCAGCTTTATCGCCCGCCATCGTTGAAGTCCCGTGCGCATTAATATAACCAACCTGCTCAGCATTAATCTTGGCATCACGTAGAGCATTTTTCATGGCTAACGCACCTCCAGCGCCATCACTTGGCGGTGAAGTCATGTGGTAAGCGTCACCACTCATACCAAAACCAACAATCTCTGCATATATCGTTGCGCCTCGCGACTTAGCATGTTCATATTCTTCAACAACAACAATGCCAGCACCATCACTAAGCACAAAACCATCACGGTCTTTGTCCCACGGTCGACTTGCTGCTTGAGGTTCATCATTGCGTGTAGAAAGAGCTCTTGCAGCACAAAAGCCACCAATACCTAATTCCGTTGATGCCTTCTCAGCACCACCAGCAAGCATTGCATCTGCATCACCATGCATGATCATTCGAGCTGCGTGACCAATATTGTGCACACCTGAAGTACAAGCCGTGACAATCGCAATATTAGGACCGCGAAGCCCTAGTTTTATCGATAAATGACCTGCCGCCATATTTAAAATAGTCGATGGGCAAAAAAATGGTGAAAGCTTTCTTACGCCACCTTTGAGGTATTTGGTATGATTTTCTTCAATTAAAGACAAGCCACCGATACCCGAACCTACCGCAACACCGATACGTTCAGCATTATCTTCTGTGACTTCTAAGCCAGAATGTTCAAAAGCTTGAATACCTGCAGCAAGGCCGTACTGAATGAATAAATCCATTTTTTTAGTATCTTTTCTGGCGATACCAAATTGTTCAGGATCAAAACCTTTTACTAAACCCGCAAATTTTGTTGGAAAATTACTAACGTCAAAATGCTCAATCGCACCAATACCGCTATTTCCCGCTAATAAATTTTGCCATGTAGATTCAGCATTGTTTCCCAATGGGGAAAGCATACCATAACCGGTAATTACAACACGTCGCATAGGAAGAGTTGCCTCCGATAGAATTGAATATTTGAAAGAGTTGGATTTGTCTTTATATACTCAGCTTTTATTGAGATATAAAAACAAAATAGGCGGTAATTATACCGCCTGATTCATCACTATAAACGAGCTAATCTTACTGGTTAGCAGTAACGTAATCGATAGCTGCTTGAACAGTTGTGATCTTTTCAGCTTCTTCGTCAGGAATTTCTGTATCAAATTCTTCTTCTAACGCCATTACTAATTCAACTGTGTCTAAAGAATCTGCACCTAAGTCATCAACGAATGAAGCTTCTGTTTTCACTTCGTCTTCGCTTACACCTAACTGCTCAATAGTAATTTTTTTTACGCGTTCTTCGATAGTACTCATTTTTTTTCCTTTACTAGAAAATACAATTTTTCAAAATTGCGTGTAGTGTATTCGTCTAAAGCGTCCCTTGCAAGCTTCTAATTTTGCTTTTTGCACTGGTCTAACCTTTAGACATAAATTTTATTATAATTTTTTATCGTGATTAATCAATATCTCAATGTTCAATATTGATTAAACCATGTACATGCCACCGTTTACATGTAATGTTTCACCGGTAATATAAGCGGCGTTATCTGAAGCTAAAAAAGCGACAGCATTAGCAATTTCTTCAGGCTTACCTAAACGATTTGCAGGCACTTGAGAGAATATACCCTCTTTTTGCTCATCTGTTAACGTTTGTGTCATGTCTGTGTCGATAAAGCCTGGAGAAACAGTGTTAACGGTAATGCCGCGTGAGGCAACTTCTCGTGCTAATGACTTGGTAAAGCCAATAAGCCCTGCTTTTGCCGTAGCGTAGTTAACTTGACCTGCATTTCCCATTGTTCCAACAACCGAACCAATATTAATGATACGACCATTGCGTTTTTTCATCATAGTACGAATAACCGCTTTACTGATTTTAAAGACAGAAGACAAGTTTGTATCGATAATATCGTGCCATTCATCGTCTTTCATGCGCATAAATAAATTATCACGAGTGATGCCGGCATTATTAATTAAGATATCAACACCGCCAAAGCTATCTTTTATCGATTCAAATAAAGACGCTATTGATTCATCACTAGTCACATTTAATACCATGCCTTGACCAGCACCTAAATAATCACTGATTTTTTCAGCACCATGTTCTGAAGTCGCGGTACCGATAACCGTAGCACCTAAAGTTTGTAGTTGAGTAGCAATGGCTTTACCGATACCTCGGCTTGCGCCTGTTACCAAAGCAACTTTTCCTTCTAATGAAAACATAATTTTTCCTATTTTATTAAATCTTTTGCTTTTGATAATGAAGCATTATCATTCACTGAAACACATGTAATGGTTTTATTAATTCTTTTAACTAATCCTTGTAATACTTTTCCTGGCCCTGCTTCTACAGCAGTATCAATACCCTTTTCAGCTAATAACTCAATGGTTTCTGTCCATCTAACTGGGCTATAAAGCTGTTTGATCAAAGCTTGTTTTATTGCCTCTATATCATTTTCAACAGCGACATCAACATTATTTATCACGGGAATATTGGGTTGGTGAAAAGTAACAGTGTTAAATTCTTGAGCTAATTTATCAGCGGCATCTTTCATTAATGCACAGTGAGACGGAACACTGACGGGAAGTGGAAGCACACGCTTAGCGCCCGCTTCTTTACATAATAAGCCAGCACGCTCTACCGCTTCTTTATTGCCGGCAATAACTACTTGACCAGGTGAATTAAAATTTACCGCAGAAACCACTTGTTGTTCTGCTGCCTGTGCACATGCTTCAATGATTTTATCATCACTTAAGCCAATAACAGCGGCCATGGCCCCGACACCTTCAGGTACAGAAGCTTGCATAAACTCACCACGTTTTTCAACCAGCTTGACACCATCGGCTAACGACAAAACTCCTGCACAAACCAATGCCGAGTATTCGCCTAAACTATGACCAGCAATAACTGACGGTGTAGACTCATTTTCTGAGTGCCATAATCGCCATATTGCAACACTCGCCGTTAATAACGCTGGTTGGGTAAAATTAGTTTGGTTGAGTTTTTCTGCCGGACCTTCACTGATTAACTGCCAAAGGTCATACCCTAAAGATTGCGATGCTTCAGAAAATGTTGATTGCACAACAGGATGTTCAGCAAAGTCACTCAACATTGATACACTTTGAGAACCTTGTCCTGGAAAGATAAAGGCTAGATTATTTTTCATTGTAATACCTAAACGATTTAAACATATAATGTTACTGTCTGCGCATTTATAAAGATGCAATAGCAAATAAACAGTAACAACGAAATTTTTAATGACTGTGAATTAAGACGATCGACTTTTAGTCACGTTATTTATTAACTTCTTATAAATACGCACCGACTTATTTGTCCGTTAACCCCAAAGCGAGTTTATTTTTAATTTTCATTGGCACTTGGCGTTCTACTTCTTTCATGGCTTCAGAAATAGCTGATTCGAATGCTAAAACACTCGCATTACCATGACTCTTGATCACAATACCGCGCAATCCTATCAGACTTGCACCATTATACTGGTCGGGGTTCAAGGGTTTAAACAATTTTTTTAAGGAAGTAGCCAGTAATTTGCCGATAAAACGCGCAAATAAATGCTTTGAAAGCACATGCTTTAGTTTTTCATAAACAAGTTTTGCAACACCTTCACAAGTTTTCAAGGCAACATTGCCGACAAAACCATCACAAACAATGACATCCGCTTTATTAGTGAAAATATCATTACCTTCGATGAAACCAACATAGTTGATCGAGCTGTTTTGTTGAAGCTGGCTTGCTGCCATTTTAATGTGATCACTACCTTTTATGTCTTCTTCCCCCATATTCAATAAGGCGATTCGAGGTTTCTCAACTCCATCAACTTCTTCTGCCATGGCAGATCCCATGACACCGAATTGATATAAAATAGTTGAGTCACAAAAAACATTTGCTCCTAAATCAAGCATAAATACATGTTTATTATCTTCGTGAGTGGGTAATGAAGAGATAAGTGCGGGCCTTTCAACTCCGGGCAGTGTTTTTAACACATAATGAGCTGTCGCAAATAATGCCCCTGTGTTACCGGCACTTACACATGCTTGAGCTTTGCCTTCTTTTACGAGATCTAATGCTTTACGCATCGAAGAGTTTTTTTTGTTGCGAAGAGCTGAACTAGGCTTTTCATCCATAGTAACAACTTCAGAAGTTGGTAATATAGATAACTGAGGGTGGGTTAACACTTTATGCGCAGATAACAACTCTTGAATAATGTTTTCATCACCACAAAGAATAAGATGTAATCTTTGTGATTTTTGAATTGCAAGAATTGCTGCAGGGATCGTTACAAGGGGGCCTTTATCGCCCCCCATAACATCTAACGCTATGGTTAGATCATTCAAAATATTTTCTACCAAGTAAAAGCTTATTTAGCGATTACTTTAACACCTTTGTAGAAGCCATCAGCTGTTACGTGATGACGACGGTGTGTTTCACCAGATACTGGATCAACTGATAAATTCTCTGCTGTTAAAGCATCGTGTGAACGGCGCATGCCACGTCTTGAACGAGACTTCTTGCTCTTTTGAACTGCCATTTCCTAACTCCTAAAATCAATTGTGAACTCAAACGAGTTACTTAAGTTTTTTTAATACGTCAAATGGATTCGGCTTCTCATGCTCAACAGGCAATTGTCCCCAAACACTATCAGATGGTGACTGACAGTCTTTAAGTTCATGCCTAGGAATTAACGGAATAACGAGTAACAACTCTTCTTCCACTAAATCTCGCAAGTTAACTTCACCATTTTCATCTAATTCAATTGCGTCATAATATGACGGCAAATTTTCAGCGGCTTCTTCATCTTTTACTGGACTAAAAACAAAGTCTATTAAAAGTTTATGCTCAAATGCTTCAGTACACCGCTGACATGTTAAAACGACCGTTGCCGACCCCTTTGCTGATATAAATACCAAACCAAGTTCATCCACACCAAACTCTACTTTAACATGCACATGCTCACTACTGCTCTCACAAGCAGCAAGCAATCTGTTCATTCCCGAAGTTTCAAATATCCCTTCACACTCCAGACTTCGCTGTGCGCTTCTATAAGGGTCAATTGTGATCGGAAGCTTAAGATTCTGCATAAGGCGCGCATAATAAAGCCGTTAAGGCCCGCTGTCAAAAGAAAAATAACTAAATTTGTTTAAATTTTCAATATAGCCCTCATATTAGCAGAAACTGATTAATTTTTGTGTGATATTTACGAAATGAATACTAAATCTATTATTTTGGCATCAACCTCGCCTTTTAGAAAAAGTTTATTAGAAAAACTCAATATTAGCTTTACATGTGCCAAACCTGAGACAGATGAAACCCCCAAGCTAAATGAAACTCCACAAGCGCTTGTTGAACGTTTAGCCATTGACAAAGCTGCGGCTGTAGCAAATCAATCCCCCGAAAGCATAGTAATTGGCTCTGATCAAGTGGCTGTTTGTGATAATGAAATTCTAGGTAAACCTCACACCTTTGAGAATGCCGTAAAACAATTAACTCAATTTAGTGGTAAAAAAGTCACCTTTTATACGGGGCTTTGTGTATTGAATGGTCAAAATAATCAGGTGAAATCATTAGTTGAACCGTTTCATGTACATTTTAATACGCTTAGTCAGCAAGAAATAATTGATTATATTAATTCAGAACAACCACTCAATTGTGCAGGAAGTTTTAAAAGTGAAGGATTAGGGATCTGCTTATTTAAAAAACTTGAAGGCGACGACCCAAATACGTTAATAGGATTACCTCTAATTAAGCTTGTTCAATTACTAAAAGAGTTTGATTTTAATGTCTTGGCTAACCAATTAACAAAGTAAACGTGATAAAAAGTTTTATCACGATAATCTAATGCTTTGATTTTTACTAACGGCCAAATAGTTTGCTATTTAGCCGTTAATTTATATACGAAGAACATTTCAACGAAATGAAATATTATTTGATTGATAGATTGATGTCTTGTAATACTTTTTGAGGCTCTGCGGCCTGAGTAATAGGCCGACCTATAACTAAGTAATCAACACCCACATCGATAGCTTGTTCTGGTGTCATAATACGTTTTTGGTCATCGACACTCGCACCTAAAGGACGAATTCCTGGTGTGATCAGTTTAAAGTCTTTACCCAGGTTATTTTTAAGTGTTTCAGCTTCTTGTGCCGAACATACTACACCGTCAAGCCCGGCACGTTTAGTTAGGTTTGCCAAGTGCTGCACTTGTTCTCCAGGTGATTTGGTAATACCTAAACCAATTAAATCATCTTCACTCATACTGGTTAATACAGTCACGGCTATTAATAACGGGGCTTTGTCGCCATATGGCGCTAACGCTTCTTTGGCTTTCTGCATCATGGCAAGCCCACCTGAAGCATGAACATTCACCATCCAAACACCTAATTCAGCTGCTGCCGTAACCGCTTTAGCAACGGTATTCGGAATATCATGAAATTTTAGATCAAGAAAAACATCAAAGCCTCGATCGACTAATGCTTTTACAAAGTCAGGACCAAAATAAGTGAACATTTCTTTGCCGACCTTTAATCGACAGTCACTGGGTTGGATTTTATCAACAAAAGCAAATGCATCAGCTTGATTATCAAAATCTAATGCGACTACTACTTTTGGATCATTCATACTTTTTCCTTAATTATTAACACTAATTATTTATTTTAGTAGGTATTAAGTTTTAAATCAGAGAAAATTAGTTCGAGGAAAAAGCACGGAGCTGACGGTAGTCAGTGAGTACTTTTGACAAAGAAATAGTTTTTCTGATGACAAAGTTAATTTCTACTCGCCTTCTAGGCCACGCACAGGTTTCAATTGTTCCCAATCATGACATGATGGGCACGACCAATAGTGGGTGCTGCTACTAAAACCACAATTACAACAACTGTATCGTTGTTTAACACTTAAATATGACGAAATTAATTCTTTGATCATATCTAAATTTTCATTTTCTTGTGGTGAACTTTGCTCGTTCATCTGCATTTTTATAAAATGTTTAAAGCCCCTGATAGTAGGACGCCTTTTTAAAGCTGATAACATATAGTCTTGTGCTTTTTTTAAACCATGCTTGTTTTCAACAAACGACAAATATTTGATCAGGGCGCTACTGCCACCGGTTTCATCGTATACTTTTTTTATAAATTGATAGAATTCATCTTCGTCATTAAGTTGTTGATAACAACTGTGCATTTGCTCAATAACATCAGGAAAAAAGTCTTTATCTTGCGTATAAATATCTTTGTAACACTGACAAGCTTCATCAAATTGTTGATGGTTTTCATAAATCTTTGCCATGAGCCAATTGGCTCGACAAGAGTTAGGGTCATATTTAAGTGCATTTTCTAATAATTCTAATACTTCAATAAATTCATCTTTTTCTAAAGCTAAAGTCGCAAGTTCGCAATAAAAGTTAGCTAAAGTATGAAGTAGTTTTTTATCGTTTGACTTGGCAATGGCTTTATTTAACTCTAAACCATGTTGCCAATCTTTGGTCGATTGATAAATTTGTAATAAATAACTTAATGATTTCAAATTAAAATCTTTCGATTTTAATAATTTATGAAACATTGTTTCAGCGCGGTCATACAAACCGGCACTAAGAAAGTCTTTGCCGAGCTCAAATGCCGCCTGTTGTTTAGCTTTAGACGGTAAATGCTTTTGCCTAACTAAGTGTTCATGAACTTTCAGTGCTCTGTCTAATTCGCCTCGTTTACGAAACAAATTAGCCATCGCGAAATGCGCTTCAACCGTATCATCTTCAACTTTTAATGTTTCTAACAAAAATTCAATGGCTTTATCTTGTTGATTAGATAAAAGATAATTTAAACCAGTGGAATACTTAATCGATAAATCTTGTTTGGCTGAATGATCATTTTGTTTAACACTGTTTCTTCCCATAAACCAGCCATAGCCCATGGCTACTGGTAATAAAAGGAAAAGTAGTTCTAACATTGGCGTGTTTTAACCTTTATTGCTAATTGGCTTAGGTTTTACCATTCGTACAAATTTCCACAAGAGTGAAAAAAATATACCAAGGAAAAAACCAATAATAGTAAACAAGCTTACTGCTGCTGCGACAGATAATTCTGCTCGAGCAATAATATAATTTAAGGTGATCATTTGGTTATTTTGACTACCAAAGACAAAGGCAATAACAAGTAAGGTAATCACTAAAATTAAGGTCATATATATTTTCAAAGTATTCACCGTTCATTTTGATAATATAAACAAAAAAAAGGCATGCTAAAGCATGCCGTTTTCATATAATTTTTCGATTACGTTAAGGACAGATTTACCCTTTCACGTAATTCTTTGCCGGGTTTAAAGTGTGGAACATATTTTCCAGCAAGTTCAACTGACTCACCAGTTTTAGGGTTCCTACCAACGCGTGGTGCACGATAATGCAAAGAGAAACTACCAAAGCCTCTGATTTCTATGCGCTCACCTTTGGATAAGGTTTGTGCCATCATTTCAAGAATTTCTTTAATTGCTTGTTCTACATCTTTTGCAGATAAATGATTAAGTTTATCCGCTAATCTTTCAATGAGTTCTGATTTGGTCATTCGACCCCCCAGTGTCATATAGCATCACGCCAATGGAAATTAAAATAGAGAAAAGTTTTATTTAAAACTTTTCTCTGTCCCAGCTAAAAATTAATTTTTAGCGTTTTTGAACGCTGCAGCCATAGCACTTAAACCAGTATCTTCTTCTTGGTTTAAGTTATCCATTGCTTCACGCTCATCTGCTTGATCTTTTGCTTTGATTGATAAGCTAATAGTGCGGTTCTTACGATCAACACCCATAAACTTAGTTTCAACACTATCACCAACAGATAATTCAGTGCTTGCATCTTCGATACGATCACGAGAGATGTCTGAAACACGTAAGTAACCTTCAACGCCTTCTACTAATTCAATCTTAGCACCTTTAGCGTCTACTTCAACTACCTTACCTGTAACAATAGCACCTTTTTTGTTATCTGCAAGGTATTGATTAAATGGATCATCTTCAGTTTGCTTAACACCTAACGAGATACGCTCACGTTCTGGGTCAACTTGAAGTACCACAGCAGAAATTTCATCACCTTTCTTGTATTCACGAACAGCTTCTTCACCGCCAGCCCATGAAATGTCAGATAAGTGAACCAAACCATCAATGCCACCGTCAAGACCAATGAAGATACCAAAGTCAGTAATTGACTTGATCTTACCTGATACTTTATCACCTTTGTTGAAATTTTTAGCAAACTCTTCCCAAGGGTTCGGGATACATTGTTTAAGACCAAGAGAAATACGACGACGTTCTTCGTCAATTTCTAATACCATTACTTCAACAGTATCGCCTAAGTTAACAACTTTAGATGGGTGGATGTTTTTGTTTGTCCAATCCATTTCAGAAACGTGAACTAAACCTTCAACGCCTTCTTGGATTTCAACAAAACAACCGTAGTCAGTTAAGTTAGTCACGCGACCAGAAAGTTTAGCACCTTCAGGGTAACGCTTAGCAATTGCTACCCATGGATCTTCACCTAACTGCTTCATACCTAGAGACACACGAGTGCGCTCACGGTCAAATTTCAATACTTTAACTTGTATTTCATCGCCAACATTTACGATTTCACTTGGGTGCTTAACGCGCTTCCAAGCCATATCTGTAATGTGTAATAGGCCGTCAATGCCGCCTAAATCAACAAACGCACCGTAATCAGTTAAGTTCTTAACGATACCTTTAACTTCGATACCTTCAGCTAACGATTCTAATAATGCGTCACGTTCTACGCTGCTTTCTGATTCGATAACTGCGCGACGAGAAACAACAACGTTATTACGCTTTTGATCAAGCTTAATAACTTTGAATTCTAAATCTTTACCTTCAAGGTGAGCTGTGTCACGTACTGGACGTACATCAACTAATGAACCCGGTAAGAAAGCACGAATATTGCTAACTTCAACCGTGAAACCACCTTTAACTTTACCGTTGATAACACCGATAACAGTTTCTTTTTCTTCGTATGCTTTTTCAAGCACTTGCCAAGCTTCGTGACGTTTTGCTTTTTCACGAGAAAGAATTGTCTCACCGAAACCATCATCAGTTGCATCTAATGCAACATCAATTTCGTCACCAACATTAATTTCTACTTCACCAGCAGTGTTTTTAAACTGATCGATAGAGATTACAGATTCAGATTTTAAGCCTGCGTCAACTAAAACGTTGTCTTTGTTGATGGCTACCACAGTTCCTTTAATAATTGAACCGGGACGTGTTTCGATTTCTTTTAAACTTTCTTCAAAAAGTTGTGCAAAATTTTCAGTCATAATGTCTCTAGAGCATTAATTGCTCAATATTTTTTAAATCCAATCAACTTACATGTTTCATGGGGTTGTTAATAAGACCTAATGCATCCTTACGTTAGGTAATTTCACTAATATTTTTATTTAATATTAGTGGTTTGTGTTAATTTTTCATTCGCAAATGAAAGGATTTTCCTGACCACTTCGTCTATAGAAAGTTCAGTAGAATCAACTATTAACGCACCTTCTGCTGGGACCAGCGGAGCAACCTTACGGTTTTCATCTCGCTCATCTCGCTGACGTATGTCATCCAAAAGGCGCCCGATTTTAACATCAAAGCCTTTTGCTTTCAACTGATTAAAACGACGCTCAGCTCGTTCTTCTGCACTTGCCGTTAAAAATACTTTCACCGGAGCATCGATAAACACCACCGTTCCCATATCTCTTCCATCAGCGACAAGCCCTGGAGAAACTTTGAACGCTCTTTGGCGACGTAATAATGCTTCTCTCACTCTTGGGAAGGCTGCCACTTTTGAGGCAATAGCACCTATTTCTTCGGTACGAATACTGTTAGTAACGTCTTCACCTTCAAGGATAACTTTACTTTCACCCTCGTGAGATATTTCAAATTGCACATCTAAATGAGCGGCAATAGGAATTAATGGTTCTTCCTCATCAATAGTTAGATGATGATGTTGTGTTGCTACAGCTAAAACACGGTAAATAGCACCACTATCTAGTAAATGCCAACCTAACTGCTCTGCAACTAGCCGAGCAGCGGTTCCTTTGCCAGCACCACTTGGTCCATCAATAGTGATTACAGGTACATTTTCCTGCATGCATTTTTCTCCTAAAGTCGAAAATCGGCGGCATTATACGGGATTTGAATGGCAAAATCGCGTATAAAATTATTCTGTAACAAAATTAGCAAGAAACTTGCGCCAATTTTTCAAAATAATCAGGAAAAGTTTTTGCTGTACATTTAGGGTCATTAATCGTGACAGGTGTATCACTTAACGCGACTAATGAGAAACACATGGCCACTCGATGATCATTGTAGGTATCAATTTCTGCATGTTGAAGTTTAGTTGGCGGCGTGATCGTAATAAAATCATCACCTTCAATCACTTCAGCACCGACTTTCCGTAATTCTGTCGCCATTGCAGCTAAGCGATCGGTTTCTTTGACCCGCCAATTATAAATATTACTAATAGTGGTAGTACCTTTAGCAAACAGTGCAGTCGTTGCAATCGTCATCGCTGCATCAGGGATATGATTCATATCCATATCAACGCTAACAAGTGGTTTACCTTTTACCGTGATTGACTCATCTTGCCAAGTAACTTCAGCGCCCATTTTCTCAAGAACATCAGCAAAATGTTTATCACCTTGAACACTTAATTTACCGACACCATGTACCGTGACTTCGCCGCCTTTAATCGCTCCAGCAGCTAAAAAATAAGACGCAGAAGATGCATCACCTTCTACCATATATTTTTCAACGGCTTGATAACTTTGATTTCCTTTCACACTGAATGATTGATAATTGTTATTGTGCACTTCTACACCAAAGCGACTCATTATATTGAGTGTGATATCAATATAAGGTTTAGACACTAACTCACCTTCTATATTAATTTGTGTATCTGTAGTCAACAAAGGGGTGATCATTAAGATTGCGGTTAGAAATTGACTAGAGATAGAGCCATCAATACTTACCTGACTCCCCGTTAATGCCTTCCCTTTGATATTTACCGGCGGATAGTCAGGGTTTTCTAGATATTCTATATCAGCTTCAAGTTGTGTTAATGCATTAACTAAGTGACCAATTGGTCTTTCTTTCATTCTTGGCTCGCCTGTTAGAATGAATTCCCCTTGACTGGCAGCTAATGCGGCACACAAAGGACGCATTGCCGTTCCTGCATTGCCTAAATACAATTCAACGGCTGAATCAACATTGAAAAAACCGCCATTACCAACAACCGTACATTCAGTACCGCAATCGCTAAGCGTATAATTGATATTTAATATTTTTAAAGCATCTAACATATGATTAATGTCGTCACTAACCAAAAGGTTGGTGATTTTAGTTTCACCTTTAGCAAGTGCAGCAATTAATAAAGCGCGATTAGATAAACTTTTTGAACCAGGCAGAAAAACTTCACCTTGAATTTTATCGATTGGATTTAGTGTTAACTGTTCCATATTATTTAATCCCCTGTTCAAAGTCTTTCATAAAGGCAACTAGTTTTTCGACACCCGCTAAAGGCATAGCATTATAAATACTAGCGCGCATGCCGCCGACAATACGGTGTCCTTTTAATGCCAATAAGCCTTGCGACTCTGCTTGGCGTAAAAATTCATCGTTTAATGATTCATCTTCTAGCCAAAAAGGCACATTCATGCGACTGCGAAATTCGTTGGCGATACTATTTTTATAGAAAGAACTTTGATCGACATAATCATAGATAAGTTGAGCTTTACGTTGATTAATGCTTTCAATAGCGCTAACACCACCTACACTTTTTAACCATTCAAATACTAAACCTGCTAAGTACCACGCGTAAGTTGGTGGAGTGTTATACATTGAGTCATTATCGGCACTGGTTTTATAATTCATAATACAAGGAGTCTCTTGACGAGCCTTACCTAATAAATCTTCCCGCACGATAACGATGGTTAACCCTGAAGGTCCGATATTTTTTTGCGCGCCTGCGTAAATTACCCCAAACTTACTGACATCGATTTGATGAGATAAAATTGTCGATGACATATCTGCTACAAGAGGAATATCACCAAAATCAGGAATATCGAACACTTCAATGCCGTCAACGGTTTCATTCGGGCAATAATGAACATAAGCAGAATCTTTGGATATGTCCCATTGAGCGGAAGGTTTTACAACTTTTTTACCGTCAATTTCTTCTACAACATTCAGTACATTTATTTCACCAAAATTTTCAGCTTCTTTTGCCGCGGCTTTCGACCAAGAGCCAGAAACAACATAATCAGCTTTACCACCTACAGGTAATAAATTTAAGGGAACGGCTGAAAACTGTCCTCGACCACCGCCGTGACAAAAAAGCACCTTGTAGTTTTGTGGGATGGCCATTAATTCACGTAAATTATTCTCCGCTTCATCAGCCAGTGCCATAAAATCTTTACTTCGATGACTTAACTCCATGACTGAACAGCCCGTATCTTGCCAATTAATAAACTCTTGTTGAGCTTTCTTCATCACTTGGGTGGGTAACATTGCGGGACCAGCACAAAAATTATAGACAACAGACATGAGAAACTAAAACCTTAATAATAAAATATAAAATGAATATGTGTTTTTTACACAAAAAAATAGGCGGTTAACACCGCCTATTTTTCTGGTTTGCAGTGTTAACTATTCGTTTTCACCATCACTGAGATTTTCATCATTCTCAGGATCAGGTGTTTGTTCCGATGACGGTTCTTCAGTTGAAGTTTCAGGTGTTTCACCCTCTGTTACTTCACCTTCAATAATTGAGTCATCTTCTTCAATTTCATCAATGCGTTGTAACGCGACAACATGTTCTTCTTCCGTTGTGCGGATTATACGAACACCTTGCGTATTACGACCAATGATACTTACTTCATTAACGCGGGTACGAACTAAAGTACCGTTATCAGTGATTAACATGATCTCATCAAGATCTTCCACTTGTACAGCACCAACAACAGGACCGTTTCGATCACTGACTTTAATTGACACGACACCTTTGGTTGCACGACTTTTCGCTGGATATTCAGCTAAATCAGTACGTTTGCCGTAACCATTTTGCGTGATAGTCAAAATGGCGCCATCGTTCTTAGGAACAATCAGTGAAACAACTTTCTGTTCGCCTTCAAGCTTGATACCACGAACACCCGTTGCTGTACGTCCCATCGCTCTTAACGCATGAATTTCTTCACCGGTTTCAGGGTCAATTTTCACTTCACCTGTTTCGCTATCTCGAGCTTTTTCATTGAAACGAACCACTTTACCCGCATCTGAGAACAACATAATGTCATTTTCACCATTGGTGATATCAACACCAATTAAAGTGTCATCATCGCGTAAATTCAAGGCAATAATACCGTTAGCACGTTGATTAGAATAAGCTGTTAAAGGCGTTTTCTTAACTGTACCAGAAGCAGTTGCCATGATAATAAACTTATCATCTTCGTATTCACGTACCGGTAAAATAGCCGTGATACGTTCGTTTTCTTCAAGAGGTAATAAATTAACAATTGGACGACCACGTGCCGTTCTACTTGCTAATGGTAATTGGTAAACTTTCAACCAATATAACTTACCGCGATTTGAAAAACATAAAATAGTGTCATGCGTATTGGCAACTAATAAACGTTCGATGAAGTCTTCTTCTTTCATCTTCGTTGCCGCTTTACCTTTACCACCTCGACGTTGCGCTTGGTAATCGGATAATATTTGATATTTTACGTAGCCTTCACTTGAAAGCGTAACGACCACATCTTCTTCACAAATTAAGTCTTCTAAAGATAAATCATGTGACGCATTGGTAATTTCGGTACGACGTTCATCGCCAAACTCATCTCGAATTAATTCTAATTCTTCGCGGATAACTTCCATTAAACGCTCTGGGCTAGCAAGAATATGCATTAATTCACCAATAAGGTCTAATAACGCTTTGTACTCACTTAGAATTTTTTCGTGTTCCATGCCTGACAATTTATACAATTGTAAATCAACAATTGCTTTTGCTTGTTCAGCCGTTAAATAATACAAACCTTCACGAATGCCATATTGTGGCTCTAACCACTCAGGACGTGCAGCGTCAGTACCGGCACTTTCAAGCATGCCACTAACATTTCCAAGTTCCCAACCTTGAGCAATTAATTTTTCTTCGGCTTCTTTACGGTTACTTGATTCTTTAATCAACTTAATTATAGGGTCGATGTTCGCTAACGCTATCGACAAACCTTCTAAGATATGCGCGCGGTCACGTGCTTTACGTAATTCGAAAATCGTACGACGAGTGACGACTTCACGACGATGAAGCACAAACGCTTCAAGCATTTCTTTTAAGTTAAATAATTTAGGTTGGCCATTAGTTAATGCCACCATATTTAAGCCAAAAGACACTTGCATTTGAGTCAGTTTGTATAAGTTATTTAAAACCACTTCACCGACATCACCACGTTTTACTTCAATGACCATACGCATGCCGTCTTTATCAGACTCATCACGTAACGCAGAAATACCTTCTAAACGTTTTTCTTTAACAAGCTCAGCCATTTTTTCAATTAAACGAGCTTTGTTCACCTGATAAGGAAGTTCATGTACTACGATGGTTTCTTTGCCTGAGTTTTCATTGACTTCAATTTCAGCACGGGCACGAATTTTTATTTTACCGCGACCGGTTTTATAAGCTTCTTCTATGCCAGCTCGGCCACTGATAATACCTGACGTAGGGAAATCAGGACCTGGAATATGGGTTAACAACTCATCAATGGTAATATCGCTATTTTCAATTAACGCTAAACAGCCATTAATCACTTCGGTTAAATTGTGTGGCGGAATATTAGTCGCCATACCAACCGCGATACCAGAAGAACCATTCACCAATAAAGCAGGAATGCGTGTAGGCATCACCGCTGGAATATGTTCAGTACCATCATAGTTAGGTACAAAGTCTACCGTTTCTTTATCAAGATCAGCCAAAATTGAATGAGATATTTTGTTCATTCTAATTTCGGTGTAACGCATTGCGGCTGCAGAATCACCGTCAACAGAGCCAAAGTTACCTTGACCGTCAACTAACATGTAACGCATGGAGAAATCTTGTGCCATGCGAACAATAGTATCGTATACAGCAGTATCACCATGTGGGTGATATTTACCGATTACATCACCAACCACACGGGCTGATTTTTTGTAAGGTTTGTTATAGTCATTACCTAAAACATTCATCGCAAAAAGAACTCGGCGATGCACTGGTTTTAAACCATCTCGAACGTCAGGTAACGCTCGTCCTACAATTACGCTCATTGCATAATCTAAATAGGAGCTTTTAAGCTCATCTTCAATATTGACTGGTGCAATATTTTTTGCCAGATCGGTCATATAACGACGGTATCCCTAAATGTGAATTTGGAAATTATTATTGTTAAAATCGCAGCGATATTATCATAAAAAACAATGAGACTATACTGCTTTATAACATCACATTCTGCTTTGGTTAGCGATGTAATTCAAGTGATAATTTTAAACAAAGTGATTTAAGATAAAAACCCTGGGATAAACCGAATACTTACCAATTTAGTTCAATTTATTCATAGAGTTAAATAAATGGTCGATAATTAAACAATCCGGATACAATTACGATTTAAGATTTATTAAACTAACTTTTTCATTTACTAGTCGAATTAATCTCTTTGGTTTAGAATGCATTTCATCTTTATTTGAATGTCTCTGCATATGTCTAATCAACAAAACGTAAATCAAGAAGAAATTGCTAAGTTTGAAAAAGTAGCCAGCCAATGGTGGGAATTAGATGGCGATTTTAAACCCTTACATCAAATCAATCCTTTAAGACGACAGTTTATCATTCAGCATGCCCAAAACATTTATGGTAAAACGATAATAGATGTTGGTTGTGGGGGCGGTATTCTGGCGGAGAGTTTAGCGAAATTAGGTGCTCAGGTAACTGGTATAGATATGGGAGAAGAGCCTTTAAATGTAGCAAAACTTCACGCCCTTGAAGCCAATGTTAAAGTAAACTATGAAAAAATTACTGCTGAAGAGAAAGCAGAACATCATCCAGAATTTTTCGATGTGGTTACCTGTATGGAAATGCTCGAACATGTTCCTGATCCTGCCTCTATTATTCAAGCTTGCAGTAAGATGGTGAAACCAGGCGGTTACGTATTCTTCTCTACATTAAATAAAACCATCAAGTCTTATTTATTAGCGATAGTTGCTGCAGAAAAAGTGTTTAAGTTGGTGCCTGATGGTACGCATGACCATGCACATTTTATTCGCCCCTCACAATTAATAAGTTGGGCCGAAGCAAATGATTTAAAATGTATTGATGCTGCAGGTATTCATTACAATCCGTTAACCGAAAATCATAAATTAATTGAATCATTAGACGTCAACTATATTTTATGTTGTCAAAAGGTTTAACCATGACGATAAAAACACCAAGCGATGTCCTCAACAATACCCAAGCGGTACTCTTTGATCTTGACGGTACTTTATTAGATACCGCCAATGATTTAGGTGAAGCATTAAATTTTGTATTGCGTAAATATCATTTACCCGAGGTCCCACAAGCGATTTATCGACCCGTCGCTTCAGATGGTGCATTAGGCTTATTAACTTTAGGCTTTAATTCACAATTGAAAAACTATGATTATGATGTATTAAGAACACAGTTTTTGAATTTTTATCAAGAAAATATTGCTCGACAGACTTGTTTATATCCTGGTGTGACCGAGTTATTAACCCGTTTAAATACCGACAATATCCCTTGGGGAATAGTAACCAATAAGCCCGAGGGTTTAACAAAACAATTACTGCCCTCTTTCAATGAACTTGAGCAATGTGCAGTTATGGTAGGGGGCGATACTTTACCGCAAAGAAAACCAGATCCTGAACCTTTATTTTATGCATGCGAAACCATAAAAGTTGATCCAAAGCACTGTCTTTATGTTGGCGATGCCATAAGAGATATAGAAGCAGGTAATCGAGCAGGTATGAAAACATTCGTTGCACAATGGGGATATATTAAATCCACAGATAATATTCATGAGTGGCAAGCAGATTACATTCTAAAATCCCCACAAGATTTATTATTGATTAGATAATCGACAACTGACTACTTATAAAGCAATTACTGTAAATGATTGAATTAAAAAGATAATTTAAATCATATTACCAAACGTAATATAGATAGTAAAATTATCACTAAAATAAATATACTGATGTTTTCGTGATAAAAAAAAATGTAAAAAGATATTGCGTTTCGCAAAAATCAAATTGAAAAGACCATACTAAGTTAGTTGTCACTAACATAGATTTAAACGGGTTTATCTAGAGCAAAATATCGCCTTTTTTAGTGCTTGCAATAAAGCTTAAACCTCATTATCTTGTGATCAGTTTTATGTTTACACCCAAGATGTAGTGCATTGCTGAATTTTGCCCATCTTCCGTAAATATCCACCTAAATAATTAAAACAATAAAATTAATAAACAGGTTTTTCATGACTAACAATCTTTTTGTAACCAAGCGTAACGGCGAAAAAGAACCCATCGATTTAGAGAAAATTCACCAAGTTATCGCTTGGGCTGCTGAAGACTTAGATAATGTATCTGTCTCGCAGGTAGAACTGAAATCTCATATTCAATTTTATGACGGTATTAAAACCGAAGATATTCATGAAACCATCATCAAAGCAGCAGCTGATTTAATTTCAGAAGAGACTCCTGACTATCAGTTTTTGTCTGCACGTTTAGCGATATTCCATTTACGGAAAAAAGCTTACGGTCAATTTGAGCCACCTAAATTATATCCTCATGTGGTGAATCTTGTTGAATCAGGAAAATATGATCAACATTTGCTTGCCGATTATACGCAAGAAGAATTCGAACAAATGGAAAGCTTTTTAGATCACCGCCGAGATTTAAATTTTAGCTACGCGGCCGTTAAGCAACTAGAAGGTAAATATCTAGTTCAAAACCGCGTAACTGGTGAAATTTACGAAAGCGCTCAATTTTTGTATATATTGGTCGCCGCTTGTTTATTTGCAAAATACCCTCAAGAGACGCGTTTAAGCTATATCGAAGGTTTTTATAACGCAATCTCAACATTTAAAATTTCATTACCAACGCCAATAATGGCTGGGGTAAGAACACCTACCCGCCAGTTTTCTTCATGTGTTTTAATTGAGTGTGGTGATAGTTTAGATTCGATTAATGCCGCCTCAAGCTCAATTGTTAAATATGTATCTCAACGTGCTGGTATTGGTATTAATGCGGGAAGAATTCGCGCATTAGGTAGCTCTATTCGAAATGGTGAAGCGTTTCACACAGGTTGTATCCCTTTTTATAAACACTTTCAAACAGCGGTTAAAAGCTGTTCTCAAGGCGGTGTACGTGGTGGTGCTGCTACCCTATTTTACCCACTTTGGCATTTAGAAGTTGAAAGTTTACTGGTACTAAAAAATAACCGTGGTGTTGAAGAAAACCGTGTTCGTCACTTAGATTACGGCGTTCAGTTTAATAAAGTCATGTATCAACGATTAATCAAAGGTGAATCCATTACGTTATTTAGTCCAAGTGATGTACCTGGTTTATATGATGCCTTTTTCGAAGATCAAGATGAATTTGAACGTTTATATTTACAATATGAAGCGGATGACTCTATTCGTAAAAAGTGCATTAAAGCAATTGAATTATTTACGTTATTTGCTCAAGAGCGTGCAAGTACAGGTCGTATTTATTTACAAAATGTTGATCACTGTAATACTCATAGCCCATTTAATCCAGAAGTTGCGCCAATTAGACAAAGTAACCTTTGTTTAGAGATTGCCTTACCAACGAAACCATTAAATGACATTAATGATCCCGAAGGTGAAATAGCCCTTTGTACGTTATCAGCGTTCAATTTAGGTGCGATTGAAAGCTTAGATGAATTAGAAGGTTTAGCCGATTTAGCTGTGCGAGCATTAGATAATTTATTAGATTATCAAGATTACCCAATGCCAGCCGCTGAAAATGCAACTTTTGGCCGAAGAACCTTAGGTATAGGTGTGATAAATTACGCTTATTACTTAGCAAAAAATGGTGTTTTTTACTCAAACGGGAGTGCGAATAACTTAACGCACAGAACATTTGAAGCCATTCAGTTCTATTTATTACAAGCATCAAATAAGTTAGCCATCGAACAAGGCGCTTGTCCTAAGTTCAATGAAACTCGTCTGTCGCAAGGTATTTTACCTATCGATACTTATAAAAAAGAAATCGATAATATCACTGGCGAGCCTTTACATTTAGATTGGGAAGGATTACGAGAAAACATTAAAAAACATGGTGTAAGAAATTCAACAGTTTCCGCTTTGATGCCGTCAGAAACATCATCGCAAATATCAAATGCCACCAACGGTATCGAGCCTCCTCGTGGTTTGATCAGCGTAAAAGCAAGTAAAGATGGTATTTTAAAACAAGTTGTTCCTGAGTATGAAAAGCTAAAAGATAACTATGAATTATTATGGAATATTCCAAATAATGAAGGTTACTTACAACTTGTTGGTATTATGCAAAAATTTGTTGATCAAACGATTTCTGCCAACACCAATTACGATCCTTCTAAATTTGAAGGGGGTAAAGTACCGGTCAAACAAATTCTAAAAGACCTACTTACCGCTTATAAACTTGGTGTGAAAACGATGTATTATCACAATACCCGAGATGGTGCTGATGATCAGGTTGAAGTTGAAAGTGACGACTGTGCCGGCGGCGCTTGTAAAATATAAATGCTATTTAAACGCTTAATTATCAATAATTAAGCGTTATTCTTTCAATGAATAAAACACTAAAATAATAACAATTTATCCTTTAGATATGTTGAAACAATGCAAAAGATTATTGTTTCTAGGAGCACTACATGACCTACAGTACATTTAACCAAACTCCCAACAATGCTTTATTAGAGCCGATGTTTTTGGGAAATAGTGTAAATGTCTCGCGCTACGATCAGCAACGTTATGTTGCTTTTGAAAAGCTGATTGAAAAGCAATTATCATTTTTTTGGCGCCCTGAAGAAATTGATGTATCAAAAGACAGAGCGGATTGGCAAGGATTAACCAGTTCTGAAAAACATATCTTTATTTCAAATTTAAAGTACCAAACCTTATTAGATAGTATGGCAGCACGCTCTGTTAACGCCGTTCTATTGCCATTAGTATCCCTACCTGAAGTTGAAACTTGGGTAGAAACATGGGCGTTTAGTGAGACCATTCATTCACGTTCTTATACCCACATATTACGTAATTTATTTACCGACCCAAGTGAAGTATTTGACGATATTGTTGTCAATCCAGCTATTTTAAAACGCGCGAGCAGTATCGCTAAATACTTTGATGATGTGATCATCACAACACAACTTCTGCAATCACAAGGCGAAGGCGTTTATGACGTAAATGGGGAAAGTATTGAAGTAACTCAACGTAAATTAAAAGAACGGTTGTTTTTGGCGATTTGCTCAGTAAATGCTTTAGAAGCAATCCGCTTTTATGTTAGCTTTGCCTGTTCTTTTGCTTTTGCTGAACGTGAATTACTCGAAGGTAACGCGAAAATAATTAAATTGATTGCCCGTGATGAAGCTTTGCACTTAACAGGTACTCAGCATATTTTAAATAACTGGATTTCGGGCAAAGACGATCCCGAAATGAAAGAAATAGCTGAAACTCTAAAAGATGAAGGCTTACAAATTTTTATCGATGTGGTTGATCAAGAAAAAGAATGGGCACAATATCTTTTCAAAGATGGCTCTATGATTGGCTTAAACGCTGAAATTTTAAATCAGTACATCGAATATATCAGTAATCAACGATTAGCCGCCATCGGCTTTGACGCTCCTTTTGCAATTAAGAGTAATCCATTACCTTGGATGAACGCCTATTTGGTCAGTGATAATGTACAAGTAGCACCACAAGAAACTGAAATTTCAAGCTACCTTGTAGGTCAAGTTGACTCTTCAGTATCTAGTAACGATTTTGATGATTTTGATCTTTAAAAATGTCCTCTGCTATTTACTTTAGCATTTTGTATTATGTTACCTCTTTCATGACAAATTACCTTATGTCGAGAAAGTTTAATGACTGATGCTAAAGTACCTAGCGACGATGCTATGAACAATACGTTTATCATCACGGTGGAAGAACAAAACATTAACTTTGATCCTAACGACAAGACATTATTAAATAATTTAGAAAAAAATAATGTCGAAGTTCATTATCACTGCCGTGATGGATTTTGCGGTGCATGTCGAGTGACCTTAGCCGAGGGAAAGATCCATTACCCTAATGGGGAGCCGCTGGCTTTTGTCGGCGAGAATGAAATATTACCTTGCTGTTGTATCCCCGCTTCAAACATTCGTTTGATCATCGAATAAGCATTAACACCGTCGTTTAGTCAACGCTCAACGTCTTATACTTTTTCTGATAAATGCAGCTTTATACCAGATGTTACTTTGATTAACTCGTCTTTTAATGGCGCAAAAAGTGTTTGGTATTGCTCAGTTTTATTCTCATTAACGGCAAGATCCAACGCTTTGCACATATCATATAAATTCATGGCCCCTATCGAGCATGACACGCCTTTAATGGTATGAACTAAATGTTTTAATTTTCGTTGGTCTTGCTGTTCAATGGCTTGATGTATATTAGTATGATCATCGCCATGATCTTGGTAAAACATGACTAAAATATCTTCAAATAAACCTTCATCACCTAAAACATTATTTAAGCCAACTTGATAATTAATTCCTGCATATTTTTCATCCATATTATTCATCTCTTGATTCGCCTGTCTTTCTACTTCAAATTCCGTTTCACCCATATCAAAACTCCCTTCTATCACGGTTTGGTTCCTGCCATTTTTTTTCGCTTTATATAATCCATGATCGGCTAATCGCATTAATTCTTCAAAATCTATTAAATGCCCTTCGGCAGATGTAACACCAACACTGACCGTTAACGATAGCTCTCTCTTTTTACCTTCATAGTCAAAATATAGTACATGAGCCTCTAATGATGTTCGACAACGCTCACACGCATTATATACTTCCTCAATATGCGTATTAGGTAAACAAACAGCAAATTCTTCACCACCAATTCGACCAATAATGTCGTAATCACGAAAGGTATCTTTTAATATTTGAGCAAAACTGATCAGTGCTTTATCACCAATTTCATGACCATAGTTATCATTCACTTGTTTAAAGTAATCTAAATCAAACATTGCTATTGAGACAATATATTTATCTCGCTTTGCTTGACTGATCACTTTTTTCACTAAAGTTTGAAAACTACCGCGATTATTCACTTTCGTTAAAAAATCCGTTAAAGCTAAAGATTCAAGTTGACGTGTTTTTTCCATTAAGCGTAAAGAATTTCTAATTCTGGCTAACAAAACATTAGGGATATAAGGTTTAGTAACATAATCGTCTGCGCCAAACTCTAACGAAGCAACGATTTGTTCCTCATCGCCAGAAGCCGAAAGCATGATCACCGGAATTCTCGCTAAATCTAATTGCGCTTTCATGGCTTGCAGGGTAACTAAACCTGAGATCCCCGGCATATGTAAGTCCAGTAAAACTAAACTAACGTGATTTTCTTGTAAGATTGACAGCGCTTCATCACCAGATTCACAAGTGATCACTTGATATCCCGCTTCTAGTAAATCGTGCTCAAGTAACAGTAGACTATCTTTAGCATCATCAACGGCTAATATGGTATATTTTTTAATTTTCTTCATTCAAGTCTCTTAAATTACATTAACCTTGTTCGATTATTTATAACTCTATGATGTCATTAATCATCGATAAAACATTGTAACGCTTTCATTAACAAATCAAATTCTTTTGATAATGTCTTTATATATAAACTTAGCTGTTGTTTTTCATTACATCGAGGATTATTTTCAATCTTTTGACAAATTTGGCCTAATTTAAATGCACCTAAATCTCTAGCGCTACCTTTAAGTTTATGGACATATGATACGATTTCATCAGTTTTACCATCAGCCATGGAATCAATCAATTGACTTAATAACACTGGGGCATCATCAATAAATAATACAACAAGTTTTTTAGCTAACTGAATATCATTACGTGCTCTTTTTATAAATTCATCTTGACGCCAAAATTCAGAATAAATGTTACTTTTTTGAGTGTCCGTCGAACTATCAAGGGTATTGTTTATTGCTGTCACAGTACTTTCAACCCGTGAGAGACTCTCTTCGTTCACCTCTAGCCAATGATATATAATTTTTTCTAATCGTTTAATTTTGATAGGTTTACTAACAAAATCGTTCATGCCAAAGGCTAAACATTTTTCTTTATCGCTTTGCTTTACATTTGCAGTTATCGCGATAATAGGAATTGCTTGATAATGCTGTCCCACTTCTCCTTGACGAATCAATTTCGTAGTTTGAAAACCATCTAATTTAGGTAAGAAGCAATCCATCAAGATAAGTTGATAGCGCGCTTGGCTTTCCTTTAAACGTTGGAGTGCAGCTAAGCCATCTTCTACTATATCCGCAGTTAAATAAAGACTGCCTAGAACACCTAATATAATCGATTGATTTATTCGATTATCTTCAACAAGCAATATTCTTCTATTGAGTAAGGTATTTTTTTCAAGCGCCACTTTATCGCCCGACGATTCATCTATTGATGCACTTTGTTCGGTTTTTACTTTTTCTTTAGCTGTCAGCCTTCCTTTCGAAGATAGCTTTCTAATCGATGTCATGGTTTCATCAATAAAAATAAATGACTTGTTGCTTAAATTAACTATGCCTTTTCTTTTTCTTATAAGCAATCTCAGTAGATTAAATATTAGTTATATTATTTAAAACAAACATCAATGATTTTACACAATAATGAATGGTGAATTGACCTCACGCTTTGGTGTGTTAACCGGGTTTACACATGCCAAAGGTAAGTGACTTCCGCAAATGTACCATTTTCTTGATATATAAGGCTTTCAGATAATTGCTCAACCAGTTGAATACCTCGACCACTAAGTTGATTGTTTATATCTTTTGACGTCAGAAATTGTGCTCTGACTTTATCAACATCAAAACCATTACCGCTGTCTTTGATGACAATATTTAATCGACCGCCACTTTGTAAAGGGAAATAAGAAAGCAACAAAGATAAATATCCTTCATTTAACGTTTTCAATCGGTGATCTCTTTCTACAAAATACTGGGAAAAACCATCTGGAGAATTTTTTAGTTGTGAGTTTAATTTCAACACACCATGATCTAAAGCATTAATATAAAGCTCGGTTAAAATAGTAAAAACATTTTGCCAATGTTGTGCATGCCCTTCCATTGCTTGAATTTGATTCATCGCCATTGGAATAGGGTTAACTTGTGACAATCGTTCTCCGGTTAATGTTAATTCCCATTGCCAAGCTGCGGTGACTTTAGAGGGAGGTGACACAGACGTTGAAAAAATGTCTACTTTACTTTCTTGCTCATTCAAAGCAAACGTCTGTTGCCCGAAATCGCAAGGAATTTCAATTAACGAGATATCATCTTCTTGGGGCATTTCTTGACAAAAGTCATTGATAGTGACTAACACTTCATCACAAATATTTGACTGGATAATTCCTTGTTTAGCCGCGTTTTCAAAACGACAAGTACCAAACATTTCACCTGTTACATTTCTCGCTTCTATAATGCCATCACTGATAAGTACCAGAGTATCGCTTAAAGAAACTCTAACAATGGTTGATACATGATCATCTAATAACCGAGGTAAAACCCCCATAGGTGGATGACTAGATGGAATTTGATGCTTAATAACGCCTTGCTCATCAAATAAATAGGTATCCGGTAAGCCGGCATTAAAAATACAGGCTGTTTGGTCATGGTTAGAAATAGAAACAAAACTTGCCGCTAAAAATAAATCACGAGGTAATAAATGATATAGTTGCTGATTAATCTGACTAATAATCTCTGCTAACGAAAAGCCCTTTTTAGTCATAGAACTAAATGTCTCTGCTAATGGAATAGCACCAATTGAGGCGCGTAAACCATGGCCGGTAAAATCGCCTAACATTACATGCACATCCCCATTAGGGCTTAATGATGATAAATGAATATCGCCACTGAACAGGTCCGCAGGTTTTTTAATCATGCCTATTTTATCTAAACCGAAATTACGTGACTCTAATACGTCAGCCATCAGTTGTTCTGCCAGTTCAGCGTCCTTTTGTTGAATTAACTGTAGCTGTTTAATCTGACCATATAAGTCATTAATCCGTTGAATTGATTTAATTTTCGCCTTAAATACATCAGGAGAAAATGGCCGTACAAGAATACCGTCACCACCGGCATCAATACTGTCGATAAAAGCTTGTTCAGTATCTAAACTGGTAATAAAAATTAGGGGACATAAACTATTTTTCTGAGAAAGACTTTTGATCTTTCGGGCGGCCTCATAACCATTCATAATAGGCATATTAATGTCCATCAACACGAGATCGGGTTGATAATTAATATACGCAGAAACGCCTCGTGCACCATCGTTCGCAGTGAAGACTTTATACCCTTCTTCTTGTAATAACTTGCTAAGAATTTCACATTGTACAGGAGAGTCATCAACGACCAAGGCGAGTTTTACTTTAGGCTCAGCCATCAAGAGTAACCTTTATGGCTCAATATTCATTAAACGATGAAATTGGGCAATTTCTAATATTTTTAAAACCGTTGCATTAGGTTTAAAAATAATAAGCTTCCCTGTTAACGCTTCAACATGATCTTTTAGCAATAAAAGCATCCCTAACGCTGAGCTATCCATATAAGTGGTTTTAGATAGATCGACAACAACCTTGCCGCCAACAATATTATATTCACTATACGCATTTCTAAACTGTTGATGCGAAGAAAAGTCGAAACTATCCTCAATAGTTATAATTAATTGGCGATTATCATTTGAAATTACTTTATTTATCGACATTCTTTATCCCTGAATAACAATGTTAAATGCAAAAAACAATCATTAGATTACTTTATCATTTATGACGTTAGCTGAATAATATCTTTCCTCAACAGGTTTCTTATTAAATAATACCCGAGCAGTATTGTCTATTATTTATCCTAATACGCTAATGAATAAAGCTAATTAATGTTTAACCGAAATTTAACGTTTATTCATCTTAACTATTTATGAATAAAGAGCATTTAATGTGTAATTGTTTTGGTATATTGTATAAAATACTTTAATTTGCTTGTGATAACATGGCATAATCGCCTCCATAAAAATTCTCTAAGTAAAAGGAGCTAAAATGACAGTAGGCGTAGGCGGTTCAACCGCAGAGATAGAGTTAGCAAAACTGACAGATATGACAGCAAATGTTACAGCAATTACTGAGTCAGAATATCGACAAAGAATACAAAAAGCTCAGCAGATAATGAAAGCGCATAATATTGCGGCAACTTATGTGAATGCGGGTACCAATCTTTATTATTTTACCGGCACAAAATGGTATGCGAGCGAAAGAATGGTGGGCGCTATTATACCTTCAGAAGGTGAAATTCACTATATTGCTCCGTATTTTGAAGTGAATACATTACGTCAATACATGACAATTACAGGTACGATTCATGGTTGGCAGGAACATGAGTCACCTTATCAATTATTTAATGATGTTTTAGTAAAACTAGACATTAGCGAAGGTCATATTGCTTTTGACGAGTCAACAGCATTTTTTATTGTTGACGGCGTAGCAACACTGAATAAACAACTAACGATTTCTGATGCTAAAATTGTCACCGCTGGTTGTCGTACACAAAAGTCCGATCATGAAATTGCATTATTGCAACAAGCAAAAAATATGACGATGGCCGTACAGAAATCTGTCGCTCGTATTTTAACACCAGGCATTTCTACTCAAGAAGTTGAAGCCTTTATAAATGCCGCTCATAAAAAAGTTGGAGCAACGGCTGGTTCTTATTTTTGTATTGTTTTATTTGGCGAAGATTCCTCTTATCCCCATGGGGTGAAAACCCCTAAAACACTTGAACAACACGATATCGTATTAATTGATACCGGTTGCCAAGTGGAAGGGTATAAATCAGATATAACACGCACATATGTGTATGGTGAAGCCAATCAAAAGCAGCGTGATATGTGGAATATTGAAAAGCAAGCACAACTTGCCGCTTTTAATGCCGCACAAATAGGTGTCGCTTGTGGAGACGTTGATGTTGCCGCAAGAGAGTATCTTGCTAGCCAAAACTTGGGGCCTGATTATCAAACCCCTGGTTGCCCTCATAGAACAGGACACGGTGTTGGCTTAGACATACATGAATGGCCCTATTTAGTACGTAATGATCGCACACCTTTAGCAAAGGGGATGTGTTTTTCAAATGAACCTATGCTGGTAATTCCGTTTGAATTTGGGGTACGCTTAGAAGATCACTTTTATATGACAGAATCAGGACCAAAGTGGTTTACAGAGCCATCACATTCGATCGATAACCCTTTTGGTTATTAACAATTTTAATCACTAAAGCTGATAGCAATATCACATTGATGTTTGATTTAAACGTATCCATTCAGAGTGAGCTTCAATATTTAGCCCCCTCACTTTGAATGATTCACCTTACTTTGATAAAAAATGACGATAAAGTGTTGGAGAAACATCTGCTATTCGTTAGAATAATTCCACTATTTTATGAGAAAAGTCATTCATGCACGCTATTTTTGAATACCTGCCCTTAATAATCTTTTTTGTTTTCTACAAATTCGGCGATTTGTATTGGGCAACAGGCTCACTGATCGTCACCTCAGCCCTACAAATATTATATTACGTGATAACAAAACAACCGATCCCGAAGCGAAATTGGATATTTTTTGCATTAATTGCGGTATTCGGTGGTCTTACGATATTTTTTCAAGACGATGCTTTTATTAAATGGAAAGTCACTATCATCAATGCATTATTTGCCATAGTGTTAGTAGTGAGTCAAAGCTTTTTTAATAAAAACTTAATTAAAGAGCTAATGGGCGAGTCATTACCTTTACCTGAGAATATTTGGACTAAGCTTAACTTAGCTTGGGCAATTTTCTTTATGGTTTGTGCTATTTTAAATATTTATATCGCTTATAATTTTCCCATAGAAACTTGGGTAAACTTTAAAGTATTTGGTTTGATGGGCTTAACCTTTACCTTTGCTATTTTAACCGTTTTTTCTGTTTATAAATATCTTCCTCAAGACAGTGACGAAAGCAAAACTAACGAAGAAAATAACTAAAATCGGATTATCATGTATTATTTAATTTATAGTGAAGATGTAGAAGACAGTTTACCCTTACGCATGAAAGTGCGTGAAAAACATATCGCTAGACTAACAGACCTTCAACAAGAAGGTCGATTATTAGTGGCAGGACCATGCCCTGCAATTGATGCCGAAAATCCAGGGGATGCGGGCTTCACCGGCTCACTAATTATTGCAAAATTCGCCAATTTGAACGATGCTCAATCATGGGCAGATCAAGACCCATATATTGATGCTGGTGTATATAAAAATGTCACCGTTAAACCTTATAAAAAAGTATTACCGATATAATGAATAAATTGATATATAAACTTTTATGTATTGGTCTGCTTTGCGTATCTAGCCATTCAAATGCATATCAAGCGAAAAAATTAACCGATTGTGATAAACAATTTAGTAATAACACTGAGTTATCTAGGTGTTTAGATATAGTAAAAGATTCGATTGATAGAGAATTACAAACATGGATCAATAGCCAAGTTTTTATTTTAGAAGAATTCGCCCTTGAAACAGGCCGACGTTCGGCACTGGAAATGTTTAAACGTTCCCAACGAAACTTTATTACTTATCGTGAAAATAATTGTCGTTGGCAATATCTACATATTTCGCCTGATACGCGTGCGGCAGCAGCTTTTAAAAAATGTTATATCACAACAACTAGAAATAGAATTAACGAATTAAGCCAACTCGAAAAAAATAACTAAGAGTTTAAAATAGTTCGTTTTAGTCTTTAATTGATGACGTGATCTTTGTAACGAATTAAGGCATTTTTCTTAATTGACTTACCTGCATCACGGTAGTCAACATATCAACTTCTTCATTAATATCTTTTAGCGCTCGACTTAGTCTTAATAAAGAGTCGTCTGAATAATTTTCATCAATTAATACTTCCTGTAAATGATCTAAGGAATCTTTTACTTGCCTGACATTATGTCCAATTGGAGTAATCCGCTCCATCTTCATACCTTAATAATTAAAAAATAGTTGGCGAAGTATTGACTATAGACCAGCTTTATTATTTTTCCACAAAGATTAAAAAATAGACTTGATCTACTGTACAAAACAATATACTGTTTATCTATACAGTATATTGTTTTGCATTAATCTAAAAAGGTAAACGCTATGAACATCAATCATTTAACCATCAATAACCCAATTGACTTAAACAAAGCTAGCCGCTGGCTTGATGTCAGAGGCATAGACAATTCACATCAATTATCAGATCAGTATGAAGATATTTGTAGAAAACATGAAATCAATAAAAAATGGATTTTAATGATCAACCCAGAGAATCAATCTTTAGCAACATTATCAAAATCTACAAATGTCGATACGAGTAAAATATTAAAAGTGAACACCAATAAAACTAAAATTGACATCAAGAATATTGAATTTGCTTTAGGTAATGGTAATTGTGCCGCTGTAATTTTATGTAACCCTTCACTAAAAGATGAAGAGCTAGCGCAACTTAATTATTTTGCTGAGAAAGGTCAAACCGCCTGTATTGTATTAAAAAATAAACAACAATTGCACTAATACCAAGAATTGGATGTACCAAAATGAGGAATTAGTAATATTAATCAATAATATACTTAAGATGAATAAAAGCTTGATATAATCAAAAGCAAATTCAATACACGACTATTATCGAAATATGAATTGTTATTGTGGCAGCCAACAAACGTACAAACAATGCTGTGAGTTAATCATCAAAGGGATAAATATTGCAGAAACACCAGAACAGTTAATGCGATCTAGATACAGTGCTTATGCGGCTATGATCCCGCAATATATTTATGCGACCTATGCCGAGTCGACAAGAAAATCACAATCACTTAATGAAATCACTCTATGGGCACAACAAACCAGCTGGTTAAAATTAACCGTATTATCCAGTGAACACATAACAATCAAGCAATTTACTTCGCAAACAAAGCCAGTTTTGCCATATGTACATTTTCAAGCTTTATATTTTGATTCTCAGCATTTTTGTTTAATGGAAGAAAAATCACGTTTTCTCATAGAAAATGATCAATGGCGTTATCTTGATGGGGATATCATTGAACACAGTAACTTGCCTACACCAAAACGTAACGCACCTTGTCTGTGTTTAAGTGGCAAAAAATTTAAGCACTGCTGTGCTTTATTTGTTTAATAAATCCGCCTAATCACGGTTTAATCCGAGATTTTTAAACATTAGCCATCCCAGCAATTTTGTGCCAATAACCATTACATTCATTGTTTTTATCTAATGGAATATATTGCGGGTTGACCAATTGCCGCTTAAATTGGCTTAGTTTATTGAAGGCCTGTTCACTATCGGCACTTATTCGGACAATATCAACACCAATCGCTTGCATATTATTAACTTCGTTAACTAAGTTATATTGATCGCCGGACATGGTTTGAATGCCATTTAAAGTAAAAACTTGTTCACCTTCCTGACTCTTCATTTTTCTCCCTTGGGGATAATGAATGCAACAATATTGACAGTCATCTTTAGCTCGATTTTCTGATCGGGCTGTAAAACATCGGGCAGAATAAGCTAAAGGGAGGTAACCCCAAGAAAACACCTCACATTCAAATTGATTGCGAATCGAAGATTGCTCCGCTTTTTCTAATAAAGAACTGAGCCAGTCACTCGATAATTCAACAGGCATAACCCAGCGGAACATCCCTTGCCTAAGCAATACTTTTAACGTTGAAAGGTTGTAACAATTCATGGCTGGCCCTGCAACAAACGGTAGTTTATTTTCATGCAATATTTGTACGGCACTAAGATCATTGGCTTCAATTAAAAAATCACCATTCGTACAATATTTTTTTAGTGTTTGAATTTCAGCCGCGGATTCCAATAAAGTCATTGTTGATATAACCACTTGCTTTCCTGACTTTGCTACTTGTTTAGCTAATTCAAACCAGTCGTTTACGCGCAACTCTCGTCGTTTAGAACAAACGGTTTCACCTAAATAAATAATATCAGCCTCACTATTTATTGCTTGCTGATAGAATGTTTCAACTTGATCTTTAGGCCAAAAGAACAAACTGGCTCCGAGGGAAAACTTCATTATTAACTCTCTTTGTTTAATCGATTATTGCCATTGACGGTGATAAGCACCTAACGTGGTTTGTTTCCCTTCTGATAACTTTGCTAAAGAATCCATCCAACGACTTTCTACCTCAAATTTATCGGGAGATCGTTGATAACTATCTAATGCACTACGCCATGTTTTTGCTATCTGTTCAACATAAGCAGGGCTACGTTGTCGGCCCTCTATTTTGACCGAAACTACGCCCATTTTTGCTAGTTGAGGGATCAAGGCAAGGGTATTTAAACTGGTTGGCTCTTCTAGTGCATGATATACGTTTTCATTTACAGCAAATTTACCTTTACATAACGTAGGATATCCAGCCTTTTCATCCGGTTGATAACGGTCGATCAATACACCATTTAGCCGGCTTTCCAAACCTTTATCAGTTTCTTGCCAACGCACATATTTAGCTGGTGAACAAGCTCCAACGGTATTAGGAGATTCTCCTGTCATATAAGAAGATAAATAACACCGCCCTTCCGACATAATACATAAACTACCAAAAGCGAATACTTCTAACGGTACTGGAGTTTTAAGGGCTAATTGTCTGACTTGTTGCACAGATAATACTCGAGGTAACACCACACGACTTACTTCAAAGTTTTCATGATAAAATCGGATAGCTTCTATATTCGTTGTAGATGCTTGCACAGAAACGTGTCGCTCGATATCAGGGTATTTATTTGCTGCATAATCTAACACGCCTAAATCCGCAATGATTAAAGCATCGCACCCAATGGCAACGGCATCATCAACAGCTTTTCGCCAACGCATTTCACCTGCGGGATGTGCAAAAGTATTGATGGCTACGTGTAACTTTTTCTCTCGCTGATGAACATAGTCAACAGCTTTTAATAATTTACTTTCTGTGAAGTTTAATCCGGCAAAGTGTCTGGCATTAGTATCACCTTTCATACCAATATAAACCGCATCTGCGCCGTTATTTATTGCTGTTTTTAAGGCAGGAAAATTTCCCGCCGGACATAATAATTCCATACACGTCTTTTTTCAGTAGAATAACCAGCGGCAATTTAACGATTTTTCAATGATGAGGGTTTGACTTAAAACAAACTTTTCGGTTTTTATTTGTAGAACTTTTTCACTAAAAGTTGATCTGTAACAGATAACAATTGAACGCTATTGCTACCATAGCACCTACCAAAACTTTTATTTAAACAAGGGTCCGTTGTGAGGAATCTCATTCCATGTAGTCATTTCACAGCAAATTATGGCGCCAAATTATTAAACAATTTGCCCAGTATTTTAACACCGGTATTAACACGAATTCCTGACTCTGTTCATAAAGCATGTTTATTACCGATTTTACATTCTATTTTTTCTGACGCTATTAACGAGGGTGATTTTGACTTTTTACAAGGGAGCTGGTTAAACATTAACATCAATGATTTGGGGATTTCTTGGCTGTTAAGTTTTCAAAATGATCGCTTGATCATGGCACCAAAAAATAGCAAAAAAGCAGATGTCTGCTTTTTTGCAAATGGCGATGATTTATTATTGATAGCAGGTAGAAAAGAAGATCCTGATACCTTGTTTTTTCAACGACGTTTAAAAATCGAAGGCAACACAGAGTTAGGATTAGCAGTTAAAAACGTTATCGATGCACTAGATTTAGACCAACTACCCAGTATAGCCCATAACGTAGTAAGCCATTGTGCAAATATCATTGCCAAGCATCGAGTACAGAGTATTGATTAATCAGGAAAACGATTTCTTATTGACCAAAACTCATCGAAATTATTAATCATAATATCGACGAGTGCTGGCTGAAACTTTTTCCCTTTTTGTTCAATAATATAAGCTTTAATTTCTGACGCTGACCAAGGTTTATCATAGCTACGTTCTGATCCTAAAGCATCAAACACATCACCAATAGCGACAATACGTGCTTCAATAGGAATTGCTTCTCCCTGTAAACCTTCTGGGTAACCCGTTCCATCCCAATTTTCATGATGATAACGCGCTAATTTCGCCCCTACCATCGCGATACTGGCTTTTGATTTTGTCAATAATTGAGCGCCAGATTCACTATGGGTTTTCATAATATCCCATTCGTTTTCATCGAGCTTCCCTGCTTTATGCAAGATTTGCTCTGGGATGGTGATTTTACCTAGGTCATGTAATGGTGCGGCTAACTTAATAGCTTCAACGAGTTTTTCATCTAAACCAAACTTTTTAGCAATTAATTCACAAATTGATGAGACGCGCTGAACATGTAAACCGGTATCTTTACTTCTTGATTCGATAGCTTCGCCAACAATACAGAGTAATTCTTTTTGTGCTCGTTCAATTTCATGCTGCTTAGTCAAGCTTTCTAAAATATGTGCAACATTTGTCGCAAAAAGTTCAGCAAGATTAGATCTAAAATGCTCGGCATCATCTTCAAATTCTATATATAAAACAGATGATGCTTCTGCGGAGGTTTCATAATACCCCACAAAATAATCACTACTTGAAAAATGACATTTTTCATCAAAAGCTTTGCGAATTAATGCCCTAACCTCTTCGCTGATTTTAGAATCGTCGAGACTATCTGACTCACAAACATACTTACCTGTACAAGCAATAATTAGATTAATACTTTCTTCATCAAACTCACGCTGACTTCTAGCAATATATAAAGCGGAGCTATCAACATCCATTAAGGTTAATAGGTGATTTAAGGCCGCAGAGCCAAAGGGACGAAACTGGCTTATTTTCAATAGATCGTGCGTTGATTTTATCAACTGTTTAAAAGCATCAAGCGAACGCTGAATCGTCATGATATCGCGATATGCCCGAATACTCGCATAAACAGTTGTTGTCATTTTACCGGAAGTGAAATCTGTTTTTTCTTTATAATCATTAATGTCAAACTCTTTAATCACCGTAGCTTCAGGAGCATTCCCCGCTTGTCCAGTTCGTAACACTAAACGAATTGCTTGATTACGTTGTTCTTTGCGGATCCATTCAACCAATTCTAATCCTGCATGGTCTGTTTCCATAACAACATCAACAAAAGCCATACAAAAGCTTGAATCATCTTTAAGAATTTCTTTAGCTTCAATGGAGGAATATACCGAAACTATATCCAAACGCCTATTTTCAATTACCGCATCGGCTAAAACCAAGCGAGTAATTTGATGAACAGATTCATCATCATCAACCACCAAAATTCGCCAAACTTTTTGACTATTTACTTTTTTTGGTGCAATAAAGTCGTCTGTCGACTCTTCCTTAAATATGAACTTAGACATTGATTAGATTAAATTTTTATTTGCCATACTGTTGAGTGTAGAACAATTTTCATAAAATTCATAAAGTTTAATTTATCTGTAAAATGGTCAGTTTTTACATACCGTTGATTGATAAATTTAAATAGCACTTTCACATCGAAGCAATCTCTGTAATGCCTAGGATATTTTTTGATGTTGCTAGTTATAATCAGATGAAATTTTTAATAAAAATAAAATATAACCGTTTTAAGTCATAATGTAATAAATGGTTGACAGATCCCACTTTTGGCCTTAAAAATAGAGTCATAAACTTTTATTGGTATTTACTGGAACTATTTACCAAGAAAACAAATAGAATATTTAAATTTTATGCACTTATCATATGTACTCAACGTTGTCCTCAAAGTCGTGGTGGTTTTAAAACCAAAACGCGAGGTTTGTTGTGCATAGAAAAATCAAATAACAACAATTTTATAAAACCCTCGCTCTAAATAAGACCGAGGGTTTTTTTATCATTAAATATTTAGAACAACTTAAAAAATTTGAAGTTTTAACAAAGGAAACCTATTGAATAATAGGTTAATAATAAAGGTAATAGTTATGAGTACACCATTATTTACTGGTGCAGAAATGGTTGTAAAAGCCTTATCCGCATTAGATGTTAAATATATCTTTGGTTACCCTGGTGGAAGCGTATTGGATATTTATGACGCCATTTTTCAACAAGATGATTTTGAGCATATTCTCGTACGTCATGAACAAGCCGCAACGCATATGGCAGACGGTTACTCACGAGCGACTGGCGAAGTTGGTGTAGTGTTAGCTACCTCTGGACCAGGAGCAACCAATTGTGTAACAGGTATTGCCACCGCCTACATGGATTCGATTCCAATGGTGGTTTTATCAGGACAAGTTGCAACGAGTTTAATTGGTGATGATGCTTTCCAAGAAACCGATATCGTTGGTTGTTCTCGCCCTATTGTTAAACACAGTTTTAATTGTCGTAAGGTTGCAGATATCCCAAATGTTATTGCTAAAGCTTTTTATATTGCTAAATCTGGTCGACCGGGACCTGTTGTGGTTGAATTACCGAAAGATATTCTGATCCCAGAAAATAAAGCAGAATTTCATATTCAAACCAATGTTAAAATGCGTTCTTACAATCCAACGAAAAAAGGTCACCCAAAACAAATTAGAAAAGCAGTTCAAGCGATCACAGAAGCAAAAAGGTTAGTTGTTTATTCAGGTGGAGGGATCGTCTTAGCCAATGCATCTGAATTACTCACGCAACTAGTAGAAACATTAAATGCCCCTTGTACTAACACCTTAATGGGTTTAGGGGGGTTATCAGGCACGCATAAAAACTTTATTGGCATGTTAGGAATGCATGGTAGTTTGGAAGCGAATAAAGCGATGGCCAATGCTGACGTTATTTTAGCCCTAGGCGCACGCTTTGATGATCGAGTGACCAACAATGTTAAAAAGTTTTGTCCAAATGCGACAATTGTACATGTAGATATTGACCCTACTTCAATTTCTAAAACCATTAATGCTCATATACCGGTAGTAGGTTTAGTCGATATTGTTCTTCAACAAATGATTGATGAACTTTCAGAGACTAACTTTACGCCTAATCAAGCAGTACTCGATGATTGGTGGCAACAAATAGAACAATGGCGTTCCGTTAAAAGTGTAAGTTATCAACAAGATAATGATAAAATCAAACCGCAACGTGTAGTTGAAGCTATGTATGAGATTACCAAAGGTGAAGCATACGTTTGTTCAGACGTTGGTCAACATCAAATGTTCGCAGCGCAGTATTATCCCTTTGCTAAACCTAGACAATGGATAAATTCTGGCGGGCTAGGCACTATGGGGTTTGGCTTACCGGCAGCAATGGGCGTTAAATTAGCGTTTCCAGATAGCCACGTCATTTGTATTACCGGTGATGGTTCTATTCAAATGAACATTCAAGAATTGTCAACGTGTTTACAATACAATTTACCTGTAGTGATCATTACGTTAAATAACCGTTCTTTAGGTATGGTGAGACAATGGCAAGACATGATTTATGGCGGTCGTCATTCATCTTCTTATATGGAGTCGATTCCTGATTTTGTTAAGTTAGCAGAAGCTTATGGTCATGTGGGAATTCAAATTGATACCTTAGATGAACTAGACACTAAACTCACTGAAGCTTTCTCAATTAAAAATCGCTTAGTATTTGTTGATATTTGCGTAGATGAAAATGAACATGTTTATCCTATGCAAATTAAACATGGTGCTGTTGATGATATGTGGGTTACAAAAGGAGTAAAAGCATAATGCGTCGTATCTTAGCTATTTTATTAGAAAACGAACCCGGTTCGCTATCACGTATCGTCGGCTTATTTTCTCAGCGTGCTTTTAATATTGAAAGTTTAACCGTTGCCCCAACAGAAGATGAAAGCTTATCTCGTATCACTATTGCGACAAAAGGCGATGACAAAGTTCTTGAACAAATTGTCAAACAAGTAAATAAATTAATTGATGTCATCAAAATTACAGATTTAACTGAACGCAGTCATGTAGAACGAGAATTACTCTTGATTAAAGTGTTGGCGATGAATGATAAATCGCGCACAGAAGTCAAACGCGTTACGGATATTTTTAGAGGCTCTATTATCGATATTGGCAAGCAAGTTTACACCATACAATTAACCGGTGATGCCGACAAATTAAATGCCTTTGTAAAAACCTTGGCGCACGAAACTGAAATAATTGAATCAGTTCGCTCTGGATGTGTAGGCATTGCAAGAGGTGAAAAAGCACTGCGAGTTTAAGAATAAATAAACATTGAAAATTAATTGATTACGAACGTTTTCTATTCCTTTCATCCCCAAGAATGCGAGGTATATTGTTTACTTTATTTCGATAAACCTTAGCCCAAAACAACAAAGCCAAGCGTAGTGCTTGGCTTTTTCGTTAACTCTTCAATCAACATCCCATTTAAACGAGCTCTTTAATTAAACCGTCGCTAGCATCTTCTACAAGATCTAATACGAATTGAAAACCTTTGGCCCCACCATAGTATGGATCGGGTACTTCGTTTTCTTCAAAGTTGTCGGAAAAGTCTAAAAATAATTTTATTTTGCCGGTTAAATGCGGCGGAGCAACTTTATGCAATTCTTTAACATTATGTTCATCCATCGCTAAAATAAGATCAAATTTTTCAAAGTCATCAACGGTTACTTTACGCGCTTTGATATTATCAAAAGAATAACCTCTAGCGAGTCCAGCTTTCTGAGCACGATGGTCCGGTTTTTCTCGGGCATGTGAACCTATGGTTCCCGCAGAATCAATGTGTAAGCTTAATCCATATTCTTGTGCTTTATGTCTAAATACAGCTTCAGCACTTGGAGAACGGCATATATTGCCCATACAAACAAAAAGTATGCTATTTATTTCCTTTAAACTCATATATTTAACCTTTATCTCCGTTTGATTTTATTATGCAATATCTATAATTTTTCCCTAAATGATATCAATGTTTTCAGGGATATATAACCACTATTTTGTCGACTTACCTTGTGTTCGTAAAGTTTTATTCAATTTTATTTTTACGTTAATCTCTTAAGCTTTCTTACTAGAAAATATAATGTGTGCTAGAAAAAATTAACAAGCTGAGTGAACCGTTTTCAATAAACTCGTTGAAGATAAACACCCATGATCTCAAACGAATGTTCAGTCTTCTGTCAAAGTTATTTAATATTTCTCACTTCAACGCCATGGTTACTTTAGCTGAAAACGGATAAAATGATAAATTCCCAAAATAATGATAATTTTGCTACAGTTAAAGCAACTTATTAACTATCTCAGAGTAAGAGCAATCGCGTGTTTTTAAAAACAATATTAAGAATGATACAGAATGTAGCGATAGTGATCATTTTACTCTTAATTACATTCATCTTAGTTAATGTCACTTCACGACTCATTGCTATCGACGATAAGCAAATAAGCAATCAAGCATTTTCGGTAACATCAAGCTATTTTATTGATCAATCGAATAACATCAAGCTTGCTGATATAAACAATCAGCAGCAATTATTTACGCCCGTTGCACTGAATGAAATTCCCTTTGAATTAGCAAAGCATACTTATTGGATAAAAATACAAGTTGCGAATAAAACCAACCAATCACTGCCTCTCGTGTTGTATGCCGACAATAGTATGTTGGATGTTTTTGATATTTATCAGCCAAATAAAACTTACGGCATTAAACAAGCACTCATTCATACCGATTTATTAGCAAGTGAAAAAGGCAAATACAGTTTACACAAAGTTTACCCACACTTAGCCTTTGATTTAAGGTCAAAACAAAGCAAAGAATTTTTGTTAAAAATCGAAACACAAGGCCCACCCAACGTACCTTTGATGGTACTAAATAATGATGATTTTTCACAAAGAATGTTATATGCACAGATATTTTATGGGGCATTTATTGGCTTAGCGATTTTAATGGCAATGTATAATTTAGTGCTATTTTTTGCGATAAAAGACAAAGTTTATCTGGTTTATATTGGTTACTTATTATCTGCCTTTTTTGTGTTATCTAGCTTAACGGGGTTTGGTTACTTCATTTTTAGCGCATCAGTTCAAGCATTTATCAATCAATATTTATTGTTTCTCGATTATTATCTGGTGATATTTTTACTGGTATTTACCTTACTATTTCTGCGTTATGATCAACAAAATAACAAAACCTATAAAATAGGTTTAGTGTTAACCGCTTTACTAGGTCTATGCTCATTTTATTCATTAACACTTGATACCATCGCTCAAACAAAACTGTTTTTCTCTATTCAGCCTTTATTTTACTCTTTTGCTTTGTTTATGTTGCTAAGACGACTTCATCAAGATTTTTCTTGGGCAAAATATTATCTCTTATCTTGGGTTCCTTTATTTATTGGGGCTGCAATACAGCCACTAGTTTTACTTAATTATTTAGAATATTCATTTATCACTCGAAATGCTTTTCTCTTCGCTATTTTAATTGAATTAACTTTAATGGCATTTGCCCTTGCAGAACGAATGAAGCGCAATGAAAAAGATAGATTGAACGATATTACTTATCACATCAGTAGTGGTTTACCGAGGAAATCAAATATTGAAAGTTTTATTAATCAATTAATTAAACAAAAAAATCAAGATTTCAAAGTATTAGCAATAAAGCCTGAGCATATAGAAAAAGTCAGCTTATACATAGATGATGCAATATTGACCGAGTTATACCAAAAGCTATTTTATAAACTTTCTTCTCTGTTTCAATTTAACGATAAGGTATACGCGCTAACGGAAAAAGGCGAAAAAATTTGTTTAATCAACAACAATGCTTTAATGATCATCATAGATAAAAAGCAAAAACAACAATCTATCGATGAGCTTATTGATGCAATTCAACACACGGTGGCAGACAATTATTATATTAAGTCCATTAAACTTCCCCTTTCCGCGGTTGTTGGTATTTCGGTATTTTCAGAACAAACCAAGAAAAGCCATCAACTCATTAATCAAGCTCTTCTTGCCGCGAATAATGCAGAATCGCTCCAACAAAAATGGAGCTATTTCGAAGATAATTCGACAAAGGAAAACACCTACTTTTTACAATTAACCAGCGAATTACAATCTGCAATTGAAAACAATCAATTGGAAGTTTTTCATCAAGCTCAAATCGATTTAAGCACTTTAAGAGTGTGTAGCAGTGAGTGTTTGATCCGTTGGAATCACCCAACACAAGGGTATATTCCTCCCACAGTGTTTATTCCTATTGCTGAAGATATGGGATTGATTAATCAATTAACGTTATGGGTCATTAAAACAGCACTACAACAACAGTACGTTATCTCTCATGATTGTGGTTTTAACCATATGATATCAATAAATATTAGTGGTAAAGACATTGCTTCACAACACTTTTTTACGCAGGTAATTGATATTATTGAAGACTCTACAATATCTGCTGATAAATTAATTTTTGAATTAACCGAATCAGCTTCTTTCGCTTATAACGAACAATCACTTTCATTACTTGAGAAGCTTGTCGATTTAGGTATTACTATCAGTATTGATGATTTTGGTACAGGGTATTCATCAATGTCACAAGTAAGTAATTTACCATTTCAAGAATTGAAAGTGGACCGACAATTTGTAGAGAATGTTAATGATGACCGCAAACGCAAAATCATCGCCGAAGCGACAGTAAAAATGGCGAAAGGTTTAGGATTAGAAGTTGTTGCCGAAGGTATCAATAGTCAAGCTGATGAAGATACTTTAAGGAGCTTTGGCTGTGATATTGGCCAAGGGTATTACTACGCAAAACCACTTGCCATTGATGATTATATAAGTTGGTTAGAAAATTTAGATAATGGGCGAATCAAACAAGCCGTTCAAGGTGAGTTTATCCCTGCAGAGAAGTAATAATACAGGCTAACAGTTAATTTTAATCTCACAATGGTATAAAAAACGCATCCAAAGGATGCGTTTTGACTAAATCATTGATATTGAGTTCGTTACACGTTTCGTCTTTGCTCAACCGCTTCATTTAATTGCGCTAATAACTTTTCAGTATCACTCCATCCAATACAGGCATCAGTGATAGATTGTCCGTACGTCTTAATTTCACCATTGACCATGTCTTGACGGCCTTCAACTAAATGACTTTCAACCATGACCCCAAAAATATTGTCATCCCCCGAGGCTATTTGTGCGCTGACGTCGTCACAAACCTTCATTTGATTTTCAAACTTTTTACTGGAATTACCATGACTAAAATCTATCATAATTTTGGAATTTAATTTTGAGGTGGTTAATTGATCCGTCACTTGCTTAACACTTTGTGCATCATAATTTGGCGTTTTCCCACCACGTAAAATAATATGACAATCTTTATTACCCGTAGTTTGCACGATTGCTGAGTGGCCAAATTTTGTAACCGATAGAAAATGATGCGATGCACTTGCTGAACCAATGGCATCTATAGCTATTTTAATCGTACCATCGGTACCATTTTTAAAACCAACAGGACAAGACAAGCCAGACGCGAGTTCACGATGAACCTGACTTTCAGTCGTTCGTGCTCCTATTGCGCCCCAACACATTAAATCACCAATATATTGAGGGGTGATCATATCTAAAAACTCACCAGCGGTCGGTAAGCCCATATCATTTAAATCGGTTAATAGCTTACGTCCAATGCGTAGCCCATCGTTTAAATGAAAACTGTTATCCATGTAAGGGTCATTGATCAACCCTTTCCAACCTACGGTAGTTCGTGGTTTTTCAAAATAAACACGCATGACAATTTCTAAATTTTCTTTATATTTTTCACGCAGTTGTACTAACTTTTCGCCGTACTCTATCGCGGCTTTTGTATCATGAATAGAACAAGGACCAATAACGACAAGCACTCGATCATCTTGATGATTAAATATTTTGCTGATCGCATTTCTAGCAGAAAAAATCGTTTTAGACGCTTTTTCTGATGCAGGAAATCGTTCCAATAAAGCAACTGGTGGTAATAATTCTTTGATTTTTGCGATACGAACATCGTCATTTTGGTAGGACATAGTCATTTCTCTTCTTGCTTACAGCTTGCTTTTTTAATTCATTTAATCTTATGTTTACGTCTAGACGCCTAGATGATTAACCCACCATTAATTTAGCAGTGTTATAGTACTAATACCAACATAAAATAGTGAAAAGACGATATAATAAAGAATATCTTGTCCCAATACGGTTCTGGGATTAGATAAAACTAAAAAGGAAGATAATAATGATAAATCCTAGATTACCATTAATCGATTTACATCGTCACTTAGATGGTAATATTCGAGCAAAAACCATCTGGGAACTTGCTCATAAACACGAAATTGTATTACCTGTTGAGCAGTTTGACGACTTTATTCCCTATGTACAGATCATTGACAGCGAATCAAATTTGTTAGCTTTCTTGCAAAAATTAGATTGGGGAGTTGCTGTATTAAAAACTTTAGACGATTGTAAACGCATTGCCTATGAAAATGTCGAAGATGCCTTTAACGCAGGAATTAATTACGCTGAGCTAAGGTTCTCCCCCTATTACATGGCAAAAAGTCATCAATTAAACACGGCTGATGTCGTTGCTGCAGTGATTGATGGCGTTCGATTAGGCATGAAAGATTTTGATGTCAAAATTAATTTAATTGGTATTTTAAGCCGAACCTTTGGTGTTGAAAAATGTCAGCATGAATTAAACGCTATCCTCGCTCATAAGCAGGCAATCACCGCCGTAGATTTAGCCGGTGATGAATATAACTTTCCTGGTGAATTATTTGTTGAACATTTCAAGCAAGTTACAAAAGCAGACCTGCAAGTCACTGTTCATGCAGGTGAAGCAGCCGGTAGTGAAAGTATTTGGCAGGCAATACAAGGGTTAAACGCGAATAGAATTGGTCATGGAGTAGCGTGTCAGCACGACAATAAACTAATGGATTATATGCGTGACAACGACATTGCTATTGAATCTTGTATTACTTCAAATTATCAAACGGGAACCGTGACCGATATAGACAATCACCCTATCAAAACATTTTTAGCCAATGAGTTATTGGTCTGCTTAAATACTGATGATCCTGCGGTGCAAAATATCGAGTTAAAACATGAATTTAATCTAGCATCAAGCAAATTACAGTTAAATGATAGCCAAATTAGTCAATTACAACAAAACGCACTGAACGCGAGTTTTTTATCTGAAAATGAAAAACAAACCTTGCTAAAGCAAAAACAAAATTGAAATAATACGTCCCTTAAGCGTTTTCATTTATTGAAGAAATAAGAACGCTTAACATTTAATGAATGATTTACAATCGCACTTCATTAACCATTTACAATAAAAACAGGAGGTTAAATGACAGAAATATTATTAGCATTATTTGCTGGTGCCATCGTCGGCATTTTATTTTCGTTAATTAAATTACCGTTACCTGCACCACCCGTGTTATCTGGTATTGCAGGAATTGTCGGCATTTATTTAGGCGGAATGGCTTATAGCTGGATTATCGAACGCTTTTTTAGTTAAAATAAACAGGTATAAATTCTAAAATCAACTAGAATAACAAAAGTAAAACTAACACCCTTCAGTAAAACACCCTTGATAGCAGCTTGCACATACTAATGCGCTGGCTAGAAACTTACTGAGACATAAAAATATAAGTAATTATAAGGTTATATCTCATGGCAACACCCCATATAGAAGCAAAAGAAAATGAATTCGCAAAAACGGTTTTAATGCCGGGCGACCCTCTTAGAGCAAAATTTATTGCCGAAAACTTTTTAGACGACGCAAAGTGCATTACCCGTGTTCGTAATATGTTCGGTTACACAGGCACTTATAAAGGCAAACCAATCTCAGTGATGGGCTCAGGCATGGGTATTCCATCTATTTCAATTTATGCAACAGAATTATATAAAGAGTACGGTGTAGAAAATATCATTCGCATTGGCTCATGTGGCGCAGTAAGAGACGATATAAAAGTACGTGATGTTATTGTTGGCATGACAGCAAGTACCGACTCAAATGTTAATCGACAACGATTTAACAACATGGATTTTGCCGCCAGCGCTGATTTTTCACTTTTACAAAAAGTAGTAAATACCGCTGATAAAATTAATAAAAAAGTGCATGTAGGTAATGTATTTACTGCCGATTTATTCTATACCCCACAACCAGAAATGTTTAAAAAAATGGAAGACATGGGAATTTTAGCGGTTGAAATGGAAGCGGCTGGTTTATATGGCGTTGCGGCTGAATTAGGTAAAAAAGCGTTAGCCGTATTTACTGTCAGTGATCATATTAAAACCGGTGAACAAACCTCAGCTGACGAACGTGAAAATACCTTTAAAGATATGATGGAATTAACCTTAGAAAGTATTCTTTAATCATTTACATGATATCAAGGCATAAAAAAGGTTGGCGACTAAGCCAACCTTTTTATTTTATACTTCATTAATTAAGTACATTTATTCAAGCTAATTAGTAAAAATCAGCTTTGAATTCAAGTCCCCAAAATACCGGCTCATTAACATAGCCAGTTAAGTTGTTGAAATCGATAGCACCTGTTAACTGCTCTTCATCGGTAATATTTCGACCAAAAGCTGCTACTTCGTAATCAGCCGACTCACCTGACCATTGATAGCCAACACGAATACCGCCTTCTAATAATGCATCACCGGTAAATTCTGTAGATTCATATAAAAAGAAGTTTACTTTGCTTCGATATGACCAATCTGAATAAACATAAAGCTCACCATTTTGCACTTCCTTCGACCAACGAAGCGCTATATTACTGATCCATTCAGGCGATTGCGGTAATGGATTTCCGTCGATTATTGCTTGGCCATCTCCACGAATCGTATCAGTGACCGTACAACCACCACCACAAGGAGCAACACCAATTGAACCATCTTGAAGCTCAGTATTGTTATAACTTACACTGCCTGTTAATACTAAATCAGCATTGATAAACCACTCGCCGTCTAGCTCAAAACCATAACCAACCGCTTTATCCGCATTTAATAAACGCGCTAAGTTACCTTCACCACCAACAGCCGTTAATTGTTGATCACTGACTTGATAATAAAAAATTGCACCATCTAAACGTGCCATATTATCTGCGCTAACGGTTTTAAAACCCGTTTCACCTGAAAGTACCGTTTCTGAATCTGCAGTCGTTGCATTTCCAGAAAACAATAAGTTACGACCTTGAATACTTGGCGCACGATAACCTCGGGCAATACGAGCATAAACATTGGTCTCATCTGTCCATTTATAACTTAAGCTTAAATCACCGCTGACTTGTGAATCGTCAACTGATGATTTTTCGCTAAAGCTTGGCGCGCCAAAAGGCGACTGAACTAACGTACCATCCCAATCTCGTTCGTCATTTGAATAACGTAAACCACCATTTAAACTTAATTTATCAGAAAGTTCGTAATCCCATGAACCAAATACCGCCCATGCAGTTGTTTGCATATTCTGTACTGCGATACCGTTCTGAGCACCGTTGGCCAATGTGTCAAAGCTTAGGTTATTGATCGTTAAGTCTTCATCAAAATAGAAAAAACCAAATTGATAATCTAATTGACCTAATTCATTGCTCGCAACGCGTATTTCTTGTGTTATTTGCTTATGATCAGGCATTGCCGCGCCCGTTTCAGAAGGGAATGGGATAAAACCTGGTCCCATGTAAGGTAAGAATGAGGCTCCGTAACCACCATCAATATCACCTACCGAGAACATTTCCGCTGATTCATAGCCACTAACAGACGTTAACGTGTGATTCCCCATATCATAAGATAACTTTAAACTTGCGCCTGACATTTCGATTGTTTGGTTATTACGACTAGCGGCATCGTGGTAAACCACTTCGCGATCAAAGTCAGAAACTAAATCGTTGGTACCCGGCTTAATAATATTGGCGCGAAAAACACGAGCATCGGCTTCAGCGTCTCTGAAATGATAATTAAAAAGTGCGTTAAACTTATCACTTGGCTCCCAAAGTAGTTGAATACGTCCAGCTGTTTCGCTGTAACCACCTAACTCATCTTTTGCTTCAAAGCCTGGTGCTTCGTTGTCAATCCAATCATCACGGTCTTGCTGTAATAATGAAACACGTGCAGATAAATCATCGGTTAAACCACCGCCAACCGCTAATCTAAAGTCAGTTGAACCGTAACTCCCGACACTAGCTGAAACAGAAGCATCAAAGTCTTGCGTAGGCTTTTTCGACTGAACTTTAATAATACCGGCGGTAGTATTTCGGCCAAATAAAGTCCCTTGAGGACCACGTAATACTTCTACGCGCTCAAGGTCAAACATCGGCATACCTTTGGTTAATGAGTTTTCTAATACCACATCATCATAAACTAAAGAGACAGGTTGAGAGGCTAATAAATCAAAATCTGTATTACCTAAACCACGAATATAAAAACGTGGGAAAGTACGACCAAATGAAGACTCAATTAATAAACTAGGTACTTTGCCTGATAACGCACGAACATCCATACCTGATGAACCTAAGATTTCCATTTTCTTAGTCGATAAAGCCGACACAGCAATTGGAACATCTTGAACATTTTCAGTTCTTTTACGCGCAGTTACTTGAATAACTTCAATACCTACTACTTCTTCTTGAGCTTCTTCGGCAATTGAAGTGGCTGAATAGCCTAACGTGGTAGAAAGTAATGCAGCTTGCACACTAGTGGCAAGCGTAGTTCGTCCGAACAGTTTCATGTAGTTCTCTCCCAAGGACTCATTAGTGTTATATAGTTAAAAAGAATTTCTTATAATCTCAGACATTATAGCGATTGTTTTATATTAATTGTGTTTTTTAAATAAGTTTTTATAAAAACTTTGACCATATTCAAGCTTTTCAAGATTAAACATTTCAGCAATGGTTTGCCCTAAATCGGCAAAAGTTGAACGCTCACCGAGATCAACCGATGCAATATCATGATGATAAGCCAACATTGGCACGTATTCGCGTGTGTGATCATTGCCGTGCCACGTAGGGTCACAGCCGTGATCTGCGGTTAAAAATAATACATCGTCATTATTCATCGCCGCGAAAATTTCAGGAAGCCGTTTATCAAACGCTTCAAGTGCTTTTGCGTAGCCAACTGCATCTCGTCGATGACCAAAATCTTGATCAAAGTTCACTAAATTAGTAAAGATTAAACTGTTATCTTGTGCACTAGTTAAATGTGAAATGGTAGCATCAACTAAAGCATCAATACCGGTTGCTTTTGTTTTTTCACTGATCCCTTGGTGAGCAAAAATATCGGCTATTTTACCCACACTGATCACATGTCCACCGGCCTGACAAAATTTGTCTAAAACGGTCGGCGCAGGCGGTAAAACAGAATAATCTCGTCGATTTCCTGTACGGACAAAATCATCAGAATTTTCGCCAATAAACGGTCTAGCAATGACGCGACCAATATTATAATCATCCAGTAATTCACGAACGGTTTCGCAATAGCTATATAGGTTATCTAAACCAAAATGTTCTTCATGAGCCGCTACCTGAAAGACACTATCTGCAGAGGTGTAACAAATAGGTAAACCCGTTTTGATATGTTCATTGCCTAACTTAGCAATAATATCCGTGCCTGAAGCATGACAATCACCTAAAACTCCAGCAAAACCCGTCGCATTATTGATCGATTCAATCAATTTTTTTGGAAAACTAGGCACCGTTTTAGGAAAGTATCCCCAATCAAACAATACAGGCACGCCTGCCATTTCCCAATGACCACTTGGTGTATCTTTACCGCTACTAATTTCCGCAGCATAACCATACGCTCCTTGGCTTAAACCGTAATTTTCGATAGGAAAAGTTTCTTTACCCGCCGCTAAACACGCATCTACCAAACCCATTGAAGCAAGGTTTGGCAGTGAAATTTTTTGCTGAGTTTGTTCAAAGTAATATTGTGCAAGATGAGCGAAAGTATTTGCAGGAACATCGCCAAATTTGTCAGCATCGGGAGCATGTCCTATGCCAAAACTGTCCATTACTAAAATTATTGCTCTAGCCACATTTCACTCCAAAAATTGATTTTATTTAATTTACTTCATGACCAACTAGTCAAGTTATGCTAATTTAGCACTAATCAATAAATAGTTATAGCGTATCGAGTCATTTGCTACGTTAATATTGAGTATAGATTGGTAATTAAATTATACTTAGCCAACAAAAATGTATTTTATTTCATTACTTTTATTTAATTTTAGTTCTTTTAAGGCAACTAGCATTGCAAACGATTAAACCAACAATTATTGCTATCACCGGCGCTTCAGCTTCAGGAAAAACCCTCTTTGCCCAAACGATTTATGATGAACTATTAGGTGAATTCGGCGAAAATAGTATCTCAATCATCAAGGAAGATGCTTATTACCGCGCACAAGATCATTTACCTATGGCTGAAAGAGAGCAAACTAACTATGATCACCCCGATGCTTTCGAACATGAATTACTCTCTGAACACTTAACCCAACTATTGAATAATCAATCGATTGAAACACCTATTTATTGCTATCAAACGCATACAAGGACAGATCAAACAACACCTTTGAACCCAACGTCTATTATATTAGTCGAAGGAATATTGCTTTTTTCTAATCATACATTACGCGACTGCTTTGATATAAAAGTGTATATGGATACGCCTTTAGATATTTGTTTGATCAGAAGAATTCAACGTGACACTGTTGAGCGTGGCCGCAGTATCGAATCAATCACTAATCAATATATTAAAACGGTTCGACCAATGTATTATCAACATATTGAACCGGAAAAATCTTGGGCTGATTTAGTGATCACCAAAGGCGGTAAAAATAGAATGGCAATAGAAGTATTAAAGGCGAAAATTCGTCAATTAATTAATCAGTACCAAAAATAACCTTGTTCCACTAACCACAATAATAAAATATACAAAGAGGTTTTTATGAATTTAGCGGCACTGCATGGCGTAATTGGCATCATAGCTTTATTACTCGTCGCGTATTTTTTTTCCAAAGATCGTAAAGCTATCAACTTTAGAACCGTTGGCTTAGCCTTTCTTTTACAACTAATGTTAGGCGCCTTTGTGCTTTATGTACCTTTTGGCAAGGATCTGCTTGGCTCATTCACCAATGGGGTGCAAGGTGTTATTGATAGCGCTAAAGCTGGAATAAACTTTCTCTTTGGCGGCTTAGGTACAGATGCGATGTTTGAAAATGGCGTTGGATTTGTCTTTGCGGTTCGTGTTCTTCCTGTGATCATATTCTTTTCTTCACTTATTGCCGTGTTATATCACCTTAATATTATGCAATGGGTGATCCGGATCATAGGTGGTGGATTACAAAAACTTCTTAAAACCAGCCAGCCAGAATCATTATCTGCTACGGCGAATATTTTTGTTGGCCAAACCGAAGCGCCATTAGTGGTACGCCCTTATATTGCAAAAATGACACAATCTGAGCTGTTTGCCGTAATGGTAGGTGGATTAGCATCTGTAGCAGGTTCAATATTAGCGGGTTACGCTGGCTTAGGCGTAGAACTTAAGTATCTCATTGCTGCCTCATTTATGGCGGCTCCTGGTGGATTATTGATGGCAAAAATAATCCTACCAGAAACTGAACATGACAAAATTAACACAACCAATATTGACATTCCTGAAGATGAAGAGAAACCCGTGAATGTCATTGACGCTGCAGCTTCCGGCGCGGCTTCTGGATTAAAACTTGCCGTAAATGTTGGCGCGATGCTATTAGCCTTTATCGCTATCATCGCTTTACTAAACTCCTTAGTTACTGGAGTCACTGGGGCAATGGGATTTGAAGGTATCACTATCGAATGGATTTTAGGTTACTTATTTGCACCATTTGCTTTTTTAATTGGGGTACCTTGGGATGAAATGCTACAAGCGGGTAGTTTTATCGGACAGAAAATTGTCGTCAATGAGTTCTTTGCCTATGTCAATTTTGTTGAAATAAAAGACACACTTAGTCCTGTTACTCAAGCTATCATCACGTTCGCGTTATGTGGTTTTGCTAACTTATCTTCAATTGCCATATTACTAGGCGGTATTGGTTCAATGGCACCTAATCGACGTCCTGACATTGCCAAGTTAGGCATGAAGGCCATGCTTGCTGCAACACTTGCCAATTTAATGAGTGCCGCTATCGCTGGTGTATTTATCAGTTTATAAGAGAATTGAATATGTCTTCACAAAAAGAGATTGCCAAACTTGCCTTATCGTTAATGGATTTAACCAGCTTAACGGACCAAGAAACTGAGCAAGATATCATAAACTTATGTAAACAAGCGAAGTCGACAGCGGGTGATACGGCTGCAATTTGTATATATCCTCGCTTTATTCCTATTGCGAAAAAACAACTTGCATCACAAGGTAGTAATGACATTAAAATTGCTACAGTGACCAATTTTCCACATGGCAGTACCGACATCATTCAAGCGGTAAAAGAAACCGCTGAAGCAATCGCCTTAGGCGCTGATGAAATTGATGTCGTCTTTCCTTATCACGCCTTAATACAAGGTGATGAGCAAATAGGGTTTGATTTAGTACATGCTTGTAAACGTGCTTGTGGTAGTCATATTTTACTGAAGGTTATTATTGAATCAGGTGAATTAAAAACCGATGAACTGATCACCAAAGCGAGCGAAATAGCCATTAAAGCGGGTGCTGATTTTATAAAAACCTCAACCGGTAAGGTGGCAATAAATGCGACACTTCCAGCGGCAAAAACCATGTTAACAGTCATTAAACAGCTAAACCCTAATATCGGTTTTAAAGCCGCTGGTGGAGTAAAAAATGTTGAAGACGCCGCGCAATATCTCACTTTAGGCATGGATATTTTGGGTTCTTCATGGCTTAGCCCTACTCATTTTCGTTTCGGTGCTAGTGGTTTACTTAATAATTTATTATTAACGCTTAGTGCTGATGAAACATCAGCAAATAACGTTAACCAAGACCAATCAACTTATTAAGAATCGATTGATTATTTCATTATTTACAACTTCATTTAACTGATAAACCATGGCCCAATTATATTTTTACTATTCAACGATGAATGCGGGTAAATCTACGCATTTATTACAATCTTCTTATAATTATCGTGAGCGCGGTCTAAATACTGTTTTATATACAGCGATAATTGATGACCGCTTTGCCCAAGGCAAAGTATCCTCACGATTGGGGATCAATGCCGAAGCAAAATTGTTTGATCAACAAAGCAATATTTTAAATGAAGTGACCCAACTCAAACAACAAAATCACATTGATTGTGTCTTAATCGATGAAGCACAGTTTTTAACCACTGAGCAAGTAAAACAGTTAACTGATATTGTTGACCATTTAAAAATTCCGGTTTTAGCCTACGGCATTAGAACTGATTTTTTAGGGCAAACTTTCAATGGCAGCGCTGCCCTACTTGCTTGGGCGGATAAACTTATTGAACTGAAAACTATCTGCCATTGTGGTAAAAAAGCTAATTTTGTTATTCGTCGAGATGTCAACGGAAAGCCTGTGACTAACGGACAACAAATTGAAGTAGGCGGAAATGAAAAATACGAATCTTTATGTCGTAGTCACTTCAAAGCACTAGTTTGGTAAAAATAGTTAAGTATTCTACAGTTAAATAAGTTTCACATTATAGGATAACTCATGGCGGTATATGCTAGTAATCACCCCTTAGTAAAACATAAAGTAAGTTTACTTCGTGACGATAAAATATCAGTTAAGTCGTTTAGAGAACTCACTAAAGAGCTTTCAGTGTTACTGACAATAGAAGCAACGACACAATTAACATTAGCAAACAAACCTTTAACCTGTTGGTCAGGCGTAATTTCTGCCCCTTTATTAGCGGAGAAACAACCGACCTTAGTACCAATTCTTCGCGCTGGTTTAGGTATGCTTGATGGTGCATTATCAATTTTACCTTGTGCTAAGGTGAGTGTGGTCGGTCTTAAACGAGATGAAGAGACCTTACAACCTATCAGTTATTATCAAAATATTGTTAATGATGTGAGCGAGCGACAAGCCATAATCATCGACCCTATGTTAGCGACGGGCGGTACGGCTTTAGCGACTCTTAATTTATTAAAACAATCTGGTTGTAAGCACATTAAAGCAATATTTTTAGTTGCTGCGCCCGAAGGCATAAAAATTTTACAAGAAGCTCACCCTGATGTAGATTTATTTATAGGCATGATAGATAAAGAATTAAATGAACAAGGCTACATTTTACCAGGTTTAGGTGATGCGGGAGATAAAATTTTTGGTACTTTATAAGTTAGAGCATAAGTTAAGCAACTGTAAATTAACGTTTAATCGTGGCTTTTTGTTCAATGTTTATAAAGTCATTATCTCGTTTTTTTTCTGCTTAATTAGCTTGCAACTAAATGCCAATGAACAAGCTGCACAACCAGAAATCACGTTTTATACTGAAGTTTACCCGCCAGCAAATTATTTTGAAAATGGCGAATTAAAAGGCATAACGGTTGATACGCTAAAAGCCATTTGGCAAGAACTTAAACAACCTGAACAATTTATCAACATAGTGCCTTGGGCAAGAGGTTATCGTAATACTTTAGATAAACCAAACAGCGCCTTATTCACTATGTCTAGAACACCACCACGTGAAAAGTTATTTAAATGGGTAGGGCCTATTTTTAATTCCACTCATGTCATAATGACGAAAAAATCAAATCAGTTTAACTTTACAGAATTAACTCAATTATTTGAATACAAAGTTGCTGCAGTCAGAGGCGATATTTCTGAGATATCACTGATAAAATTAGGCTTTCCAAATCAAAATATTGCAAAAGTCACTGAACTCAAACTTGCATATAAAATGATGGAAACGGGTCGCGTAGACATGTTAGTTGCAACAATTCATGGCTTCCAACATTTAGCGCAACAACTTAATTTTGATCATACCAAATATGAAAATGTATGGCAGGTAAACAAGTTCGCCAATTATATTGCTTTTAATATTGAAACACCTGATAGCATTATTAAACAATACCAAACTGCCCTCAATAATATCAGCGAAGAACATTTGCAAATTAAACAGAAATATAAATTAGCCCTTGAAGAGTATTAATCGAAGTGTTTTTTCGTAGTATTCGTGTTATTTTCTTCCTCACAAGTTATCATTGTTATAATTGCTTCATTTGAAATGGTTAACCCAAAGTAACATTTATATTTTTCAATTTAATTGTGATAAGGATTGAAAATGCATAAAGTTTTAATACCTTTACTGGTTTTTGTTAGTTTCGCCTGTCAAACACAAAGTATCCGTGTCGGCGTACCAAATATTGACCATAGTAGTTACTCAAAGGGAAATATCTCCGCTAACGTTTTTGAGCATAAGCCGCTGTTTAAATGCATGGAAGACAGTTTGCAAACAGCTATAGATTGGCAAGGCTACCCCCTTTTAAGACTGATGAAAATGGTCGAAAATAATAAATTGGATGCAAGTTTCCCCTTAATTTTTAATCAAGAGCGTGATAAAAAAGCTCACCGCAGTGAATATGTCAATGATGGGGTTTACTCTTGGGTAGCCATAGACGAATCCGTTGATATGGCCGACCGAGAATTAGACGTTGGTGCCATGCGCGGCTCAGCACAACATAGCAAATTATCCGCTTTAAATTATAAATATATATATCTCTCTGATGAACACAGCAAGTTATTTACATTATTATTGGCTAGGAAACTAAAAGTGATCGTGATCTCAAAGTTTATTTTAGATAAATTTAGGCTAGAACACCCCGACACTAAGCTAACAATAAAAAAACAATTTGGTTTTCAAGTAGGTTTTTATATGTCGCCACAGTATCATGCCAATAACGCCAATAGTTTTAATAAAGCAATAGCAGAATGTCGTCATTTATTTATCATTTAAAAGAAAACAGATACGAATGCTAAAGCGACGTTTAGCCTGCTGCTTCAGCCCCCTTCTCAGCTACATTGCTGACTTAAGTAAAATATCAAGGTTAACATTCATTAGCATTCAACAAAATACCTTCTACTGTTAGCCGCTTAAGTGGTCTCGTTGGTTATCTCGATAATCCACCCACTTCGTCTCAATTTCAATTGTTCAATCAAAGCCTTTATCACAGCTAACTGCCTATCGACAAAAGACGATGAGATGAAATAAAAGACACTTATTAGAATACTTACCCTATTAACATGCACTTAAAACGTGCAAAAGTTCTCTAGAAGTGCAAATCACATTGCACCTTAAACGAAGCATCATGTATAAACCCTTGTTTTTAAATGATTAAATTTATTTCACTGCCGTGGCACTCACTTTGCTTTACTGATATTAATTAAGATGAATCAATATTTGGGAGAATATAATGAGTGGACAAGCAGGTTTTAAACTCTGGTCATTCACAGGAAAAATAAAAATTTTACACCTAAGCTGGATGGCATTTTTTATTACGTTTGTCGTTTGGTTTAACCATGCCCCGTTATTAGCGGTTATTGGAGACAGCTTAGGATTAAGCAGTAGTGAAATTAAAACATTACTAATTTTAAACGTTGCTTTGACAATCCCCGCGCGGGTGATTATCGGTATGTTAACGGATAAGTACGGCCCAAGACTCACTTACTCGTTTATTCTCTTTTTCTGTAGTATTCCTTGTTTTATGTTCGCTACAGCAAACAACTTTGAACAAGCCGCTATATCTAGATTTTTACTAGGTTTTATCGGGGCAGGTTTTGTTATCGGTATTCGAATGGTCAGCGAATGGTTCCCTGTTAATGAATTAGGCACTGCTGAAGGTATTTATGGTGGCTGGGGCAATTTTGGCTCAGCTGCGGGCGCTATGTCTTTACCTGCCATTGCATTAATTTTTGGCGGAGAAGACGGCTGGCGATACGCTATTGGCCTGTCAGGTTTGATGAGTTTAGTCTTTAGCTTTGTTTGGTATTACAATGTAACGGATACACCTAAAGGCTCTACCTATTTTAAACCAAAACAAACAGGTGCGATGGAAGTGACCAGTGTCGGAGACTTTTGGTTATTATTAATCATGAAACTTCCTATGTATGGTGCGCTTACCCTCCTTGCTTGGAAACTTTCACCAAGTGGTGTGAGTTTACTAACCGAAACTACCACATTAATCGCCTATGTATCACTAGTGGCTTTATATCTTTTTGAAGTAAAACAAACCTATAAAGTCAATGGTCATATATTTAAAAAACCAGTCGATAAGATTCATCAATATAAATTTAAACAAGTAGCAGTCCTGAACGTGCTGTATTTTGCAACATTCGGCTCAGAGCTTGCGGTTATTTCAATGTTACCGTTATTTTTCGCCGAAGTGTTTGAATTAGATATGGTTTACGCTGGTTTACTTGCATCCATGTATGCTTTTATGAATTTAATGTCTCGCCCAGGCGGCGGTTGGCTCAGCGACAAATTTGGCCGTAAGAAAACGTTATTGATTTTAACAGCAGGTTTAGCATTAGGTTATTTCACTATGTCGACTATAGATAGCAGTTGGCCTCTTGCCCTAGCCGTTGTTGCAGTAATGGCGTGTTCGTTTTTTGTTCAAGCTGGTGAAGGTGCGGTATTTGCGGCTGTGCCTCTAATTAAACGTCGTTTAACAGGGCAAATAGCAGGCATGACCGGGGCATACGGTAATGTTGGAGCCGTAGTATATTTAACGGTATTGTCTATGGTAAGTTATCAAACATTCTTCTTAGTCATAGCTGCCACCGCTGTAGTTGGCTTTATCACACTACTCTTTATGGAAGAGCCAAATGGCACTATCACAGAAGTAAAAGAAGATGGTTCAATAGAGTTAATTAATGTAACTTAACGAGATGACAACACAGCAAAACACCTCAACACTTAACAAAGCCAATATAACTGCATTACAGTTAAGTTTTGGGGGCGATTCACGCAAAGGGATCAAAGATGAAAATCAAGATGCCTTTGCGGTTTCTTATCCTACTCATTCCGTGTTATCAGCTAAAGGTGCAATTGCAACTTTAGCTGACGGAGTAAGCAGCGCAAGTCATGCCGCGAAAGCAGCCCAGCTTGCGGTAACTCAACTTATTCAAGATTATTATGCAACGCCTGAAACTTGGTCTACCGAAAAATCGGTGTCAAAAGTACTCACCAGTTTAAATCAATGGTTATTTTCACAATCTGATAATATCGACTTGCATGATAACTCGATGCGTAACCAACAATGGTTCACTACCCTTTCCTCACTTATTATCAAATCAACAACCGGTTATATTTTTCATATTGGTGATACTCGAATTAGTCGATTAAGAGCAAACCAGTTTGAAATAATCACGCAAGATCACAATAGAAAACAAGGCAACCAAAGTAATATTTTAACGCGGGCACTAGGAGCAGATAGTCGCCTAAGAGTTGATTATCATAAAATTGATGTGCAAAACGACGATATTTTCATTATCAGTTGTGACGGTGTTCATGATTTTGTCGACAAAAAAACAATCACTCAAATGTTAACTACACTAACTGAAAAACCGACGAATCAGGAGTTAGAAGCGGCAAGTAGAGCCATCACAGACACTGCAATAAATAATGGCAGTGATGATAACGTCAGTTGTTTATTAGTACATGTAGCGCAAACACCTAATCGTCAGTTAAATGAAATAGAAAGGGATATTAGAGAAAGAGCCATTCCGCCTGCGATGGAACCAGGAATGAAAATTGATAATTACATTATTGGAAAGGCGATACATTCCAGCACGCGTTCACATTTGTATTTGGTTGAAAACATTCTCGATAAACAAACTTCGGTGCTTAAAGTACCGTCTTTAAATTTTAGTGACGACAGCCTTTACCTACAAGGATTTATGCGAGAAGCCTGGGTAGGCGAACGAATTAATCACCCTAACATAATGAAGGTCACCTCAGATTGTCATGACAGTCGATTTTTATACCATATTTGTGAATATATCGATGGTCAAACGTTATCTGAATGGATGCACGATAACCCTTCTCCTAGTATCGCACAGGTTAGAGATATCATAACGCAAGTTATTTCAGCATTGCGTGCATTTCAACGACTTGAACTTGTTCACCGTGATATTAAGCCCGACAATATTATGATCGATAAATACGGACAAATTAAGCTGATAGATTACGGTACAGTTTCTATCGCTTCGTTAGACGAAGACATTAACTCGATTAAAGATGAAGTACCACAAGGCACGTTAAATTATATAGCGCCAGAAACCTTGCTATCTATGCAGTCGAGCAATATGAGTGACTTATTTTCATTAGGGGTTATTTGCTATGAAATGTTAACCGGCGAATTACCATTTAAACCAATGAACAGAGCAGAAGTCACGCAAACAGGTTTTCAAGATTGGCAATATCGCAGTATCAAACAGTTTCGTCACGATATCCCTTTTTGGTTAGACCTTTGTTTAAAACAATGCACAGAGCCAGATCCCAGTTTACGTTATCAGGCGTTTTCAGAGTTTCAAAAAGACCTTACTAAACCAAATTTATCTGCCATTGAAGAATATAAAAAACAGCCGATACTACAACGAGATCCAATAAAATTCTGGCAAGGCATGTCTGTGATCCTTTTTGTCTTACTGATAATTTCGCTAACCAATTAATATTTTTCGTTTTGTTCAAAATGAACAAGCTAGCATCGGTTAATCCTCTACCCGCACCATCATAGCGCAAAAGCCCTGTTATAGTTCAACATACCTAGGTCAAAAACACATTAACCATTGATTTATAAAGAATTTATTTTCGGTGCGATTATTGCAAATCACAGACACACGCACTTTAAATTTATAAATTGGAATACGCTATGTTGTTTGGGCGAAAGAAAAGAAAACCTATTTCTATTCCTGCTAAAAAAGTAAAAGAGTGGAAATATACCACTTGTAATTATTGTTCTACCGGTTGTTCAATAGAGATCGGATTAGACGAAAACAAAAAGCTTGTTACTTCAAGAGGTCATGCGGGCGCAGATGTAAATCGCGGAAAATTATGCATTAAAGGTTTACTTGAACATGAATTGTTTGAAAGTCCTGGTCGTGGTACAACACCATTAATCAGAAATAAACATTATGAAAAATTTGAGAACACCTCATGGGACCACGCTTTAGATACCACCGCAGAACAAATAAAAAAGATACAAAACAAATACGGACGCGACGCATTCGCTATTATCTCAACCGGACAGCTTCTAACTGAAGAATTCTATACGCTGGGTAAACTTGCCCGCGGCTGTATTGGTACAAATAATTATGACGGTAACACCACACTATGTATGGCGTCAGCGGTAAGCGGCTATAAAAGAAGCTTTGGCTCTGACGGTCCTCCGGGTTGTTATGATGACTTTGAACATACTCATTGTTTTATGGCGTTTGGTTCAAACCTACCTGAACAACACCCTATTATTTACTGGCGATTAAAAGAAGCATTAGAAAAAAGAAAATTTCCCCTTATTGTTGTTGACCCTCGCGTCACAATGTTAGCGCAATTTGCAGATATTCATTTACCGATAACACCGGGTACCGATTGCGTATTAATCAACGCCATGATGCACGTGATCATCAATGAAGGTTTGCAAGATCAAGCGTATATCGACGCACATACTCAAGGTTTTGAAGAAGTTAAAGCCTTAGTTCAAGATTACGATCCAAAATCTGCTCAACATATTTGTGGTATTGATGAAGATAAAATTCGTACTGTAGCAAGGTTATACGCCAAAGCGCCAGCCGCGATGAGCATTTGGACAATGGGCATAAACCAATCAACCCATGGCTCTGACGGTGTTGCCAATATTAATAACTTAAACTTAATCACAGGGAACATCGGCAAACCGGGTGGCACCAGTTTATCAATTACCGGTCAATGTAATGCGATGGGCACTCGTGAATGGTCTTCTTGCTCGGGTTTACCTGGATATCGTTACCTTGAAAATCCAGAAGATCGAAAAGAAATCGCTGATTTTTGGGGCATTGATCCTGAGTTCTTCCCTAAAAAACGAGGCTTAGCTGAAACCGATATTTTTCCGGCCATTGAAACAGGTGAAATTAAAGGCTTATGGATAGTTGCTACGAATCCAATGACATCAATGCCAGACACCAGTCGAATTCGTAAGGCGTTAGAAAAACTCGATTTCCTTGTCGTACAAGACGTCTACGAAGATGTTGAAATGAATCAATATTCACACGTTTATTTTCCTGCTGCTGTATGGGCTGAAAAACAAGGTTGTCATACCAACACTGAACGTCGCGTTAACTTAATCGATAATGCCCTTGAGCCATATAAAGAATCAAAACCTGATTTTTGGATATTTAACCAAATGGCAAAACGTTTTGATAATGGCAATATTATTCATTTTCCTGACGAACCAGAGCAAGCATTTAACGAAATGAAAAAGCTTTCGGTAGGCACCAATGCTTACGGCAATGAAAGAACGTTAGACATTTCAGGCATGAGCTATGAAAAAATTATCAAAGCACGTGGTATTCAATGGCCTTATCGCGAAACGGCTGAAGGTGAAGAAGAAACCTTAAAAGGTGATCCGCGCTTATACACTGACGGACAGTTTCAAACAAAATCAGGTAAAGCAAATTTACTGCCGATTTCATTCTTTAATAATAATGAGCAGCCATGTAAAGACTATCCGTTTTGGTTAAACAGTGGTCGCGTCGTTGAGCATTTTCACACAAGAACACGTACCGGAAAAATCGGAAACTGTAATAAGTTCAGCCCTACTCCGTATATGGAAATGAACCCTGATGCAGCAATTGAATTAGGTATTGAGCATCAAAGTTATGTGCGATTGACAAGTCGTCGTGGTGACGCTGTTGTCATGGTGCAATTAACTCAACGTGTTCCGCGCAACATGGTATTTATCCCGTTTCATTTTCATGATTGTGTGAACCGCTTAACTTTAGGTTTATTAGACCCGCATTCAAGACAACCCGCTTTTAAACAAGGCTCCGTCAGAATCGACAAAGTAGATCAAAAAGAAGCCGCACAACTCAATGTTGAACGACGTGCATTTTAGAAAAAAGAAAAATCATTAAGCCGTATTATTTAGCTGACAAGGCATTAAAATGAATAATGTAATAGATAAAAAAATTGAAACTAAAGACCCTGTTGATTTAAGTGTAGGCAGTTTTGATCCTGCAACAATGTCTGTGGCTTCACCCGAGCAAGCAGGACGATCTAATCATTGGGAAGTGAGAACGCAAGAGCAAGATTATGCGTTTTTACCCACTCACGAAGATAAAAGTGAAATCAAAGAAAAAAACCGCTACGGGCAATTAATTGATTGTGTAGACCTTTCTGGCTTACCGAAAGAACGCTCAATGTTTATTAATGAAAACCCCGAAGTAGGCACAAACCCAAATCGTAATAAACAGCATGGTTTTTTCTTCACCGCTGATAACTGTATTGGTTGCCACGCTTGTGAAGCAGCCTGTTCGGAGAAAAATGAAAACCCCGCTCATTTAGCGTTTCGTTCAGTAGGTTATGTTGAAGGCGGTTCTTACCCTGATTATAAGCGTATGAACATATCTATGGCATGTAACCATTGTGATGACCCTGTTTGTTTAAAAGGTTGCCCAACAAAAGCTTATACCAAACATGCGGAATATGGAGCAGTTTTACAAGATCCTGAAACCTGTTTTGGTTGTGGTTACTGTACATGGGTTTGCCCATACAATGCCCCACAACTTGATCCTGTAAAAGGACAAGTATCAAAATGTAATATGTGTGTTGACCGTTTAGAGGTTGGGTTAAAACCTGCGTGTGTTTCAGCTTGTGTCGGTAACGCATTAGATTTTGGCGTAATCGAAAATACCCCAGAAAACCGTGAACAGTGTAAAACCAGTATTCCGGGTTTCCCTGATCCAGAAATTACTCATCCAAATATCCGTTTTCAACAAACAAAAACTTTACCGGATGAAATGAATCGTACCGATTCTATGCCTGTTAAATATCATAAAGATAAAGAAGGTTACTATAAGTCAGTTATCGATCAAAAAGCAGGTAAAGCGAAACATTGGAATTTTGGAAAACTTAACAGTAGAGAAAATCCATTAGTACTATTTACCTTATTTGCTCAAGCAGCATTTGGTACGTTTTTAATTCCATTTTTAACGGCATTATTTGGCGTTGAAGCGTTTACCGCTTTCGTAAAATCAGAGATGTTTTTACCACTAACGATTGTTTCGTTGCTAATGACAGCGTTTGCCTTATTAATGAGTGTTACTCATTTAGGTAAACCTATGCGCTTTTACCGCGGTTTTAATAACTTAAGATATTCGCCAATGGCACGCGAAGGTTTTGGTTTGGCCATGTTTTCTGCGGGTTGTGGTTTAACTGCATTATTTAGCTTACCAATGAACGAGTGGGTAAATGAGTTAAGCGTCGATTTATTCGCAGTAAACTTAGTTGAATTAACGAATGGTCTGCCATTAATTAATCTACAAGTGTCGGCTGGTATATTTGCCTTACTCGCGGGTACTGGCGGTATTTACTACATGAATAAGTGTTACCAAATTAAAGCACGTCCTTTTTGGCATCACATTCAAACGGCAACGTCATTTTTAGGGAATAGTTTATCGTTAGGTGCATTAGTGAGTGGCGTTATTGTGCTAGCAACACTTATCATTTCTGACAGTTCTGCTGAATTAACGAACCAAGCATTATTAGTATTTACCAGTGTATTTACCTTAGGATTATTACTAGAAGGTATCGGCTTAATTAAACATAACAAAGACTTAAATAGTAGCGATAATGAAGGTGGGGCTGCACATTACATTCAATGCACCACTTTTGGTAAAACTTACGTATTTAGAAATACCCTACTCGCTTTAAACACGTTAGCAGCAGTTGGGCTTTTAACGGCTAATATTTTAGGCTTTAATGATATCAATTCATTATTAGTATTATGGAGTGTTTTAGCGCTAGTGAATTGTGCAACCGCCGTTATTGGTAGAGCTTTGTTTTATATTCTTGTTATTCCAACGACAATGCCGGGTGCATTTTTCTGGAAAAACAAAGGATTCGAGCAACACGCTAGAGACATTGGCTTAGCAGACAACCCTGCTACAGGTGTTGCGCCGTTAGCCCATTAAGTTAATCTATTATCAAATAATCCCGATATTAGATTAAGAGATTCGAGAGATATTGCTAAAATTAAAGAATATCTCTCGATCAAATATTTGAGAACCATTCATGTTAGAAAACCTTGAAGACACCATAAATAAACGTTGTTTAATTGCCTTAAGCTATTTCAGTGTTGATGACAAACCCTTAAAACAAACATTACTGGCTGGTACCGTAAAATCGGTTGATAAAGAAATGGGGATCACCCTTTCACTTGATATTGAAGATGAAAATAAAACCACTACCCCAAGCCAACCTGAATTTATATTACCTGCAAACCTTTCTTGCTGGTTCAACTCACCTAAGGGAACATTCAATACTAGTAACCCAAAAATTAAAATTGAAAACCCCGATTTTTTAGTGACATGGGACATTTACCAAACCAAAAAACCTAAAGATGCCAAAGAAGAAGGCGAACAACAATGGTGGGAATGGCACCCAAGAACAGCACCACCACAAGTAAATTAAATCCAAGTTAGCTTTCATGCTAAAGACTGAAAGCTTATTTACCTTTTACCCTTCTTTTATTCCCCCCTTTTATTTTACGGAACAACTAGAATTTAAGCTTTATAAGTGATTGATAAACATTAACTGTTCACGTATTGTATTTTTATATCAATAATAAAAAGAGAAAATATTCTTCGATGATTGAGAGAATTTTTCTTATAATTAAGCTGTTAGGTGCTTCACAAGGAAGTTGAGGATTTAAGTTTGACGAAAAATTTCAAATTATTTTCAGAAAGTATCATTCTTGCAGCGATACCTGCATTAGGCTATTGGGTCGCTTTCGTTTACGAACTTGGATACTTTAACTATTTTGAGCTTCCAAGAAGCTTTATTGAAATTGCGTTAAACTCAGTTCTCCTTAACTCGTTATCGGTTGTAAGTGGTTTGTTTTTCTTTTTCATCGTATTTGATTTTATTCGGCGTGCAATGTCAGGAGTAACAGAGGCTCTTAGATACATATTGTATAGGCTTCTATTCGTCTGTTTCCTAGTTTTTGGCTTCGGACTCATATTCGACAAACCAATAGAGCAAATACAAGTGCTGCTATTCATTGTGGCTACTCCAATTATTTTCAAAGACATCTTGTGGCCTCTTTGGTCTCATCGCCATATTAAGGGGTTTGGAAATAAGATTGCGGCAGCTAGGAAACAAGACTTAGAGTTCGACTCCGTAACTGACAAGTTGGTAGAAAAAGCAGGCATAGCACCATTTTTAATAGTTATATTTATCTATCTTTTCTCCATTTTTTCCTACCTAGCTGGCGGCTATCAAGCAAATAAGCAAGAACACTTTCTAACGTCTAAAGAAAGACCAAGTTTCATTTTGGTTAGAAAATACAATGACAAATGGCTTTCTTTAAAAGTTGATGTTGTATCCCAAGAGTTTCATGAAACCTATGAATTAATTCCAAGTGACAAAATAAGTGTATTTTCAAATACCAATATCGGTAAACTAAAAAAACGGCAGAAAGATAATTCAACAGGTGGGTCGGGCGGCGGCACCTAACAAGCGCATTAAGTACGGGACTGCTAACAGTTGGCTCGGTTCCGTTTCGCTTAACATTTTAGCCAACTGCAAAAAGCATCTTAACAGGGCGTTAGATGATTAATCAAGTTTGGAGCATTAAGGAATATTTATGGCAACTATTAGACTTGCAGTAATAGAACGAATGAAAAAGAACTTTGACCAAACTGCTTTCTCAAGACATATGTTTGATTTTTCAGTAAACCAAAAAGATCACGTATTACAAGTGACTTTCCTCGGAAATGAAAAATTTCAATTCACTATAAAAGAAGTTTCCCCTCCAAAACAAAATAGATTTAAATTTGTAAGTATTGAGTCACCTGGAGATGTTTCAAATGAAATTGAACAGTTTGATCACGAAACTTTAAATAATGCCCAAAGTAGAGCTTACAGCTGGGCTGTTCGAATTGAAGAAGATTTTAGAATTGCGGCTCCTGAAGATAATGAATTAGAAAATTTCAGAGCCGAATTTTTTGCCAGCTTTGATCAGAGTAAAACAGCTGCCGATCATTTTACGGAAGATGAAAAATCAGTTGTTAATAATAAAATGAATGAGTTTGAAGAAAAGTTAGAAACTCTTTATGAAAAACTCAACGCAAATCATCAGCAAATGAATGAAATGCGTAGACAAATAGAAATGCTTAAGAAAAGTGTCGAGATATTGGATAAAAGAACTTGGTTATCAGCTGCATGTAATCGAGTTTTTGATATTGTTAAAGAAGTAAAAGGAGCTAAAAAAGAAATATCAAATCTTCTTGGCGATATGAGTAATTTACTGCCTGATAATACTTCAGCTACAGAAGAAAACCAAGATGAAATGGCTTAAAATCATCTCACAAGAAAATAAAGCGGGACTGCTAAAAGCTTGCTCGATTTCGCTCCGCTTCACATTTTAGCAAACTATTAATCAGCCCCTTATTTGGCGTTAAGCGTAAAAGGAATTCATTTGAGTAATCTGCAATACAAAAACCAAAAGAAACCGCTTGCGACTTCAAAGAAAGAAATCGATAGAGCTGCGACTTCAATTCGCCACGGAATTTCAGGTGAGGAAAGGCTAGCGGCTATTAAAACGATTCAAGGCTTTAGGGAGTTTCATTTATATCCATTAATGCTTTTGAAAAATCATCTTGTTAGGACATCATCAAAAGTATCTGGCAAAACTAATGTTGCTAGGAGATTAAAACGTCTAGCAACGATAGTTAATAAACTAGAAAGATCAACTCTTGATGGTGAGAGTTCTAACTCTATAAAATTAACTAGAATGCAAGATATAGCAGGTTGTAGAGTAATAGTTAAAGATATTAGCAAATTAAAAGCATTACAAAAAAAATTAGAGAAAAGTACTTCTGTCCATAAAATTATAAAGATACGTGACTATTTAATTCCAAAGGAAAGTGGCTATGGTGGCGTTCACTTGGTTTATAGCTGTTATGAAGGACTAATTGAACCTCACGAATGGAAGAAAGCAAAAGTCGAGGTGCAACTACGAACTGAGCTACAACATGCTTGGGCTACAAGCCTTGAGATTATTGATACTCTTGAGCAGATAAGCCTAAAAACTAGTCATGAAGGTCATGAGCAATGGCGTAATTTTTTTTCATTAGCAGGAAGGCTTGTTGCTCATCAAGAAGGTGCTTGCATTATCGATAACCAAGTTGAATTGAATAGCCTTCGAATTGAACTTGCAAAATTATCAGATGAATTAAAAGTAATCCCTAAAATTGCACGTTATACATTGGCTATTAACTTTACGACTAATGAAAAAGCTTCAAGGAAAAGTAAAAGTGGTCAGGGGATGTTTTTAGTTAAGATGTATCACCCTGATAACGAAAAAAAACAAATAAAAGTAGTCGTTAAATTTTTCCGTCTTAAAGATAGTTCTATAGCATTGGAACATTTAAATGAAGCAGATTTGGATGATAATATTGCGATTTCAGCATTGGTTTCTGCATCGGATGTACGAGCACTAAAGCAAGCCTATCCAAACTATTTCGGTTCAACTAAGAAGTTTGTAGAGTTTTTGACAAATCAAATTAACTTAATAACAAAGTAAACACACATAACAAAGCACTTAAACGCAACTAAAACAGTGGGTTACGTTTCGGTTCGCTACATATTTTAACCCACTATTTTAGTCCGCTTTGTGCGGCGTTAGGGCTCAGAAGTGTATTTTAACTAAGGAGAAGACTATTGCAATTATTCACAATAACAATCCATAGCAATTGTTTCGGCAAGGATATAGAAGATGAACTTCTTGAAGAAATGGCTGCTCATTTCCATCAAGAAATGAAGCGCCTTTTGAAAGTGCACGGGGTTGATTCAGATTTATCCGTTGATACATATTGGCGTAAAGGAAGTTTGATAGCCGAATTTCTATTAACACTTCAAAATGTTGATATAGCTTCAGTCCTCACTATTGCTGGTTCATATAAAGTTGTTAAAGAATACAAATCCCTTAGAGAGAATGTAGTTTTAATTGCGGGTGATATTAAAAAGTTCTCTACTAAAGTTGGTGGTGTATTTGTAAGCGCTAAAGATACACACCTCTCAGAGGGCAAACCATCACCAAAGTCAAAAAAACTAGAAGATAAATCAGATCATAAGCCCTAACAAGAGACTATGGCGTCAATAACTAATTTTTAGCTACTGGCGCTTTCCACATAACAGCGTCTCTGAAACTAGCATTCAAGATCACAATCATCTTTCTAATACAGGCAATTATCGCTACTTTTTAGATTTTCCAGCAGCAACCAAACTGCAACGGTACAATAAGTGCTCCGAAGAAAAGCACGTAAGAAAAGCACGTAAGAAAAGACGATGTATCAGAACTAACAGAGTCTAAGTAAAGGGGATAACTTTGTCCCCCATATCTGTCGGTTTACTAAACCATCCGCACATTATTTTCGTAACGACTGCTCTAAATAACGCCTTTCTTGGATAACATGTGCCAGTACAGAGATAGCAATTTCAAACGGCGTTTTACTGCCAATGTCTAGGCCTACAGGCGAATGCATTTTATCTAAACTTGCCACGTCTTCCACATAATTCATCAGGCGTTCCTTTCGTTTTCTACAGGTGTTTTGAGAGCCTATGGCACCAATATAAAACGCTTTGGTGGATAAGGCGTCAACTAAAGCAAAATCATCTACTCGGGGATCATGTGCTAAAGCAATTATGGCATTATTTTCATCAGCAAATTTTTCATTGATCAACTTTTCTGGCGAGCCTTGATAAATAGACACATTTGCTACTGCCCAATTGCGAATAAATTCTTCACGGTGATCCCACACTGACACATCAAAATCTAACGATTGTGCAAGCTGTGCCACACATCGCGCGACCTCACTGGCACCAATTAGTAACATTTGATACGCAGGTCCCATTACATGTTCAATGTATACTTCATCTTCGTCATTGCTAGCAACTCTTGTGATGCCCCGTTGAATATTTTTTTCTAGTAACGACATCTCCCCAGAACTTGCCATAACTTTTCTGCCAATTAGCTCACGTTTAGCTAAAAAACGATCAAGTGATGAAAAATGCTCAATACTAGTATTTGATGGTTGTATATATTCCACTAAAACGTGAAGCTGCCCGCCACAAGGCAAAACAAACTTAGCTTGTTCTTCTTGAGAGCCGCCATAAACCATTTCAATAGGATATTGCTGATGGTTTTGGTTCACGAGCAAAGTTCCCTGCTGCATTTTTTCCAATAAATCTTCTTCGATACAGCCACCCGATAATGTGCCCGCAACACCATATTTTGAGCTATAGGCCATTAATGTGCCTGCCGGTGTTGGTGAAGATCCCCAAGTACTGGTTATAGTGCATAACCAAACAGGCTCATTTGTGTTTAACCACTTCAAAACATTGGCTATCACGTGGTGATGACTTTGAATTTGCAAGTTTGCATCCTCTATTCTTTTTATTGTCGGTTTCAGAGCTGTCTTGCCCCTAGCTCTGTTTAAAATCAGATAATGAAAATGCAAATGAGTAAGTGATTTGCATCTTAGTCATTAAACTTTTCATGATGTCAGTTCAAAAAACAAACTTAAATACGCAACCAGTTTGCACTTTTTTACTTGCACACCAATAGTGCTATTTACGTTCAAACTAGTGCAATACTCGCTAGAATTTCACACATAAATTTTATAAGTCATTATTAAATATAGCTTTTATTATATGGCATTACCTTTGCTGTGTTAAAGAAAAAACATAAAGTTAACGTGTGTATTACATCTGTCTTGTGTGCATTTAACGTTAATAAAAAAGCCGTAGGAAGTATATTATGAGTTCAAACGCACAGACTCAATCGAAAACGTTTTCTAAAAAGAAACAAAATATTATTGTTGTCGGTAACGGTATGGTTGGTCACCATTTCGTAGAACAATTAGCTCAAGACGACAGCTACCATATTACGGTACTTTCAGCTGAATCAAGACTCGCTTATGACCGCGTTCATTTATCGGAATATTTTGCAGGTAAAACTGCCGATGATTTAGCGTTAACCACACCAGAAACTTACCGCCAATTAGGGGTTGAATTCCATTTAGATGCCAAAGTTACGCAAATAGATAAAGCAAGTAAAGTAGTAACTACCGAGCAAGGTCAAAGTTTTTCATACGACAAATTAATTTTAGCCACAGGCTCATACCCTTTCGTACCACCTATTCCAGGTAAAGAGCGCGAACACTGTTTAGTTTATCGAACCATTGATGACTTAGATGACATTCAAGCATCAGCCAACACAGGTAAAGTAGGTGTTGTAGTAGGTGGTGGTTTACTTGGTTTAGAAGCTGCGAATGCACTAAAAGAATTAGGATTAGATACTCACGTTGTTGAATTTGCCCCTCAATTGATGGGCATTCAGCTTGACCAGTCTGGAAGTGCGCTGCTTAAAAAGAAAATTGAAGATCTTGGCGTAACGGTTCACACCGAAAAAGCGACAAAACAAATTGTTGATGGCGAATCTGCTGTACACCGCATGGAGTTTGCGGACGGCAGCCATTTAGAAACCGATTTAATTTTATTCTCTGCAGGGATTCGTCCATACGATAACTTAGCGCGTGAATTTGATATCGAGATTGGCGAACGCGGCGGTATTGTTGTTAACAATCAATGTCAAACATCAGACCAAGACATTTATGCCATTGGCGAATGTGCTTTATGGAATAACTTTATTTTTGGTCTTGTTGCACCTGGTTACACCATGGCTAAGGTGGCCGCTAGTCATATTCAAGGCGGTGAAGAAAGCTTTACTGGCGCTGACATGAGTACCAAATTAAAATTGATGGGCGTAGAAGTTGGCTCTATCGGTGATGCTCACGCAAAAACACAAGGCGCACAATGCTTTACTTATCAAAATGATCGCGACGGTGTTTACAAAAAAATGGTGGTCAGCCAAGACGGTAAAACATTATTAGGAGCTGTTTTAGTTGGTGACACGAGTGAATACGATGCTTTATTGCAATACGCGTTAAATGGCATTGAATTACCTGACAATCCAGATGCTTTAATTTTACCCAGTAGTGGTGGTGAAAAGCCAACCCTAGGTGTTGATTCCCTGCCCGACTCTGCAACTATTTGTTCATGTTTAAACGTAACGAAAGGCGACATTATCGCAGCAATTGATTGCGGCGCTGTAGATGTTGGCGATGTTAAATCATCAACGAAAGCCAGTACTGGCTGTGGTGGTTGTACCGCCTTACTAAAAAATGTTACTGACAGCGAACTCGCCAAACGTGGTGTTGAAGTCAGCACTGATATTTGTAATCACTTTGCTTACAGCCGTACTGAGCTGTTTCATATCATCAAAGCGGAAAAAATTAGAAACTTTGATACCTTAATTGAGAAACACGGTAAAGGCGTCGGTTGTGAAATATGTAAACCGGCCGTCGGCTCAATATTAGCGTCAATCTGGAATGATTATATTTTGCAAGACGATCATTTACCACTGCAAGATACCAATGATACTTATCTAGGTAATATGCAAAAAGACGGTACTTATTCAGTTGTACCGCGTATGCCAGGCGGTGAAGTGACACCAGATAAACTTATTGTTATTGGTGAAGTTGCCAAAGAATATAATCTATATACCAAAGTAACCGGTGGTCAACGTATCGATTTATTTGGTGCTCGCATTGATCAATTACCTGCTATTTGGGAGCGCTTGATTGCGGCGGGAATGGAAACAGGCCATGCCTATGGTAAATCGCTACGGACAGTAAAATCTTGTGTTGGAAGCACATGGTGTCGTTATGGCGTACAAGACAGTATGTCAATGGCAATACGATTAGAAAACCGTTACAAAGGTTTACGTTCACCTCATAAAATAAAATTTGCTGTATCAGGTTGTACTCGTGAGTGTGCTGAAGCACAAAGTAAAGATATTGGCGTGATAGCAACAGAAAATGGTTGGAACTTATATGTTAGTGGTAACGGTGGTATGAAGCCAAGACATGGTGATTTATTTGCTACAGATTTAGACGATGAAACCTTAGTTAAATATATTGACCGTTACTTAATGTTTTATGTTCTCATGGCGGATCGCTTACAACGTACTTCTGTTTGGTTAGAAAGCCTTGAAGGTGGTCTTGAGTATATGCAAAAAGTCGTGATTGATGATCATTTAGGCGTTAACGATGAACTAGAAAAACAAATGGAAGCCGTTGTTGCTACTTATCAATGTGAATGGAAAACCACCATTGAAAGCCCTGAGCAATTAAAACGTTTCCGCCAATTTGTTAACTCAGATAAAACCGATTCAAGTATCCAATTTATCACCGAACGTGAACAAATTCGTCCAGCTACTTTGGAAGAAAAAGCCGCATCAGGCTTATTAATTGACACCGTAACGTTAGAAAGCGTTTCAACTCAACAAACAGAACCCGCTTAACTTTACTATTAGGATTGGAGGAGTAATCATGACAGCGAATAAAAACTGGCAAACCATTTGCCATAAAAATGACTTAGTTAAACATTCAGGTATTTGTGCCCTACTTGAGAATGACCAGCAAATTGCTATTTTTCAAACAGCTGATGATCAAGTTCAAACAATCAATAACTGGGATCCAGCGGGTAAAGCAAATGTTTTATACCGTGGTATAGTTGGCGATTATAATGGCGAGTTATTTGTCGCCTCACCACTTTATAAAGAACGCTTTTCTTTACAGACAGGTAAATGTTTAGATAATGAAAACCTCGCCGTTACTCCTTATCAAACGCGAATCATAGATGATAGCGTGCAAGTATTTGCTTAGTTTGAACAGATCATATCAATAATCAATAGTGAGTTTTGGCTCACTATTTTTTGTTTACAATTTGTTGTTTTTTTATTTCTACATTCACGCACGTTAATTCATCTTGAACACTTTTATGGTACTCTTACGAAAAATAACGACAGAAAACGTTTGCAATGGAAAAATATGAAGAATTGCTGATCTCAATCCGTAAGGTTATTCGCGCGATTGACTTGCATTCAAAACAATTAAATAAATTATCAGGACTCACAGGTCCGCAGTTGCTGATCATGCAAGAAATTGCACGAGTTAAAGGCGTAACAGCAAGTCAAATAGCCAAACAAATTAACTTAAGTGCTGCAACCGTAACCAATATATTAGATCGCTTGGAAAACAGAGGTTTAATTGAAAGAGTACGTAGTTCTGAAGATAAACGCCGTGTGAGTTTATTTTTAACGGATGATGGTCGAAACTCATTAATTGATGCTCCGCAGCCCTTACAAGAACATTTTATTCAAAAATTCTGTAGCTTAGAAAATTGGGAGCAATCGCTTTTACTTTCTTCCATGCAAAGAATCGCTTCTATGATGGATGCCAGCGAACTTGATGCTTCTCCAGTGTTAGAAATAGAACCTATGCACATGAGCTCTGAAAAGAAAGATTAAACTCTTTCTTTTCATTCTTTTTATTCTTTTCATTCTTTTTATTCAAGTCAATTTACTCACTTGCTAGCACAGTCCGAAAATTCTCAATCAGTTAAAGCACTTGTTATTCATCACAAGTGTTATTCATAGAAATATTTATCACTATATAAATTCACTAGAACTCTAAACAATTTTTAAATGACCGTTTAGCTTTTATATTTATTCTCTTGTTAGAATTCGTGTAATCGTGGTAATTAAAAAGGTATATATTAAGCCATGAAAAACTGTTGATTTTAATACAAGACAGTCTGCGCCTCGCAAAAATCCCCTTGAGTCATTCTCTGCTTAACTACCATATAATCAATCTCTATTGAGAAAAATGCTTAGAGTTGATACTATTGAGTTGTTTTTATAGATAAATATCTGCATCGAGCATCAATTCGCAATTTATTTCATCAGCTTAATTTCACGCATGAATAGCTGTGTTACGAGGAATTAGATGTAGAGTTGATTTATCCAATAGATTAAACAATATTTAAATAAAAAAGTATTAAATACATTTATGAACTCACTTGTTAATATCGACCTTTCTTGTTCAACGGCAATGAAAGCGTACTTGTCAGAGCAACAACAAGTATTTGAAGAGCGTTTCTTTGATACCTCCATAGAAACCTTACAAAATCAGCGGGCCATTTTATTTGATGATTTATTGATTGGACTATGGAAACATTATCAACTTGATACCATTGAAAACCTTTCGCTAAACGCCGTCGGTGGCTATGGCCGACAAACCCTCCACCCCAAATCAGACATAGATATCTGCATCTTATTCGACAAAGCCATCGCTAAAAACCAAGAAGCAAACTTATCCGCTTTTTTAACCCGTTTATGGGATTTAGGGGTTGATATTGGGCATGCGGTGCGTTCGCTGAAAGAAAATATTCACGCAGCAAAAAATGATATCACTATTGCCACTAATTTATTAGATATCAGAACCTTAGTTGGCCAACCGAATCACGCGAAACATATGCTTGAAGTGCTATATAATAATAGTTTATGGAATAGCGAAAAGTTTTGTCAGCATAAACTTCAAGAACAAGATGACAGACACGATAAAGCAAAAAATACGGCTTTATATTTAGAGCCCAATATTAAAAATAATCCGGGCGGTATGCGAGACGTTCAAACCATTATTTGGATAGCTCGTAAGCACTATAATGTGCCAGACGTACAATCATTAAAATCCCTTGGTGTGCTTAAATCTGATGAATATTACGAATTGATCGAATCGTATGATTTTATTTGTCGTATTCGCTGGGCATTACATATGGTGTCTAATCGTGCCGAAGAAAAGCTACTGTTTGATTACCAATTAGAAGTCGCCAAATATATGAAATTTGGTTATGGCGACAACGCTCAACTTGCCGTTGAAAAAATGATGCGTCAACTTTTCAGAGCCATGACCCGTATTCAAGAGCTCAATCAAATGATGATTGGCGTATTCAAACGTGAAGTGTTTAGCGTGAATAAAAATGACTCTAAATCCATTGATTTAGATGAAGGTTTTATCCTTGCTAATAATATGATCAAAGCAAATTTTGACGAGATATTTCTCAATAAAGCCAATGTATTACAATTATTTAAATTAATTGCCGAGTATGACCAGATAAAATATATTGCCCCTGAAACTTTAAGACTGATCCGTCAAACACGCAGGCGATTATTAGGGGAATTACAAGACTATCAAGAATGTCGAAAAGTGTTTATTTCAATCATTAAACATAAAAACGGCTTAAAACGAGCATTTAGTTTGATGCATCGCTATGGCATTTTAGCCGCTTATTTTCCTCAGTGGAAAGCCATTGAAGGGCAAATGCAGTTTGATATGCATAATGCTTATACCGTTGATGAACACGCCTTTAAGCTTATTCAGTGTATTGATAGTTTTGAAATAAATAAAAAAAATAAAAATTTAATCAACAGTATTTATAAACCCTCATCTCATAAGCATATTTTAGTCATTGCAGGTTTATGCCATGACTTATCAGGCAAGCAATCTCATGAAACCAACGAAGTTAGTGCTATCCACGCGAAAGAGTTTGCGTTATTACACGAGTTAAAAAAATCGGAAGTTGATTTGATCCATTGGATTGTTGAGCATCAAGACCTACTTGTTTCTACGACGCAAACTCTCGATATTGCCGATCCTGAAGTGATCAAAAAAGTCGCGAAACAAGTTCGTACAGAATCAAAGCTTAATGCCCTATACTGCTTCACCGTCGCTGATTTAATGGCAACTAATGATGAAGTCTGGAATGAATGGCAAGAAAGCTTGTTAAACGATTTGTATTTATCTCTTAGGAGTGCCTTAAAAAATGGCATTGAAAATGTTTTTGAGCAACGTACCGTAATTCGAGAAAATAAAACGGAAGCCTTAACTGAATTACTCGCAAAAGGCTATGATAACGCTCAAGTTAAAACACTGTGGACGACCCTTCCTTCCAGTTTTTTCAGTTCAAATCAATTACATGAAATTGTCGAATTTACGGTTCAAATCCTCAACTGCGACTCAATTGAACAAGCCGTGTCTATTTCAGATGACTCAAATTTAGAGTGCAGCAATTTATTAGTCTACGCCGATGATAGAAGTATGCTGTTTGTTGATATTTTTAATACACTGTCGTTATTAAAAATTAATGTCAAAGAAGCTCAACTTCATAAAACGAAAGATAATAAAGTGTTGGAAGTAATAAAGATTCTTGATCATAACGGTGAGTCTATAGCTGATCCATTTCGTATCAAGAAAATTATTAGTCGTGTTGAAGAAGTGATTTCAGGCGTTGACGTTGTTAAAAAACCTTCCAGCCCAAGGTTTGTTAAAAACTTTGAAAACACTCCTGTGATCGAGTTTTTAGCGACACCTAAACCCAATAAAACCTTATTAAGAATTAATGCTCTTGATGATCCTTTATTTATTGAAAAAATTTGTAATGTTTTCAAACATCAGCAACTTACCATTCACTCAGCGAGAATGAGCACATTAGGTGAAAGTTCAGAAAATGTGTTTTCTATTTCGTCCAAAGATAATGAAGCAATCTCACCAGAAGGCAAACAAGAATTAGCCGCTTTATTAATCAATAAAATAGCTTAAATCACTAAGGCTTATGCTTTTTACCTTTACTAAATGCGTGTTCGCTCATTAAACCTTGGCATATCACGCATTTTCATTTTTCTCTGTTTTCAATCATGGTATTATCGCAAAAATATTATTCTCACTTAGTTCACCTCTAAAGGTTTTTTCGATGAAAATCATCTCTTTTAATATAAATGGCCTTCGTGCTCGCCTGCATCAATTACAAGCAATTATCGATAAACATCAACCCGATATTATTGGTTTACAAGAAATAAAAGTGCATAACGATGCTTTCCCTGTTGAAGACGTTGAAGCGATGGGTTATCACGTATATTTTCATGGTCAAAAAGCACATTATGGGGTTGCTATGCTCTGTAAAAAAGAACCTAGCAAGGTTCAATATGGTTTTCCAACTGACAATGAAGATGCCCAAAAACGCATGATCATGGTAGAAACTACCAACGAAAAAGGTGAAAAAGTTACCGTGCTTAATGGCTATTTTCCTCAAGGTGATAATATTGCTCACGAAACTAAATATCCATATAAACGCCAGTTTTATAAAGATTTAATGGGATATTTAAACGATAACCATACCCCAGAGGAGAACGTGGTTGTTATGGGTGATATTAATATTTCGCCTATCGACTTAGATATTGGTATTGGTGAACCAAATAGAAAGCGCTGGTTAAAAACCGGTAAATGTAGCTTCCAACCCGAAGAGCGAGAATGGTTAGCAACGCTAATGAACTGGGGCTTTAAAGATACCTTTAGAGCATTACACCCAACACGTGAAGAACGCTATTCATGGTTTGATTATCGTTCACGTGGTTTTGACGACAATAGAGGTTTACGTATTGACGTGGTGCTTGCGACTGAAAAATTAGCAGCAACCTGTATTGAGTCAGACGTAGATTATGAACTCCGTGGTATCGAAAAACCGTCAGATCACGCGCCTATTTGGTCGACATTTAAATAACCTAAAGTACAGAGCAAAGGGAGAATAGATCACTTCTCCCAAATAACATTATGACGCAAAACCCGCAATATCAATGCCCTATCTGTCATCAAGCGCTTTTGTTAAAAGCGAGAACTTTTCGTTGCCCACAAAATCATTGTTTTGATCTCGCCAAAGAAGGCTATGTCAATTTATTACCGGTGCAATTTAAACATTCTAAAGAGCCTGGTGATAATAAAGCGATGGTTAATGCCCGTAGAGCTTTTTTAGAACAAGGCTATTATCAGCCTTTACTAAATAAGCTCTTAGATATTTATCACACTTATGGACAAAAAACGGCGAATCTATTTGATGCAGGCTGTGGCGAAGGTTATTACACTCACCAACATAAAACCGAAGAAAACACAGTCTATGGTATTGATATCGCAAAAGAAGCGGTAAAAAAAGCCGCCAAAAAGTATCAACAATGCCATTTTAGTGTCGGCACTTTGTCGCAATTACCTTTCGAAGATAACTTTTTTGATTGGATGATTTCAATTTACGCACCTATCTTAGAACAAGAGTTTACCCGTGTCCTTAACAAGCAGGGTTATTTTTTAACGGTTACGCCTGCTCAACGTCATTTAATAGAATTAAAAGAAAAAATATATCAAGACGCAAAAGAGCATGATGTTGAACGACAACCTATTGAAAAATTAAACTTAGTTCATCAAGAAACTTTATCTTACTCGATGCAGTTAAAAACAGGTGACGATATTTTAAATTTACTGTCGATGACTCCTTTCGCATTTAAAGCCAGTGAACAGGTAAAGGATCACTTAGCACAGTTACACAATTTTCAATGCCAAGCCGACTTTCTTATTTGCCTATATCAAAAGAACTGTTAAATGCTGCGCTATCTTTACTTAGGCTATTTAATGATCCAACGATTCTCGGAAAGCAATAAACTCTTCATAGAAAACAGCGCAGTTTCGGCAATTTTCTTCTCCTTGATAGTGTTTTTACTATAGTCTTTTATTTCTTTGGTAGATTATTTTCTGTCGATGTTGCTCAAAATACTCACCCAATATTACAAACGCTATTTTCTCGCTTATGGCGCTATGGTGACCTTAGTCGAAAATGGCTTGTTTAATTTCAAAATACTCACTTATTAACAAAATGTCTTAAGCACAGCTATCAGTGCAGTATTATATTTTCTTGTACCTTTTAAATTTCACCCAAAAAGAACAGTTAACCCTGCATCATTGACAACAAAAAAAAAGCGTTAATCTCAATAGATAAACGCCTTTTAAACTTTTCAAAAAATGTAATTTTATACAGAATATTTAAGAGCTGTGGTGAGCACCAGAATAACTAACATTGAGTAATTTCGCTAAATCGAAATAACGTGGTTTTTGAACAGAAAGCTTAATATTGCCACCGCTTTGATTAATTTTAGCCACGCCTTCTTTATACCAGATTGCTAATGCAGGAGGTAAAAATTTATCGGCTTTTACACCTAACATGACTAACGCTTGAACGGGAATACTTAAAATAAAAAAAGCATAAACAATTGATTGTGGTAATTGTTGAATACCACCTAAATAAAGTTGCATGATAAAAACGAATAAAGCTACACCGGGTAAATAACGGCATACTAAACGACTGACTTGAATAGCTCGGTACTCTTCAAAATAACTCGCTAATTCAACTTTTTCTGGCCAAAGCTGTTTGTACTTCTGACCTAACTTGATAATTTCTACTACATTCATAGGCGCACACTATAACAACTATTAATTAAAAGATAGTATAAACTTTTTACATAGTCTAAATAAAACCCAAGAAAATAAAAATATTGTAGTAAGTCAAACTTATATAAATTAAAAGCGTCTATACTTTAATTACCTTACTTAAATCCCTTAAAACAGATGCAAAACAATATATTAGTAATTAACTGTGGTAGTTCTTCTTTAAAGTTTTCATTAATGAATCCCGTCAATGGTCAAATCATCCTTGCAGGCCTTGCTGAGTGTTTATTAACAGCAGAAGCGGTTATTACCATCAAACATCAAGAGAAAAAAATATCCATAGCCTTATCTGATCCTTTTGATCATGAAGTAGCAATAAAGTTTTTAGTGGACTATTTAACCGAACATCAATTGAAAAAAAGCGTTTATGCCATTGGTCACCGTGTTGTTCATGGCGGAGAAAAATACAGTCAGCCGACGTTAATTGATGAAGACGTTAAAATCAGTATTGAGCAACTATCAAAGCTCGCCCCTTTACATAACCCTGCTAATTTACAGGGGATACAGGCAGCCGAAAAAGCATTTAAACAAACACCACAAGTTGCAATTTTTGATACAGCATTTCATCAAACTATGCCTAAGAAATCGTATTTATATGGTTTGCCCTATCATTTTTATCAAGATCATGGCATCAGAAAATACGGCTTTCATGGCACAAGTCACTACTTTGTTTGTAAAGAAGCCGCCACCATGCTTAAAAAACCAATAGAGCAATGCAATATTATTAGCGCACATCTGGGTAACGGATGTAGTGTAACAGCCGTTAAACAGGGTAAAAGTGTTGATACCAGTTTAGGCCTAACCCCGCTTGAAGGGGTCATGATGGGCACACGCAGTGGCGACATCGATGCCGGCGTAATTTTTCATCTGGTGGAGCAACTCGGCTATAGCCTAGAAGAAGTGAATAATATCTTAAATAAAAAAAGTGGCTTACTTGGCGTTTCACAATTAAGCAATGATTGTAGGACAATAGAAGAAGCGGCCAGTAATGGCAATGTACAAGCAACACTCGCACTTGAAATATTCAGTTATCGTATCGCAAAAAGTATTGCGTCTTTTACCTGTAATTTCACCTCGTTAGACGGTTTAATTTTTACTGGTGGCATTGGTGAAAACTCTATGTTCATTCGCTCATTAATTTTATCGCAACTTGCCCTGCTCAATTTCCATGAAGATAAACTTGCCAACGAAACCATGCGATTTGGCAAACAAGGCAATATTGCTCAAAGCGACTCGACTCCTTGTTGGGTGATCCCAACAAACGAAGAATGGGTTATCGCGGAACAAACCTATCAACGATTAAATCAGGAGCAATAAGATGAGTCGACGTATCATGTTAATTCCCGTTGGTTTTGGGGTTGGTTTAACCAGTGTAGCTTTAGGTTTAATGCATGCATGCCAACAAAAAGGCATTAAAGTTGGGCACTTTAAACCAATCAGCCAACCTTCAAGAAACATCCTACAAAATAAAAATCACGTAGTGAGCCTGTCTCAAAATACTAGCTCAATACCTCTAAGTTATGTTGAGGAACAAATGGGTGAAGGACATCATGATGTGGTACTTGAACAATTAGTGGCGAATTTCGACCGTTTCAGTAAAGATTATGACTTAACCATAATAGAAGGTTTGATCCCAACGACACGCCAACCATATGCCGGAAGAATTAATAGAGACGTTGCACAAACCTTATCTGCAGATATAATTTTAGTGGCGTCCCCGGATAATGACTCTCCAGAAGAATTTGAAGATCGCATAGAAATGAGTGCTGGAACCTTTGGCGGTATTAAAAATAAGAAACTCATTGGCTGTATTATCAATAAAATTAACTCTCCTGATAAAGACGAATTTGGCCTTTTACCAAGAGAGCACGAATTTACACATGACACCAATAGTGTTGACTGGCAAAACTTAGCCATCTTTAATGCAAGAAACTTTGACTTACTCGGCAGTATTCCTTGGGAAATGGATCTCATTGCTCCAAGAGTTATCGATATTTGCGATTATTTAGAAGCAAAAGTGATCAATGCTGGTGATATTGATCATCGGAGAGTTCGCAGTATTAGCTTTTGTGCTCGTAGTGCTGAAAATTTGATGAGTCACTTACAACCCAGTCGCCTTATTGTGACACCTGGCGATCGAACAGATATTATCATTGCAACCTGCCTTTCTGCTATGAATGGGACGAAAGTTGCAGCGTTGTTACTGACGAATGGTTATCAACCTAACGAACAGGTGATGCAATTATGTAAACAAGCTTTTCTAACCGGCCTTCCCGTACTTTCTGTACCATGGGATACGTGGCAAACATCTCGTTACTTAATGAATTTTAATCCTGAAATTCCACAAGATGATTGTCAGCGCCAAGACCGAGTTAAACAATATATCGCGGATAATATATCTCCTCAATGGTTAACTGAATTATCAAATCAAGCAACAGAACTGGAGAAGTTTTCGCCGCCAGCATTTCGCCACAAATTAACTGAATTAGCTAAAAGTGCGAATAAATTAATTATTCTACCTGAAGGCACCGATGTACGAACAATTAAAGCGGCTGCAATTTGTGTTGAACGTAATATCGCTCGATGCCAATTATTAGGGAATAAAGACACGATTCGCACGATTGCCGAACAACAAGGTATCATGTTACCACCGGGCTTATTAATTACAGATCCAAATACAATCAAAGACAACTATGTGGCGCCTTTAATGGAACTGAGAAAACACAAAGGGCTCACTGAAGTTGTAGCTAAACAAGAGCTCAATGATAACGTTGTACTTGCCACTATGATGTTACAACTCGGTCAAGTCGATGGTTTAGTCTCCGGCGCCGTTAATACGACCGCGAATACAATTCGCCCTGCGCTTCAACTAATAAAAACCGCGCCCAATAGCAATTTAGTCTCATCGATCTTTTTTATGTTGCTACCAGATCAAGTGTTGGTTTACGGCGATTGCGCCATTAACCCAGAACCAAATGCCGAGCAGTTAGCCGATATCGCTATTCAGTCTGCTGATTCGGCTAAAAGCTTTGGCATTGACCCTAAAGTTGCGATGATTAGCTACAGTACCGGCAATTCAGGCAAAGGAGCGGACGTTGAAAAAGTGATTAAAGCAACCGCTTTAGTTAAAGAGCGTCGGCCAGATATAATTGTTGATGGTCCATTACAATATGATGCTGCCATTATGGAAAATGTTGCCAAGAAGAAAGCCCCTAATAGCCCTGTTGCCGGTAAAGCAACGGTTTTTGTTTTCCCTGATTTAAATACCGGTAATACAACGTATAAAGCGGTACAGAGATCAGCCGATTTAGTCAGCATTGGTCCCATGCTTCAAGGCATGAAAAAACCAGTAAATGACTTATCACGCGGTGCATTAGTTGATGATATTGTTTACACCATTGCTTTGACAGCGATACAAGCCAACAACATTAATAGTGAGTGACAAATAATATACATTTGTTAGATAAAACATGGATTATCGGCTGTTTAATCTAAGTTAACTAGAAAATTCAACTAGGTTAACGAACATTAGTTTAAAAGTGGTTATTTAACCTGATCTTATTAAAAATTTGTTGATAAATTAACTAGACAAAAAACGAACGACCATTAAAACCTTTAAAAATCAACAGACTGAAAAGATAAACAACAGTTGCTCACAATGATATCCACAGCTTTTGTGGATATCATTTTTTATATTAATCAAGCCATTTATTCTATTTGTTTAAGATTTAAGCTAAATAAATAACGAGATTTAGCAAATTTACTGTTAAGTGCTCTTATTTGATCGTTTTTCTTGATTTTTAAATTTAAACACATCCAACTTATCGAACAATATAAGAGATAAATCAGCTGGGCTCTCTAGCGTTATCTCCTTGACAACGGTATAGTAACTAACACATTAATAATTCAGTAATCTGTTATTTAAATTTATGCTTACATTAAAATTATTAAAAGAAAATTTTTCCATCCATAGCTTGGCTGTTGATAGTAAAATTCCAGCGAAAGTGTTTGATGCGCCAATCTATTTTATTGGTAAAACATATGATGAAGTCTCTATTGTTTTACCTAGTTCAATTCACATTGACAGTGAAGACGTTGAATCAGACTGGCAAGCGCTTGAAGTAGTCGGTCCATTAGATTTTAACCTAACCGGTATTTTATCCAGCATTTCTACCGTACTCGCCAATGAAAAAATCAGCATATTTGCCATTTCAACATTCGATACCGACTATATATTAGTCAAAACGAACAAAGTAAACGATGCCGTAAGCGCATTACGTAAAAACCATTACCAAATAATATAAGAAGCCAATGACAACTCTCTACGGAATAAAAAACTGCGATACGATCAAAAAGGCCCGTAAGTGGCTTGAAGAGCAAGCAATACCTTATCAATTTCACGATTTTAAAACTGATGGTTTAAGCCATGAGCTACTCAGTGAATTTGTCAGTAAAAGCGACTGGCAAATATTACTCAATAAACGCAGTACTACGTTTAGAAATCTCAGCGATGAAATAAAAGAAAATTTAACCGATGACGTGATGTTTAACGCGGTGTTAGAGCAACCAACCTTGCTAAAACGTCCGTTATTATCACTTGATAACACTATACATATCGGCTTTAAAAAAGAACAATACCAAGAGTTATTTGCCTAATGAGTCAATCTACATCACCGGTAATTGAATTAACAAAAACACTCATTTCCCGAAAATCAGTCACGCCAATTGATGCCCAATGCCAAGTATTAATGGCTGAGATGTTAGCAAAATCAGGTTTTGCTAACGAAAGTATGGTCTTTGAAGATACAACAAACTTATGGTCAAGACGAGGCAGTGAATCCCCTGTTTTTTGCTTTGCCGGTCATACTGATGTTGTTCCCGCTGGAAATCTTGATAGTTGGAATACACCGCCCTTTGAACCCACGATAAAGGATGGCATGTTATACGGGCGCGGTGCAGCAGATATGAAAGGTAGTTTAGCGGCAATGTTAGTGGCCACTGAAAAATTTGTCGCGGAACATCCTGATCACAAAGGCTCAATTGCCTATTTGATCACTAGTGATGAAGAAGGCCCTTTTATTAACGGCACTACACGCGTTATTGATACGTTAGAAGCGCGTCATGAAAAAATTGACTATTGTATCGTTGGGGAGCCTTCTAGCACTCATGAAATTGGCGATATCATTAAAAATGGACGTCGAGGCTCTATTTCAGGAGAGTTAACCATTAGAGGTAAACAAGGTCATGTCGCTTACCCTCAACATGTTATTAACCCTATTCATAAAGCTATGCCTGCTTTAGCTGAATTGAGTAGCACTCATTGGGATCATGGCAATGATTATTTTCCAGAGACCAGTTTTCAATTATCAAATATAGAATCTGGCACTGGCGCAACCAACGTGGTACCTGGACATTTAACCGCATTATTTAATTTGCGTTTTAGCACAGAGCTAACCTTTGAAAAAATCGTCGATAAAGTCAATGAAATATTAACTAAGCATGATCTTGATTACGACATAAAATGGACATTTAATGGCAAGCCTTTTATAACAGAACCTGGTATTTTTATTAATGCTGTCAGTACTGCAATAGAAAACGTCACGGCCCGTAAAACCGAACTATCGACCTCTGGAGGTACATCAGATGGTCGCTTTATTGCACCAACAGGTGCTGAAGTGATTGAAGTAGGTCCATGTAATGCGACAATCCATCAAGTAAATGAATCCGTTAAATGTGCTGATTTAGAGGCGTTGGTGGATATTTATTATCAAACGTTAGTGCACGTTTTAACATAAGCTGCGCAAAATGAATATTGAAAGTTTAACAGGACAATCTGATCAACATATTCATTGGCTCTCTGCCAATACAGGCATTCACCAACACGTTATCGAACCTTGGCAAAAGCTCTGCGCTGCTGCTGAAAAACAAGGGTTTGAGTTAACTATCGCCAGTGGTTTTCGATCATTTGATCGCCAATTGGCGATTTGGAATAAAAAATGCCTTGGTCAACTTGATATTAAAGATATTGATAACAAACTTGTTGATCTCAACCGCCTTAGTGATGATGAAATCATTGAGGCTATACTAACTTTTTCAGCCTTACCTGGTGCTAGTCGCCATCATTGGGGCACAGATGTAGATTTTTACGATAAGAGTGCTTTAACAGCAGAACAATCAATACAGTTAGAGCCTTGGGAATATCAAAAAAATGGCCCTTTTTTTGCCCTAACGCAATGGCTGAATCAACATGCACCTAGTTTTGGTTTTTATTTTCCATATGATAAATACCGAGGTGGTATTGCCGCAGAGCCATGGCATTTATCCTACTACCCTATTGCTGAAAATTGTCAGAAACAATTTACACAAGAAAAGCTTTATCAATGCCTACAATCAAGTGACATTCAACTTAAAGCAAAAATATTAACGAAATTAACCGTCATATATAACCAATATATTACTAACATCGGACACAATTACCATGGATAGCTGGATTGCCCCAACCATTATCATTATTGCTTTAGTCCTTATAATCGGTAACTTTAGTACTTTTCAAAAAAGTGCTAAAACCCCACTTCGCAAAAAAAGCCTGAACGACTTAAAAGAAACACTGCCAAGAAGTCATAAAACTGAGCATAAAATGAAGACCATACCGAAAAAGTAAGTCATTTCGCCCTATATCATTTATCACGCCCAAATTACCTAGATAGCTGCCTGAAAAAATAAAGCCTTAAGCGTAATACTTAAGGCTTTGTTATTCTAGACGTTAGTTTAGTTTGAGCATAAATTTAAGGTTTTATACAACTAGGACGACTCTTGCTTTGATATAATTTATTAGCGGTTGTTAAATGTTGAGTTAAATCATCAATCCTTGTTTTATTTGACGGATGCGTTGATAAAAACTCTGGCGGCGCCCCCTTAGATTGTTTAGCCATATTCTGCCATAAAGCAATAGCTGCTTTGGGTTGAAAGCCAGACTTTGCCATTAAGTCTTGTCCAACAATATCCGCTTCACTTTCATGCATTCGACTATAAGGCATTAGAAATCCATACTGTGCAATAGCCATTCCTGCCATTAACCAAGTTTCTTTATTTTCAACGCCTTGTTGCGTCAATATTGCACTGCCGGCCGCAGCACCAATTTGTGTTAATTGATTAGAAGAAAGTCGCTCATTTGAGTGACGTTCAATCACATGAGCCACCTCATGACCTATAATCGCCGCTAATTGATCTTGATTTTCGGTTACTTGTAAAATTCCGGTGTAAACACCTATTTTTCCGCCTGGTAAAGCAAAAGCATTTACTTGCGGTGAATCGAAAGTCACAACTTCCCAATCACCACTATGAGCAGATTTTGGTACATGTTTTATTACTGCATTTGCAACACATTGAACATATTGATTAGTTTTTACATCTGTACTAATTTTTTCTTTTTGTTTTAACTCTTCAAATGAAGTTATTCCCATTTTGCTTAGTTCACTATTAGAGAATAAAGTGATTTGATTACGACCAGTAGACGATTTGGCGCAACCCGTAATAGTGAAGATGATTAAGCAGATTAATAATTTTATTTTCACAATGAATCCATATAATTAGAAGTTAACGTCTTTATTTTAGAAAGTATTTCAGAAAATTTCGAGGCAAAAATGGTTATATTTCCTCGGCAACTAATACTTCATTTATAATCAGCATAAAGCCTGACGTGACAAAACAGTATGATTAGCACAATTTTTGATTATTTAATTAAAGCGGTTTTGTCTTTAGCCACACCAAACACATCTTGTGACTTAAAGCCAAGTGTGACATGAAAGTCTTTATTTTGAAGTAATAATTTTTGACGTAAAAATTGCCCGTCCGGTGAACTTGCAACAACAAAGTAAGCGGTATTGTCACCTTGGCTAACTCGGCCTAAGCCATGTAATTGTACGCGTATTTTTTGATTAACAATTGCCTTTTTATCTGCTAAGGCTTGATATTCGTACGGATTAACTAAAGTTACATGAAATGAGTTGTGATCTCTGGCGCTTTGATGTCTACGATAAACGTCAAATTCATCAGCTAAAATCACCTGCATTTTATTAAGGTACTGTTCAATATCGGCTTTATTCACTTTGCCTGCTAAATATTTCAAGCCTGTACTATCAGACAATTCTTGTATTTCAAGTACCAACATCTTTATATCATCCATTTGATATTTCGCTTGTTCAATGGCTCGTAGAGCACGTGCGTGTCCAGGACGAACATGTATAGGCTTATTTTTAATTTCTGCTTGCCCATTACTATCATTTGGCGCTTTCTGTAAAATAGCAGCATGACTTTCTTGTGTGACAAGTGTCATTTCTCCGACAAAGTTTGCATGCGTGATAAATGAACAAAATAATAGTGAAGATAGTGTTATGCTCTTTTTTACGTTGAGTTTCATTTGCTTATTTATACTTATATTAAGTGATTGGAAAACTGTTAAGATAATCATAGCACTTTTTAATAAGGAAAAGCCTGACAAATGAAGCTTTGGTTCAGCCCTGAAGTATTTAACACAATCGCAATTTCTATTTCAGAATATCGCTGGAATTTATTGGCTTGGAGTGTTTTTTCGTTTCTACTCTTTATGGTATTACAACATCAAGTGACACAAACAACGCCAACATTACTCATTTGGTTAGCAATATTTGTCTTGTTTTCAGCGCTGCAAACTCTGGTCATCGCATCGTTTATCTTTTTCTTTCAAGTATTACCTTCTTCCAAAGTACAAAATACCCAATGGTACAAATTTTACCGCTCAATTGAATGGTGCGAAACCATACTCTTTGGCATTATTTTACCGGTTCCAACGCTGTTATTTATATATGCGTTTATAACCATTTAAATGTGGCGTTGCTTTTGCGCATATAGCCCCAGTGCAATAAAGATTACACTGACTACAGGTAGAATATAAAGATTGGGGATTTTTGCTAATTGCAGTGATAATAGTCCAGTTAACCAGACCGTGATTAAGCCATAACCTACGGCACAAACCACGATAAATATTATCGTGCGAATAATAAAATGTTGTTTACGTACTAACTGCTTAATAACATTATTAATATCATTACCAAATATCACTAATATTGTGGCAATAATTGCTAACGCACACTGGTACTGATAAGGACGAAACCAAACGCCTAATTCAATAAGCGAGCTACTGATCACTTCACTCATATACCAATACCATGCTCTTGTAATAAATTAAGCATATCTTGCTCGGATAGCACTTTGACACCTAAGTCTTGTGCTTTGGTCAATTTAGAACCGGCTTTTTCTCCTGCGACTAAATAATTTGTTTTTGCAGAAATACTGCCTGAAACTTTAGCCCCAAGTGATTGTAAATGCCCTTTGGCCTCACTGCGTCCCATTTGACTTAACGTACCCGTTAAAACAAAAGTTTGATTCAGTAACGGTTGTTGATCTTCACTTTTCACTTCAATCGTTGGCCAAGACATAATATTTTCAAGTTCATTCACCACTTCAACATTATGTGCTTGTTGAAAAAATGAAACGATGTTTTGCGCAACTACGGCTCCAACATCGGGCACTTGCTGTAAGCTTTCTATATCAGCAATTTTTATTTTTTCAAAAGTTAAAAAGTGTTGGGCTAAATTCGCAGCCGTAGTTTCACCCACTTCACGGATCCCCAAAGAATAAATAAACTTAGCTAACGTCGTTTGTTTCGCCTTTTGCAAACCTTGGATAAGGTTTTGTGCAGACTTTTTCCCCATTCTTTCCATCGTACTAACATTAAGCTCTGTTAAGCTAAACAAGTCAGCAGGCGTTTGAATAAGTTTTTCATCAACAAGTTGTTCTACTAACTTATCGCCTAAACCATCGATATCAATCGCTTTTCGAGAAGCAAAATGTTTGATGGCTTCTTTTCGTTGTGCACCACAAAATAGGCCGCCGGTGCAACGCAGTACGGCTTCACCCTCAAGTCGTAAAACTGCTGAACCACAAACGGGGCAAGATTCAGGAAAATAAATATCGACCGCATGGCTTGGGCGTTTATCGAGAACCACACTAACAATTTGAGGGATAACATCACCTGCTCGTCGAATAACCACAGTATCGTTAATTTTAATCCCTAAGCGATTAATCTCATCTTGATTATGCAACGTAGCATTACTGACGGTCACCCCGCCAACAAATACTGGTTTAAGGCGCGCAACGGGCGTTATTGCTCCCGTTCTCCCCACTTGAAATTCAACATCTTCTAAAGTGGTTAACTCTTCTTGCGCAGGAAATTTATAGGCAATCGCCCAGCGTGGTGCTCTAGCCACAAAGCCTAGTTTTTCTTGCAAGTTAATGTCATCGACTTTAAATACCGTACCATCAATTTCATAACTTAATGCTTGACGATTCGTAAGAATATCTTGATAAAAGGCTTCAACTTCTCCAGTGTTTTTCAAAAGCTTTACTTCTGGACACATAGGTAAACCTAACGTTTTTAACTGGCATAAACGTTGATAATGAGAGTTTGCTAACCAAGATTGGCCATTGTCTTGTTCATTTTCTCCGCCGACATAACCTATACCGTAGGCATAAAACGCTAAGTTACGTTTGGCGGTAATTTTTGAGTCTAATTGTCTTAAACTACCCGCAGCTGCATTACGCGGGTTTGCGAAGGTTTTCTCAGCTTTTTTAATGGCTGTGGCATTGAGCTGTTCAAAACTTGCTTTTGGCATAAACACTTCCCCCCGCACTTCAAGAACAGGTGGATAATCATCGCCTACTAGTTTAAGTGGGATAGACTTAATCGTACGGACATTTTCAGTAATATTTTCACCTGTTGTACCATCACCACGGGTAGCCGCTTGCACAAACACGCCGTTTTCATATCGAATACTAACCGCTAAACCATCCAATTTTGGCTCTGCACATAACGCATAATCCTGCGTAGATTTCAGTCGGTCTTGAATTCGTTTGTCAAATGCTTGCCATTCTTGCGCTGAAAAAACATTATCCAGTGACAACATAGGGACTTGATGAGTAACTTGAGTGAACGCTTTTAAAGGTGCGCCGCCAACTTTTTGGCTTGGCGAATCAAGAGTTTTTAATTCAGGAAATTCAGTCTCAATTTCAATCAGTTCACGCATAAGCCGATCATATTCGATATCGGGAACACTTGGCTCATCTAAAACATAATATTGATGATTGTACTGATTAAGCAGTTCATGAAGGGCTATTATTCTTTTTTTTGCGGGTGATTCAGTCATAGTTTTTAATTCTTAACGTTAGGTCTCTTAATAGATACAGTTTAAAAGACCCAACTAAAATAGGTTAGGCAGAAGCGATACGGTTTCTACGTTCAAATTCTCGTATTTTACCAATATAGTGTTGTTCCGTTTGCTTGGTCATCACACTGCGTTTGTCATCCAATAACTGAGCGTTAAACTCCATCGACAATTGTTTAGCTGCCGACATCATTTGAGCAAAGACTTCAAAAGGGTCACCTTCATTCGGTAAGGTCATAAATAACGTAACCCCTTGTGTATTAAAGCTTTCAATTTCATCCAAATCAAACGTACCAGGGTTCATCATGTTCGCTAAACTAAAAGTTACTTTTCCATTGCCAGCATTATCTTCATGGCGATGAAAAATATCCATATCACCAAAACGTAATCCTAAAGTGAGTAAGGTAGGTAATAAAGCAGCGCCTGAAATATTATTATTCTCCGGCATCACCACTGACACGACAATAACTTCGGGATCGATCGCTTTTTTATTTTCCTTTGCAGCACTTTGTGTGGACTGGTCATGTGCGGAAGAGGAAGTAGATAATTCCTCATTTTCTGCCTGTTCAATATCACCACCAAAGTTAATTTCCATTTGGTTACGTGCTAACTTTTCTTTCGTTGTTTTTCGTCCACCTTTAGCTTTAGATTTAGCCGTTGGTTTGATCGATGGTTTTTGTTGTTCTACAGGCTGCTGATAAACAGGCTGATCTATTTGAATTTGTTCAGGAGCAAGCTCACTAGTTTGCGCCGGATGTGGCGTATTCACTTTAGGGGGTTGTTCTGATATATCCGACAGATCTCCTAACGCAGGTTCAAGTGCTGGTTGCTCTGCACTCGGTTTTTCAACATCTATTGGTAATGGCTCTTCATCAAAAGAAGGTGCAGGCGCGGCTTCAGATGGAATTTCATTATCATTTAACGTGTTTACGCCAATAACTTTTGCTTTGCCAACTCCGTCTTGATCAAAGCCTGAACCATCAAAACCTCGAGTTTGTGGCTCAACTTTTTCATTTTTAGCTTTTAGCTTATAGGGGTTTTTATTTTTTCTAATTGTCCAAAAACCATGGATAAAGATAGCCGCTATGATAATAGCGCTGATAATAATTAAAACGTTTCTGAAGTTATCTTCCATTACCTAGCCTATTTTTATGATACTTCTGCCATAGCAACTGCTTCGTCAATATCGACCGCAACCATTCTTGAAACACCGGCTTCAACCATAGTTACTCCCGTTAAATGTGAAGCCATTTCCATGGCAATTTTATTATGACTAATATAAATAAATTGTACGGTTTGTGACATTTCTCTGACTAAATTACAAAACCGACTGACATTTGCGTCATCAAGTGGCGCATCTACTTCGTCTAACATACAAAACGGGGCTGGATTTAAACGAAAAATAGCAAAAACCAATGATAATGCGGTTAACGCTTTTTCTCCACCCGATAATAGATGAATCGTACTATTTTTTTTCCCTGGGGGTCTGGCCATTATCGTAACACCGGTATCTAATAAATCATCACCAGTCAGTGTTAAATAAGCTTGACCTCCACCAAATACTTTAGGAAATAAAGATTGTAAGTCTTGATTCACTTTATCAAACGTAATTTTAAATTTATGTCGACTTTCTTTATCTATTTTATCTATCGCTGATTCTAACGTTGAAATAGCTAAATTTAAATCCTGATCTTGTTGATCAAGATAGTTTTTTCGCGTTAATTGCGTTTCAAACTCTTCAATTGCTGCTAAATTAATCGCTCCCAGCATTTGTATGTCTTTTGCTAGCTTAATCAGTTGCGCTTGCCACTGTGATTCGCGAGCATTTTCTGGCATTGCTGCTTGTACAGATTGAACCGTTTGCCCTAATTCATGTAATTGCTCTAACGCACTTTGTGCTTTTAAACGATAACTTTCTCTGTCGAGGTGCAATTGATTAAGCGATTCTTTTAATGAATTAATAGCTTCAACGGTGACACGTTGTTTTTGTTCGCTTGATTGGATCACTTCATGGGTGTCACTTAACGTGGCTTGTGCTTTATCAAGTTGATTATCTAGGCTTACGAGCTCTGATAACCAAACTTGTAATTGTTTTTCATCAGCTTGCAATGGACTAATCCCTGCATCATGCATTTGTGCATGTTGATTTTGCTGTGCAGTAAGTTGTCGGATATTTTCTTGAAAACGAACAATATGCTGTTGACATTGGCTTTCAGCATTTTTGGTTTTTTCGATCGTTAATTCAAGTTGATGCTTTTCAGTCGTTAAAAACGATAGTTGCTTCTGAAAATCTTGTGCCTCTTGCTGTAATTGTTGCAGCTTCTGGGTTTGTGCTTGAATTGAAGTATTGTTGGCTACATCAGCTTGATGACTCGATGTTTTATCAGCCGATAATGAAGCTTCCAATGCTTCATAAGATCCCAAAGTTTCTTTTATGGTTTGTTCCAGTGATAACTGTTCAAGCTGCAATTGTTGACGTTGTGCTTGCTGTGTTTCTTGTTTTTGTTTATTCAAAGCATGCAACTGATTTAAATCGACCAACTGTTGTTGACGTTTATTGATCTGATGTTTGATTTCATCCAGTTGAGTAGTCAAAGTACTCTGTTCTTTCTCCAAGCACGATATTTGTTTTACATGTTCATCGTATTGCTGATTTAACCCCGATAAAGCGTGTTCATTTTCAGCTAACATTTCAGTATGGCTAAAGTGATCATTTTTAGCCGTAAATATACCTCGATGGATAAAATGCTGACTTAACCAAATACCTTCGGGACTTATCACCGACTCGTGTTCTTTTAGCTGAGGTAAAAGTGCAATAGCCGCTTGATAATCGCTGGCGATCCTTATTTGATTTAAGATGTTATTGATCGCCTCACTTCCTTGCACTTTTTCAGCTAAGGTATTGGCTTTACTTTTATTAGCTATTTGATGATTTAACAATAAAAAGGAGCAAGGACTGTTTTCAAGACTAGCTAAATTTAAAGGGAACTCTTCAATAAAAAGCGCTTGTAATTTATGTGACAACACCATTTCAACCGCTAACTCCCAGCCTTTAGCAATAGATAACTTACTCTGCAGTTCACCAAGCATGCGAACATTATGTTTATCCAGCCAGCTTGTTTGATCTTTTTGCCAGTCGTATTGCTGTGCCAATTTTTTAGTTAATTGGTCAATTTCTCGAACTAAAGCCGCCCTAGTTCCAGCAATATCACTTTTTTCTTGGTTTAACTGTAATATTTTATCTTGGTGTGCCTGCTTTTGAGTTAATAAAGCTTGTTGCTGTTGGTACAAATGCTCGCGTTGTTCCGTTAAGACAGAAAGTGAGGTTTCATCATCTTCAAGGTTGTTTGTCATTTCGGTCGTTAACTGAGTTAATTGTTCAACGACCACCGCCAATCTTGATTTTTTTTGCTCAATAGTTTCAGTCAGTTGCGCTTTTTTTCTGGTTTCTTCTAGTAACAGTTGATTTTGGTGTTCTTGCTGCTGATGGTAGGCTTGAACTGTTTGTTGTTGCTTTGACAACATTTCTTGGCACTGTTGATATTGCTGATTTAGCTCCGTATATTCTGCTGTTATTTGCAAATATTGCGGTTGTAAAGCATCAAGCTTATCTGTGTATATTTTAAGATTTTCTTGCTCAATTAATAACGATTTTTGTGCTTGGCTTATTTGTTGTTGATGAACTTGATTATCTTCTAACAACTTTTTCTGTTGTTGCTTTTGGTGTTTAATTTGCTGTTCAATTCGTGCCGTATTATTAATTAAAGTAATCTTTTGTTGCTGTAATGCTTGAATAGACTCGTTGGCAGATTGATAATTTTGCTTTGCGGTAAATAAAGCGATTTCATCACTTTTTTGTAATGATTCTTTTTGCGTGATTTGCGCCTGAAAGCCTTCGATACGAGATTGATTACTTTTATATTGTTGATCAAATTTTTGCCATCGTAATACCGCCAATTCTGCTTTGATTTTTCTTTCTTGAGCTTTTAAGGTTTTAAAACGTTTTGCCGCTTCAGCTTGTTGATGTAATTTATCAAGCTGCGTATTCAACTCTGATCGAATATCAAACAATCGCGCTAGATTCTCACGTGTGTGTCGGATCCTATTTTCAGTATCTCGCCGACGCTCTTTGTATTTTGATATTCCAGCGGCTTCTTCAATAAAAACACGAAGCTCTTGAGGTTTAGATTCGATTAAACGTGAAATAGTCCCTTGTTCAATAATCGCGTAACTACGCGGCCCCAAACCAGTTCCTAAAAAGATATCCGTAATATCTTTACGACGACATTTAGTCCCATTTAAATAATAAGAATTTTGACTGTCGCGATTTACCACTCGACGAATAGACACTTGATTTCTATCCGCCATAGAGCCTTGGATGCGCTCAGCGATATTATCAAATAAGAGTTCAACACTAGCTTGGCCGACAGGTTTTCGAGTGGCAGCACCGTTAAAGATAACATCTGTCATGGCATCACCACGTAAATTTTTTGCTGAGCTTTCGCCTAACACCCAACGTACAGCATCAATAATATTCGATTTACCACAGCCATTTGGGCCAACAATAGCCGTCATTTGCTGTTCAAATGGCACTTTTGTTGGATCCACAAAAGATTTAAATCCCGCCAATTTGATGTGCTTTAATCGCATGTAGTCAGCAAACCTAATATGTATTGTTTTAGTGGTGATTAATGACTTTATCAGAATTTGTTTTAGTTTGTAACAACTGACAACTTCTCACATTACATTAATAGCACTATAATCAATATTTGAACTTAACTAGTTAAAAAACAAACTAAATGTCATTACAAATTCAACAACCGTTTGCCAAAAGTGGCGCTGGCTATTTTATCAAGGGCTTCGATCTGATCAAACTAAAAGGGATCAAACGATTCGTTTTTATCCCCTTGGTCATCAATTTAATCTTATTTAGTGCTGCCTTTTATTTATTGATCGAGCAACTCGATGTATATATGCTCGAATTACAAAACTGGTTACCGGAGAGTTTATCTTGGTTAACTTCTACTGTTTGGTTAATCAGTTTATTATTTTTATTAGTGATGTTCTCTTTCGTTTTTAGCTCTGTAACGAATTGGATAGCCGCCCCTTTCAATGGCCTCCTTGCAGAAAAGATGGAAGCTTTGTTAACAAAAGATACGCCTCCGCCTGGCTCAGCTATCGACATCATTAAAGATGTACCTCGAACATTAAGCCGTGAATGGTGTAAATTTCGATATTATTTACCAAGAGCCATTGGTTTTTTTATACTTTATTGGCTTCTACCGATAATTGGTCAAGTGTTATGGTTTTTATTTTTAGCTTGGATGATGGCAATACAATATAAAGATTATCCCTTTGATAATCATAAGATTAATTTTAATGAGATGAAATCGGCCTTAATAAAACAAAAAGGCTTAAGCTATAGTTTCGGTATCACGACGGCGGTTTTTTCGATGATCCCACTTATAAACTTAGTGGTTATGCCCGTTGCTATTTGCGGTGCTACGGCACTTTGGGTTGACCATTATCGAGATGACTTTATTAAATCAAATCAGTAACTGATTATTATATGAACGAATTTTTAATAATGTCGTCCGTTCATATAAAATATAAAACAAACAATACATTGCTACTTTATAAACAATGTTTTAGTTTGATCAACTATGCTAATAAAAGCCCATTGCTTTGGAGATAAACCCATGAATAATCAAAAACACTTTTTAATGATATTAATGAGTTTTCTACTATGTTTACCTTCCATAGAAAGCCAAGCACAAGAAGCGAATAGCAACTACTCTATTCCCTTTATGGATGACGCTAAAATTTTCGCGCAGTTTACCCATGAATTGCCAGCAGTCATGAATTATTTTACCGCTCATACGGAACAAGAGATCATTGCGTTTTATGAAAGTAACTTCGGAAAAGCAACCAGTACTAAGCTAAAAAGAGAGAGATTAACGCTATATTTCACTCATCATGATAAACAACTTAGGGTGATAATTTCTCAACAAGATAAAAAAAATCAGGTGGATATTCTATTAAGATAACTCTCAGGGGCTCAACTTAATGTTTGGCTTCTTGGGTAACTAAACAATTTTCGCGGGTCGCCATCTGTTTCAACAACGCTTTACTTTCATCGCTTATTTGCGGGTTATCTAAAAGAATAACGTCTCTTTCATGACGATTAAATTGCTGCAAAATATTTGCACTTATCGGATGAGTTTTGAACAATTGCTCAAAACTGCCGTCTTTTACTGCTTGCTGTAACCCATACTCTAGGCGTGCAGCTAAACGTTTATTTGCTTTATTGACAAAAAAGAAAAAAGGCGAATCATAATAGATTAAAAATCGCTTTTCGATAGCTAACTCTGGATATTCAACAACTTCAGCTCTCGCTTCATGTAATGCACGAGGGAAATAATCAAAGCGCTCTTTTGCTAACATTTCAAAAAAGACTTTCATCTTCTGTGGAAGTCGTTAAGTTAAATTGATTTGATCGCAAAATAATACTATCAGGCCAATCTTCACCTTGTCCTGCAAAAAGTAATTTTAATTGGTCGTTATTGTCTAATTGATCAAACCTTGTTTGTTGGCCTTTTTTAATTAATGAGATACGACAACCAAATAAGCCTTTAAACAATGGGAAACGCACGGGTAATAACCTTTGCTCCCTTTTTTTAGAGGCCACCGTCCAGTACAAGTTAACAAATTTATTCTATTGAATAAGTCTCAAATTATGTTCTTGACTTGTACCTGCCTCCACTTTATTTACTATATAAGCACCATATTTATCTTCGGACTTATTCAGAGCGAGTGTTAAAACTTCTTCAAAGTAATTTTCAGTCGATAAGTATGTCTGACCCGACCAAGGAAAATTGATCACATCGTTGGCAAAAGATAATGATGAATATAAAATTACCGTTACCAATAGTATTAACACCTTCATTTAATTACTTTTCCTGATTAATAAAAACAAACATCTGTTAAATAATAATAGTTAAATTTAGCGATAAAAAAAGCACCGCTATCGGTGCTTTCATATGAAATAGAAATTAAGCCGTGTTAATGATTAAATATGATCAACAGCAATAATTTCGTATTCAACTAACCCGCCGGGTGTTTTAATTTCAATCTCAGTGTCTACTTCTTTACCGATTAAGCCACGTGCGATCGGAGAATTAACTGAAATTCTGTTATTTTTAATGTCAGCTTCATCATCGCCAACAATTTGATACTTCACTTCTTCATCCGTATCAATATTAAGCAAAGTGACGGTAACACCAAAAATAACTTTACCGTTATTAGGAATTTTAGAGACATCAATCACTTGTGCGTTACCTAATTTCCCTTCAATCTCTTGAATTCGGCCTTCACAAAAACCTTGTTCTTCACGTGCAGCATGATATTCAGCATTTTCTTTCAAGTCACCATGTTCACGGGCATCAGCAATATCATTGACAATTCTAGGACGTTTAACGGTTTTGAGGTAATTAAGTTCTTCACGCAAAGCATCAGCACCTTGCACAGTCATTGGAAATTGATTCATTATAATCCTTACTACATTTAACGATAAAGGCGGCTATACATAAAGCACAACCACCTTTATTTATATGTTTTGAAAGCTTAATTTTCAATACGAATATTGTTATCAAGCTTATTTATTTTATTGACACTTTTTGTGTAATTCTTGAATAGACGTTACTGTATTTCTATCGTCTGCAGCATGCGCTTGACAAGCAGCAAACGCAGCATTTAACGTTGTCGTATAAGCAACTTTATAGCGTAATGCTCCGCCGCGCAAGACTTTAGAGTCTTCAATTGCTTTTCGACCTTCAGTGGTGTTAATAATATAACTATATTCTTCATTCTTAATCCTATCAAGAATATGTGGGCGACCTTCATGGACTTTATTAACTAAACGACATGGAATATTTGCTTCACCAAGAATAACTGCAGTCCCGTGAGTGGCATCTAATTCATACCCTAGTTCAACCATTTGTTTCGCTAAATCAACAACACGTGCTTTATCACTATTGCGAACTGAGATAAGGGCTCGACCTGATTTAGGTACTGAAACACCAGCGCCTAAGTTTGCTTTGGCGTATGCCTCTTCAAAAGTTTTACCCACCCCCATGACTTCACCCGTTGAGCGCATTTCTGGACCAACTAATGGGTCACTGCCGTGGAATTTGTTAAATGGAATAACCACTTCTTTGACTGAAAAGTACGGCGGGATCACTTCTTTTGTAATTCCTTGCTCTTTCAGTGACTTACCAGCCATAACACGCGCACCGACTTTGGCTAGCGGTACAGAAGTTGCCTTTGAAACAAAAGGGACTGTACGAGCAGCACGAGGGTTTACTTCTATAAGATAAACCTTGCCATCTTTAACCGCCATTTGTGTATTCATTAAGCCATTAACGCCTAATTCAAACGCTAAATCAGTAACTTGTTTGCGCATCACATCTTGCACTTCTTGGCTTAAACTATAAGCAGGTAATGAACATGCTGAGTCACCTGAGTGAACACCTGCTTGTTCGATATGTTGCATAATACCGCCAACAACCACATCAGTGCCATCACACACCACATCGATATCTACTTCAATCGCATCATCTAAAAAGTGATCAAGCAAAACAGGAGAGTCATTAGAAACACTTACCGCTTCTGTCATATAACGACGTAAATCATCTAAGTCGTAAACAATTTCCATTGCTCGGCCACCTAAAACATAGGATGGGCGAACAACCAGCGGGAAACCAATAGCTTCAGCTTTTGCCATTGCTTCATCTAATGACGTCACTGTTGCATTTTCAGGTTGTAATAAATTTAAACGATCAACGGCTTGTTGAAAACGTTCTCTATCTTCTGCTCTATCAATGGCATCTGGTGAAGTACCTATGATAGGCACGCCAGCCGCTTCTAATGCACGCGCTAATTTAAGTGGCGTTTGACCACCATATTGTACGATGACACCTTTGGGCTTTTCTATACGAACAATTTCTAACACATCTTCAAACGTAATCGATTCAAAATATAATCTATCAGACGTGTCATAATCGGTAGAAACCGTTTCAGGATTACAGTTCACCATGATAGTTTCGTAACCGTCTTCACGAAGCGCTAATGCCGCATGAACACAACAATAATCAAATTCAATGCCTTGACCGATACGGTTCGGGCCGCCACCTAAAATCATGATTTTATCATTATTGGTTGGTGCAGCTTCACACTCTTCATCATAAGTAGAATACATGTAGGCCGTGTCAGAACTAAATTCAGCTGCACAAGTATCCACTCGTTTATAAACAGGAAAGATTTCCGCAGTGTGACGTTTTTTACGTACTTCTGCTTCTGCAACCCCAATTAATGAAGCTAAGCGTGAATCGGCAAAACCTTTGCGTTTTAACTGACGCAAGTACTCTGGTGTCAATACTTTTAAGCCACCTTCAGCCACTTTCGCTTCTTCAAGAATAATATCTTCAATTTGAACTAAGAACCAACGGTCAATTTTCGTTAAACGGAATACATCATCAACCGATAATCCTAGTCGAAATGCATCTGCAACATACCAAATTCGATCAGCGCCCGCTTCTTGCAATTCGTGCATTATTTTCGTTTTAGCACCAGGTTGAGTTACATCTACCATAGGATCAAAACCACTAACGCCTACTTCAAGACCACGCAATGCTTTTTGTAATGACTCTTGTTGGTTACGCCCAATTGACATGACTTCACCCACTGACTTCATTTGGGTCGTTAATCGGTCTTCTGAGCCAGCAAATTTTTCAAAGTTAAAACGAGGAATTTTGGTAACAACATAGTCAATGGTTGGCTCAAATGAAGCCGGTGTTGCGCCACCAGTAATATCATTTGATAACTCATCAAGGGTATAACCTACGGCAAGTTTCGCGGCAATTTTAGCAATAGGGAAACCTGTTGCTTTAGACGCAAGTGCTGATGAACGTGAAACACGAGGGTTCATCTCAATAATAACCATACGACCTGTATTTGGACAAATACCAAATTGAACGTTTGAACCACCCGTTTCAACACCAATTTCACGTAATACGGCAATCGAGGCATTACGCATGATTTGATATTCTTTATCCGTTAAGGTTTGCGCCGGAGCAACCGTAATTGAATCGCCGGTATGAATACCCATAGGATCAAAGTTTTCAATCGAACAAATAATGATACAGTTATCATTTTTGTCGCGAACCACTTCCATTTCATATTCTTTCCAACCGATTAATGATTCGTCGATCAATAACTCAGAGGTTGGTGAAAGATCTAAACCCCGTGTACAAATTTCATCAAATTCTTCACGGTTATAAGCGATACCACCACCGGTTCCACCCATAGTGAAAGAGGGGCGAATAATACAAGGGAAACCTATACGTTTGGACGTGTCGTGTGCTTCTTCCATACTGTGAACAATTTCAGCGCGAGGACATTCTAAACCAATGTTTTTCATTGCTTTGTCAAAACGTTCACGGTTTTCTGCTTTATCAATTGCGTCAGCGGTCGCCCCAATCATTTCAACGCCAAACTCCGCCAAGACACCTTTTGCTTCAAGCTCTAATGCACAGTTTAATGCAGTTTGACCACCCATCGTAGGTAAAACGGCACAAGGGCGTTCTTTCTCAATAATTTTACGAACAACTTCCCAATGAATTGGCTCGATGTATGTCGCATCGGCCATTTCTGGATCAGTCATAATAGTGGCTGGATTCGAGTTAACTAGTATAACGCGGTAACCTTCTTCACGAAGTGCTTTACAAGCTTGTGCGCCAGAATAGTCAAATTCACATGCTTGACCAATTACAATTGGTCCAGCACCTAAGATCAAGATACTTTTTAAATCAGTACGTTTTGCCATTTTTCAATTCTCTCTTATATCTTGGTTAAGTGCTTAAGCTTTTGATGCTTTGATTAAATCAATAAAATGATCAAACAAAGGTGCAGCATCATGCGGTCCGGGGCTCGCTTCTGGATGTCCTTGGAAACTAAAAGCGGGTTTATCGGTTAAATGAATGCCCTGAATCGAATTATCAAATAATGACTTATGCGTCACTTTAATATTGTCAGGTAAATTATTTTCATCAATCGCAAAACCATGGTTTTGTGCAGTGATCATCACAACATTACGTTCAAAGTCTTTCACCGGATGGTTACCACCATGATGACCAAACTTCATTTTCAATGTACTTGCCCCACTAGCTAGTCCAAGTAATTGATGACCTAAACAAATACCAAAAATGGGGATGTCGGTTTCTAAAAAGGATTGAATTGCTGAAATAGCATAATCACATGGCTCTGGATCACCAGGACCGTTTGAAAGGAAAATGCCATCAGGGTTCATGGCTAAAACATCAGCCGCAGGAGTTTCTGCAGGCACTATGGTAAGTTTACAACCACGGTCAACCAACATACGTAAAATATTACGTTTAGCACCAAAATCATAAGCAACTACATGAAAATCGTTATTTTCTGGTGTGATATGCCCTTTTCCTAACTGCCAACTTCCTTCTGTCCATAGGTATTGTTCTTTAGTAGAAACAACTTTTGCTAAGTCCATTCCTTTTAAACCGGGGAAGTCTTTAGCTTGAGCTAAAGCAGCTGATTCATCTAGTGAATCGCCGGCTAATATGCAGCCATTTTGTGCACCTTTTTCACGAAGAATACGGGTTAATTTACGTGTATCAATATCCGCTATCCCAAGAATATTTTTCGCTTTTAAGTAATCGCTTAAGTTTTGTTCATTCCTAAAATTACTCGCTAATAATGGTAAGTCACGAATAACTAGGCCTTTAGCCCAAATAGTACTAGATTCTTCATCTTCACTATTAGTCCCTGTGTTACCAATATGTGGATAAGTTAGCGTAATAATTTGTTCTGCATAAGATGGGTCGGTAAGAATTTCTTGGTAACCAGTCATTGAGGTATTAAATACCACCTCACCAACTGCTGCCCCGTCTGCACCGATAGCGGTGCCTTTAAAAACAGTGCCGTCTTCAAGCACTAAAATTGCAGATTTAGTCAATTTAACCTCCGTAAAGAAGAAGTAAACTTAACGAAGAAACAACTAAACTTCATTCATTAAGTATAAAAGCGATACACATAAAAAATGCCAAAAATTTGTTTATCATCCCTTGAATAATTCAGAATCAATAAATTTTTGACAAAATCCACTTATTTTACGCTTATATTACATATTCGTCCAGTGAAAAATGTAAAAACTAAGCGTTTAATTGTTTTTTAACCTAAAAGCATCATAAACAACACTTTCATAAAATTATAATTACTTTAAACCTAAAACATCTTGCATGTCATAAAAGCCATTTTCTGCATCATTTAACCAAAATGCGGCTCGCATTGCGCCCAAAGCAAAAGTCATACGTGAACTTGCTTTATGGGTAATTTCTAGTCTTTCACCTAAGTCAGCAAAAAAGGCAGTATGCTCACCCACGATATCCCCGGCTCTAACCGTTGCAAAACCTATGGTGTCACGTTTACGTTCCTCTGTTATCCCTTCTCGACCATAAACAGCAACTTTATTCAAATCACGGCCTAAGGTCTCAGCGATAACTTGCCCCATTTTAACGGCAGTGCCAGACGGTGCGTCTTTTTTAAAGCGATGATGTGCTTCAAAAATTTCTATATCAGTATAGTCGCCAATTGCCTTTGAGGTAATTTCTAATAGTTTAAACATTAAATTAACGCCAACACTGGTATTGGGTGCTAAAACAAGCGGTATATTTTCAGCTGACTTTTCAATCAATTTAACTTGTTCATCGTTAAAGCCTGTCGTGCCAATCACTATCGCTTTGTTGTGTTGCTGACACCATTTAATATTTTCTAATGTTGTTTCAATTGAGGTGAAATCAATAAAGACATCAGCATCAAGTAATTCATTAAGGTCCGTTGAGGTTTGTTTACCTATCGCGCCTATTCCTGCTAATTCGCCTAAATCAAAATGAACAAAAGAGGATGAAGAACGAACAGAGCCACCAATCAGTTCAACCGACTCATGTTCAATAGCCGCTTGAATTAGATTACGACCCATTCGACCACTACAACCTAAAATGGCAACTTTAACTTTCATATTTTTTCTCAACTTTTTCTTTTATTTCAATTTTGACAATTGCGCTGTTATGTTTTCAGCTAACGCTATGCTATTGGATAATTCGTGTGACACTACACTAATTATTTTAAATTCTTCAACTATTTTAGTGATATGATAAAACGCACAAAAATCAGCAAATACTTCACCGTTTTCATCAATAAATACCCAGCTAATACATACATCAACCGCTTTATTGACTGATTTGCTATATGTCGCCTTAGTCATGTTAATGTCACTGACTTTTGCTTGCTGTAACATTGTGAAAATGGCTAAAAACTCTTGTTCAAAGGCTCGGTCATCTGCAAGGTATGCAACTTTATCGGGTGTATGCAATACACAAGGTAATTGATAACACTGTTTCAACTTTGTTAAGTCATAATGCTTAAACGCGGTCAAATACTGCTGAAATAAGTTTTCTAATGCCGACTCAATCATTTTCACAAACATCCATGCTTTATTTTTATCAATAAACTTTTATAACTTATCAAACTATATTATTTAAATTCATTCATAAAAAAGCCCTCAACGGAGGGCTTTAAAAATAACTGGTTAGCTAACGATGGCTAACAACTCAACGTCAAATACCAAGGTTGCGTATGGAGGAATTGCACCTTGAGAGCCACGCTCACCATAAGCTAAGTTATAAGGTACATATAAACGCCACTTAGAACCTTCTGTCATTAATTGTAAAGCTTCAGTCCAACCTGCGATTACGCCACCCACTGGAAATTCAGCTGGTTGACCGCGATCAACAGAACTGTCAAAAACATCACCATTGATGAAAGTACCGTGGTAATGAGTTCTTACCGTGCTTGAAGCTGATGGTTTTTCGCCTTCACCTGTCGCTAATACTTCATATTGCAAACCTGATTCAGTCACAGTGACTTCATCACGCTTAGCATTTTCAGCTAAATAAGCTTCGCCTTCAGCAGCTTTAACTTTAGCTTCTGCTTGCTCTTGTTCTTGTAATTTTTTCGAAATAACAGAGAAAGCTTCGTTTAATAATTCATCAGAAACTTGACTGTCAGCATTTGCAATGGCATCAGCAATACCTGCTTGCACTGCAGCTACATCAAATTCTTTAAAAGGGTTATTACGTAGTTGATCACCTAATTGACGACCTACACCGTAACTTACGCGTTGTTCGATAGTTTCAAAAGACATATTATTCACTTATATTTTCGCCGACTTTGCCAATTGAATAAACAAAGTTAAGGGCGAGTTCTAAAAAATTCGCGAAAGGATAGCATAAACACAGCCTTCTCTGTAGTGTGTTTTGCTGAGAATTTGTTATTTATTATAATTTTTTTCTTGTTCTGTAGTTTTAACATTCCGTTAATTCGCAACTTTTTTCATTTTAGCTCTTTGTTTGAATGAACCACAGGATCACTTTTGTGATGATAATGTAATAATCTTCATAGACTTTTTCTCAAATTACTTTATTGTTTTCCATAATTAAATCGATAAAACACTATTAGAATTGACTCATGACAACATCTGAATTAAAAAAATCTCCTAAAGCGGAGCGTTTAAGTAGTTTATTTCCCTTTGCCGTATTTTTAGGTCTGTTTTTAGGCACCGGCGTAGTACTTACTTTGCAAGGGGTAGACTTTGCTTTTTACCAATTACCCGCCAGTATTGCGATTATTCCCGCCATTTTAGTTGCAATTTGGCTTGGTAAAGCCCCGATAAGTGAACAAATCTCTCAATTTATTCAGGGAGCTGGCCATCAAAACATTATTACAATGTGTATCATTTATTTGTTAGCGGGTGCTTTTGCTACCGTGGCTAAAGCCACAGGAAGTGTCGACGCGAGTGTTCAACTTGGCTTATCACTCTTTCCTGATTATCTATTATTACCTGGATTATTTTTAGTCGCCGCTTTCATCTCTACAGCGATGGGCACTTCTATGGGGACAATTGCAGCGATAGCACCTATCGCACTCGGTTTTATTGAATCGGCAAATTTAGACGCCAGTATTATCGCAGGCGTCATTATTTCAGGGGCAATTTTTGGGGATAACTTATCGATAATATCTGATACAACAATCGCCTCAACACGAAGTCAAGGCGCTCAAATGAAAGACAAATTTAAAGTGAACTTTAAGTTTGCCATTCCCGCCGCCATTATTTGCCTTATTATCTTTGCCAGCTTAGGAGTGTCGATTCCTCATGAACAAATCAATGATATTAACGTCGTCGGTTTAATTCCTTACATAGTTATTTTAGTGTTAGCTTTATTAGGCGTTAATGTGTTCTTAGTGCTGATTATTGGTATCGTACTCGCCGCTGGTGTTGGCATGTTTACACAAGGGTATCAACTGAGTACTTGGGTGAAGGATATTAATACCGGCTTTGGCAACATGCAGGACCTCTTTATCTTAGCATTGTTTATCGGCGGCTTAAGCGAACTGATCAAGCAACAAGGTGGTTTAGCTGCTTTAACCCATAAAGTTGAAAACCTTGCTCGTAAACTTAGTCCTAATAATAAAAAACGTGCAGCGGGTTTAGGAATAGCAAGTTTAGCATTTACTTGTAACTTTTTTACGGCAAACAATACGGTTTCTATCATCGTTACCGGAGAAACTGCGAAAAATTTAGCGAAAGATGGCGAACTTTCACCTGCACATTCAGCCAGTATTTTAGATATTTTTGCTTGTATCAACCAAGGTTTATTACCCTATGGAGCACAAGCACTGCTATTAGGCACTACCTTAAAGATATCGCCAATTGAGGTTGTTTCAAGTGCTTTTTATCCGTTGATTCTTTTCGTAGTCGCGAGCATTGCTTTTTGGCGCGTGACTAAAAAATAATGCTTTTTCAACTATCCAGATATAAAAAAACCAGTCAGTTGACTGGTTTTTTTTATGGTTTAACTATTAAAACGTATCCCTGAAAGATAATGCTTGCTCCATAACAGGGAAAATGAATTCCAGCTTATCATTAGGAAGTACATTGCCTTGAGCATCAAAAATAGTTACCGTAGTTTGTTCTTCACTTTCACCGTTTGGTGATAAAACAAATTGATAGCGTTGATCATCAAGTTCAATAATTGGCTGTTGTTCACCCCAAATTTTATCCCATAAACTGATACTTGGTTTCTCATAGTCAACGTAATAAATTTTCTTAGTTTCATTCAGATCAGCCACTTTAAAACCGTGATCTTCAAAGAAGATAGGCATATTGGCCCACAATAAATCTAATTCCATTTCTACAATATAAGTCGGTTCATTTAACTTATTCGTGCCAATGGTGACTAGTTTTTGACTTGCTCTAAGTAAACGATTATCACGTTGTTGTTTACGGTATTTAAAATCAACTTGCGCAACAATTTCGTTTAACATCGCCATTTCAGCACGTTGCTTATCAAGTTGATTCATCTCTTTTGAACCACCTGATTGATCCGTTTTCATGTAATCAACTAAAGAAACAATCACAGCAACACTTCGGCCATGTGGTTTAGTTTCAAACTGATATCTAAAACGTAAACTTTCTGTTGACTCCACTTCTTCAAACAACCAAAATCCCGATTGTTTTTCACGGTTATACCACTGTGATTCGTAAATTTTATTTTCAGCATCGATAACTTCAATGCCGACACCGTCAGAGGCTAATTGCTCTTCAATCGCTTGATAAATAAAAACCTGTAAATCTTTATCCTCTAATACTTTATCAAACCAAATTTTAGCTTGATTACTATCTCCTTCAATACGAGAAGAAGCCGCAATAGGTAACACAAGTGACGGTGCTCGCACATCCACCTCTTCGCCGATTGGACCTTGACGATTGATATCATCACGAACGACATACGTTTGAGGTTGCTCTGGTGCTGATAATCCTGATGGAATATTTAACTGTTGAGGCTCAGGTTGACTAGCATAGTCAAAATCACCACCTGCCTGTTTATTATTAACTGTACTACAACCTGCAATAGCAAGGCTGAGCAATGAAAAATAAAAAATATTACGATTCATTAAAACTCCCGCGGATAACATCTGAATCTTTTTTTGTTTTAGAAAAACTAGTTAACAATTTTTGATGACGATTGATTAAGTGCAGAGATAGACGCTTTATAAGAAATAAAGTTCATTTTCTTCGTTAATTTAAAACTTCACTACAAGTTGTTCAGCTTTCATTATATGCGCTACATGGTACTTGCCCCTAAAAACAAACACAAGAATAAATGCGGATGTCATTGCGCTTTATTTACGCTACAATATCGCACTTTTTTAAAGCAGAGGAGGTTAATAATGTCTCAATATCTAGTTCTCACAGTCATGGGCGCTGACAGAACAGGCAGCGTAAGTAGTTTAACCAAGCTTGCAAGTGAATGTGGTTGTAACATCGTAGATAGCCGAATGGCGATTTTTGGATTAGAGTTCACCATGATAATGTTGCTTAATGGTACCAGTAAAGCTATTAGCCAAATTGAAAGTAAACTACCAGCTGTTGCCTTAAAACGTGAATTAATCACTATGATGAAACGAACGTCTGACTACAAACATCAAGAATTTACTGAACATTATCAAGCAGAATATGCGGGTATAGATCAACCGGGCTTATTAAAAGCTATGACGGCTTTTTTTGCCGCTAGAAATATCGATATTTCTTCACTTAAATCTGAAATAAACCCGCAAACCAATCAAATGAATGCGGCAATTCAAATTGCGTTAACCAAAGAAACTACCATTGAAGCACTAGAAAAAGACTATTTTGATCTCTGTGATCAAATCGATGTTCAAGGTACCATCACCAAAGTTAACTCAAATTTTTTATAGGTTTAAATAAAGCAAATTACAAAGGACAAAAATGAATACATTAAAGGCTGGCGATAGCGCACCATTATTTTCTTTATTAGATGAAAACAACCAAACCGTTTCATTAGCCGATTATATTGGCAAAAAACAAGTACTTGTATATTTTTATCCAAAGGCGATGACGCCAGGCTGTACAGTACAAGCACAAAACTTAAGAGACAGTAAAGCGGAATTAGAAAAGCTTAACACCGTCGTCTTTGGCATCAGTCCTGATGAAACAAAAAGATTAACAAAATTTTGCCAACGCGATGAATTAAATTTTACGCTATTGTCTGATGTTGATCATAAAGTTGCAGATGATTTTGGTGTTTGGGGTTTGAAAAAATTTATGGGTAGAGAATACGATGGCATACATCGTTTAAGTTTCTTAATAGGCTTAGACGGTAAGATCAGTCACGTTTTTAATAAATTTAAAACTAAAGATCATCATCAAGTTGTTTTAGATTATTTACAAGCAAACAACTAAGTAATAGCTTACTCGTTTACTTAACGAGATTACGAAAGACGGTAAATTATTTACCGTCTTTTTTATATCAGCCGTTAACTTATTTAGGATTAGAAGCTTCAGCACTCATCGTTGATGACGGCCAAGCATTTAACACAGCTTTTACTAAGGTTGCTAATGGAATGGCAAAAAACACTCCCCAAAAACCCCATAGCCCACCAAACAAAATGACCGCAATAATAATAGTGACAGGATGCAGGTTTACCGCTTCAGAGAATAATAAGGGCACTAATAAATTGCCATCTAATGCCTGAATAATGCCGTATGCGAGCATCACATAACCAAATTCAGCACCAACTCCCCATTGAAATAAAGCCACTAATAACACAGGAAATGTCACTATTGTCGCCCCTACATAAGGCACTAGCACAGACAAGCCGACTAAAACACCTAACAGTACCGCGTAATTTAATCCCAAAATAACAAACGCGACCGTCGAAGCTGTACCGATAATAAGGATCTCAATAACTTTACCACGAATATAATTCATAATTTGCTGGTTCATTTCATCACTGACTTGCGATGCCATTTTTCTATCTTTTGGTAGAAACTGGCTGAAACCTGCAAGTAATTCTTTTTTATCTTTCAAAAAGAAAAACACCATAAGCGGCACTAAAATGAGATAAATCAATAACGCCACGATATCTGAAATAGAATTTAAAGAAGCTTTTAAAGCCACTTGCCCCCATTCAATTAATTTATCATTGACTAAAGTGATCACAGACTGAATTTGTTCTGCTTTGATATATTCAGGGTATTGTTCTGGTAAAGTTAATAAATAGGTTTGTCCCTGTGAAAGCATCTGCGGTACTTCTTGAATTAAATTGGAACTTTGTTGCCATATCACAGGCATTAAACCTAGAAAGCCTAACAAAGCCACACCGACAAAAGCGACAACAATGATCACCGTAGAAAACCTGCGAGATAAGCCGAAATTGCCCAGTCTATTAACCGGTAAGTCGAGTAAAAAGGCAATCGCTATCGCAACAAAAACAGGCATTAATAAGCTACTTAAAAAGTAAATGGCAAGAAAAGCCATCAACAAAATAACAACAAGCGTTACCGCATTAGGATCGGAAAACTTTTGCTTGTACCATTGAGAGAAAAAAGAAACCATTATAATAACTTACCTGTTTTTATGTGAAATTCGACTATTGAATTATCCAGTTGTTGTTGCGTATACTGATAACCTTTTGCAGTGAGGTATTTGGGAATATCAGATTTAGAACCTAGATCAGCTAAGCGAATGATACAAGTATCTTGAGCCTGTAATTTTTTTAACAGCACTCGCATTTTTACTAAAGGTAAAGGACATTTGTCTTTACTGGCATCATACTGATAAATCATGTACTAAACATTCAACAACACTTTTGCCTGATTATCTATTTTGCGTCGGTTAATTACAATCAAGTTTTCGATTTCTGTTGATATTTTTCGTAAATATAGCGTGTTTTCATAACGTCGTAATAAGAGGAAGGTTAACCGATTAAAATTTCTAAATCAGTGAGAGAATTTTACTGATTAACGGTCTTATTTCATTCACCCTTGTGTTATATACAGCGAGTGAAAGACTGAGTAACGTATAAAAAATTGAGCATTATCTCAGTTAAGCTTAACAAAAGGCTTGTTTACTTTGTTTGACGGCAAAAATTCTCGCAACAATATGTTGCAATATGATGAGAAATACTCTGAACTTCATTGGTAACTTATAGTCGAAGTTTAGAATACTTGGATAACTTAAAACAACAACCCGAAGATAAGCAATAATATTGACATATTACGCGACTATTTAACGAACAAATTTTACTTTTAATAAAAGAATTACGGAACTTATCCCTTGGTAAAACTATTGACATTACTTAACACCTTTTTATTTGTTTTTTTATTATCAACTCCCTACAGTCATGCTCAGCAGGTCAATGGTAAAAATCATGGCCGAAATAAATTACCTGAAATTGGCGCCGCTGGATTCAGCGCCTTATCTATTGATAAAGAGCAATTAATCGGTAATGCCATGATGAAACATCTTCGTGCATCGCAACCTATTGTTAATGACCCAGTTTTAATTGAATACATTAATGATTTGGGCAACAGAATGGTACGAAATGCTCAAGACGTTCATTACAATTTTGAGTTTTTCTTAGTCAATAATAAAGAGCTCAACGCGTTTGCCTTTTTTGGCGGACATATTGGGATTCATACCGGGCTAATCACTACAGCTGAAACTGAAAGTGAATTGGCTTCAGTTGTTGCACACGAAATATCACACGTTACGCAACGCCACCTTGCCAGAAAAATGGAAGCACAAAATCGTAACCAACCACTGACAATGGCTGGCATGATCTCAGGCGTATTACTGACCTTAATTAACCCTACTGTTGGTATGGCAGCGCTTAGTACGAGTATGGCAGCTTCACAACAAGCTTCAATTAATTATACCCGCACCAACGAAAAAGAAGCAGATCGTGTAGGCATTCAATTGCTGGCAAACAGTGGGTTTGATCCTATGGGCGCACCAAACTTTTTTAGTAAAATGGCCGAGCAATATCGTTATAAAAGTAAACCTCCTGCGATGCTACTGACTCACCCATTACCTGAGTCGCGTATTTCAGAAGCGAGAGTTAGAGCTCAAAATTTTCCTGCTCGTCAAATACGGGCAAGTTTACAATTTGAATTAGCAAAAGCCCGATTAAAAGCCAGATATGAAGGTAATGCACAAGATAATATTAAGCGTTATTTAATTGAGATAGAAAAACAACGCTACGTTTATAAAGAAGCAGCGCAATACGGCTTGGCCATTGCTTATTTTGAAAATGAAAATTATGAAAAGTCACATGAAATCATTAAGTCACTTCTGACAAAAGATCAAAATAATTTATTTTATATTGATCTTTTCACTGACCTTCATATTAAAGTTAAAAACTTTCCCCCTATTCTAGAACGGTTAGAGAAACTGAACCTATTAATGCCCAATAATCAAGTGGTTGCATTGAATTATGCTAACGCTTTAAATGAGGCAGAAAATTATCAAGCCGCTGAAATTTTGTTACAAGACTTCCTGTTAGTTCAACCAAACAACTTTATCGCACACGACTTACTCACTGATACCTATAAAAAGCAAAATAAAATGGCGATGATGCATGCGACAAAGGCTGAAGTATTTGCATTATTAGGCGCTTATCCAAGAGCAATAGATGAGCTACAAACCGGTTATAATTATGCAGATGATAAACCTTTAGTGAAAAAACGTATTAAAGCACGTATCATTCAACTCCAAGAACAAGAAAATAAATTAAAACGACTAAATTAATGCTCTCTGCGTACGTTATCAACTCGTGAGAACATTGTTAATTCATACTAATTTATTCATACTTGCAATCTATTAATAACTGTTATTTATGAGAGAAAAATGCTAACTATTTATCACAATCCTCGTTGTTCAAAAAGCCGACAAACTTTGTCTTTAATCGAAGAAAACAATCAAGACGTTACTGTGATTGAATACTTAAAAGCTCCATTAAGCAAAGAAGAAATTAACTGCTTATTAAAAGCTTTATCGGTAACTCCAATTGAAATGATGCGTACTAAAGAAACCGAATTTAAAGAACAAAACTTAAAAAATGCCGACGATGAAACCTTGATCAATGCCATGGTTAACACTCCCAAATTAATGGAACGCCCTATTGTTGTAAAAAATGACAAAGCGATTATAGGTCGTCCTCCCGAAAACGTTTTAAGCTTATTTTAATCCCTGACAATGAACCGATATTTTTCAACTCAAGCCCATAAGAAAATAGCCTTAACCGGTTACTTTGCTTTACTGGTATACATGCCACTTTGGTTATTGCTGATCAATCCATCTGATGGCCTTTCACCCATGCTTACTTTAGTTATGTTTACCTTACCGTTATTATTCCCATTAAAAGGTTTAATACAAGGAAACCCATATACTTACGCATGGTCTAATTTTATTGTCATGATTTATTTCCTTCATAGTTTAACCACTTTGTGGGTTTCTGAAGAAGACTTGATTTGGGCAATGCTAGAATTAATTTTTACCACTATGATGTTTATATCAGGCAGTTATTTTGCAAAATATCGTGGTCAAGAATTAGGTTTAAGTATTCGAAAGAAAAAAGAACAACAAGCGTCAGAATAAAGGTTAACTTGATTGATTAACCCGTTAGGTTAATAACACGTCTTTGATAAAGGGAATGGTAATTTTGCGCTGTTCTCTTATCGACGCTTTATCGAGCTTATCTAACGCTATTAATAAGCTCGACATTTCACGCGATAACCGAGTTAATAAAAATCGTGCAACTTCATCGGTTAATAACAAGCCTCTTTGTTGAGCTCGAAATTGAATTGCCAATAGCTTTTCATCATCAGACAGGGGTTTTACTTGTTCTATATAGCCCCAAGATAACCGCGAACGTAAATCAGGTAGCGTTAATTGCAGTGCTTGAACACTTTTATCGCCCGTAATAATTATCTTTTTATTTTGCTCTACAACGCGATTATATAAATCGAAGACGGCCTGTTGCCAGTCAGCTTCTCCGCTTATATATTGAATGTCATCTAGGCAAATTAAATCGATCTGCTCCAAGCCATCTAAAACTTCCACTGATAAATGACGTAATTCGGAGAATGATAAACACACTGAGGTTAGTTGGCTATCTTGTGCTTGTGCACAACATGCGTGCAGTAAGTGTGACTTACCTACCCCTTTTAGGCCAAATAAATAAAAACCACTGATGTTCTTCTCTTGCGAGTGTTCAGCCTGATTAGTAATAAAGTCATTTAATAATTTGCAAACCGATTGATTGACTTCACTTTGATAACTTTTAAACGTTTCGTCATCAGGCAGCTGCACAGATAAAGTTAACTGATTGTTTTGAATCACAATCGCTCCCAATAAAAAACAGGTACTTTTTCATCAAGGATAGGATTGAGGATATCAATGCGCTGGTTTAAAACCTTATTCAATTTTAATGAAGCTAAAAAAGCTTGTTTTGAGCCCAGTAGCGTTAAACTAAATCGACGAACTTGCCCTTCTGCCTGAGTTAATCGAACCGCTTGCACGGAAGAAAGTTCTTGTAAAAACTGACTCACTTGTACATAACGAGCAAGCGAATCAATATTCGCAACATCAATTTCAAAGTGATTATTTTCTTCCGTAGACAACGCATAACGTTGATATATATCGTCAGTAATATCACTTAAAGCCTGGCTAAGTAATTCACTTCGATTAAACCCTTGATAGCGTTTACTAAATTGAGGAGGCAAATCAACATTATCCGCTGATAAATACCCCCAATCTAATGCAACCGCTGATTGACATAATAACTCACAGCCAGCGGCATTAGTGATAAGTTGTTCTTCCGTTAATAAACTATTATCTGAAAGTCTTACAACAATAATTGCTTCAGCCTGATAACGTTTTGATGCATGGTATATGGGTTGTGAAAATCTGCCCCAGATATCAGAAGCACTAATAACATTCGTGTCGGTAATATCCCATAATGGCATCGCAATCGGTAAGCCTCTTAAACTACTAAATTCAGCCACTGTTTCAACCAAAGATGAATTACTGTTTTCACTAACGACTTGACGAATTAATCCTTGTTCATCCACTAACCATAAAACCACTTGTGGTCTTAAACTTCCCCAAATAGGAAGATTAGCATCAACAAACAATTGATTAATTTTAGCTTCATCAAAACTGGCCAATAAATATTGCTGTTCAGCACGTCGTTCATAACGATAATGAGTAACAAAATTATTGTAACGATTTAATTGAGCTTTAATGGCTTGATGATTAAGAACGCTTTGATGGCCACCTACTTTTATTAACACAGCACGCAATGTTTGTTTTAAAGCACGGTTTCGATCATTGCTCCCTTGAGATTCAACAGCAACTTTTGCCACATATAAATCTTTTACTTCAACGGCATTCGTTGATAAACAAATAGCAAAGGAGGTAAAAATTATTGTAAAAACAAACCAATATCTAATCATTCTTTTCAAAGAGAGGTTTTTCATAAAAAGAATATTATCATAACTTAACGCGTTTTAACCCTCGAAAAAAAATAATTTATTATAAAGATTTTCAGCAAGCTTCTGCGCTGGTAGAATACGCACTTTTATAATCATGCAAAAATTATTTTTGATTATTTCATCTAATAACGGTAACAAAACGAGGTTCCCCCGTGAGTGAAGAAAAACAGTCTTTAAGCTATAAAGATGCTGGTGTTGATATTGATGCTGGTAATGCCCTAGTTGAAAATATAAAAGGTGCTGTTAAACGTACTACTCGTCCAGAAGTTATGGGTGGAATTGGTGGTTTTGGGGCGATCTGTCAATTACCTACGGGATATAAAGAGCCTGTACTTATTTCAGGTACGGATGGTGTCGGCACAAAATTACGTTTAGCCATTGATCTTAAAAAACATGATACGGTTGGTATTGACCTTGTCGCTATGTGTGTAAACGATCTTTTGGTCTTAGGTGCTGAACCTTTATATTTCCTAGATTATTACGCCACTGGTAAACTTGAAGTTGATGTTGCATCAGATGTGGTTAAAGGTATTGCAGAAGGCTGTGTACAATCAGGTTGTGCATTAGTTGGTGGCGAAACGGCTGAAATGCCTGGTATGTACCATGCTGGTGATTACGATATTGCAGGCTTTTGTACCGGTGTTGCAGAAAAATCTGAATTAATTGATGGTTCAAAAGTTGCCGCTGGTGATCAATTAATTGCCTTAGGCTCTTCAGGGCCACATTCAAATGGATTTTCGTTGATTCGTAAAGTATTGGAAGTCAATAATACCGACACTGCCGAAATGTTAGGTGATAGAAGTATCGCTGAGCATTTATTAGAGCCGACCAAGATTTATGTAAAATCAACTTTAGCCATGCTTAAAGAAGTAAAAGCCCACGCACTTTCTCACATTACTGGTGGTGGTTTTTGGGAAAATATTCCTCGTGTTTTACCTGATAACGCTCAAGCCGTTATTGATGGAAACAGCTGGCAATGGCCTGAAATTTTTAACTGGTTACAAGAAAAAGGCAATATCACGACTCACGAAATGTACCGTACCTTTAACTGTGGTGTTGGTATGATCATCGTTGTGCCTGCAGACCAAGTTTCAAAAAGCCTTGAGATTTTATCCGCTCATGGTGAAAAAGCCTGGCATATTGGTGCCATTGCACAATTGCAAGATGGTGCTGAACAAGTAGTGATTAATTCATAATCAAGGTACCCGTTAAATGACACGTCGTATTGTTGTTTTAATCTCAGGTAGCGGCTCAAACTTGCAGGCAATTATAGATGCCTGCAAGACGACTGACTATCCTGGGGAAGTCGTTGGCGTTATTTCCAACAAAGCTGAAGTTTTTGGATTAACACGTGCCGAAAATGCCAACATCCCTCATCAAGTACTTTCTCATAAAGCGTATGATTCAAGAGAAAGTTATGACCAAGCTTTAGTGAACGCTATTGATGACTACAAGCCTGATTTAGTTGTCCTTGCTGGATTTATGCGCATTTTAACACCTGTTTTTGTGCAACATTTTTCTGGAAAATTATTGAACATTCATCCATCTTTGTTGCCTAAGTACCAAGGTCTCAATACACACCAACGTGCGATTGATGCTAATGATAAAGAACACGGTGTCAGTGTTCACTTTGTTACCGAAGAACTTGATGGTGGTCCCGTTATTTTACAAGCGAAGGTACCGATTTTTCCTGAAGACACTGCCGATGATTTAGCGAGTCGAATTCATGTTCAAGAACATAAAATTTATCCGCTTGTCATTAATTGGTTTTGTTCAGGCAGAGTCGTTATGCAAGGTGACAAAGCCGTATTAGATGGGGTAAGCTTACCTACATCAGGTTATGCAAGTGAATAATAGTTAAGGAATTTTATGCTAAAAGCATTATGTTATTTTTGTTTATCAACACTCACTTTTTCTCAACTTGCAAGTGCAAGTGAACATGAAAAAAACAGTGTGAACATAGTCGTTAAGCCTTTTAGCGCAGAATATACTATTTTACATAAGTCATCGGTTGTTGGTACTGGTGTTAGAGAATTGAAAAATATCGACAATGGCTTGATTGAATATAGTTATCATACCGATATTGAATGGCTGATTTTTTCTGATTCTCGAAAAGAAACCTCAACCGTGGCTTTGAAAAACAATCAAGTGATCCCAACAAAATATCATTATGAACGTTCAGGTACAGGTCGGGATAAAGAATACCAATGGCGTTATGATACTGAAAATAACAAAGCGTTTGATATGATAAAAGAACGCGAAAAAACCATTGATTTCCCAATTAATATTCAAGATAAGCTCAGTTACCATCTACAAAATCGCATTAACTTACTTAAAAATCCTACACAAAAACATTTTGTTTACCCTGTAATAAGCACCTCTGGTAAAATTAAAAACTATGTTTATCAGTATGATGGTGAAGAAGATATTATGTTGCCATATGGGCTGGTAAAAACCATAAAGTTAAAACGAGAAGTTGTCGAAAAAAATCGTATTACTTATGCATGGTTTGCTCCTGAATTAGACTATTTAATGGTTAAGCTTTACCAAGCGAAATCAGGCGTAGAACAGTTTGAAGCACAACTGAGTAAACTCTCTATTGATGGTCAACCCGTGACAAAATAAAGCCGTTATTGTTCAAGCTGTTAAACGCTAAATGATGTTAGCTAGTAGGTTAAGGGGCAACATGTACCGGTTCTTTAATTTCAGCCTCTGTTTGCCCACTTGCAATAGACTCACCTAAACAAAATAACTGCCACTGACCCGGTACCATTTTTTGCCACGTTTCATCGTCGGTTAATGGCTGGGTAGCAATAACGGTAACAATATCATTGGCCGTTGTTTCTTTATGAAAGTCCACCACCATCTCTGCATCGATTAAACTCGCTTCACCAAAAGGCGCGCGTCGAGTGATCCAATGCAACTTAGTTGAACAATAGACGAATAAGCAGTCACCATTTGAAATGTTCAAATTAAACACCCCTAAACGGTTAATTTTCTCACTTAAGGATGCAATGAATTGAAAGAGCACTTCATTGCTTGGTTCATGCTCTGCAAATTTAATATGTAACTGGTCTAAAATCCAACAAAATGCATGTTCGCTATCGGTAGTGCCTATCGGTATATGAAATTTTATAGGCAGCTCTTCTTTGAATGACGTTAATTGTCCATTATGAGCATAAGTCCAATTTTTCCCCCACATTTGACGAGTGAAAGGATGGGTGTTTTCAAGACAAATCCCACCTGAATTTGCTTGGCGAATATGACAAATAACCGCTTCACTTTTAATCGGATACTCGGTCACTAATTGCGCGATAGGTGAACGAGAGCTAGGTAAAGGATCTTTAAAACTTCGACAGCCTTTTCCTTCATAAAAAGTTATTCCCCAACCATCTTTGTGTGGGCCGGTATTCCCTCCTCTTTGCATTAAGCCACTAAAACTAAAACAAATGTCTGTTGGAACATTGGCAGACATGGCTAACAATTCACACATTTAAAACACCTTTCTTTTCAATAATGTTTAAAAATACCAACTTAAATATACGAGATAATTTAAACAATCAACACTTATAAACCATTGTAATATTGGACGTTCGTCGATTCAGGTACTAACGCATGTAACGAAGACTCGAAAGATGAGTCCCCTTGTAGCAATTGTTCAAACTGCTGAATCAACACGTTTTTATCCGGTGAGGTTTTATCCCCTGCACCAATATTAGTTAAATCAATCATAAACCCATCAAATAAGGTTGCCAGATCACGAATAATATCCATATTTAAAAATTGATCTTGATTATAAATACTTGGATAACCAGCCTTTTGCTTATCAATGGCAAATGATTCACCTTTTAAATTAGTGATACTTGTTGATTTATCACAAGACAACATACAGCCATTATCAATACGCGGCTTTTCACAACCGACACTTTGTTGAAAAAAGCACTGGCGACTCGCCATCAATAAAATAGGATGATAAATACTATAAAATAATTTAAACCCTTCCGGTCGAGCTATATTTTTGATTTGCTTATGGTTGATTTCATTAGAAATAAAAGCGCCTCGACAATTGAAGTTTTCTTTCATGGCTAACAATGCATAAGAGTTAGTGGTATTTAAAAATGGCCCAGCAATCCACTCAACGCCTAACTCACTGGCTCTGTTGGCAATGCCGGTATTATTCGTAACAATGAGTGGTGGTTGCACTTGTTCTAAAATATTCAAGGCAACGTCATAGTCTTTGCCAATTAAGACCGATGGAAACCAAGGAATTAACCTAGGATTTTCCTTGAAAAAATCGACATATTTAACACAGCCCCGCTTATAAGCGTCAGGTAGTTTAAAATAAATGTCTGCGTTGGTTTCAGCCAGTAAAGAGACATCTGCAATATCAGAGATTAATATTGATAATTCGTTATTCTCTTTATTTACTTTTTCATGATTAGCAAGTGCTGGTAACTCGACTTCAGGATGAATAGTTTGGTGGTTATTTAATGCATGCAATAATGTATTTTTAAGTAACGTTAACTCCTTAAAAGGGATACTTAAGCCATGCTCAAAACGATCTAAATTGATACCGCTTAGGTAAAAGTGACCGTTATTTAAACTTTTAAAACGTTTTTCTATTGCACTTTGATCAATAGCATTGTTTGCTGTTTTTGCTAATAATGACGTTGACTGAACAAGATGAGTTTGCGCCGCTTGTACCGTATCTTCAACAATAGCTTTAATTTGAAGAGGTTGACCTTCACTGCCAATGATGTGCAATGTGAGTTGCTGTTTTTCAATACTTAAATATTTAATTTTATCAAAAACACTTGCCTGAATAGCTGACTTTTCATCACTAAGATTTTGTTCTATGTCATGAATTTGTACAACGGAAATTGCTTCGCCTTTATTTGAAGACAACTTTTCAACCGCATGGTTTTTCGAATTATCACGAGGGTTATCAATAAACATCGATTGATTAAGATCGCCTCGTAAAAAAGCGTTTGAGAAATCACGATTGAAAACTTTGTATAATCGTTCGCCATTTTCTAGTAACTCACCCGTTTTAAAATAACCATCTATTTGTTTTCGAAAGCTATCCACAACCGTATGGACGTAGCTAGCCCCTTTGATTCTCCCTTCTATTTTGAATGAGTGAACTCCGGCATCAATTAACGCGGGTAAATCAAAAAAAGCAGAATTATCTTTGATATTTAAAGGAAAATTATTCCCTGACTCTGTGGTTTCATATTCTTCACGACACGCTTGACTACAACGGCCACGATTACCAGAATTACCGACACTAGCCGATGTTGAATAACAAAGCCCAGAAAAAGCGACACAGAGGGAGCCATGAACAAACACTTCAGTAAGAACATCGTTTTCATGACCGACCTTCGCCATCGCAGTGATCTCTCTTAAGTTTAATTCTCTGGAAAGATTTACTCTAGAAGCACCTAGTTTTTTAAGAAACGGTATTTGTCCGACATTATGAGTAGTTAATTGAGTTGAAGCATGAATATCAAGCGTTGGGTAATGTTTTCTTAAAATATAAAGTAAACCTAGATCTTGTACTATTACCCCATCAAGTGTGGTATTCACTAGTTTATTCAATAATTTAGTTAATGACTTAAACTCATGCTCTAAAATAACAATATTCAAGGTTAGAAATATTTCACATTGATATTGGTGAGCTAAACGGATAATGCCGACCAGTTGTTCGAATGAAATATTAGAGGCACGATTTCGGGCATTAAAGGTATCTAATCCGCAATAAACCGCGTCGGCCCCTGCAATGATTGCCGCTTTAATTGCATCGACATCACCACCGGGGGCTAATAATTCAATTTTATGATCCATTTCTACAACTTTTATTTATTCGATATATTAAGGTGAGATTTTACCTGTATATTTAACAGATGAATATCGTTAAAGTAGTTTAATCGCCAGAAAGACTTAGCCTAGCTCGTAAAATTTATATGAATGACATAAGCCAACTGCCAATTTTATACTCTTTAAGACATTGCCCCTTTGCAATGCGAGCAAGACTCGCGTTATTTAAAGCGAAACGAACAGTGGTTTTACGAGACATAGTGTTAAGTAATAAACCTCAAGAAATGCTCGATGCATCACCTAAAGCAACCGTCCCAGTATTAGTTTTATCCGATGGTACAGTGATTGAAGAAAGTTTAGACATTATGCTCTGGGCTTTTCAACATCAAGATCCCGCTGACTTTCTGCATAAAAACGAGTCTGACGGGCATATCTGTAAGAATAAAGAAATGATGGCGCTGATTAGTACCTTTGATGTTCAGTTTAAAGCCTGCTTAGAAAATTATAAATGCGCCAAGCGTTATCATGAAGCAAACCTTATTGAATGCCGACAAGCCTGTGAAGTTTATCTTTTGCAATTAGAGCAAAGATTAACAGAGCACCAATTTTTAATATCAAATCATGAAAGTTTGGCGGATATCGCGCTATTACCTTTTATTAGACAATTTGCGCGTATTGAGCGTCAATGGTATTTGCAAGCTCCTTACCCTAAAGTAAGAGAGTGGTTAAATAAGTATCTGCAAAGCGCCCTGTTTACTAAGGTAATGGCTAAACATCCGTTATGGCAAAAAAACCAAGCACCGCTTATCTTTTCTCAACGCTGATCACTTCATCCACTGATGTTTATGAATAATTAATCTATTAACCAATATTAACCGCCAATTTCCGCTAAGCTGCTATATTTAAAGAGATCATTAAACATAAAGTACAATCGATGTATCAAAGCAAAGATTATCCTTTATCAAGTTGTGAATAAATGATTGAAATTAACACAAAAGCAAATTAAGCTATCTAAACCTAGTGGTCTGACCTCTATAAATGTAAGGAAATTTTGTGGAACTATTTACTTGGCTAGTATGTGCAATCGCACTAATTGTATTTATGACTTATAACCGTGCGTCATTAACAACGTTTAGCGTTTCATTCGCAGCGTTAATGGTTATCGGATCTTTTTTTAATGTAATTTCATTTTGGGGCTGGTTGATTTTCGCCATTCTAATTCTGCCTTTTAATATCGCAGACGTTCGTAAAAAATATCTTAGCCAACCGTTACTCAGTGCTTTTCAAAAAATAATGCCTGAAATGTCAGACACTGAAAAAGAAGCCATCGATGCAGGAACAACGTGGTTTGAAGCAGAATTATTTAGAGGAAGTCCTGATTGGAAAAAACTTCATCAATATCCAATACCTCGACTAAGTGCAGAAGAACAAGCTTTTTTAGATGGCCCTGTTGAACAAGTATGTAAAATGATAGATGACTGGGAGACTACACACGATAGAGCCGATTTATCACCTGAAGTGTGGCAGTATTTAAAAGACAATAAGTTCTTTGCCATGATCATTAAAAAACAATATGGTGGTTTAGAATTTTGCGCCTATGCACAATCAAGAGTTCTTCAGAAATTATCAGGTGCTAGTACAGTGTTAGCCAGTACCGTTGGTGTTCCAAACTCTTTAGGTCCAGGTGAGTTATTACAACACTATGGTACTACGGAGCAGCAAGATCACTATTTACCACGATTAGCCAGAGGCGAAGAGATCCCTTGTTTTGCCTTAACAAGCCCAGAAGCAGGTTCAGATGCAGGTGCAATCCCTGACTTTGGTATTGTTTGTCGAGGTGAATTTGACGGTAAAGAAACTTTAGGGATGAAATTAACTTGGAACAAGCGCTATATCACTTTAGCCCCTGTTGCAACAGTATTAGGCTTAGCGTTTAAATTACGAGACCCTGACGGCTTACTTGGTGATAAAGAAGAGTTAGGCATTACCTGTGCCTTAATTCCAACCGACATTGACGGCGTTATCACAGGTCGACGCCATTTCCCAATGAATGTTCCTTTTCAAAACGGTCCAACACAAGGCAATGAAGTATTTGTTCCACTTGACTTTATTATTGGTGGCCCAGAAATGGCAGGACAAGGCTGGCGAATGTTAGTGGAATGTTTATCGGTGGGTCGTGCCATTACATTACCTTCGAACAGTGCTGGTGGTATCAAATCTATCGCATTAGCAACCGGCGCTTATAGTCGTATTAGAAGACAATTTAAATTACCGATAGGTAAAATGGAAGGGATTGAAGAAGCCTTAGCCCGTATTGGTGGCAACGCATATTTAATGGATGCTGTAACAACCCTATCAACTGGCGCTATTGATTTAGGCGAAAAGCCCTCCGTTGTCTCTGCTATTTCAAAATATCATTTAACCGAAAAAATGCGCGCTTGCGTGACCGACTCGATGGATATTCATGGCGGTAAAGGTATTTGTATGGGTAAAAGCAATTATTTAGCCCGAGGTTATCAAGGTGCGCCTGTTGCGATAACCGTTGAAGGGGCCAATATTTTGACCCGAAGTATGATCATTTATGGTCAAGGGGCTATTCGTTGTCATCCTTATGTACTCGCTGAACTTGAATCGGCCGGTAATCCTAATGAGTCAAAAGCGCTGATCGATTTTGATCACGCGTTATTTGGTCATATTGGTTTTGCCATCAGCAATATTGTTCGTAGCAAATGGATGTCATTTACTGGTGCTCGTTTTATCAAAACACCTTTTAATGATGAAACACGTCGTTATTATCAATTAATGACACGATTTAGTTCAAATTTAGCCATGCTTTCTGATATCGCTATGCTAACACTAGGTGGCGATTTAAAGCGTAGAGAAAGAATTTCAGCACGATTAGGCGATATTTTAAGTTATCTTTATTTAGCCAGTGCTAGTTTAAAACGCTTTAACGATGAAGGTCGTCAAGTAGATGATTTACCTTTAGTTCAGTGGGCGGTTGAAGATTCATTGTATCGCACACAACAAGCAATAGATGAGCTTATTGGTAACTTCCCTAATACAGTGGTCGCTTTAGCACTTCGTGCAATAATATTCCCTTTAGGCACTTGGTTGAAAAAACCATCTGATGTCACAGATCACAAGGTAGCAAAAATTTTACAAACCCCATGTGATGCCAGAACACGTTTGGGACAAGGTCAATACTTAACAGATGATGGTGAAAATAATTTAGGTAAACTAGAAACGACATTACTCAATATTATTGCTTGTGAACCTATTTTTGACCGAGTTTGTCAGGCTATTGATAAAAAACTACCTTTCTATCAACTTGATAAGGTTGCCCAACAAGGTTTAGAAGCTAATGTTATTACCGAACAGGAAGCGCAATTATTAACAGAAGCCGAACAGCAACGTTTAGCGGTGATCAATGTTGATGACTTTGATAATGACGAATTGATTTCTGCAGCGTTTGCGCAACAACAAAAATAACGAATCGTTTATTTCAAATGCTATAAAACTAAAAAGAGTGAAATTAAAAATTCACTCTTTTTTTATGAGATAAGTTTATTAAAAACACCTAATATCATACTGTTCAGCGTACATGTGTAACTAATAAAGCATTACCAATATAGTTAAATACCACGTAAAATATTTCACAAATAATTCATTAACTTTCTTTTTAACTTATGCTATCAGGCTTACCGGCTTTTATCTTGATGCCTCTTTCTTTTACTTTGTTTTGTTTAAACCTAGCTTTTACTGGTACTTTTTTGCTATTAGGTGGTTTGATAAAATTATTTTTCCCTTTAAAAATTGTTCATCAAGCCGTGCATAAACCTATGCATATTCTTTACCGCTTTTGGGCGTTAAATAATTTTCTTATTATGAATCTATTCAATAAAATTACCTGGACCATTAAAGGTGATGAAGGATTAAGTAAAGATTCATGGTATTTATTAATCGCTAATCATCAGAGTTGGTTAGATATATTTGTGTTATCTAATTTTGCACGTACACATATTCCAGAGCCAAAATATTTTCTTAAAGATTCATTAAAAAAAGTTCCTTTTATTGGCATGGGATGTTGGGCTTTAGATATGCCATTTATGAAAAGATACAGTAAATCTTATCTTAAGAAACATCCGCACTTAATTGGGACCGATATAGAAACAACAAAGCGCTCATGCCTAAAATTTAAAAATACCCCAACAACCATCATTAACTTTGTTGAAGGCACAAGATTTACGCCTGAAAAACATCAAGCACAACAAAATAAATTTAATCACCTGCTTAACCCCAAAGCTGGCGGTATAGCTTTTACCTTAGCAACTATGGGTGAGCAATTTGATAAAATTCTCAATATCACCTTGGTCTACCCGCACAATAATGGCCATATAATGAAGGAAATGCTAAAAGGACAACTTAAAGAAGTGATTATTGATGTAGAACAAATAGCTGACGTTGAGAAACTTCGTGGCAATTATCAAGAAGATATTCAATATAAACAATCCTTTCATCAATGGTTAACTCAACTTTGGCAAAAAAATGATCGTAAAATAACACACTATTTGTCTAAGTAAGCGCTACCACTTAGTTACAATCATTGTATATACATTAAAAATACGTTAATTTAATGTTAATTAAATTAAAATTTTAAGTAGTATTTAATATGACTGTACTAAAAGATAAAACTTTAGTTAAGCGTCGTTCAAAAGGTGAACAAACGCGCAATCAAATTCTTACCGCGGCGATTGAAGTCTTAGCAACGCAAGGTATTAAAGGCACCACTCATAGAGCTATCGCAACTCATGCTCAACTTCAACTGTCCTTAACCACTTATTATTTTAAAGATATAAAAGAACTGGTTCATGAAGCGTTTGTATTAAGTTCAACTCAAACCGTTTCTAGAGCAGGTGCAGCCTGGTTACCTGCCTTTGACCTATTAGAGTCTTATACTAAAACCCAGTTAAAAAAAATCGCTTTACGCATGGAGTTAGCAGATAAACTGAGCGAGATGGCCACTAATTATTTGTATAGCAAAATTAAACATCACTCGACAGAACTAGCGATAGAACAATTACTCTTTACCGAGATCCAGATCAGTCCTAAATTAAGGGAATTAGCACAGATACATAAACAAGCATTAATTTTGCCATTTATAAAGCTTTGTTCATATTTTAATGATGAGAATGCGGCATTAGATGCAGACATTATGTTAACCGTCTTTACACAATTAGAATATCGTAATTTAGTCGTGCCTGTGGACGAAATTAACGTCGATAATATCCAGAAAACGGTGGAACGTTTAATTTACTGGATCTTGCAATTAAAACGTTAATACAGTTTTGTACAAAAGTTCTAAATAGTGTAGATTAAGTCATCTGACCACTCACGCATTTACTATTGGAAACTTTATGAATTTTGCAAAACAAGTCGACGTACATAAAGCATATTTTAATCGTCAAATTACTCATGATTTGGCTTGGCGTAAAAAGCAATTATTACAAATAAAAAAACTGGTCACAGAAAATGAACAACTTTGCTTAGATGCTTTAAAGGCCGATTTAGGTAAACCTGCTTTAGAGGCATGGATCACCGAAGTATCGTATGTTGCTGGCGATGTGGATCACATGCTGAAACACCTGAATAAATGGGCAAAAAAACGCAAAGTTTCAACCCCAGTTGTTGCCCAACCAGGTCGTTCATACATTCAACCAGAACCTCAAGGTACGGTACTAATAATGGGCGCATGGAATTATCCATTGCAACTTGTATTAGCCCCCCTTGTTGCGGTTATTGCAGCGGGTAATTGCGCAGTCATTAAACCGTCAGAGTTATCACCAGCAACGTCGGCATTATTAGCCAAACTTATCCCACAATATTTAGATAAAAAAGCGGTTTCGGTCATTGAAGGTGGCGTTGAAGAAACCACCGAATTATTAACCTATCCTTTTGATCATATTATGTATACGGGCAATGGACAAGTTGGCCGTATTGTTATGACCGCAGCAGCAAAGCATTTAATCCCTGTAACTTTAGAATTAGGTGGTAAAAGTCCAGTCTATGTTGATAAAAGTGCAGATTTAACAATAACCGCGCAAAGGCTAGCTTGGGGAAAATGGTTAAATGCAGGACAAACTTGTATTGCTCCAGATTATATTCTAACCACTAAAGATGTCGCTGAAAATTTGATTATTGCACTTAAAAAGCAAATAAAATCAATGTTTGGCGACGACATAAAGCACAACCCTCATTATGGACGGATTGTTAATCGTCGTCATACCGAACGAATAGCATCTTATATGGGTAATGGTGAGATTGTTCACGGAGGGGAAGTCGATTTAACGACAAACTATATTGAACCCACCATTATTCTTAACCCAGCACTTGATAGCGCTATTATGACCGATGAAATTTTTGGTGCACTCTTACCTATTATCACAATTGATAGTTTTGATGCCGCAAAAACCTTGGTTAAATCAAGAGAAAAACCGTTGTCTGCTTATATCTTTAGCAAAGATAGTCAACAAACGCAGAGCTGGATTAATGAAATCAGCTCAGGCAGCCAATGTATCAATGATGTGATCATGTTTAATGCCGTACCTGATTTACCTTTCGGTGGTGTTGGGCCAAGCGGTATGGGGCAATATAGCGGCAAAGCAGGTTTTGATAATTTTAGCCATTTAAAGTCAGTGTTATATCGACCGTTTTTAAAAGACTTACCGGTAAGGTTTGCACCTTATACAAAACTAAAATTCAAATTACTCCGTTTGATCAGACATTTATAACGTGTCACTAATAGGTTGTTTGAATCGCAAACGGCCAAAATAAAAAAAGCTGCTAATGCAGCTTTTTTTTGATTTCTTCAAAGACTATTCATTAAAGAAATGATAATAAATCTTCATCTAATTGCATTAAACTTTTAGGATCTGCCATCATAGTTGCGGCATGCGATTTAATACGAGGTAAAATACGATCAAAATAAAACTCAGCAGTTTTAATTTTTGCACGATAAAAGTCTCTATTTTCGACATCACCTGCTAGTTTTTCATAAGCCGTTTGTGCCATTTGCGCCCAAAAGTATGCCATGGTGATGTAACCTGAATACATCAAATAATCAACAGAAGCTGAGCCAACCATGTCGCGATCTTTTTTGGCTTTAATCGCTAAACGAACGGAGTATTGTTGCCAATTCGCCACCGCTTTACTTAATGGCCAAATAAATTTATTCATTTGACGTTTATGAGGGTTGCTAGAAATCATACTTTTCTCACGGCAATAACTTAATATTTCCATAGTAAAACTTTTTAATGATTTTCCACGACTCAACAATATTTTACGGCCTAATAAATCAAGCGCTTGGATACCCGTAGTCCCTTCATATAAAGTAGAAATTCGGCAATCGCGAACAATTTGCTCCATGCCCCACTCTTTAATATAACCGTGGCCACCGAAAACTTGAACACCTAAGTTGGCACTTTCAGAGCCTACTTCAGTTAAAAATGCTTTCAAAATTGGCGTAATAAACCCTAAACGATAATCTGCACGTTTACGTTCTTTTTCATCTTTAGAGGTTTCAATGGTATCAACAAGTTTTGAAACATAATAAATCATCGCACGTCCGCCTTCAGCAAACGCTTTTTGTGTGAGTAACATTTTACGAACATCAGGATGAACAATTATAGGATCTGCTACTTTTTCTGGTTGTTTAGCTCCAGATAATGAACGCATTGAAAGACGTTCTTTTGCATATAGTAATGCGTTTTGGTAAGACAATTCAGCGGCACAAACCCCTTGTAAAGCAGTACCTACACGAGCGGTATTCATAAAAGTAAACATACACTCTAACCCTTTGTTTTCAGGGCCAATGAGTACACCTTTGGCATTGTCAAAATTTAATACCGCAGTTGCTGAACCTTTAATACCCATTTTATCTTCGATTGAGCCACACGTGACATGATTACCACCAATAATGCTACCGTCTTGCTCTACATCCATTTTAGGTACAATAAAGAGTGAAATACCTCTCGTTCCTTTTGGGGCATCGGGTAGGCGCGCCAAAACAATATGAATAATATTTTCAGCGAGATCATGCTCACCTGCCGAAATAAATATTTTAGTACCACTAATTGCATACGTACCATCACCATTTGGCACCGCTTTAGTTTTCACTTGACCTAAGTCAGTGCCACATTGTGGCTCTGTTAAGCACATAGTACCTGTCCATGTGCCTTCGGTAAGTTTAGTTAAATAAAGTTCTTTTTGATCCTTTGTACCATGTACATCAATAGTGTTCATCGCACCATGACTCAATCCAGGATACATTGCCCAAGACCAATTTGCTGTCCCCATCATTTCTGACTTAACCATACCAAGTGAAGGTGGTAAGCCTTGACCACCATACTCAATGCCATGCGACAATGACTGCCAGCCACCATCAACATATTGCTGATAAGCTTCCTTAAAACCTTTCGGCGTGGTAACAGTACCATTGTCAAACTTACAGCCTTCTTTATCTGCACTTTGATTCATTGGTAATAATTCATTTTCAGAGAATTTTGCACATTCTTGGAAAATAGCATCAACTAAATCAGGTGTCGCTTCTTCAAATTCAGGAAATTTTTCGTAATGTTTGTAATATCCGAATACATCTTCAAAAAGAAACTTAATATCTGCAATAGGTGCTTTGTATGTCAACATGAATAAACTCCAAATAGGTCCGACCTGTATAATGACTTTATACTATTGGACATTAAGTATAAAAGCAACTGGTCAAACCACTTATTTTTTACGTTATTAAACACGACGCCATAACGCTCTAGAAATCATCCGTACTTTAGTCGGTAGTTTCATTCGTTTTAAATTGGTCGTAATAATGCCTTGGGTAAAACGTGTTTTCTTTGAATAATCTATATTGACATCCAACACTACCGGTACTTTATTTTTAGCATAGTTAAGCGCTAGCGCAATTTTTTCATCAATATCATCATTAACGTCAATACGTAAATACTGACAACCACTCGCATGAGCGATGGCTTCAAATTTAACATTAGGTAAAATAGTACAGGTTTTTTTATTGTAGGGTGTTTGCTGCGCTTGAGAGATTTGTGCTAACTCACCATCATTAAAAATAGTAAAAATTGCTCCTATATTTAAATGAGCGGCAGTAAATAGCTCAGTCTGACTCATCAGAAAAGCTCCATCCCCGATAATTCCTACGACTTGATTCTCAGGGTTGGCAAGTTTAGTGCCTATCACAGCTGGAATTGCATACCCCATACAATTAAAATCAGTTGGGCTAAAAAAGTGTTTCGCTTGATAACATGGCATCAGTTCAGCAGTTAAAAAGGTATGATTACCATCATCTGCAATAACATAAGCATCGTCATCAAGCTGCTGACGTAAATGTTGAAAGAATAGAGCAGGATTTACCCGATCTTTACTATCATGCTTTAACCATTCTTCTCGATAAGTTGCTTTGTCTTGTTTAATTGCCCCTTTAATATTTTCCGTTTGCTTTTCCACGATTGTCATTTGCTTTAGTTTTTCAACTAAACAAGCTAACACCAATGTAGCATCCCCTTCAATGGCAACTTTAGCTGGGTAATTCGCATTAAAGACTTGTTTATTTATATCGATATGAATCAAATTATCGGGAACTTCAACGCCAAAACTTCCGGTGGCTATTTCAGCAAAACGAGTTCCGATAGCCAACAAACAATCACAATTTTTAAACGCGTTAGTCGCTGCAGGAACCGCCGCGGGGCCAAAACCCATACCGGTATGCAGTGGATGTTTTGCTGAAAAAGCACTGAGTCCTTGCAAAGTGGTTGCCACAGGCGCACTCAGTAATTCAGCGATAGTTTCAGTATGAAGAATCGCTTCAACCCCTCCCCAACCAACAAATATTGCCGGATTTTTTGCTTTCGCTAAAAGTTCTGCGGCTTCCAACAAAGCAAGATCTAAATCATTATTTTTTTCTGGTAATGAAGGAGTAAAGGTTATTAACTCGTCTACCTCGCCTTTGTCTAATTGAAGGTTAACTGGGATCTCAACAAATACAGGTCCTGGTTCACCTTCATTCGCGACCTTATAGGCATCAAAAATAGTGGCAACTACATCTTGATGATTTTCTACCTTGTAGGTTTTTTTCGTGATCGGCTCTAACATTTTATGCTGATCCATATCATGTAACTGATATTGAAATTGAGAGTCTGTTCTTACTCCACCACTGATCACTAACATTGGAATGCCATCTAAATAGGCTTCACCTATTCCACTTGCAGCATGGGTTGCTCCCGCAGCAGGAACAATCACTAAAGTCCCAATACTCTCACTACTGCGACTCACAGCATCCGCCATAAACGCACCATAACCTTCATGAGTTACTAAGATCGGTGCTATTTGATCCGACTTAGCTAATTCATCATAAATTTCAGTATTGTGCACCCCAGGGATCCCGAAGGTAAATTTTACGTTTAATTGCTCTAAGGCATATCTGACTAACCACGCGGCTGTTTTTTTCATCATTAGTTCTCATCGTTATTATTTATTATTGCTTGTGCGGCATTTTTAGCCGTTAAAATACACCCGGATAAAAATGTACCTTCTAAAGAACGCTTTCCACATGCTCCGCCACCGCCAAAACCTGCGGCTTCTCCTATGCAGTATAAGTTTGGCATAATTTCCCCGTTTTCTTTAAGCACTTGGCTTTTCAGGTTGGTTTGTATCCCTCCTAAACTTTTTCGACTGATTAAATGCAAACGTATTGCGATCAACGATTGTTTATTACGGTTATTTACAATGGGTTTAGGTTGGCATGTTCTTAATTTATCAGGTCCCCATTGACGCGCATGCATAATGCGCCTGATCTGTTCATCATTTTGTAAATTTGTCGGTTTATTCAATTCATTATCATAGTGAGCTATTTCATCTTGAATAACATCGAACTTGATATAATCATCGTCAGTGAGTGCGTTCATTTTTTCAGTTAATTCACTCAGTGAATCCGCACAGATAAAATCTTCACTTTCATCGCTTAACTGTCTGATCAAACGTTTATTACCAAGTAATATTTCTTTTAAAAAGCTAAATAATTTTTTATTTTTGATCGAAGGATTATGAAGGGAGCCCGACACCGCCAGCTCTTTTTTCGCCATGGCCTCATTGAGGACTTGCCAAGTCCACGGTTTTTCTTGTTGCACCACTTGCTGACATAAATAGTGCGTATCAAAACCTGTCACTAATGGCATAGGTCCTATTCGTTTTCCAAGATGATTTAACCAAATGGCAGATTTACTAGGAATTAAACTGAGTCCGTGTTCTTTAAACTCTGCTTGAGGGTGGTGTATACCCGCCGCATAATTCCACATTTTATCTGCATGCGTAATGTTGCCACCAATGGCATTAATATGTTCATGAAGTTTTCCATCTGAAATGGGATTGGCACCATTTAATACTTTGCTACTGACTTGGTTGCCTTGATATGGCCAATGCTCTTTTACTTTCTCCAAGCTGCCATTTATTCCTCCGCAGGCAATAATGGTATTATTCGCATTAATATAAAAATTAACATCATTTACTTCGTCATTGACTTGTACGCCTATACAATGCTGGTTTTCAAGCAAAGTACTTAACACTTTATGTTGATGAAAAATCGTTAATGCGCCGCTTTTTATAAAAGGGGTTAATAATGCAATTATAGTTTCAACTAACTGCCAACCTGTTCCCCACAAAACATGGTATCTAGGTAGAGAATTACCCGGTTGATATAACCCTCTTTCCACCCAATTAACTGCGGGTAAAAAACTTAAGCCAATTTTTTTTAACCATAAATAGATTTTGTCATGGTTATGCTCTGCATACTCTTTCGCCCACGCTTTCGGCCAAATATCTTGCTCAGTAAACTCCGCGAAACTATGCCAATCTTTTAATAACGTTTGGGAGGAGTCGGGGATCTTCATCTTTTTTTGTTGTGATGTATTTGTTAACGCCATACCACCAAAAGCCCAACGAGCTAGACCACCTAACCTTTCTGGAGTATCGCGATCAATAACCATTACTTGCTGTCCTACTTGCAATAATTCAAGTGCGCTGACAAGTCCGGCGATACCACCACCAGCAATCACAGTATCGCAATGTAAAAGTTTTTCTTGTTCCATTAACTAACCACCTGTTAGCATAAAAATTAACTTTATATTCTTTGAATTAACTCAATTTGACTATAGTAAAAATTACCTAATGAATGAAACTTTGATAAAAAATACTGACGCTGATAAATTCATTAGCCAACTTTATCGTGGCGCTCTCAATGTTTCATTAGCAGATTTTCCAACTTGGGCATTAGATCTGCTTCGGCAAGTAATACCATTTGATGGGGCGATCTGGGGGACAGGTCATATTTCAACGAAGAAATTTCATACTCAAATAACCCTAGACGTCTCAGATGAGATCTTTAACAATCTTTTAAAATATTTACCAATCAACCCTATTTTTACTCAAATTACAGAACAATTAGGGTCGGCGGTGAATATGAGTGATGTCATAGATGATGAAAATTTTTATCGTTCAGAGCTTTATCATAAATGTTTTAAACCCTGTGATATTGAAAGAATTTTGAGTTCGATAAATGTCGATGAACGCAGTGGCGTGTTTACCTTATTAACTCTTTATCGATACGACAGAGCGCATTTATTTACTAAGGCTGAACAAGGCTTACAAAGCCGTTTACTTTATCATTTAATGAGTTGTTTTGCTTATCGACAACTTTCAGAAATATCAATGACACCAAAGTCTGTGGATGCATCACAAAGTAATCAAATTAACGCTTTATGTGATGCCAAAGGCATATACCATTGCGTAACGCCACAGTTTTTTGCTGTGCTTGATGAGCATATGCCCCAAGCGTCTCATCAAGCGTTTCCCGCTGATTTACTAGAAAGTAATGAGGAATACTTCGAATTTATCCAAGGTAACTTACATTTTTCAGTAAAAGTTGAAGGGGAATTATTTAAAGTGTCAATCAGGATTATTAATCAATTTGATATCTTGACCACACGTGAGAAAGAAGTGGTTGATGGGGTTTGTCAGGGTCAAACCTTTAAACAAATTGCGAAAAAATTAGCTCTTTCACCTTCGACAGTCTCAAATCATTTATATCGAATATATATCAAGTTAGGAATAAACACTCGAAGCGAGCTTATTGCTTTAGCGCAAAGGAAATTATAAAAGCTTGTGAAGTTTTGAAATAAACTATGAAGGTGAAAAATGTGGCGGAGTGGACGGGACTCGAACCCGCGACCCCCGGCGTGACAGGCCGGTATTCTAACCAACTGAACTACCACTCCGCGATATTTTTCTTTTGAGTATTAATGACGGGACTCAACCCGCGAAAACACATCTGGCGTGACAGGCCGCTTCGCTAAATAAAAAGCTAACCAACTGAACTACCACTCCGCGATATTTTTCTTTTGAGTTTTGATGACGGGACTCGAACCCGCGAAAACACATCTGGCGTGACAGGCCGCTTCGCTAAATAAAAAGCTAACCAGCTGAACTACCACTCTGTATTTTTCTTTTGAACATGAAACGTTGCTCGACACGTGTGAAATAGTGGCGGAGTGGACGGGACTCGAACCCGCGACCCCCGGCGTGACAGGCCGGTATTCTAACCAACTGAACTACCACTCCGCATTATTTCGCGCAAACAATTGTTATTGATGTATCAAGTGGCGGAGTGGACGGGACTCGAACCCGCGACCCCCGGCGTGACAGGCCGGTATTCTAACCAACTGAACTACCACTCCGCAAAGATACAAATAGCAGGGATTAAGTGGCGGAGTGGACGGGACTCGAACCCGCGACCCCCGGCGTGACAGGCCGGTATTCTAACCAACTGAACTACCACTCCGCATATTAATCGCTGCTTTCAACAACAAGTCGTTGAATGCGGCGGGAATAATACGGTTAACAATCGAATGCGTCAACCACTTTTTTATAATCATTTGGCTATATGGACAATTGATGACCAATAAGCGGAAAAACTCAGCAAATATCATCAATTTTTATCTGAAATTGAAAAATTTACTTCTTTTTTCGTCGTAAAAAAAAGAAAACACCTAAGCCAATAACGATAATAACCGCATTGGAAATACCAATAATAATCAATGTTTGCTTCTGAGCAGCCTCTTGATCCGCTTTTGCTTGCGCGATTTCCATTTCTAGTTGTGCTTTATCTTCGGCAATTTTAGCGGCTAATGCTTCAGCAGCTTGTTCAGCCGCACTAATGGTGTCTTCTTCACCATCAATAGTAGGCACTAATGGCCCATCCATTCTTTCCACATTAAAAGAAAATTCAGGAACAACTAAACGAAACTCTCTACCGTTTATTGTTTCGCCATAAGCACTTAAACTAATACGATGTATACCCGCTTCCGTGTAACCAACTTTTTTAATTCGAGTGTTGCCCTCACCTTCCATGATGGCAAACGGTTCGGTTTGCCTGTCTGGATAAGTAATTTTGCCTTGGAAGATCATGCTATTAGGATCAACGTTATTCTCATCTATATGTAAAGTAACTAGATGAAAATCTAATGGATCACTGGTTGCTTCTACCGAAATCTCCACAGGATTAGGTCTTAAAATAATAGGTTTTTGTCTGAGTTCGCGAGTAGCTCTAGGCATAATAACCTTATAAATAGGTAACCATTCACCAGGAGAGAAATCTAAATTAAATTCAGCTGTGAAAATACCATCTTTTGCATATTCATCTAAATCATAACCATCGTCTCTAAATGAACCAATCTCAATAGGTTCCGCACCGAAATTATCAAACCCTGTATTGTTGGTACTATAAAAATCAACATCAAGATTGATAACATCATCAAACAGAGGATCATCAACCAATTGTTCTCGATTAAATATTTGCCCCTTAATTTTCAAAGTTTCGCCGGATAATACTATGTCGGGAATAGGATCAACTTTTAGCGTTACATCTGACACCAGCATGATTTTACTATTAGGTAAAATATCACCAATTGCTTGCCAAGGTCCCGGCATCGGCTGTTTTATAGTGATTAAATCAAAGGTTCTATCGTCATACCATTCTATTTTATCTTTAGGAAAGTTATTAATTTTTAATTTACTGCCATCAGGACGAACTAGAATAATAGGGGGAGAGCCGTTATTACGATAAAAAAGCAAGGTAATTTCGTCGAGTTGTGCATCAATATGAAATCGGTTGTCAAAATATGGAATTTGATTGGTAATATCATCTTGCTCATAATATTTTACATCAGGCATTTGATCTTGTGCGATCAAGTGTTGTGGTAAAAAGGTCATTACCACTACTGCCCAAGTTTTTAACCAATTCAATTTTTCCATATGGGTTCGCTCCCCTTTTCAGCAACAACGGCTAATCTTTTTTCATGTTCTGTTACTTCATCGGCCGTTGCATAGATAATCTTTAATTTTTCCCTATTTATGGGTAAACGTTTGATGGCATTTGCGTCTGATCCTTCTGAATCCCCTTCACCAACCGTTAAGTTTAATGCCGATTGTTTACGGGTCATTTCGATGTAAACAAAGCCTAGCAGCTGAGCATCAATTAATGCTCCGTGATAAGTTCGATCAACTAACTTATCTACTCGATAATGCCGTGCCAAAAAGTCGAGGGTTTTAGGCGAACCAAATTCATCCTTTGACACTTTTAAGGTATCTGTAACCGTACAGATATCATGAGTCATAGGTAAATTAGCTTTGGCCATTGCAAATTCATGATCCATAAAGCCGACATCAAACTTAGCATTATGAATCACAAGTTCAGCGCCTTTAATAAAATCTATAAACTCTTGTGCTATCTGATCAAATTGTGGCTTATCTCGAAGAAACTCATCCGTTAAACCATGAACATTAATAACTTCCTGATCCATGATCATTTGCATACCATGCTGCATGGGTTTGATATAAGCATGATAAGTTCGACCTGTCAGTTGCCGATTGATCATCTCTACACAACCAATTTCAACGATTCTGTGCCCTTCTCTGGGATTTATGCCAGTTGTTTCGGTATCAAGAATAACCAGTCGTTGCTCTTTATTGTTTTCTATTGTCAAAACATGTCCTATCTTTATTACTCTAATTACAAGTGATGAAAATAACTGATGAAACTATTCAGGTAATTTTTCAGGAAATTCATTTATATTTATTTGTATTCGTTTGTTTTTAAATAAAAATAAACAACAAACAATAACCACCAAAGCATTTACTAAAACCCAAGTTAATGATTGTAGTTGCCAATAAAAGTAGCCGACAACATTCACAATGAGATCAAACACTAAAGCAGACAACAAAATTCCTCGTAAATGTTGCCAACCGTTTTGAACCCAAGGGCTAGCATCAGGTTTTCTCAAGGCTAATATCAACAAAACAAATAAGCCTAAACTGCCAGAAAACAAGCTTAAATAAAAAAGACTTGGCTCAGGGTAAACCCACTGAATAACACCTACTTTATCTCTTAGGTTTGAAACCGACATCAACCAAACGATATAACCTCTCAAAACAAAAACCAATATTAGGTAAATAAGCTTTGAAATTTTTAAACAATCAAAGGCATCAAAATCAGAGGGTGTATAATGTGCAAATCTATGGCTCATCTTTATTAAGGGTGTCAGTCGGTGGAAATCGGGTATTACGCTCTATATCTAAAAATTCTTGTCCGGCGGTGATTGCCTTAACCGATTTAGATTTAAACTCTCGAATATATAAGGTGTAAACCACGAAAAGGCTGGCAAAAATAAAGAGTAACGGATGAAAAAACCAACAGATAGCCGCCATAGAAAAATAATAGGAACGTAAGCCATAATTATAGGAATGTGCCGCTTGATCTTGCACTATAGCCATTTGTTTAGCATAACGTCGTAAATTTTCATTGTTACCTGACTCATCAATCGGCGCTGCGCCGATCATCACATTAATAAAACCATATTGCCGCATTGACCAAGTAAATTGAAAAAAAGCCAGTACAAAAATAAAAGCTAATAAACCCAGTTTAAATTGCACCACTGAATGTGGAGATAACTCGGCATAAGGAATAGATTGTATCACCGATTCTAGTTTTTCAACTTGTGCGAATAATGTTAATACACCCGCTAAAACCAGCAACGTTGAGGATGCAAAAAAAGCAATATTTCGTTCTAAATTAGCCAGTAATGCCGCTTCGCCAACTCTAATATCTCGGGTGATCACCTCATACATCCAGTGAATACGATGTTGATGCATACATTTCGCAATACAATTAGTATCTTTGGCTTTTCTTTTTGCAAAAATAGTATAGCCAAACCAACAAATAAGAAAGCACATTAAAGCAATGATATTTAAAATTGAAATAAACATAATGATAATAACTATTTAACCTTAATAAGATTATGCAGCAGATACACTTAAGATTCGACCTCTAAATAAAAATTAATCTAATTAACATGTTAATTACAATACACCAACAAAATTAAAACAATGTTCACCTGAATTAACCATTAAACTTACTAAAATGGTTGATCGTCGATATTACTTTGACAGGTGATTATACCTTTATAAAATCGGCAAAATCTTTTTCTTTATTCTTATTTAGTGAAACATCAATGACCGCTATAAAAACAATTATCTTTTGGTCGACCATATTAATATTATCTGCATTTGCAACAACCAGTTATGCTAATAGCAATAGCCATCATCAGATCTTAATCCCCTCGATTTCAGGCAGTGTCTCCATTGATGCTCAATTAGATGAGCCGCAATGGCAAAAGGCAAAGAAAGTGTTAATCAACAATGTTACACGCCCCTATGACAACACGCCCAGCCCTATTCACACTGAAGCATTGCTTATGGAAGATGGCAAACAATTGTATATCGCCTTTATCGCTGAAGATCCCAACCCAAGTCAGATACGAGGCTTTTTAAGAGATAGGGATAAATCATGGGGCGATGACATTGTTGGCGTGAAACTTGACACTTATAACGATCAACGCACCGCATATCGATTTTTAGTTAACCCGTTAGGCTCTCAAATTGATGGGATTGAAAATGAAGTCACTCAAAGAGAAAGTGACGCTTGGGATGGTATTTGGGATAGCGCGGGAATCATTAATGACAAAGGCTATATTGTTGAAATGGCCCTGCCATTAAGAATGCTTAATTTTACAGAAAAAGAAAGTATTCAAGATTGGGGCATTGAGTTACTAAGAATGTATCCTAGAGATGAACGACTTCGTATTTCAAATATACGCCTTGAACGAAATAATAGTTGCGAGCTTTGTCAATTAAAAACGGCCTTAGGTTTTAAAGGGGCAAAACAAGGTGAAAACCTAACCATCACCCCTTCGCTTGTTGTTGGTAAACATAAAGAAATTAATGATAATAATCTTTGGGAAGAAAAGAATAACACCGATTTAAGCCTTGATGCTCGCTGGGGGATCACACCAGATTTACTTTTAAATGCTACAATTAATCCTGACTTTTCAACCGTTGAAACCGATTCTTCACAATTAAACCTCAACAATAACTTTGCCTTGTACTTTCAAGAAAAACGACCGTTCTTTTTAGATAACGCTGATTATTTTGATTCAAATTACAATTTAGTTTATACCCGCAATATAAATGCGCCTAATTACGGGGCTAAATTAACCGGGAGGAAAAATGATCACTCCTTTGGGTTATTTGTAACAGACGATGACAGTACCAATATTTTAATTCCAGGTAATCGCGCCTCTTCGCTTGCTGAAATCTCGGGGGAATCGAAAGCATCAGCTTTACGCTATCGATATAACTATAATGACGATATCACCTTAGGTTGGATAAGCACGCTGCGAACAGCAGAGGATTATCAGAATTCCGTTCATGGAATTGATGCAAGATTTAGGTTAACAACCAATGATGTATTCAAATTCCAATCGCTTTACTCAAATACAGAATATCCCGACACTTTATTTGAACAGTTTTGTGATGAAACGGATAACAGCGATTGTTTACCTGATGACAACGAGCAATGTACTTTTGGCGAATGTAACTTCAGTGAAACTATTCTCCGCACCACTCAAGGTCAACCGTTTAGCGGTAATGCACTTAAAGTTGGTTATTATCATAATGATACAAATTGGTCTTATCGCGCCGACTATAATGAAAAAAATGCTGGCTTTCGTGGTGATTTAGGTTTTATCTCAAGAATTGACCAAAAGACGCTATCCGTGGGAGTTGATAGAAAATGGTATGCCATTCAAGGCGATTGGTGGTCAAATTTTTTCCTATCTTCAAATTGGCATAAAGCACAAAATGATAATGGCGAACTCATTGAAGAAAAGTTAAATATGAGTGCTCGTATCAATGCTAAATATAGTTCCAGCATACATTTAGGACTGACTTATCGAGATAAAGTAGGCAGACGTCTCAATAATAGTCGCTTAGCTATCAAAGGTAATACCACATTATTTTCAGAAAGTAGAATATACCTTTCTGCCAATATAAAACCGCTACTTGGCTTACACTTAAATACAAGTATGGAATATGGCGATGCAATTGATTACAGCAATAATAGATTAGGATTAACCAAACAACTACGAGGCAATATTAACTGGAATGTAAATAAGCATTTAGAATTACGATTTAAACAAGTATTCAATCAATTAGACGCTGATAGCAGCAACCTTTTTACAGCAAGGCTAACGGATATTCGAGCGACCCACCAATTTAGTATCAAAAGTTTTCTTCGTTTGTCTTTAGTCTATAACAATACCACAAGAAATCCTCTCAATTATCTTTATGAAAAACCGGAAGATATTATAAAGCACAGTAGAGATGTCTCGACTGAATTACTTTATGCCTACAAAATAAACCCACAAACAGTTTTTTATCTTGGCTATTCAGATCACCAATATACTGAAGAAACGTTAAGTCATTTAACGAAAGACCTACAAAAAGTGTTTATGAAATTTAGCTATGCTTGGATGAAGTGATCCCCTTGAGTCGCTAAAAATCCTTTTTACCTTATTCAAAGCTATGAGCGGGCAAAACTGGAGATTTGTTAAACCCCAACTTTAAGTTTTCACAAGCATGACTTTTTCCAGGCAAACTATCATTGAATGTAAAAAATAAACTTGCCATAAAATAAAATTAGTTAACATTTCATCATCAATTGAAGCCAATAATTAACAAATTATTAATATTCATTGTATTAAAGGTGCAGATTTGTAAAAATTCATCTCATAGAAAGTACTGTAGTGAAGCAGTCAAAATAATAAATAAAAAAATATGGAGCACTTTCAATGCAGTTAGTCAGTCGTTACTGCTTTATCTCTGTTTGCTTAATGGTGTTGTTGATAAACAAACCCTCTCAGGTGCTAGCAGAAGAAACCAAACTTTCATCACATCAAATGCCCTATTCGTCACTTTCAGCAAAAATTGATGGTGAATTAACGGATGAAATATGGCAACACGCGAAAACCTTCGATTTAAATATTGTCAATTACCCTTGGAATAATAAAGGGAGTCCGGTAAAAACATCGGCGAAAATAGTCGAAAATGGCGAATATATTTATGTCAGTTTTTTTGCGGAAGATCCTGAGCCTGAAAAAATTCAAGCGTTTTTAGGGGATAGAGATACCCGCTGGGGCGATGACATAGTTGGAATTAAGTTTGATACGTTTAATAACCGTCGCTTGAATTACGAATTTTTTGTTAACCCATTTGGTGTTCAACTTGATAGTATCAAAAATGAAATGACAGGTACCAGTAATGATTCTTGGAATGGCATTTGGGACTCCTATGGAAAAATCACCGAAGCGGGTTATCAAGTAGAAATAGCGATACCTTATCGCATACTTAATTTTGCAGATAACGATGAAGTAAAAACTTGGGCATTTGAATTGATTCGCTCGTATCCAAGAGATACTCGATTGCGCATATCGCATATTCCACTTGATAGAAATAACGATTGCTGGTTATGCCAATATCCTGAGATACAAGGTTTTAAAGAAGCTAAAACAGGGAAAAACTTAATGGTTACGCCTGCCCTCGTAGCCACTAGAAATGAAACGAAAGATATTTATACCCCCGAAGACAATTGGCATAGCGAAAATGATGTTGATGCAGGTGTCGATATTCGCTGGGGGATCAATGCTAATACTTTATTAAATGTAACGCTTAATCCTGATTTTTCAACGGTCGAAGTCGACTCAGGTCAATTGAGCATTAATAAAACCTATTCATTATTTTATGACGAAAAACGCCCTTTCTTTTTAGAAAATGCCGATTATTTTGCTAGTAATTATGATCTCGTTTACACACGAAATATCGCAGATCCTGACTATGGAGCCAAAATCACAGGTACAGAGCAAGCGCATAGTTACGGCTTTTTTATTACCAATGATACGGAAACTAACTTTTTTGTCCCAGGAAACACCGGCTCTGATTTAGCAACATTGAATAGAGAAAGTCATTCCGCCGCGTTCAAATATCGCTACGACTTTACCGATGACCTTTCTGTTGGAGCTATTAGTACACTGAGAACCGCCGATGATTATCATAACTATGTTTTTGGGATTGATAGTAAATATCGATTAGATGACTCAAATACTTTCTCAGGACAACTCCTAAATTCAAATACCCAATACCCAACAGATTTGTATCAAAGCTTCTGTTATGGCGAAAGCGATACTGATTGCGATCAAGCAAAAGATGTTGATTGTATCTTTGGTAACTGCCAGTACTCAGAACAAGTCCATCGGACAAAATTTGATAATGACATTACAGACCTAGCTTATAAAGCAACTTATGAGCATAGCTCTGAATACTGGAATATTACCGCAGAGCACCAAAACATTGGCAAAAAATTTAGAGCTGATTTAGGTTATATGCCAAGAGCAGATTATCAATCAGATAAGGTATTACTCGACCGACTTTTCTATGGTGAAAATGACACATTTTGGCAAGAAATGAAATTATCTGGGCTATGGCAAATTAATCACAATGAAAAAGGTGAGTTTTTAGATAAAACCCTTGCTACAAGTTTCACCATTGATGGTCCAATGTTATCCACTTTTGATGCTATGTTCACTTATGCCGATAAAGTGGGATTACGTGAAGATGAATCAAGCTTAGCGATTGATGGCAACACGACTCGGTTTACTGAAAAATTAGCTACTTTTTATGCCAATGTTCAGCCTAACTCACAATTATATTTAGAGTCAGAATTTATTATCGGTGATAAAATTGATTATCGTAATAACCGTTTAGGTGATTACCGAGAGCTATACGCTAACATTTCATATAATTTTACCCGCCATTTAGAAACTGAGCTTTATTATACTAACAGTACATTAGACGCTAACGGAGCAAATGTTTACCAAGCCAGTTTAACGGAATTACGCGTTTCTTATCAATTTGATGTTCATAGCTATTTAAAGTTAAACCTTGTTTATAGTGATATTGATCGCAATCCTGAAAATAACCCTTACCTTTCAGTTTCAAAAAGAAATAAAAACTTATCAAGTCAGTTAATTTACGCTTATAAACTAAACCCACAAACGGTGTTTTATTTAGGCTACTCTGATAATAGTTTTCAAGATGATTATTTAAATCATTTAGCGCGTGAACAACGCACATTTTTTACTAAAATCAGTTACGCTTGGATGCCATAGCTGATAACTTTTGCACGTTCAATTAGCTTACAGCAATGTTTAATTTAAGACGAGAAACTAAACAAGATAAGATAAGATAAGATAAGATAAGACAAGACAAGAAGTACATTACGCCTCTTCTTGTCTTTGATCAGCTATTTTTACCACGATACTTTTTTTTACATCGATGACAACTGTTGCCGATATTTTGTCATGTATTGCTTGGCGGTTAGGGTCCCAATATATTTGTAAAAAGCCCAGCAAGCCTGTGGCTAACCCGGCAGCATATCCCCCATATCGACCAAAACTATCCCAAATAGACAAAGGCGTGCCATCGAGCTGTATGACTCGAATTTTCAGCAGTTTTTTTCCGGGGGTTTGACCATTCCATACTGCGGTTAACACAGTGAAATAAAACACCGCCCAACCAAAACTTAACCCTAAATCTTTAATCAATCCTTTAAACCAGTCAATGCCTTTATAAACGATCGACGTTGACTCATCTTTTGCGGTCTCTTCAATTGATACAGCATTTTCACTTTTCTTTTTGTCTACATCTACCGTTGAATTTTCTGGTACTTTTTCAAGCACTTGTGAACGTTCATGATTGGTTTTTGTTTCATTTTGAGTAAATTGCGCAATAAAATCAGGCACGGTAGAAACAAGCATAACGAATAAAATAAACGCCCCGATAAAGCGTAAAATAAGTTTTCTTACTCCTCTTTTTTTACCTAACTTTTGTGCTCGTTTTTTACTGCCTATCCTAAAAAACGTGATGGCAACCATGAATACCAGTAACTCAGCTGGAGTTTCTGCTAATAAAAAAACACAAAGAAAATCAATTAATAAAGCAATGCCTCGTTTCCATGGCACAGCTAAAGGGAGACCAAATAAAGATTTATCTATCTCAAACGCAAATGGCGTTAAAATCTGCTTCGTTTCTTGTTCCGTTAAGACATGAGCAACGTCTTGGTTTGAGGTTATATTTTTATCCGAAGACATCATGATACCTTGATTTGTTTAACATTAATTTTCATATGCAACGCATTACTTCTTTTTATTATGCCAAGAAAGTAATCTACATGGTTTGATAAAATATGCTTATTCCATTTAAGAATATAAGATATAACGAATCGTCACTTCTTTTTAAGTCAAGAACCGCTAATATTACCGTTAATAAATGATAATTTATCTTATGCTTAAATTATCATACGAAATTCTAATAACTAATGTACCAAAGGAATTGCAAATGCCTAATATATTTGAAGATAACTCAACAGCAATTGGTAAAACTCCACTTGTAAAACTTAATCGAGTCACTGGTGGCAATGTTTTTGCAAAAGTAGAATCTAGAAACCCAAGTTTTAGTGTCAAATGTCGTATCGGTGCAAATATGATTTGGGATGCAGAAAAACGCGGAGAGTTAACTGCAGGTAAAGAAATTGTAGAACCAACGAGTGGTAACACTGGTATCGCTTTAGCATTTGTCGCAGCAGCCAGAGGCTATGGCATTACCTTAACAATGCCTGCAACGATGAGCTTAGAGCGCAGAAAATTACTATCCGCATTAGGTGCTAAATTAGAATTAACCGATGGCGCGAAAGGTATGGGCGGTGCTATTGCAAAAGCGCAAGAAATAAAAGATTCAGATCCTGAAAAATTTGTTCTGTTAGGACAGTTTGAAAACCCAGCAAACCCTGAAATTCATGAAAAAACAACAGGTCCTGAGATTTGGCAAGATACTGATGGCAACATCGATATTTTTGTAGCTGGTGTAGGGACAGGCGGTACAATTACTGGTGTAAGTCGTTATATCAAGAATGTTGCCGGAAAAAACATTACCTCCGTTGCTGTTGAACCGACTGATTCTCCTGTTATTTCACAAAAGCTTGCCGGTGAAGAATTAAAGCCTGGCCCTCATAAAATTCAAGGTATTGGCGCTGGTTTTATTCCTGGTAATTTAGATCTAGACGTTATTGATGCTGTAGAACAAGTGTCAAATGAAGATGCTATGGAAATGGCCCATAAACTCATGAAAGAAGAAGGGATTTTAGCCGGTATTTCTTCTGGTGCAGCCGTTGTAGCAGCCAAACGTTTGGCCGAAAAACCAGAAAATGCAGACAAAAACATTGTGGTAATTTTACCAAGCTCAGCTGAACGTTATTTATCAAGTGCATTATTTACCGATACATTTTCAGATAAAGAACTTGTTCAATAGCAAAGTAAAACTTTCTATTTCAACAATATTGAAAAAGGTGCTTCGGCACCTTTTTTATTTTTAAGGTAAAAACGGTATGATTAACAATAAGCTTTTTGTAAAATACTGGTAAATTTAAGCGTAGAAGTTAGACTTTACTTTAATGTATGATATTGAAACTATCAGGTAATAAACTTTTCCATTATGAATAAATATTTTAAAACTTCCTTTTTCGTCCTGCTATTCACATTGTTAGGCTGTAATAACGGTGAAGAGCCTATCAGTGAATTAGATAATCCTGAATTAGTCACCGTGGCATTTTTTAATGCTTTATATAATGAAAAAGATATTAAAAAAGCCGCGTCGGTATGTTCACCGAAACTAGCAAGAATCATTCTTCATTATAAGTCGACAAAAGCTGTTGGCAGACACTTATTCAACATGTCATATGATAATGTTGAAATTGCTCCCGATGATAGTGGTGTAAAAGTGAGAGAACAATTTAAAAATAAAGCGATTATCACCGTGTATTTTGATGGGTATTATAACGACGATAAACTTAAAGATGTTAAACGAGTGTCATTGGTTCAAATTGATGATAGATGGGTTATTGATAAAATAATGAAAGATCCTTTCTAAAAAAAATGGCCTTAATTGGCCATTTTTTTTACTTTTTTTTCAAATGATTTATTTATTGCCCCATCACCTTGCCTTCACGACGCGGATCTGCACCACCAACTAAGCCATTGTTTTTCACTTCTATCACATGTAAACCACTGTTTAAATCTCGCACAGCAATATTATGCCCTTTCGCTTCTAACCCTGATTTCAACTTAACAATTGAAGTGCCTTTCTCCAACGTTGTCACTTTATTTCTATTGGTAATTTTAGGAAGATTTATTGCTTGTTGCGGATCGAGTTTCCAATCCAACATTGCTAAAATCGTTTGGGTTACATAATTGATAATACGACTTCCACCAGGAGAACCCACCACTAACTTAAGTTTTTCCCCTTCAAAAACCATCATAGGCGCCATTGAACTGCGTGGTCTTTTTAATGGTTCTAAACGGTTTGCAACAAGCTTACCATTTACTTTCGGTGACAATGAAAAATCCGTGAGTTGATTATTTAAAATAAAACCTTCAACCATCACCGCTGAACCAAACGCCATTTCAATACTAGTAGTCATAGACACTGCATTTCCTTGATCATCAACAATAGAAATATGACTCGTTGACGGTAATTCCATAGCAGAGTCATCAGCTAAAGCTATACTTGCTTCTGGTCTACCAGGTAAAGCCTCTCCCATATCTTGGTGGATATTAATTAGCTTTGAGCGCTCGGCTAAATAATCTTTTGACAATAAACCGGAAACGGGCACATCAACAAAATCGTTATCTGCGATATAACGATTTCTATCGGCAAAAGCTAAGCGTGAACTTTGAGTATATAAATGAGAAGTTTGTACATCTTCAAGTTCTCGTTTATGTAATTGAAATGGCTCTAATTGCGACATAATTTGAATGACAGCAATTCCGCCGGAGCTTGGTGGCGCCATACCGCATACTTTATAATAACGATAAGGACCACAAACAGGTTCTCTTTCTATGGCTTGGTAGTTTTTCATATCCGTCAAAGATAAGCGACCTGGCGCAATCGAAGAATGTTGTACTGCTGAAACAATTTTTTCAGCTATCCAGCCTTGATAGAAAGGTGTAGTCCCCTCTTTTGCCAGACTACGGAAAACCTTAGCAAGTTTCGGATTTCTTAATTTATCACCGGCTTTAATCGCTCGTCCATTTGGGAAAAAATAACGGCGTATTTCAGGTAGCTCACTGATCCCCGGATTGAACTGCATTTGAACCAATTTTTCTAATCGAGGAGAAACCCGAAAACCTCTTTCAGCTAAATTAATAGCATCTTTAAATAAAGTTTCCCAAGGTAATTTACCGTACTGTTGATGGGCCTTTTTCAGTGCTGCCAATACCCCAGGGACTCCAACTGAGCGTCCACCAACCACAGCTTTTATCCATGGAATAGCTTTTCCTTGTTCATCTAAAAATAAGTCAGATGTCGCTAATGCAGGTGCCGTTTCTCTTCCATCAAATGTCGTTAGTTTTTTTCCGCTATTTTCCCAGTGAAGAATAAACGTGCCGCCACCGATACCAGATGATTGTGGTTCAACTATCGTGAGCGCTAATTGCACGGCAATAGCAGCATCAATAGCACTGCCGCCTTTCGCTAAAATGTTATAACCAATTTTACTCGCATATGGATTTGCGGCAGCAACCATAAACTTTTTGGTTTTAACTGCTTTCTTTTCAGTAAGGCCAGTGGCAGCCTCTGGCTCCCTGTCTTCTTGTACAAAAGCTTTAGTGTCAAAAGGCTGAGCATTAACTAAATTAGGGTTAAAAACCAATAATGCACTAATACAGGCAACTTGATAAAACTTTACTAACATATTATTCCTTTGTTTTTATATTAATTTTTTGGGACGAATGATAATTGCATTTGATTAAATTGTTTAAATTTTTCCAGTAACCCCACATATTTTTCAGTATTATTTTCCATAAGCGCTAAGCCATAACAACACGCTTCTAGACTTGATAATGCTCCTTGCTTTTTTGTCTTTCTGATCTGATATTGACCTTGAATATTTTCCGGTAATATCCGATGAGGTAAATGGTGTAACACCTCATTTATCATATAGATCCGAAACGCTTTTTTCCATGTGCCATCAAGCAAAATAATACACTTTATAATTTCATCAGCTTTAACTTCACTATTTTTTACTATCATTTCTGCTTTTTCTGACGGGTATAATAATGCGATATGACCTTGATATTGTGCTAATACCGCTAAAAACTCTTGATGTTGTGAAACGTCTTCAGCAATGATCACCTGACATGAAGATAAAGATTGCGATAACAATGTTACCGTTCCCTTGCTTTGTTTTACTTCACTGGGGTGCTGAAGTATTACCACATGAATATCGTTTTTCGTCGGATGAATTAAATGACAAATACAACTAACTTGTGGGCGCTGACATACGTTACAATAGGGTCGTGACATAAAATAATAACATTCACTTAAAAATATAAGACTATGTTCCAGTTAAAAAAATTTCCAATTCAAACCACTCATTTACTTGCACCATTACTTTTACTCATTGTCGCTTTATGTTGCTTTGTATTTAATAGTCAAATAAGTGAAACTTTTATCTATAAACGTTCGCTTATTGCTGACCATCAATATTGGCGTTTGTTCTCTGGACACGTTTTTCACACTAATTATGCCCATTTATTATTAAATACGCTCGCAATAATTTTACTTTGGGCTTTACACGGTCAATATTATTCTACAAAACAATACTTCAAGCTTGTTTTCTTCAGCAGTATTGCTATTAGTTTTGGAATATATTTTTTTACCCCAGAAATGAGCGAGTATGTAGGTTTATCAGGAGTACTACATGCTTTGTTTGTGTGGGGCGCATTAAAAGATATTGAGCATAATGAAAAAACTGGTTACCTGTTAATTTTAGGGGCAATCATTAAAATCATTCATGAGCAATGGTTTGGCGCAAGCGAAGAAATCGCGCAGCTTATTCACGCCAATGTGGCCATAGATGCACACCTATGGGGAGCTATTTCAGGCCTTAGCTATTATTTACTGTCGTATTTTTCAAAGAAAGTTGAAAAAAAACCGGCTTTATCTGATTGATATTTCACTAAAAGCAACGTTAAATTTTTCAGTTAGATAGCAAAAACCCAACTTATCACTAAGTTGGGCTTATCAAAAATGAAGTTAGATTGTCATTTATATGCGTTATGGCTTGTCCATTCTGATCACAACGCGCCTGTTTTTAGCACGACCTAATACCGTGTCGTTAGCCGCAATATGTCGTTTTTCACCATAACCTTTTGCTTCAATACGACTCGCATCAATGCCGTTTTGAACAAAGTACTCTCTAATTTTATTCGCCCGTTTTTCTGACGTTTTCTGGTTAATATTACGAGCCCCATAACTATCAGAAAAACCATCTATTAACACTAACTCTAAGTCAGTATCTAAGCTTAAATATTCTTTGATCATGGCAATTCTTTTTTGAGATGACTTCGTGAATTTATCACTACCAAATTCAAAATTTAAAACCGTATAAGCAATATCATCAAAACTGTAATTTAATAAATTGCCGACACAGCCAATAAACTCTTGATACGCTTTATGAAAACGAGACGTGGATAATCCAACCGCTATTTTATCGTTATCGTTATACCAATCATTATAATAAAACGTCGGACTCATCCCTTGTTCAAGCTCAGATAACATAGTCCAAGCAACTTTTTTTGGTAAATCAGGAGCAAATTGCTTATGCAGTTTCATATCGGCTAACGTTCGACTTGCAATACCAGGTCGCCAGTTTGGAGCTACCGCTCTTACTTGTGCTAATGAATAGTTATCAGGCAGACGCAACATATCTAGTTCAAATTCCATATTAGTTTTACGATTAGCGGTACTGTAAAACTTAGCTTCACCATAATTAGGAATTTGATGCGATAATGTACATTTTAGTCGAGAATCTTTTTTTAACTGCCACTGTGAACTACCTAAATCAGCATGATACTGCCTGATCCCGGCATTGGCCTGACTAACAAGTATGCTCAAACTTATGGCTATTAACGTTTTTTTCATAACTATTTTATCTGTTTACTGAGCTTCATAAATTTTATCGACTCATTATCAAATAACTTTAACAAATATTTATTCATTCTGGCTTAACTTTGTAAAAAATTCTAGAAAGACTTTAGTTAACTAAGCATTATCTGCGATAATAACCATCGAATTAAAGAAATAAACTAATAATATATGACTGAAGAAGTAAAACAATCACAGAATGCTAACGAGAAAGAAAAAACAGCCTATGCCATGCGTTTTAGAGGTTATTATCCTGTCGTAGTAGATGTTGAAACCGCAGGGTTTAATGCTAACACCGACGCATTATTAGAAATTGCTGCAAGTACCTTACAGCTTGATGAAGAATCCGGTTTGTTTAGTTTAGATGAAACTATTCACTTTAATATAGAGCCATTTGAAGGGGCAAATTTAGAGCCTGCAGCGCTAGAATTTACCGGTATTGATCCTACGAATCCGCTTCGTGGCGCCGTCAGTGAAGAAGTAGCCTTGAAAGCAATTTTTAAGCTTATACGTAAAAAAATGAAAGCAGCCGGTTGCCAACGTGCAATAATGGTAGCCCATAATGCTGCCTTTGACCTTGGTTTTGTTAATGCTGCAACTGAGCGATGTAGCATAAAACGATCACCTTTCCATCCTTTCGTGAGTTTTGATACAACAACCCTTTCTGGACTTGCCTTGGGGCAAACTGTACTAGCAAAAGCCTGTAAAACAGCAAAAATTGATTTTGATAATAAAGAAGCGCATTCAGCATTATATGACACAGAAAAAACCGCTGAATTATTTTGTTATATCGTCAACAAATGGCAAGCATTGGGCGGCTGGCCACTTAATAGTGATCATGCAGAAGTAGAAAATTCTGAAGGATAGCGAAGCTTATAAACTCACGATTAAAATCACCTTTTACTATGTTAATTTCCAACATTAATTCAAAATAAAGAAGGTGATTTAGTACGGTTATTTTTTCGGCAAAGTAAGTTTCTTAACGCTAAAATCAATAAAGTGAATGCAGCAAATTGATAAAATGGATTTACTGTACTCATTAACACAAAGATACCTATTGCTGCATAAGTGTATGGCAAATATTCATAAATTAGTTCAGGAAAAAGATATTGAATTGAGTTAGCCTTGTGCTTATCTAACCGTCGGTGTGCCGAGCGAGAAACTAACACTATACAGGCAACAGCATAAAAAATTCCCGCCGAAAAAATCAAGGCCCATTCGTCACCAAGCACCAGCAAACCACCACTGGCTAAAAAATACAGGTAAGGTAAATTTTCATAGACTAATTTTGGTAACACCATGATATTTCTCTCCTTGTAATATATTATTAGTGTAGCGTTAAATACCAGAATCGCTAATGATATCTATTATTCTGCTTTCCGTTATAAGCAACTTTTTTAGACATTTTCATCTTGTAGCCATTCCACGTAACTAATAAAAAAACCTTGCCAAAAGTCCGTATTTTCACTGATATGTGCCAATTGCTTTCCGAACATTTCCAATTTTTCTAAATCAAAAATCGCCGTACTATCTGGAACAAATTTAGGCTCATCTTGTTCGGTAAAATGAAAAAGTAAATCAATACATTCAACAAATCCAGCTAATGATGTAGCAACAAGAGTTGTCTGCCATTGGTGTGTTGTTTCGTTAAAAATTGCCGTATATACGGGGAGTTGAGTATTATTTATCTCCACATAATAAGGATCGCCTAACTCAGTATCTTTCGCGATCACCAACCAATGTCGTTGCCAACTGCCCGGTTGATTACTAGCGATATTTGCTCCGTTTTTATCAATAGAATAACCAATTTGTGCCTTTTTAATCGCACGCTCTTCAGTGATAAGTTTAATACCTTGTGGACCTAAATAAGCTTCAGGTTGCGCTGAATTTAATAACGAGACTATTTCAGTTGTATCCATTTTTTAACTCTTAGGTCCATTCATTATTAGTCATTTAGCTAGATAAAAAAACAAAAGCCAATGTCTCAAAAAGATCATTGGCTTTGGCTCATTGCTTCATTGGTTAACTATTAGCAATTCGTGCTTCAACTACTGCTAACGCTTGGTCGATTCTGGCAACGACTTTGTGTTGATCAAGCAAAGCTAACGTTATATCTAAGGATGGTGAATTTCCGCCACCTGTTGCCGCAACACGCAATGGCATACCTACTTTACCCATACCAACTTCTAATTCAGCAGCGGTATCATTAATCGCAGCATGAATAAGCTCTGGCGACCACGTAGTTAACTCGGCTAATTTCTGTTTCACTAAAATTAATGGCTCTTTGACTACTGGACGTAAGTGTTTTTTAACAGCTGTAGCATCTAACTCTGTAAAGTCTTCATAAAAATAACGAGAAATTTCAGCCATTTCTTTTAAGGTTTTGACTCGATCAGCTTGGACTTTTACGATTTCTTCTAAGGCTGGGCCATTATCCGTGTTGATCCCCTGCTCAGCCATATGCCAAGCGAGATGTTTAGCCACATATTCTGGAGCCAAGGTTTTCATGTAATGTTGGTTGACCCAAATAAGCTTGTCGGTATTAAAGCCTGACGGTGCGCGATTACAATCTTTCAGGTCGAATAACTCGATCATTTCTTCACGAGAAAATATTTCTTGGTCGCCATGTGACCAACCTAAACGCACTAAATAGTTTAATAATGCTTCAGGTAAGTAACCGTCATCTCGATATTGCATAACACTTACCGCACCATGACGTTTAGATAATCGTTTACCGTCATCCCCCAAAATCATCGGAATATGTGCATATTCAGGAATTTCTGCACCCAGTGCTTTTAAAATATTAATTTGTTTAGGGGTATTACTAATATGATCGTCACCTCGCACAACATGCGAGACTTTCATATCCCAATCATCTACCACCACGGTTAAGTTATAAGTAGGTGTACCGTCGGTACGCGCAAGAATTAAGTCATCTAATTGCTCATTGCTAATCGTGATATCGCCTTTGACCATATCTTTAATAACCACATCACCGTCTAATGGGTTTTTAAAACGAATAACATAAGGTTGATCTTCAGGGTGATCAGTGCGGTCACGCCACATACCGTTGTATTTTTCAATTTCGCCTTTTGCCTTTGCTTCTTCACGCATGGCATCAACTTCTTCCGCGGTACAATAACAACGATACGCATGACCAGTCGCTAATAATTGCTCAATAACTTCTTTGTAGCGATCAAAACGTTTAGTTTGAAAAAACGGGCCTTGTGTCCATGCTAAGTTTAACCAGTTCATACCATCCATAATGGCATCTACCGACGCTTGGGTTGAACGCTCTAGATCAGTGTCTTCAATGCGAAGAATAAAGTCACCGCCATTTTTCTTTGCATATAACCAACTATAAAGTGCGGTACGCGCACCACCAACATGAAGGTATCCCGTAGGGCTTGGTGCAAATCGAGTTGTTAAGCTCATAAAAGTCTCACTATTATATTCAGACTAAGGAGTTGCCAAAGTCGTAAAATGATGTCTATAAAAATTGGCGACATTTTAACAGGCAATGAAACTGAATACATCTATTGTCTAAAACAAACCAACAAAAAGAATACAAAACAATCAAGCTGTTGATAATTGCAGCAGTTAAAATAAATTAATCAAAAAAAGCTAAAAAATGCTTTAGTTTTAGTTGACAGCCTTTACGATCTCCCTATAATACGCCCCCACAGAGATGGACGATTAGCTCAGTTGGGAGAGCACCGCCCTTACAAGGCGGGGGTCACTGGTTCAAGCCCAGTATCGTCCACCAATTCTGTTTACAGAATATCTCTTGATAAAATGATTGGACGATTAGCTCAGTTGGGAGAGCACCGCCCTTACAAGGCGGGGGTCACTGGTTCAAGCCCAGTATCGTCCACCAATCATTTTATCCCTGATTCATATATCTATATGGACGATTAGCTCAGTTGGGAGAGCACCGCCCTTACAAGGCGGGGGTCACTGGTTCAAGCCCAGTATCGTCCACCACTCATTTCTATACCTGATTTATATCACTGATATATGACAATTAGCTCAGTTATGAGAGCACCTTCTACTTATTACCACCCGCGCCGAATCACTAGTTCAAGCCCAGTATCGTCCACCACTCATTTTATGCCCGAAATTTATATCACTGATATATGACAATTAGCTCAGTTAGGAGAGCACCTTCTACTCTTTACCACCCGCGCCGAGTCACTGGTTCAAGCCCAGTATCGTCCACCACTCATTTTATGCCCGAAATTCATATCATATCAGATATATATGGACGATTAGCTCAGTTGGGAGAGCACCTTCTACTTTTTAACACCCGCGCCGAATCACTGGTTCAAGCCCAGTATCGTCCACCACTCATTTTATGCCCGAAATTCATATCACTGATATATGACAATTAGCTCAGTTGGGAGAGCACCTTCTACTTTTTACCACCCGCGCCGAATCACTGGTTCAAGCCCTGTATTGACTAACTATCTAATTTAGTTGAGTTGTTTGAAAACTCGGCCTTAGAGTATATACCTTGATATTTGCTTAACTAATGATGCCGTCCTGATAAAGTTGGTTAATTTGCGCTTTGCTATAATTTAACTTATTCGATAAAACAACAAAGGTATGCTGTCCTAAATCAGGAGAAGCGCTATGATATTGTAATGGCGTTTGGGAAAGGTTAATCGGAGAAGCAATCGTATCGACTTCTTCCCCATGTTGATTTGTGACTTTTCTGATCATTTCTCTATGTTTAATTTGTGGATGTTCAAATACATCTTGCAAGGTATTTACAGGTCCACAAGGTACGGCAATACTCTCAAGTTGATTAAGCCACCATTGACTTTTATGAGAGGCAAGTATATTCGCTAAAATAGGGATTAAGCTTTCACGATTGTTTACTCGTTGCTCATTAGTAGCAAATCTAGGGTCCTGTGCCAAAGTAGCACATTGAGCTAGCTGGCAAAATTTCACAAATTGTTCATCATTACCTACCGCTAAAATAATACTTCCATCAAGAGTCGTAAAAGTTTGATAAGGCACAATATTAGGATGCTCATTGCCATATCTTGGTGGATTAGTCCCGGTAGCTAGATAGTTCATTCCTTGATTCGCTAAAGTGGCAACTTGTACATCAAGTAAAGCAATATCAACGTGCTGACCTTCATTCGATTGATGTCGCGCCATTAATGCAGCTAAAATGGCATTACTACAGTATAATCCCGTCATAATATCAACCAATGCAACACCAACCTTCATCGGCATGCCATCAGGCTCCCCCGTTAAACTCATCAAGCCACCTTCTCCTTGGATCATGCCATCATAACCGGCTTTCTCTGCACTGGGACCGTTTTGACCAAACCCTGTAATAGAGCAATACACTAATCGGGGATTAATTGCTTTAACACTTTGATAATCAAGTCCATATTTTGCGAGGCCACCCACTTTATAGTTTTCAATCAGTACATCCGCCTGAGCGATTAACGCCTTAATAATTTTTTGACCTTCTTCGTTTGTGATATCAATGGCAATGGATTGTTTATTTCGATTTGCACAATGAAAATACGCCGCTTGTGGAGGTTGTTCTTGAGTTGCAGGTTTAATAAATGGGGGGCCCCAATAACGGGTATCATCACCTTTTTCAGGTCGCTCTATTTTTATCACTTCAGCTCCCATATCAGCCAACATTTGTGAAGCCCATGGCCCCGCCAATATACGACTTAAATCAACCACTGTAATATTTTCTAATGAACTACTCATAAAACGATCCTAGATAGACAAGATAAGCTGAGCTTATAGCCTGCCCAATAAAACATATTTTGAGTAAATTGTCGTGGTTTAAAAGTGTTATCCCATTGTAAATGCGTTATTATTTTTGATTGGTTTCAGTCTCGGTTAGTTCAACGCTTTCTCATTTATGGCTGCTTTACGAGCAAAAAACACATAATAAATAACCTACTTATGGATCCATATTTTAAAAATAACTGGCACCAACCTTTAAACTATTAAAAGTAAGAATTTAACCACCTGATAGATTAGTAAAATAAATGAATCTGGTACCATCCACTCTTGTTAACTGGCACTGTTAATTATTGTTCGACAAGGCTATCTTCATCTATTAAGTTAAAGATAAGTAGCCCTAATCATAGTAATGAACCGACAACATACTTTTTTATAAAAACTGAATAACAATTTCCAGCTGTCAATTTAGAGATCTAAACCATGAAACCCCTTCATTACTTGCTATTTATATTAATAATTTGTATTGCTTACTCTTTAGACGCATCGCCTGTTTCACAACACAATCTTTGTCTTAATAATAACCAATCAAACAACGAAAATTGCATAGATTACCTTTCAAAATCAAGTTCTGATAAATCGAAAATGAACTGTCTTTATGATTGTTTATCGGGTAATGGTGAAGTTGTGCGAGAAGGGTTAACCTTTGCTTATGCTATGGGAAAAACTCCAATATCGTTAATGAATTATCAACATTATCAACTTCCCAAAAATGCTGCAAACCCGAGGAATCAATTTCAGGGAATACTGACCTTACAAGATGACACTAACCAAGGAAAAATTATCGAGGTTGGAGGCAATAATAACTTATCAAACTATAAGCAGGCTAAGCATTTACCCAAATTTTCTTTTGAATTTGTACAACACGGAAGTCATATCATTCCAGTAACTCGCGGCTTAATTACTACCAACCATGCTAATTGGGAATATATTTTAGCACCAGGTAGAGTTTGGCAAGAAAAATCGGATAATGGATACAGCCGCGTTTCTTTACCTTTTGCCTTACAAGAAAAAAATGCCAATTGTACGTGGAACGGTGTTCTGTCATTTTTATTTAAAGATCATGGCGAAGTGTCTGAAGTGTCATATCAAGTTGCCGCTGACACTTGTTTGTATTTAAAATTTAATATGTGGGGGCGATTAAAAGCGAATTACACACCAAAAACCATTGCAAATTCTGCTGTTATTCAACGTGATTACGAAGCAGAAGTAGCGCGAAGAATGCCAACTAGACCAATTAGCCAACTCGCCGAAGATTACCCATCTGCTGGCGTGAATATTGCCAATATCGGCAGCAATCAGGTAAAACAGCACATGACTCTTTATGGTATCGCCTATAAAGGTGTTCATTATGTTGGTGGTTGTGATACACGTTATGGCGTTTACCCTTATTGCGACGTAATGGCGGTTCCCTCATATTCAACCTCGAAAACTACGTTTGGCGCGTATGGCTTAATGCGCATTGAACAACTATATAAAGGCAAGCAAAGTGAAATGTTTGTCAATCAATGGCTAACAGATTGTAAGTCGTCTAATTGGAAAGATGTAACTGTTGAACATTTATTAGATATGAGTACGGGGAATTTTAACTCACCTAATAGTCATGTTGATGAATCATCCGAGAAAAAATTAAAAGAGTTTTTTGAAGTGAACACGCATCACGCTTTTGTTAATTTTGCCTGTAACTACCCACGAAAAGCAACGCCAGGTTCGACATTTGTTTATCACACATCAGACACTTATCTTTTAGGTTATGTCTTGAATGCCTTTTATCAAGACAAAACCTCAATGAGTAAAGATTTTTGGCGAGATGAAATGGTAGAAAAATTATGGAAGCCTTTGGGTCTAAGCCCGACGATGTACACGACAAAACGAAGTTATGATACGGTTCAACAACCCTTTACGGGATATGGACTCACTTACCATAGGGATGATGTAATAAAACTGGCCGAGTTTTTAAATAACGATTTAGGGCAAATCAATGATGAACAAATGCTTGACCGTAAAATGGTTAATGAATCTCTCAATTTAGAAAATGGTGGTTTAATCGCCGGCCGTCAGATAGACAAATACAACAATGGTCTTTGGTATTATGATATTAATGGCGATAAATCTCATGATTTTGGTTGTTCGTCATCAACTTGGATCCCCTACATGTCAGGCTACGGTGGAATTTCTATAGTGCTTTTACCGAATAATATGACCTATTACCACTTTAGCGATAATAATTCTTATAAATGGAGCAACAGTGCCTTTGAGCTTCATAAAATAAGCCCTCTTTGTCATTAATACCGAATAAAAATTTATATTGGAGAATAAAAACTAAAGGATGAAATCGCGAATTATCCATTTTAGGTAAACGAACTCACAAATTTTCAATCAGCAGTATTGCCGCACGATATATTTGTGCTTGTCCACCCGTGTCATTTTATTCTTTATTCGCGCAAATCTGTTCTTCAAAAAACAACCTGATGCAAACTTGTTCGCTATTTTTGAGTTAGAAATCCTTGGTTTTCTTTCACGCTTTATCAGTGATTCAACGGTCAAAAACTTGTTATTTTTTAACCAAAAGCATGGCATGAACAAGCAAAAAAACAAAGTAACAACTTGTTAACTCCCTTAGGAATTCGCTGATTACTCAGAAATAAACACACGGAGTGTTTTATCTATTATTGAGTTAAGAAGACATGAGTCACTAAATTGATTACAAGATATTGTGATCTGGGCGGAGTAAAAAAAAGCTGAGTGATATTCACTCAGCTTTTTTGCTATCAAGCGACTAGCTTTTAAACGATTCTGTTAAGTGCTTAAAGCTTTTAACAAATGTTCGTTATACAAATGACATTTAATTACACATAGCGCGAACTTTATGCAACTCTTTTGCGGTGTTAATTTGACCATAGTCTTCACTATCACTAAACGCGTAGTAAATAGTATCGTTTGGCAATAAACTTACCACAATTCCGCCATACCCTGACATATAAGGTATCGCTAATGAATTGGTACAACTGAATGCTTCTTGTGCGTTCCAAATCCAAAAACCATTATCATAACTGTCATATTGACTACCGGCATTTAAACCATGAGGAGTTGTTTGTAACACTTCATTTAACATCGTTTGATCAAGCACTTGCGTGCCATTAATCACACCATTATCTTGATGTAAAAATTCGGCAATTTTAACAATGTCGTCATGATGATAAGTCAAACCATAACCAGTGAAAGCTTGTCCAGACCAAGGTTGAACAACCGAATCATTCGTTCTTGAAGTGGTGCTGATTGCAGGGCTTAAACCTAATGGCGTCCATAAGTCATTATTTAACATATCCCACAAATCAGTACTTTCCATATCGTTCATTTCAGCACCTAATAAATAGGTATCTGAAGTATGATAAACCCACGTAGTACCAGCCGAGACTTTTTGAGTATAACTACACGAATGATTTAATTTTTCAGTATGACTATATTTAAGGAAGAAATTATTAGCGGTAGTACTATCACCTTCATCAACTTCAAATCCTGAAGAGGTATATCGTCCTGTCGACATATCTAATAAATTTTCAAATGAAACTTGGCTCCAAGTGCTGTTCGAACACAAAGAAACATTCGTATTTTTCGTACCAGGATATTTTTGCTCTAACCTCATTAAACCAACGGCACCGACAACCGATTTAGCGGTTGAATAAGAAGGTAATGACATGACTTCACAATAAGGATAATCCCCTCTTCTGGTTTTACAACTACTGACATAGTTGATCCCATCAATCACGACCCCATAGACCGTTTGATCTGCAGAAGCCTGATCCGAACCAATTTTACTGGTATCAATTGATGCAGTTGGAAAATCAACCGTCAAGTCTGCAATTGTTTTTGTTGGCATACGACGAGCAACTTCGGCTTGGTAGTTATTTGCTATAACGCCAGCATTGACAACACTGCTTGGGGTATAGCTTGCATCAAGAATCCCCCAGCTATCATATTTAAAATAAGCACATGTTTCTGTCGCTATTTGATAGGCCACATTAGAAATAGACCCATCGGTTTTAAAAAGAAAGCTTAAGACACCGTTATGTGTACAGTTAGCGCCAGCTTCTTGTAAAGCAAAAGGAATTGACGCACGACTAAAACCATTATCATTATTTTCATTCCATACTCTGCCCGGCTCTAAAATGTAATGCCATGAAGGGTGTTCCGTTGGAATTAATCCTCGTTGAACAGGTATAATATGAGTACCTTCTTGCACGAATTCAAAATCAAACTCAGGTAGGTGCTCTGGATCCGTATAACTCCCAGCAATACTCGTACCTTGCTCTTGCAAGTTACCCGTGGTCGACTCTCCGGTGAGAACTAAGCTACCTTGAAAATTATTGGTTGGATTAGCCGCTTCATTTGGCACAGCAAAGGCACTGTAATCAACTAAGTTGAAGCTAGTGCTGTTTAATGCAGTTGAGGTAAGTAAGGTACGATTAACTGCACCACTACCCGATAATGGGTCGTAAACACTTCCCGAATTTTCTGCAATTGCGTTGCCAGTTAATGTTAAAGTAGCACTGCTTTCATCGGCATCGTTATTCGTGATCGTTAATAGCTCGTTTAACGTCCCTTCACTTGTAGGCGCATATTGAATATTGATATTGCAACTGCTATTTGGACTAAGAGTTTGATTAACACACGTTTCGCTACTGATACTTAACCCACTTGAGTCAGCACCATAAATACTTCCTATTAATAAATCGGCAGTGCCTTCATTGGCAACGGTGATCAGCAAAGACGACGTTTGATTTACAACCACATCACCAAAATCTGTCGAGCCGGTTATCGTTATTTCAGGAGCTTGAGCGGCGGAATAAATAGAAAATTCATCGGTATAACAAACATCATAATCATTATTATTATATTCGTTATTAGAATTGCCTTGCATTCGAACATGTAACTGGGCCAAATTATTGGCATCACTACTTAACTTAACACTACCATTACGGTAATACCAATCGTCTTCACCGTTCGAAACTGAAGCGATGGTTGAATAACCACTACCGGTATTAACTTGAATATCACAAGACTCGCCAGCTTCTAGCCAGCCCCCAAGTAAATGCCAATCGATAACGATATTACTTTTGCCGAGCGTTGAAAATGTTTTCGTTAAGTTTGCAGAGCCTCTCAATTTAATAGCATTGCCACTCCAAACATAAATACCGGTTTCTTGAGACACGCCGGTAGCAGCAGTAGCATTACCATTATCAGCAATCCAAGCTGACCAGCCAGCATCTAAATTATCGCTAAAGGGCAAAGTTGCTGGAGCAACAATCGGATCACCTTGAACGGTAATATTGTCAAAATAACAATTATCAGCATTATCCGTTGCATTAGCCCGCGCTCGTATTTGTAGGGCAGCATTATCGCTTGCCCCCGTTGGCGAAATACTTCCAGAATACCAAGTAACCCCATCGTCTTGTCCATTAACTACTTCTTCAATTGTTAGCCAATTTGCGCCATTATCAACAGACAGCTCTGCAATACATGTATCAGTACTTTCTAATAAATAGCCTACAACGCTTGCATCAATACTAACATTATCAAAACCTGCAGTTGATATGGTTTGCAATGCTGATTTCTTATTTTGTAATCGTAACGAGTAATTTCCGTTATATAAATTCGCTATAGCGTCATTGCCAACTCCAGAGATTTGCCAGTCGCTTATATCACCATCTTGAAAATCGTCACTGAAAAGGGTCTCTGCAACACTAGGAAAACTTAAGATAGATAAGAGTACGAACATACTTTTATTATTTATTTTATTCATCGTTTGTCCTTTTTATTATATTTTTTGATTAGATGTATTTTGATACAAATTCTATTAAGGGATAATCAAACTAGCACTGTAAAACTAATTCACATAGCACCAAAAGCCAGCATCATCTGGTGCCAGATCAAAACGATTAGAGACGATAATAGCTTTTTAAAACCAGTGAACTAAAGTTGTTAATATGTTGAGGACGACAGGTGTTTTGATGATTTTCTTCTAGTGACAAAACGAGGTTAATTTGCACAGTATCAACAAGATAAAAGTAAACGTCAGAAGTTATCGTTAAAAATATGGCTGGATGACAGTATTATTTGAATAAAAAAAGATAGTAGAAAAATAAGCTAATCTCGCGAGAATAAAATATTTATTCAAGCGAGAAGTTAACGAACTATAAAAGCTAAATCACTAAACCATTGTTTTTTTGTCGAGTGACAACGCTGGCTTAATCACCACGATTGCACATAAAACAAGACCTATTACCGCTATATCAATAACCTGCTGGTAATTCTCATCATGAAGCACTAACGCTGCGATCATCGGGCCAGATGCTAAGCCCATTTTAGAGGCGACGCCACCTAACGCTGCCATTTGACCACTTTTATCCAATTCAGAACAAATTCCAAATAAATAAGGTAATACAAATGCCCAAGTGATCCCAATAGTTATATTCGTCATTAAATAAATCATTTCATTGCTACTAAAGTGAAGTAACCAGCTACAAAAAGCCGTAAGTAAAGTGGCAATCACAACTGGAATGGTTCGGCCATATTTAGTACCTATCAGGATAACTAACAATGCCCCAATTAATGCCACCCAACTAGCAACACCTAAAGCATTGGACATAAAATCAAGCGATAAACCATCGGCTTTGCCTAAACTGATCATGTAAGCAAATAGCCCCATGTTCGCCGCTTGAAATAAAAAGATTCCGCTTAAGTTTAAAGTTAATGGCAACCGCAATCTTTGTGTTGTATCACTGGCAACAGTTTTTAAAGGCTCAATTATTTTTTCAACCTCATAATGAGGTAAAAACGGCATCATCAACAAGGTGATTAACGTAAAAGTCGTTAATGAGACAAATAGTGCACTAGTGCCAAATTCTGGAACCAACCCGGGTAAATACATGATGCCAAGGCCCCCAAGCCCCCATTGAATTAATAACAGATAGCCAAAGGTTCTATCGGCTTCAGAGGTGCGTGAAATAATACTAAAACCAATACCAACTAATAAACCGCCTGTTAAGCCATGAAAAGCTCTAAACGCAATCATAGTCACTGGTTCGGTAATAAAAATACAGCTTGCATCTATGGTTATTAAAGCAATTAATAATAAGTAACACCAACGTTGCCATCGAATATGTTTTATGACAAAAACCGCTAACAAAGCACCTATCGCTGCACCATATAAATTAGCGGAGCTGACAAATCCCGCCTGTTGACTGGTAAACGCAAGCCCTTCTTTCAGGCCGTTTACTACCGCAGGCATAATATTGATATAAAATATGCCTGCTGTTGTTAAAAACGCCAATATAATACGTGCAATCACGCCATTGGGGGCTACTTTTATTTGCTCGAAAGGGACTGTGGAAATACTTGGCATTTAATAACTCTTATTGTTAGATATGTTAATTAATAATCTGGTTTAACATGGAATATTCAGATCAGTCACAAGCGATACCCGCTTGGACAAGTAATTGCTTTATTGGTTGTAATTCTTTTTCAAACTGACGCCATTTACCCGTCGAACTTCGATAAACTTTTTCTCTTACTTGGCTGGCACTTGCAGTGGTAGATGGCGCGCTATTATTTTGAAAATCAATACACTGTTCTTGCCAATCGAGATCGCAATAAGCAATCAGTTTTTTCGCTTCTTTCGATAAATCATCAACCACATCTTCATAAGCAACTTGATGAATAATATTGGCTAATACCTTTAACCAATGTTGCATCATGTTATGGTGAGCAATGTAATATTGAGCCAATTCTGTTAATTGATAAGAAAATGGGTAACCATTAGTGAAAAGTTGCTTATAGATTGAAAAACAAGTATCTAAAGGATGCCGGGTCACATGAATGATTTTTGCTTTAGGTAACGCTAAATGGATCAATCCAACGTATAGTGAGTTTAACGGTAACTTATCGATAAAGTGACGCGTATGACCAGTCTCAGGCCGAGTGCTGTTGATATAATGTTTGCCCAGTGCTTGAAAATCAATCTGACTCGTTAATTCAACTAACTCATTTCGTGTTTGAGGTGGAGTTTTAGTGACATTTTTAACGGCTTCCATCATACACAAAGCAAAATTATTTAGCTCACCGGCATTAAACACTTCTTGGTGATTACTGATAATGCGTTCAACCAATGTCGAACCTGTTCGAGGTAAACCTAGAATAAATATCGGCTCATTATTTTCAAGCGGCGCTGCTTTATTTGACGCTTTTAACGTTAAATTGCTAGCTTGATATTGCTGAAAAAATTCTTTTGTAAACGTCGTGGTTATTTGTTTTAACGTTGAAATATCATGTTCAACTTGATATCGCATACAATCACGACGACTTTTAGCACCGAAATTGAGTTGTTCAAAACATTGTGAATATTTCCCAATGTCTTCTAATTCTTTTGCCAGAGCATAATGAATTTGCGCTTTACTAATCGGGTGTTTAACCCCTTGTTTTAATATTTGTTGAAGTTGGTCTATATGGTTATTGTTTTGGCTTTGTTTTTTTAAACTCGAGCGCAACCAATAAGCTTCATAATCATGAGGATTTAATGATAAAGCGTGATCTAAATGGGTTTCTGCTAAGGAAATATTGCCTTGATAACGAGCAAGAGATGCTAGATTAAAATAAAGTTGCGCACTTTCAACCGGTTGTTTCTTTTCATTAATAAAACCAACGGCTTGTTGATAATAATACTGCGCTTGTTCAAAATCATTTAATTGGTTAAACATCACAGCTAAGTCATTACATTGCGCTAAGTTTGCTGCTTGTTTGTTTTTCAAGTTAAGCGCAAGATCATTCGCGGCGCTTTTATCAAGCATTAACAACAAGGTATTCACTTTCTGTAATTGCCATTGTAACGAACTTGGTTGCAATTCGATCGCTTTATTGATGGTTGATAATGCCAATTCGGTATTTTTTAACTGAAAAGCCAAAAAGCTTGTAGCATACCAACCGTCTGCATTATCAGGAAATTCTTGGTTAATTTTTTGACACGCAAGCTCAGCTTTCGCGACATTCTTTTGATTAATAAAGGTCCAAGCTTGATCAAGTTTTAATTCAATGGCTTGGTTTATCGATGTGATACTGATGTTAAAATCCTTACACTCAAAATAAAAACACTTAGAAAGAAGTAATCATAACAACATAACTTGTTGTGAAAACGCTAGCAACAATGATCATTCACATGACCATTGTTGCTAACGACCGATTAAAAACTATATTTAGCCGTAAGTCCTATTGTTCTAGGTTGACTAATATAATCTTTTGATGAATTACCTAAAAAGTTTTCAGACGGGTCTGTGCCCATAGCATTTTCAGGTATAACGCCGGTAACACCATCCTCATTGAAGATATTATTCACGTATAAAGTAATATCCCAATTATCAGCACTTAATCGAGTGCTTGCTCCCCAGATAGAAAAGCCATCTATATCTGATTGATATTTACCTTCACCAAGTGCATTGACTGTATCCGACTGATAATAACCATTCACTTGTGATATCCAATACATGCCATTATCCATAGAATGGGTGTAATCCATCGATAAACTCAAGGTGTTTTTAGGCGTAGCAGGTAAACGGGTTCCGTCTGAAGCAACTAAGTAGGTGGGATCAGTTGCACCAATACCTGATGGTGCATAGAAATCATCTGTTAATTCCGCTTCAATATAAGCATAGCCAAGTACGTAATGTAAATCTTCGGTTAAATAGCCTTGCAGTTCCAACTCAACGCCCGACGTTTTAGCTGATTCACCATTTGCTACGGCGAAGAATCCCCAAGTAGTTGCGGTGTTTAATTGCGGATCTTGCCAGTCAATCATAAAGGTTGAAAGCGTATAACTATGTGCGCCGCCAGATAAGTAGCCTTTAACACCCATTTCATAGTTCACGGCATAATCTGAAGTATATTGTTGCCACTCAGGTCTTTCTTCTAATGAGCCACTAAGTGGCACCGCGTTAGCACCACCTCGACGATAGCCTTCAGCGATTGTTGCGTAAAGCATAGTGTCGTCTGATAAATCGTAAGACAAATTACCTTTAAACAAGGTGTCGCTTTCTTTCGTTTTAAAACTTGGCTCATCACCTAAAAACGGCCAAATAGGTAATGATAAAATTGTGTCATTACTAAATTGGTTATCGAAATAACGTGCTCCGACAGTAGCGCGGAATTTATCTGAAATATGATAAGTTAATTCACCAAAAACTGCCGTATCTTCGAAATTTTGATTTCTGATATAATGGAAGTCATTATCAGTATAAACCATACCGTAGCCCCCCATAATATCCCACCAAGTTGAGAACGCTGAGAAGGCCCACTCTTGATACCCTGGCATATAGCTATCTTGAGTAGAAAGCGTGTCTTGATCCATATAGTAAGCACCAATTACCCAATCAATATTGGCTTTACGTTCATTCGATACTAGACGTAACTCTTGCACAAAAGCATCTTCTTTATAACCGCGTTCAGCCATAGCTAAAGGTCGAGGCGTGCCATAATACAGATCAGCAAACCAGTTGTTTTGTGCGTAAAACCCTGTGTTATCGCTAATTGAGTTACCTTCATGCGTATATTGAGATGAGCTTGATGTTAAAGTTGCAAAACCTAAGTTCCACTCAACTTCTAACGTAGTTAATGATACATCACGTTCAGAAGGTTCAAGCAACACAGCACCATTTTCATAATCACCGTAGGCTTGTTCACTACCATCAACCCAATGAGTACCGCGGGTAACTTGTCTACGTCCGCCTATTTCATCATTTTGAAATTGATGGGCTAATAAAAAAGTTAAATCACTAGTCGCTTCAAACAAAGCAGATACTCTACCGTAAGTAATATCCACGGTATCTGCGTCTTCAACACTTCTAAAGGTATTTCCACCAGAAGCTATATCACCATTACTTGCAGGAGGGTTATAACCTGGAGAAGCAACAAATCCGCCTGAAGGGTCAAAATTTGCCGAAGGAATACTACCGGCTGGAGCTTTAGAATTATCAACTAAATTATAAACATTGGTGTAATCTACAATTCCGTCGTTATCAATTTTTCCTACATTGGCTCGAATAGCGAAGCGATCGGAAATAGGCAAATTGAGCATAATATCTGTATTTAAATTAAAGCCCTCAGAGCCTTCTGCTTGCCCTAAACCAACACTGGCTGTGCCAGTAAATTCTTCGGTATCAGGACGATTCATACGATATTTTACGGTACCCGCTAACGAACCCGAGCCATATAACGTCCCTTGTGGTCCACGCAGCACTTCTACCATTTCAACATCTTTTAAAATGAAATTGGCATATAAAGGCGTATCGTTAATATAAGAAGCAACCGTTGGTACCGCTGACAAAGCAACGTCGCCATTTGCACCACCATCAACGTTGACACCACGAATAATAACCCCATTAACCGCGCCAGAATTGCGATAACCGCGATCAACCACAGTGATACCAGCAACATTGCGCATCAAATCAGAAGCATCAATAATACCAGCATCTTCGAGCTCTTGGCCTGACACCGCGGAGATATTATAAGGAATTTCTTGAAGTGTTTGTGCTCTTCGGTTTGCGGTAACTTCAATTATTTCAATTTTGCCTTTTTCAGTAGCTTCTGCTTCAGCGGCATTTGCGCCTATCGATGTAAACGACATGAATAAAGCGGTACTCACTGCACTAGAAACGAGCGACTTACTAAAATCTACCTTTTTCATAATATTCCTCGGTGTGTATTGTTTTTAATTTTTCTGAATTTAGAGTAGAACAATCAAATCGCTCAACATAGAGCCAGTTTTGTACTTATGATAGTTCCAGTTTTACGTTTTAACTTTTCGGTACTTCTAATGGTCCAAGTTTGCTCAGTGCGCTATTTTTACGTGCTTTTTCTTGGTTATACGAAAATTTTATTGGGTTATCTCTAAAACTTTTTAACGGTTGACCTAAACCATGTATACCGCGTTCTCGGTTGCGTCGTACCACCGAAAAGTCAATTTCAACCGGAAACACTTCTTTGTTGATCCCCGCTTGATGAATAACACTGCCGTCGGGAGAAACAATGATTGACTTACCATTGCCATAATCTCCAAGGCCATTTACAGCAATAACATAACACTGATTGGTAACAGCGGTAGATTTTGCCATTGATAGCTCCACTTCACGATCTATGGTGCCAGTTAAAGTAGGATAAATAAGTACTTCAGCTCCCAAGCAAGTTAACTCCCTACTCACTTCAGGAAACCAAAGATCATAACAAATGGCTACGCCAATCCGTCCTTGTGGTACGTCAAAAACCACAAAATCTTGGCCGCAAGATACGCCTTTTTCATAAGGCAAAAACGGATATATTTTACGATAACGTTCAATCACAACCCCTTCATTATTAATAACGGAAGTTGTGTTAAATATTTCATCATCACATAACTCGTAATCTGAACCTGGTATCAACCAGATATTGAGTTCTTTTGCTAAATCGCAGTAAAATTTTTCTGCTTTACTGGGCAATGTAGATGCATATTTTTTTTCTGGACCATAAGTACAAAGTTCACTGAGCACTATCATATCCACCCAAGGGAAGCGCTTTTTGGTGTTTTTTATCTCTTGACCGATAGTGGCTAAATTATCGCCACATGGAAGTGACAACTGCATACCGGCGATAGAAAAATGGCTCATTACAATAACTCTCGTGATAAAAATGAATAAACAATCTAATTAATAATTTTACTGTACGGAGTTTAACAAGATAAGGTTAGTACCAGATAGAAACTAACTATAGGTCCAGTGTTGAATTTAAAACAAAGTAACTAGGAGAAGGTGCTTCAACATAAAAAGCTAAAGCTTATGCTTTTTGCATTAAACAAAGCCTAAGGGGTTAAACAAGTTGCATCACCATATAGTGTAACACCTTGTTTTAATTGTTTATATTGAGTTATTTTTTATAAAACTACTTAAGTAAAACTCCCTGCTATTATTGTTAAATTAAATAAAAAAATAATGGATAAAGACATTAATCAAGATACGTTAATTGACGGACAAAACAGTAGTTTTGATCGAACCATTTCATATCATTGCCATCCATAATGACATAAAAACCTTTAACTTCACCGTAGCCCCATAAATTCCATTGACGATAATACATATCTCCTTCCACCCACCAACGTCCAATATCAAATTCTGCGTCAATACCACCGGTATGTCCTTTCATTGAACCATCACTTAATAGCTCAATAATACAAGGAACGCCATAAACCATTTGACACTCTAATTTGGCTCCAGACAAGGCATTCTGTAGCGAAGCACCCGTTAATAGATTACCTTTTGCATCCGATAATTTTTCTTCAAATTCATCCGTTAATTGATGAATAAGATCTGCTAATTTACTCACCCCTACGCGAATTTTATCCGTTGCAATACTGGTAATTCCCATCCGGAAGCAATTCTCAGGATAAACAGAGCTGGCAAAATAGCGTTTCGCAGGCTCAATTAAAATACCTATTTCTGCGGCCTTCTCGCGTAAGTAATCTCCATCAAGTTGTTTTGGCCCTGTGATCCAATACGCGGTGCCTCCTTGGATAGGTCCAGTATCAATACTATCAGGTAAATAGATATTTAATGCTTCTCTTAATTCTAACCAACGCTCAAAAAACACCTTATGCAAGTGCATCATAAAAGAGTCGTAATAACCCAATGATAAAAAGTAAGACACCGCACGTTGATTCGATAATGGAGGATTGCGCATCATTATTTTACGCAGTTTTTTCAGTTCATTAATTACTGAGCTATCAGCAACAATAAACGCAATTTGAACCCCAGAAGCTAATACTTTCGACAAACATGACACATAAACCACCCGATTGTTTTTATCTAAACTCCTTAAAGCAGGGTGTGGTTGACCAAGAAAATTACTTTCAAACTCAAAATCATCTTCAATAATTATAAAGTCATGTTTATCAGCTTTTGTCAGCAGTTGATCTCGACGTTCCATAGACATAGTAATACTAGTTGGGGTTTGATGACTCGGTGTGGTGTAAATAACATCGCAATCATTGAGCTTGTCATCAACCACCATGCCTTTGTCATCGATCTCTTGATAAACTAACTTTGCACCTTGTTGTGACAATAAATCACGCATTTCAGGATAGCCAGGCTCCTCTACAGCAGCAGTAACTGAGTTATCTACAAATAATTGGGTAATTAAATGGAGTGCTTGTTGAGTACCAACCGTAATTATAACTTCTTCACGGCTTGCTTGAATGCCGCGGCGAGGTAGAATTTTACTTCGGATCTCATCAATTAACATAGGATCATCTTGTAACCCTTGTAACTCAGACCATTGATATATTTCACCGCTGGCATTGGCACGGTTATTAGCATCACGCCATTCTTTTATCGGATATAATGACGAATCAAATTTACCATCAATAAATGGATAACTATAACTACGCCAGTTTGAGGGACATGAACTATAGGTTGTTAACGATACCGCGCCTTTAAAATTATAATGAAAAGGCGTTTTAAATTGCGCTAATGATGTCGATTTTTTACTAGTAAGTGCTTGATTGTGTAATTGTGAGTTTGATGTTTGAACACAACCTTTGTGAATATTGTCACTGACAAAAATTCCACTGCGTTCTTTCGAAATTAAGTAGCCTTCTTCAATTAACGCTTGATACACAAGAACTATAGTATTTCTTGAAACATTTAATTGTTTGGCAAACTTTCGAGAAGATGGAAATTTACTGTTTGGTGGAAAAGCGCCAACGAGAATACCATCAACCATTTTAGTACGAATTTGACTTTGCAAACTTTCATCTGATTGATGATCTATATGAATTAAAGGACTAACCATCTTACGACACCTATTTACCAAATGACTAATTTACCAAGAAAAAAGTAAATGATTTACCGTGTAATCTAACCTTATTTCTTTCAACAAATAAATAGTAAATATTCAACGCTATGTTTTATTTGTACAAAACATTCACAATTTTGAGTCATTATAAGCAAGAAAACGGTTTGGTAACCAATGCGGTTGCACGATAAATAGGCTAACATTTAACAGTAATGATCCCCCTTTCAAACATGGCAAATTTAACTGATGTTAAGTACGCACATAAAAAAGCATCGTTTCATAAATGTAGCGGATATTATGGTTGGGTAAAGTGTGAAATCACAGATTAATAAACAGAAAGCTCGTATTAATGGTATAAAATCAATACGAGCTCATAGCTCTCGAAGCTTAGTTCAGGTAAAAATATTGAAATGGACCAGTCCAATGATATGTTTGACCATTTAGTTTCAATTGATGCTTTGCCGCTTTATTAACGTTCTTATTAGCAACAACAAAATAACGCATGTCACCTTTTACCGTTTTAATGGATACGGCGGTATAGTTGTCATCATCTTGAAGGACTAATAATTCAGCAATATTACTATTTGAATTATGTGCTGATTCAGAAACGGGGGTATAACTGCCATGCGGTTCGATCACTGATGCAAAAAGTGTTTGTTTAGCATTCTTTCGGCTAAGGATAATGGCAGGATCTTTACGTAAATTAAACTGAGGATCATTTGCACCAATACGGGCAAGTTGCACTTTATCACCCTGTTCAGTCGCCATGGTTAAAGTATAAAAACGGCCTTTATCTAACCATGAGAATTTAGTATTTTCACTATTGGCTATCCCCTCAGCTTCCAAGTAAAGGTGTTGATAACCATTATTATCGCCTAACGGTTTTAAAGTGCGAGGAATTTGATAATCAATATTTGATTTTAGTATTTGACCAAAATAGTAAAATGGTAAGTCATATTGGTGATTGTTTTGAGCATCAGCTTTAAACAAATCTAAAACGAATGCTTTTTCAAAAGCTTCATCTTTGATCATCGCCATGGTTCTTTGCATTTTAGTGCCTGGGTAGGCATTTAGTTCTTCAGCACTGATCACTTGAACCGCTTTATTTGAAGCGTCGTAAAAACGCAACTGGGAATGATGTAGGCTACCTATTTCGTATTTTCCAGAAAAATGTGATTGTCTATTTTGAACCAACGTATTATGCGCAATGGTTTGTTTTGCCCAAGTTTTGTTTTCTGGCAGATAATTGCCTCCTCCTTTTTGTTCAATATTAACAAAACGAGCTAAACCGTAGTCCTGCATGATTTCTTCGCCTTGGCCATAAAGTGAAAATGACAATTTGTCATAATGGCCATGACTTAAGCCTTGAGCGGTATATTTAAATAATAAGGTTAACGCTTCATCACCATGACGTAATAAACCTAATCCACCTTCATCGCCATCAGATCCATCCGAGTAATTTTCAGAGCCTTTGGTAAATTTTTTCGCTAAGCCATCACGAATGCCAGCAGCAACGGCATAACCGGTGTCATCAAGTAAAACCCGCCCTTGTTTTTCGGCGATACTCAATAAACGAGGATCTTTATTACCATAAAAATAAGCTATATTAACCGCAGTTACTACCGCATCGTTGTAGTACGACATACCTTTTTGGCCATCATTAATCGGGAAAAAGTCACCGTCAGCATCAGATAAATTCAATAAAACATCTACCGCTTTTAATAATACGCCATTTTTATAATTTAATACGTCAAGATCTGGCCTTGCATTATTTAATGCTTGGGCAAAAACTAAAAAAGGATACATAGCATAACGTTGATAGTAAGGTCCTTCGGTATAATATCCATCAGGTGAAAAAGGTTCATTTAAATTCGCGAAAAAACCAGCGCCTTGTCCTTCTACTTTCAGGAAACCACCATCATCATCTTTTGCACCAATTGCTAAACCATCTTCTTCTAAACCATATAAAGCTCGTTGAATAAGCTCTTCATCTTGCATGACTAGACCTATCATACCAACAGCTGCAGCTCCCCATGTACTATGGTTGTGTACTCGATTAAAAAACTGCGGGCTATCAATTGAGATATGATCAGCAAAAGGTTTAAATAAATTATCTTCTAAGGTTTCTCTGTCTGCTGCAGGTAACCAGTCATAAATAGCATCATAAGCTTGCGCTGCATACACCAACCAATTTGAATCATTTAGCGATTGCCAAAAAAGTTTTCCTCTTGCGTATGAACGTGTTTGTGGGTGTAAAGGGAGATCTTTATACATAGCTTCATATTGAAAAAACATATCACGCACATAGTTTGCATACTTTTCATCTTCTAAAATTTGAAATAAGACGCCTGCCTTTTGTAATAAAAAGAAATTCGCTTTATGACGTTGATGAGTATAGCCACCGGAAAAATCACGGGGTATCGGAGTATCAATACCTTGTTCAATTTCAGCATCAACTTCTGTTTTCAATTGTTGCAAGGTTTTATCAAACAAAGGTGTTTTTCCTAAGCTTGCTTGAATTTTTGTGATGCCTTCTTTCGTTAAAATTAATCCTTTGCGATCACTTGCATGACAGGCTGAGATAAGCCCAAAATTGATAGCGATTAACAACCAAGCAATCATGATAATTGGCTTCATGTATTTAATACCTTTTCCATTGTTTGAGAAAAATAAAGCAAAAGTGTTAAAACTTAATTCTTCTCAGAACACCTTTTGCTCATTATTAAACGATGAGTTGTTTAATAATAATATTGATTTACTTATTTTTAATTAATATAAGCAAGTTAAAAAGAGTAATAATTTAAAATAAGAGCATCGAATTTACACCCTTAACTTAAAATAACAGCATCTTTATTTATATTGCTAATCTCTCCATAGTTTTCCTAAGAGCTAGGTAAAACACTGGTAATAGACCTGACTTTCAAATTGGTTACAAAAGTCAAAATCAAATGTAAACAAAAACAACCAATTGGTCAACCAAAACGCTTATCATAGTTTTTTAATCAACTATTTAATCATTCTATTTGTATATTTATCAAACCATTTAGCGATAAATAACTGCCAAATCAGCAATACTGAACAAAATATAGCTGCAAAAAAATATTTTAAATAAAACGATTAAAAACAATAACTTAAACAAAAAGCTCCATGTAAAAACAAAGCCAACACTAAATGTTAAACCATATTGGTAATAACCGATGCGATATTTATTTTGACCAATTAACCACTAAAAGGGTTGACCTTTTGAATTTTAATTGTAAGTATAATGAACAATCTTTGTAAGTATCATCGATATGCTTATAAAGATTAAAAGAAAGGTTTATCAAAAAGACTATATAAAATTTATTCAATAAAAGTGTTAAACAAAAAAACATTTTTATTTTTAATGATAAAGAACCACTGGGGAAAAACATGAAACAAAAACTATCGAAAATAAGCTTAGCAGTTCTGTCTGCTACTGCGCTTAATATGACAACATCTGTGTACGCACAAGATGCTGAAGAAGCAGCGAAAGAAGTTGAAGTTATCGAAGTTACAGGCATGCGTAGTTCACTAACAAGCGCACTTGCTGAAAAACGTGACACTGATAACTTAACCGAAATCATCATGGCAACGGATATTGGTAAGTTACCTGATCAAAACTTAGCAGAAGTACTTGAAAACGTAACGGGTATTCAAATTACACGTACCGCAGGTATAGGTACAGGTGTTCAAATTCGTGGTAGTAATGCTAACCGAGTAGAAATTAACGGTGCTTCAACAGTAGGTTCAGGTGCTGGCCGTAGTGGTATGAACTTTGAAGATTTATCGGCTGCAATTATCGCTGGTGTTGAAATTACTAAAGCACCAGAAGCTAAAACAACAGAAGGCTCTATTGGCGGTACGGTAAATTTACGTACCATTCGCCCGCTTGAATTATCTGAAACATTAGGCTCGTTACGTGTTCAAGGTGAAGACAGTAGCCTTACCACCGATGGTGTACAACCACGCATTTCTGGTGCATACGGTGATAACTGGGAAACTGACTCTGGTCGTTTTGGTGTCGTAGTAAGTGGTAGTTATACAAAACAAGAAGCAACTTCATTCCGCCCTCGTGTTGACCGTGATGGTAGTCTTGTTGAAAACGCAAGTGCTGATGTTTACCGTAATGGTTCATTAGAAGACCAAGCCACTAAACGTCCAGTAGCTCAATCTTTTGACTTTCTAGGTGTTCAATTCTTAAACCAAGAACTAGAAAACTTTGAATATGAAACCACTAACTTAGCAACAACGTTTGAATTTGCACCAAATGCAGATATGAAATTTTTCTTTGATGCGATTATAACTTCTCAAGAACGTCGTCAAGACAGTACTCGTGTTCAAGCATCAGGTGTTAGTAGTGTATTAAATTATAATTTACCGACTGAGTTCGAAACAGTAGATTTTGGCTCTTTAGACGGTGTTGATTTAGGCAGCATCCAAGCAGCATTACGCGGTACAGTTCAACCAAACTTAGGTGTGGATGATGATGATCCTAACTTACGTTTTAACAGTGATACAGGTGCACGTGTTACAGATACACAAGTATTTAGACTAGGTGGTGAATGGCAAGGTGAAGACTTGTTTATTAGTGCAGAAGTGTCAACTTCTAGCTCTGACACAAGAACACCTTCTTTGAACTCTCAATTAAACTTTATCAACCCTAACCCACTGACGCCACTTGATGGTTCAAGTAACGATAATGCCGTACCATTTATTTATGATTTATCTGGTAATGCGTTAACTTTTGGTGTGGATTTCGACTCTCCTTATGCTCCAACAGTAGCTGACTTATTAAATCCAAACAATGTGGTATTAGACCAAGTAGATATTTCACGTAGTACGGTTGATAACTCTGACGATACTTTCCGTATAGACTCAACTTACTTTATCGACGATAACATTATTACTTCAATTGACTTTGGTTACCGTTACAATAAAGCTGAGCATAGTGCGGTTTCTATTACTGACCGTATCGGTGGTTTTAGTAAAATGGTAGATAGCCCTAATGGTTCTTTATTTTCTGAGCTTTTAGTTGCTGGCCCTAGTCATTTTGGTGACGCTGATGGTCGTGAATTAGCTATGCGAAATTTCTTAATTGTTGATCCTAACCTTGCATTTTCTGACCCTGATAAAGTTTTATCTGTTTTAGAAAGCGCAATGGCAACTCATGGTGGTAATCAAGATTATTCTGACTTAACACCAGGTGATACTGCAGCCTTTAACATTGAAGAAAAAAATCACGCGTTTTATGCACAAGCAAACTTTGAGTATGAAATGATCCGCGGTAACTTCGGTGTTCGTCACGTTAAAACTGATATAGCATCTACTGGTAACACCGTTGTAAATGGCAACGTAACGCCAACAACAAACACTGCAGATTATAGCTTCACATTACCGCGTTTAAATATTGTCGCTGATGTACATGATGATGTATTGGTACGTTTAGGTTGGGGTAAAGACATTTTACGTCCAAACTTTGGCGACTTAAATACTTCTGTATCATTTGGTACTAACGAAAACCAAGCTGTAGAGTTAGGTAATGCGGCTCTAGAGCCTGAAGAAGTTACTTCGTTTGATATTGGTGCTGAGTGGTATTTTGCTGAGGCTGCTGTAATCAGTATTGGTTACTTTAAGAAAGATCGTACTAACTTATTTGTGATTGAATTAGACAGTGCGACACTAGATGCAAATGGCTGGCGCGACAGTAACCCTGCTTGTTCTGGTGGTGGTATATGGAACCCAGCAGTACAACCAAACGTCTTGGGTGACCCAAATACAGTTGGCTTATGTGTTGACCGTGAATCAAAATTCAATGACTCAGCTACAACAACTCAATCAGGTTTTGAAATGGCATTTCAATATGACCTATCAAGCTTTGAAGAACAGTTAGGTTGGGCATCAGGTTTTGGTATTGTTGCTAACTATACTATTCAAGAATACAAAGGTGGTTCTGCATTCTATACGTCTGCAACGCGTGGTACCGATATCTTTAATGCTATTAACGGTGTGTATGATGACAGCCAATTTGTTAAATACACATCAGACCGTGGTCTTTTAGATTTCTCTGAAAATGCGTATAACGTTGCTGTATACTATGAAAAGCATGGTTTAGCCGCTCGTTTACGTTACACATGGCGTGATGCGTTCCGTACAGAAGATACGGCAGCGGGTGCAAGTCTTAACTCTACATTAGGTTTCCCTGTTACTACACATGACAGAGGCCAGCTTAATGCCAGTGTGAGCTATGATGTAAACGAAAAATTAAACATTGGTTTAGAAGCAGTTAACTTAACGGAATCAGATATTACGCAATCTTGTGTTAACGAAGGCGCTTTATTATGTGCTCAAGGTATCACTGACCGTCGTATCACTTTCGGTGCTAGCTACCGCTTTTAATACCAGTTTGAATATATCAACTTGATATTTTCATAGAAAAAATGAATAAAGAGCAAGCCGACCGGCTTGCTTTTTTTATGAAAAAAATTTGATTAAAGGTGAATACCTTGAGTATGGTTAATGCTTATTGATATGCCCAACTTACCCGCTTATGTATAGAAAAAACGAGTGTTGATATGTTTGAGAAACGTTTAAACACTCATTTAGCCCTTGAATTTACCCCCGCTACACCTTAACAATTAAGTTATTTTTCATAGCATAGATTAGTGTTTCGTCTAACGCTTTTTCCAAAACGAATATCATCTCGTCTATTTGTGAGGTTGTAATGATAAGTGGCGGACAAAATGCTAAAGAAGAGCCTGCAATCGCGCGCGTTATCATACCTAACCTCTGGCATGCCGCCATCGCATAATGACCGATGTCACCATTAGGAAAAGCTTGACCTGTTTTTTTATTTGCCACCATTTCAACGGCCGCAATCATGCCTTTTCCACGTATCTCACCAACTAAAGGATGCGCGTTTAATTTTTGGAGTTTAGACTGCATATAGTCACCTTTCACTGCAGCGTCATCGAACATATTATCTCTTTGATATATTTCCAAAGTTTTTAACGCAACAGCACACGCCACCGGATGACCTGAGTACGTATAACCGTGTCCGAATACTCCAACTTTATTACTAGGTTCAATTAATGCCTGATAGATATCGCCACTGATCAGTGAAGCACTGATTGGCATATACGCTGAGGATAATTGTTTAGCTAACGTCATTAAATCGGGTGATTTTATTCCCATAGTATTACTACCAAAATCGTTACCCGTTCGGCCAAATGCAGTAATAACTTCATCGCACCAAAATAAAATATCGTACTTTTCCAAGATAGCTTGGACTTTTTCGTAATAACCTGGGGGTGGCACAATGACACCACTGGCTCCAGTTATAGGCTCAACAATAAAAGCCGCGATAGTCTCAGGACCTTCTTCAATAATGAGTTTTTCTAGATTATTTGTGATCCTATCGACAAACTCTATCTCACTTTCATTTTCTAATGCACCTCGGTAGTAATGGGGTGCATCTGTTCGTAAAATACCTAATGCCTCAAAAGGTAAATCAAAATTCGAGTGATTTACAGGCAAGCCTGTTAAAGAAGCAGAAGCGATGGTCACACCATGATATGAGCGCTCTCTGGCGATTATTTTATACTTTTGTGGCTTTCCAATCGCATTAAAATAGTATCGTAATAACTTAATATGAGTATCATTTGCGTCACTACCAGAATTACCAAAAAATACCTTTGCATTATTCATTGGTACCATAGAGGTTAATTTCTCGGCCAAATCAATTCCCACTTGATGAGTTTTCCCACCAAACATATGGGAATAAGACAACTTACTCATTTGATCAGTGCAAGCATCAATCAATTCTTTATTGTTATAGCCTAAGGAAGAGCACCACAAACCAGCCATGGCTTCTAAATATTTATTTCCTTTATTATCATAAACATAAACACCTTCACCTCGTTCAATGACTAAGTTACTTGGCTTTTTCAGATTGGTGGTTGGGTATATAATTTGGCTCATAATCAGTTATAGTCTTTGGTTATTGTTTAATAAATCGTATAAGAACTTTTAATTTGTTTATATAATTACTTGCCTATACTTACATTTAGATATACAAATATAATAAAACTTTTCATGAGTCATTATGGGTAGAAAAAAAGCCGCTCTTTCACGTCAACTTGCAGACATTGATTTACGTTTGTTAAATGTTTTTAAAGCTGTGGTTGATTACGGTGGATTTAGTGCCGCCGAACTCCCTCTTAACTTAGCGAACTCAACAATATCTAATTACATTTCAGATTTAGAAAAAAGATTAGATATGCATTTATGTATTAGAGGGCGTGCAGGATTTAATTTAACTGAACACGGTGTAGTAGTTTATAATGCGACAACAGAGCTATTAGCTGCCATAGATCAATTCCGTACGACAATTAACCATTCACACAACCGACTTTCCGGCTATTTACATATAGCGTTTGCTGAACACATGTTAAGTGTTCACAACTCATGTGTAACCGATGCACTAAAGTCTTTTACCCAATTAGCACCAGATGTAGAAGTAAAAATCAGTACCATGAGTTCAGATGAAGTAACTATTGCGGTTCAAAACAAAAAAGTTGATATCGGTATTACCGTATTATCTGAGCGTTATCATGAAATAGAAACGTTAGCTTTATTCTCTGAGGAAATGTATGTTTATTGCGCTAAAGGACATCCGCTTTATGAACAAAACAATATTACAACACAAGATTTACAACAGTACCCATTTGTAGAATCTCCCCGGCTTTTGCGTGGCCGTGAACCTCATCCTGATATGGAGTTGTGGAAAAAAATGGCGAAAGCACATCATCAAGAAGCAAGAGCAACGCTTATTTTAACAGGGGCATATCTTGGAATATTACCCAAACATATCGTGATGAATTGGGGATTAAATCAAAGAATGAAGCCGCTATTCCCTAAGCTTTACGGGTATCAAAACACCTTTAAAGCAATTAGACGAAAAAATATCGGCAACGCGTTAATCTCAAATGCTTTTTATCAGTGTTTAACTGACTCATTGAAAGTTCAATAAATATTGTTGTACAAAAACAATAGTAATTTTAACTACTGTATTAGGTTCCCGCTAGGTTCCATGATTTAAAATTTTCAGGAAACAAAAAGGCTTACATCGCTGTAAGCCTTATTCTATATAGTTGGTGCAGATGGAGAGACTCGAACTCTCACGCCCTAAGGCACCACCCCCTCAAGGTGGCGCGTCTACCAATTCCGCCACATCTGCAATTTAAAACTTTTAACTAGTCTGGAATATCGCGGTTATCCGTTGCTTTCTTTTCTGAAGTAGCAGCAGCTGGTACATCAGGGTTTTCTGAAGCAACTGGTTCGGCACTTTCTTGAATTGGCGCAACATCATTACCTGGGATAGTTTGCTCAGCAGGAACAGCTAACTCGTTCCACTCATCACTTGATTTCACACGATTTGCAGTTAAGTTACCTAACACTAAACTGATAACAAAAAAGGCAATGGCTAACCAAGTAGTGGCTTTAGTTAAAAAGTTACCCGAGCCACTTGAACCAAAAATAGTTGCTGACGAGCCGGCACCAAATGATGCGCCCATATCAGCACCCTTACCTTGCTGAATTAACACTAAACCAATTAAGCAAATTGCTACAATTAGGTAAATTACAATTAAACTTTGATACAACATATTTTACTATCCTTTCGCAGCTGAACAAATCACTTTAAATTCGTCAACTTTTAAACTAGCACCACCAATCAATCCACCATCGATATCTGGTTGTGCAAATAATGTTTCGCAGTTAGAAGCATTAACACTTCCACCATATAGCAATGGCACTTTGTTCGCTATTTCAGCGTTACTCAGAGCAAGAAATTCTCGAATAAACTGATGCGTTTCTTGTGCCATTTCAGGTGATGCTGTTTTTCCTGTACCTATTGCCCAAACAGGCTCGTAAGCAATAACAACATCATCAAATTTTTCAATACCAATTTTGTCAATTACCGACTGTAATTGAGCCGATAATACAAGATTAGTTTGCTCGGTTTCTCGCTCCGCTTCACTTTCACCGATACATAATATTGGTGTTAAACCAGCATCAAGAACACAAGCCACTTTATCCGCAACTAACTTAGATGATTCTTTATAAATATCGCGTCTTTCTGAATGCCCCACAATAACATATTGTACTGAACATTCCTTCAACATATCGATAGATATTTCACCTGTAAATGCACCGCTTTGATGTTCATTAACATTCTGACTGCCTAAATGAATGCTTTTTTGTAAGCCTTCGCGTTGAGCAATGGCTGTAAATGAAGCGAGATAAGGAAAGCTTGGACATACCACTACATCAACATTTTCAGTCAAGTGTACAGCATTCAATCCAGTAATCATGTCATTGATTAACGATAAGTTGCCATTCATTTTCCAGTTGGCAGCTACAATTGAGCGTCTTTTCATTTGTCTTTCCTAAATCAAAGCGGCGAGATATTAACGAACCTACTCACAAGATACAAGTATTTCACTTAATAACTTGTTCATTTGCTCAATATTCAACCGGTTAACAAGCTTTTTTGACGGCATCAGCAATTTCATTCGCTAAAGCGGTTACTTCATCAATTTCTGGACCTTCAACCATAACTCGAATTAATGGCTCGGTTCCTGACTTTCTTAATAGCACTCGACCTCGTCCGGTAAGCTTTTCATTGACTTTATGAACCGAAGCGACCACTGAATCCGCTTGTAACGGATCGTTATCACCCGAGAAACGAACGTTCACTAATACTTGTGGTAGTTTTGTCATGCCTTGGCGTAGTTCAAACAAGCTTTTCCCTGTTGAACAAACAGCCGTTAATACGTTTAATGCGGCAATTATGCCATCACCTGTAGATGTATGTCTTAAGTTAATCACATGACCTGAGTTTTCAGCACCTAATTGCCAACCATTTTGCTTAAGCATTTCCATTACATAGCGATCACCTACTTTACTACGTGCAAAAGGTACTCCCATGTCAGCTAAAGCTAACTCTAGGCCCATATTACTCATTAACGTACCAACAACGCCTCTAATACTTCCTGATTTCAAATCATGGCTAGCGATCACATAAACACATTCATCGCCATCTACAATATAGCCCGTGTGATCAACCATCATCAAACGGTCACCATCACCATCTAAGGCGATTCCTAAATCAGCTTGATGTTCAACAACCGCTGCGCTTATCGCATCCATAGAGGTTGCGCCACAGCCTTCATTGATATTTTTACCGTTTGGTGACGTACCAATTTCAATAACTTCAGCGCCTAATTCTCGAAAGACATTAGGTGCAATATGATAGGTTGCCCCATGGGCACAATCGACGACAATTTTCATGCCCGACAAAGAATATTCACTCGGGAAGTTACTCTTACAAAATTCTATGTATCGCCCTGCTGCATCATCAATTCTATTCGCGCGCCCCAAATTAGCCGAATCAACACAACCCATGTCTTTATCAAGTTCAGCTTCAATAGCAAGTTCAACGTCATCAGGTAACTTTTGCCCATCTTGTGAGAAAAACTTTATACCGTTATCGTAAAAAGGATTATGAGAGGCACTGATCACAATGCCTGCTTCAGCACGAAAAGTTTTGGTTAAATAAGCAATAGCAGGAGTAGGCATTGGGCCTAATAAACCAATATCGATACCCGCGGCAGAAAAACCAGCCTCAAGTGCTGATTCAAACATATAGCCTGATATACGCGTGTCCTTACCCACCAATACTTTTTTTGTCCCTTTTGCTGCTAACACTTTACCTGCAGCATAACCAAGTTTCATCACAAACTCAGGGGTGATTGGATATTGCCCGACTAATCCTCTCACGCCATCAGTACCGAAATATCTTCTTTCAGACATTATTTTTCCTTAATTTTAAAATTTCACTCGCAGGTGATTTTATGCGTAGTTGCTAATATTCTCATAGCGTCCATGGTTTCTTTAACATCATGCACACGTATTATTGATGCGCCATTTTGAACCGCTAGAATAGCAGTGGTAACACTACCAACTAAACGCTCTGAAACATCTCTCTTTAATAAGTTACCTATCATAGATTTACGAGAAGTTCCTGACAAGAGGGGTAAACCTAACGTTTTAAATGAAGTTAATTGCGACAGCAATTGATAATTTTGCTCAAGCGTTTTACCAAAACCAAATCCTGGATCTAAAATTATCCGTTGCTTATTGATACCTTTGGCTTCACATGCGGCAATACGTTGTTTAAAAAAAGTTGAAATATCTTCAATCAAATCATCATAATGAGGATTGTGCTGCATAGTTCTAGGTTGCCCTTGCATATGCATTAAACAAACGGGCACAGTAGATTGAGCGACAACTGACAAACAATGATCATTTTGTAATGCTCGTACATCGTTAATTAAATCAGCGCCGTACTCTATAGCTGAAGCCATCACAGCTGATTTACTGGTATCAATTGATACCGCAACATCAAAACGCGCTTTAATTGCTTTTAGCACGGGAATAATACGAGAAATTTCATCGGATTCAGCCACATCGACAGCGCCCGGCCTAGTAGATTCACCACCAATATCAATAATATTTGCGCCATCGTTGATCATAGTTTCAACTTGACGAAGTGCATTATCGATTTGTGTATATTGACCACCATCAGAAAAAGAATCAGGGGTGACGTTTAAAATGCCCATGATCTGAATATCTTGAGGAGCAAATGATATTCCAGCGGGGCTAGTTAAAATATTCAAACAAGTCTCTTATTTTTATTAACGGTATAATTAAATAAAATAAAGCCCCGATTAACTAAGTTTAAATCGAGGCTTGTTTTGCATTGCTGAGTAAATTTATTTAGCCGGCATATCAGACGGCTTATCTAAATCAGGTTCAACTTTATTTTCATCTTTCGCGTCTTTTTTAGCCGCTCCAGATTTAGGTGGTTCATTTTTATCAATGTTATCGCCATGGAAATCTGACGGTGGACGAACTTCTCTACGCGCCATTAAGTCATCAATTTGTAACGCATCAATGGTTTCATAGTGCATTAACGCATCTTTCATCGCGTGCAAAATATCAATATTGTCTTTTAATATTTGCTCAGCGCGTTGATAGTTACGATTCACAAATTCTTTTATTTCAGCATCAATCGCTTGCGCCGTTTCATCAGACATATTTAACGACTTAGCAGACGTTCGACCTAAAAATACTTCGCCTTCTTCTTCAGCAAATAACATAGGGCCCATTTTTTCAGATAAACCCCATTGTGTTACCATTTTTCGCGCTAGCTGAGTAGCACGTTCAATATCGTTAGAAGCTCCGGTAGAGACTTTGTCAGCACCGTAAATCATTTCTTCAGCAATTCGGCCACCATAAAGTGATGAAATATTGCTTTCTAAATGCTGTTTAGAGTGACTAAATCTGTCTTGCTCAGGTAAATACATAGTCACCCCTAACGCACGACCGCGAGGAATAATACTGACTTTGTAAACAGGATCATGATCTGGTACTAAACGACCAACAATGGCATGCCCTGCTTCATGATAAGCCGTCATCTCTTTTTCTGACTCAGTCATCACCATAGATTTACGCTCTGAGCCCATCAAGATCTTATCTTTTGCTTTTTCAAACTCTTCCATTGATACAACACGGCGTGTGCAACGTGCAGCAAATAATGCAGCTTCATTAACTAAGTTAGCTAAATCAGCCCCTGAAAAACCAGGGGTACCACGGGCGATTACAGATGCTTTTACATCATCACCTAAAGGTACTTTACGCATATGTACTTTTAAAATTTGCTCACGACCACGAATATCAGGTAATCCAACCGTTACTTGACGGTCAAAACGACCTGGTCGTAATAAAGCTGGATCTAATACATCAGGGCGGTTAGTTGCAGCAATAACGATAACGCCTTCATTACCTTCAAAACCATCCATTTCAACTAACATTTGGTTAAGTGTTTGTTCACGTTCATCGTGACCACCACCCATACCAGCGCCACGTTGGCGACCTACCGCATCAATTTCATCAATAAAGATAATACAAGGTGCAGACTTTTTCGCTTGTTCAAACATATCACGTACGCGTGATGCACCAACACCGACAAACATTTCAACAAAATCTGAGCCTGAAATAGTAAAGAAAGGTACTTTCGCTTCACCAGCAATCGCTTTGGCTAATAATGTTTTACCTGTACCTGGTTGACCTACCATAAGAACACCAGATGGGATTCTACCACCGAGTTTTTGGAATTTTGATGGGTCTTTTAAATAATCAACTAATTCAGAAACTTCTTCTTTTGCTTCATCACAACCTGCAACATCAGCAAACGTAGTTTTAATTTGATCTTCGCTAAGTAAGCGTGCTTTAGATTTACCAAATGACATGGCGCCTTTTCCGCCACCACCTTGCATTTGACGCATGAAGAAAATCCAGACACCAATCAGTAAAATCATTGGGAACCAAGAAACGAAAATGGTCGTTAAGAAGCTTGTTTCTTCAGGTAATTCACCCGAAGCATTAACGCCTTGTTTAACCAGATCATTAATTAAATCGCGATCATAACCACCGGGAATAACAGCAATAAAAGTTTCACCGCTACGTTTAACACCTTTAATGACACCATTTCGATCAACATTCGCTTCTCTGATTTGTCCTTGACGAACATCTTGAATAAAACGCGTATAATCGACCTGTTGTTCATTAGCATTGTTTGGCGTAAAACTCTGAAATACTGACATCAACACAACAGCTATTACTAACCACAAAATAAGATTTTTTGCCATATCGCTCAACTTAATGACCTCTTGATAAATTTAACACCTAATGAATATTGTTCAAAAAACAACCCCAAAAAAGTGTCTTAAAATAATTATGTTTAATTTACTACAATTTAAAGCCTGTCGCTACTAGATAAACCTCTCTTGATCTCGCACGAGACGATTGAGGCTTTCGAGTTTTAACCGTTTTAAATACTTGGCGGGTTTCTTTCATAAATTGTTCAAAGCCCTCACCTTGAAAAACTTTAACCACAAACGCACCATTTTTTTTCAATACTTGATGACACATGTCTAAAGCTAACTCTACCAAATACATGCTTCGCGCAGAATCTGCACTATCATTTCCGGTAAAGTTTGCAGCCATATCAGACATCACCACATCAATATTTTTACCATTAATACGTGTTAGTAAAGCATCGAGTACAGCTTCCTCTCTAAAATCACCTTGCAGAAAATCGACGCCTGCTATGGGGTCCATCCCTAAAATATCGCAGGCAACTACTTGACCACTTTCGCCCACTGCTTTCACGGCATATTCTGACCAACCACCAGGTGCTGCGCCTAAGTCCACCACTTTCATACCGGGTTTGATCAATTTGTCTTTTTTATTGATTTCTTCAATTTTAAAAACAGCGCGAGAACGTAAGCCCAATTTTTTGGCTTTTTTTACGTACTCGTCTTCAAAATGTTCCTGCATCCATTTTTGGCTGCTATTTGATAATTTACTTTTACTCATTTAGCTAACTTTTCACTTCGACTGAATAAAAATCAAACAAAGCTTTACACGTTTTATTAGTATTACAAACAAGATGAGGGTAAAATAGCGTTAATTCAAGCTAACTTGTAACGAAAATTGTTAATGAGCCTAAATAAAAAACAAATCCAGCATCTAAAAGGGCTGGCACATTCATTGAAACCTGTTGTTCTTCTTGGTAATAATGGATTAACGGAAGCGGTAGTTGCCGAAATCGACTTTGCTTTAAATCATCATGAATTAATTAAAGTAAAAATTCCAACCGATGATAGAGAAACCAAAGGATTAATTGTTGACGCAATTTGTCGTGAAACTGAATCCACGAAAGTACAAGTGATTGGTAAAACTTTAGTTATTTATCGCCAGTCGCCGGAACAGAAAATTCGTATTCCAAAACTATAACGTTAACCTAAATCGATAACGTTTAAAGTTCAGTTAAAAAATGAAAAAAGCCAAGTAGTTTATTTACTACTTGGCTTTTTATTTTGCTTCATTAATATCGTTTTTAATGCACTAATATTTTTGCCTATTAACGAGAAATGTTTCGTGAAAAGTCACCACCCTGACCAGTTTCAACAAGCTCTCCATTGACAAAATATAAATAAGTACATTCGTCACGTGTTGTTAAACCATCTTTATGAATACGATTAGTACGATAAAATAAAACGCGTATTGCGTTACCATCTTTTTCATAAGTTTCATTAAAATCAGCAACACCAAGACGGTTAGTTACATCAATAATGCTAGAGTTTAAAGCAATGCGGCTGATTTTTTTTCTGTTAGTATATTCTCGATTTTCATAATCACTCGACATATTGTATCCATCGTCACCACCAACAGACACAACACAGCCAGTTAATGATAAGGTTAACGGAGCAGCAATAATTAACGCTAAAATAGATTTTTTCATGTTTTATACTCTTTTGTTCAAATTATTATTGTGAATTTTGAATAAGTAGTAGCAAAAGTCACTCCAAAAAACATAAGTTATTGATTAAAAATAATTTTATTAAAAAAGTGTGTAATTCAACTAACACTTACTCTAATTTTTTCGCTAAAATATAGTTTTTTTAACGAAGATAAAGTTATCAATATGACCATCAATGATGAGATTTTAGCCATTGCTAACCAGCTTGCGAACCAAGGTAAGAAACCGACAGTAGCACTAATAAAAACAAGACTTTCACAGCCCGTTCCTTTACCTCAATTGATTGCTACTTTGAAAACTTGGCAACATGAGCCCAGTTTTACCGAAATCAATACTGTTGAAACGGCAGCTATTAAGGATGAACCAAAAAATAATGACGCGTTAACGGAAATAATTAATCAGGCGATAACACCATTAAAAGATGAAATTAACTCGTTGAAATTAATGATTGAGCAATTAATCAATAAAAGTTAATCAGTTTCTGGCTCAATATAAATATCAGGTTGTAAACTCGCGATAAAGTCTGTTAATGAATCGGCAATTTTTTTATGTGGTTTACAACCAACTCTTTCTGCCCATACTTCACCACTTTCATTTTCTACAGTGAGCATAATATTGTCATCATCGGTTACAGCAAAAAATAAGGTTACTGTTTGTTTGAGCTTCTGCTTCATTAAAACGTGACCAATGAGGTTTTCTTGCAAACGAGCAAAGTCATCTTCACTCCAAGCAAATAACAATTGTAAATGCCCTTCAGAACAACTTGCAGGAATATTTTCACTAAATATGGTGGTAAAATAATGAACAATAGAAGGATGAATCACGAGATCAAGCGCATCCTCTAAATTTGCAAAAGACAATGCTGGTTGCATTTCAACTGGCTGCCAGCACATCAATTTTTCATCAAACTTATTTTGTAAACAGGGCGAGGGCCACTGTTCATCATGCTCGACTAAAGGTAAATGCTGGAGTTTCTCTTGATATTGTTCAACATAGCGTTGACTAAAGGTAAGTATATTTGCTGTTAATTGTGTGTCGGTTGTTTTCATCTAATGAATAATTCCTATAAAATAAATATTGCAGCGAAAATTACTTAGCGAACCATCACTATCATGAGCCATTATAACAACGCATCCGAGTTAGATAAATTAACTTTAGGCAAAACTACCCAGTACATTAGTCAATACCAACCTTCATTACTACAAGGTGTTCCCCGTAGTTTAAATCGAGAAGCGTTAAATTTAACACCAGAAGACCTACCCTTTCACGGAGAAGACATTTGGTATGGCTATGAATTATCTTGGCTAAATAAAAAAGGTAAACCCGTTGTTGCCGTTGCAGAATTTAGGTTTCCGTGTACAAGCCCTAATATTGTTGAGTCAAAATCTTTTAAACTATATCTGAACAGCTTTAACCAATCAAAATTTGCCGATATAAATGCGGTGCAAACTGTGCTTTGCCAAGATTTGTCAAAAACGTCTGGCGCTCAAGCTCAGGTAAAATTATTTAAAGTGGACAATTGTGCACCGTTAGAAATTAATCACTTATCTGCTCAATGTATTGATGAACTTGACATCGCAATAAACGAATATACCTTGAACCGTCAACATCTATCAGTAGAAACTGACGAGAAAATGGTTGATGAACTTTTGGTATCTCATTTATTAAAATCAAATTGCTTGATCACCAACCAACCCGATTGGGCAAGTATTTATATTAAGTATTCAGGTAATAAAATCAATCATAAATCATTGCTGAAATATCTAATTTCGTTTCGCCAACATAACGAATTTCATGAGCAATGTGTGGAACGTATATTTTGTGATATCCAACACTTTTGCCAACCAGAAAAACTCACGGTTTATGCAAGGTATACTCGCAGAGGTGGTTTAGATATTAACCCGTTTAGAAGCACTGAAGTCGGCACTGCCCCACTTGCTAGAACATTAAGACAGTAATCTTTGATCTAACAACATTAATTAACTAAAATTTTATTAAATTGTTTTTTCTCCGCATACTAATGCTGACTTTTTTAATATCTGCGTATATTATTAATAAACAAATAATTATTTTTACACTTTTGTATTTTAAACTCGAACAGTTGAATACTAAAAACTAGATAATCTGTACTCATCATAATAAAGGATATGATTCTTCATGAGCGGTAATTCAACGGTCGATAAAGAAATAGCAGCACTTAAGAAAAAGCTCGATGCAGCTATTGAATCTCGTAGTATTATCGATGATGAATTTAAATTACAAACGACACTATTTACCGAGTTCATCATTAAACTAAGTCAAGCAACTAAAGGCATTGACTTATCCTTGGATAATAAACTAGCAAAATTACGATCATTATTTACCAAATCGGCGCCGATTGCCGATGTACAAAAATTAGTTAAGGAAATAACCTTACTTCTGCAAAAATTTTCGATAAAGAAAGAGCAAGAAATAGCTAAATTACAAAGTGAATTTAATTTAGCCGGACAAGCGCTTCAAAAAGTAAATGGCTTACCTGAAAATTTAAGAAGACAATTACGTACTCTGTTAAAAGATAATGAAGAAACAAAGGAAGCATTGGCACAATATATTCCTTTAATGAGTCAATTAGTAAATTTTTATCAAACCGCCTTAAAAAAAGGCAATGTGACTGATAACGCAGAAGGATTACTAAGTCAGCAAAATAGTAATAGAAGTGAAAAAACGGTTACAAAACCAGATCATAAAGTCATCGAAAGATTTACTGAGTTGTTATCAAAAATCAATGTTTCTCGACAATACCAAAATCAATTATTAAAAATAAAGTCTGAATTAAAAGATGATATGCCTAATGAAAAATTATTTAATAGTTTTTTAGCGGCTTTCGACGTCATTAGTCATGATTTACAGCACGAAAGAAATACCGCAAAAGTGTTTTTATCGACGTTAAGTGAAACCCTTTCAACCATTCAGACTGCAGTAAAAAGTACCATTTCAACACAAGATAAATGTAATAAAAGACATCAAAAACTCAATACGCAACTCCAAAACCAAATTACCGACATGGCGAGTGGATTAGACCAAGCGAATTCATTGGTTGATATAAAAGTAGATATCAGCGGAAAGCTAAAAGCTATAGCGAATACGCTCGACGAAAAAACCTCACTTGAGAGCACGTTACAAGTAGAGCTTGAAAAGAAACTTGTTGAAATGCAAACAAAAATTGAAACACTTGAAGAGCAAAGCATCACCTTTGAGAAACGTATTCAAGAACAACAAGCCAAAAGTTTACAAGATGCATTAACAAAACTAAATAATAGGGCTGCTTTTGATGAGTACTTTGCTAAAGAAACAGTAAGATACCAACACAACGGCGGCTTGTTAGCAATCGCCATTGCAGATCTCGATGACTTTAAACGAATTAATGATACTTATGGTCATACTGCCGGGGATAAAACCTTACAAGTGCTTGCAAGCACATTCAAAAAGAACCTAGCTGGCGATGCTTTTATTGCTCGTTATGGTGGAGAAGAATTTGTTTTTATTTTTAGAGGTTTCGATAAAGCTGAAATTATAAGTAAACTCAATGCCTTAAAAGTTAATATTGCGAGACTGCCTTTTAAGTTTAAAAATAACAAAGTCTCAATGACTTTATCTGTTGGTGTCACTCACATTAAAACAGATGACAATGTTCATATAGCTTTTGAAAGAGCTGATACCGCACTTTATAAAGCCAAAGAAGAAGGAAAAAATAGAGTTATTTATATTCAGTAAGCTTATATAGAGTCATTAAAGGAGTAATAAATGCATACACATTTAGACCCAGTTGGGAATATGAAGTTACTTTCTCCTATTGAAGTAGCACAACTTCAACAATCGGCATCAAGTAAGTTATATAACCTCTATAGAAATTGTTCCCTCGCAGTGCTAAATTCTGGTAGCCACACTGACAACGCAGAAGTTATTTACCAGAAATTTCAAGATTTTAATATCGAAGTATTACGCCGTGAACGCGGGGCAAAAATTTCACTTGAAAACCCTCCTGAACATGCCTTTGTTGATGGAAAGATAATTCTTGGCATTCAAGAACATTTATCCGCAGTATTAAGAGATATTTTATTTACCAGCCAACGATATAAAAATATATCACCTGACAACGAAAACATTACTCATATCACCTTTGATATATTAAGAAATGCTAATGTCATTATCCCTGACAGCGAGCCAAATTTAGTTACCTGTTGGGGCGGTCATTCTATCAATCAAACTGAATATCGTTATACCAAAGAAGTGGGTTATCAATTAGGGCTTCGTGGCTTTAATATATGTACAGGATGTGGGCCTGGAGCCATGAAAGGCCCAATGAAAGGTGCGACAATTGGCCATGCAAAGCAACGCAATAATCATGGCAGATATATAGGGTTAACCGAGCCAAGCATCATAGCTGCAGAGCCACCTAATCCTATTGTTAATGAATTAGTGATTATGCCTGATATCGAAAAACGTCTTGAAGCTTTTGTGCGAATATCTCATGGCATTATTATTTTTCCAGGGGGTGCAGGTACGGCAGAAGAGTTACTTTACATTTTAGGCATTATGCTTAACTCAAAAAATCAAGATCAAAAACTCCCTATTATCTTAACCGGCCCTGCCTCAAGTGCCGCCTACTTTGAAAAAATAGATGCGTTTATTGGTGCAACCTTAGGCGAAAAAGCACAAAATTTATATCAAATTATTGTCGATGATGCGGAAAACGTCGCTAAAAGCATGAAATCAGGATTGAACGACGTACTCTCTCATCGCAAGCAAACTGGCGATGCTTATCACTTTAACTGGTCTCTAGTGATTGAAAATGACTTTCAACAACCATTTGAGCCAACACATAAAAATATGGCTAAAAATAAAATCAGTTATGATTTGGATATTGCTACCTTAGCAGCAAATTTACGACGAGTATTCTCCGGTATCGTTGCGGGTAACGTGAAATCAGATGGCATCAAAGAAATCAGAGAGCATGGCCCTTTTCAAATCACCGGAGATAGTCGTATTATGTCGTTAATGGATGAGCTACTTAATTCCTTTGTTGAGCAACAACGGATGAAATTACCGGGTACTGAATATATTCCGTGCTATCAAGTCATTAGGGAAAAATAAATGTCAGTACATGTAGTATTAATTGACGCTTTAAATTTAATTAGGCGAATTTATGCGGTACAGGAACGTCCTTTTTTAATGAACAATGAGTTAGCAGACAATACTAAACAACAAGTCTTATTTAACACTCAGCAAGCTTGTAGCCAAGCACTAAGTAAAATACTTGAATTACAACAGCCCACTCATGCTCTTGCAGTTTTTGACAGTATAAAACCTTGTTGGCGATACGCTCTTTATCCTGATTATAAAAAAGGTAGAAAGAAGATGCCTGCGCATTTAGCGGATAAATTAATCGATATCCAAGATGCATTTATGGAGCAAAATGTTGACTCATTAATTTCAGAAGAAGATGAAGCTGATGATTTAATTGCCACTTTAGCAATAAAGGTTGCACTTCGCGGACAAAAAGTGACCATTATTTCAACAGATAAGTGTTTTCTTTCATTATTGAATCAAAACATAGAAGTATACGATTACTTTAATCGTCGATATCTCGACCATCACTACGTCAAAGAAAAGTTTGATGTACGAGCCGACCAATTATTAGATTTATGGACCTTAACGGGGGACTCTACTAATAAAATTCCTGGGGTCGCGGGAATTGGCCAAGTGATCGCGTCAACCTTATTAAACCAATACGGTTCATTAAATGCGATTTTAGTCGCCAATGATTTGAAAAGTAGCATTAATGAAAAGCTCAAAAAACATACCGAACAAATTGAATTAAGTAAAAAACTGCTTCAATTAAAACAAGACATCCCTTTAGGGTTTAATTTAAAAGACATTCGATTAACCGAAATGAGCCATAGTTAAAAGCAACGGCTGTTTTCACAAAAATAAGTAAATAACAGCTTTAATCGTTAAAAACTTCCAATCATTTTCGCATATCGTTATGCTATACAAAATTTTTACATTGAATCCGCTCATTTAAAGGTTAACATGAACAAAAAAGTCATTTCGCGCATCTTATTAGCATTAGCTGCATACGGCGTATTTGTCGTACTTGTAGTAAGTTTTTATGATGACAGCCCAGCGAATATGCAGTGGGAAGATAGGGAAGCCTATAACAGACAATTTATTAGTAAATTAAAGTTAGGCGAATTCACCTTTGACCAAGCACTTGAAAAGCTAGGAAGTCCAGATATTACTGAAGCGAAAAAATCGAAAGACACTAACTATCAAGTCTTATTTTATCGTACTCAACATGTAAAATCAGATGGAATAACAACGCAAGATGAATGTACCTACTTGTTGTTTGTTAATGACCAACTTGCAGAGTACGCAAAAGCCGAGCATTACAAAGGGTTGGATGACGTTATCACCGAATATTCGATTAAGCACTCATTAGAAAGCCAAGTAAAACATTTAGACAGTATTGCCAATTAACCTGTTTAGCACGGGTAAATATTGTAAACAAACTTATACAATCGAAACAAAAAAAGAGCAATACATTGCTCTTTTTTTGTGTTCACAATTCTCAATAGAAGAGAGTGGTTTGCTACCTTTGATTGTCTCGGTGCACTTTATATTTTACTAATAAAGTAATTTCATCACGATCATAATACAGATGTTTTGCTTCGTAATAACAATTAGGTAACGCATCTTTTAATTTATCGAGTAGCCCTTTTACAGTATCGTATTTTTTTGCCATCGGCAGTTTTAAATTAACAATAGCTTCGCGACAATAACCTTGAGTAAACCAATGAATAATTAGATCAACCACGCGCTGTGGCTTTTCAATCATATCGCATACAAGCCAATCAACCGGTGTTTGATCAGGAATATTCACTTTTTCACGCTTTTTAGTTTCACGCACTAACCAGTAAATTTCATGTTTAATAGGCTCATATTTAAAACCGTCAACCATGCGATGCTTAACTTGTCCTGTTTCCATCAAAGACTCTGCCATCGGGCCATTATCAATAGATGTTACCATCATGCCTCGACGTACAAGTTGATAGGTCCAACCGCCAGGTGCCGCGCCTAAATCAACGGCTTTCATACCAGAGCACAAACGATATTCTCTTTCTTCTTTAGGAATAAAATATAAAAATGCTTCATCTAATTTCAGTGTTGAACGACTTGGAGAAGCGCTTGGAAATTTTAATCGAGGGATCCCCATCACATGAGGCGAAGTATTGTTACCTAGCGAATAGCCTAAGATCACTTCGGTACCACTGAAAAAAAGGGCATGTAAAACGGCACCTTCATGTTGATTTTTTTCCGTGAGAACTTTTTTCTTTCTAAGGGCTTGTCTTAACGGAACGGCTAATTTTCGACAAAACTTAGATAACGCTTTACCGTCATTGGTATCAGGTGTTTCCATTCTTAAATCAGCATATTGCCATTCACTGCCAAGCTCCTCAACAATAGCTTCTACTCTATTATAATCAGGTAGTGCTATTTTATCGGTTAAGGTAACAAACCACTGACGCGTAAAGATAAGGCGCTTTAGTGGTAGCTTTGCCATTATTTTTTCACCATCTTCTGGATTATTAAGATGATAAAAAACAATCCCTTCGTTTTTAGCTATCTGTAAATAACCAAAGGCTTCAAGCCAAGCTGCTTTTTCTTGAATTTCAGCACCACACTCTTTTTCAAAGCCGGGTCTGCAATATAAAACTATTGATGTCATGATTTTTCTTTACCTAAAAAAGCTAAACTTAACCAACCTAACGCTAATGTTATTCCTCCAAGGGGCGCAAAACCACCGAGACTTAACATGCCAGTATAGGTTTTCAAATATAAACTGCCACTAAAGAGTATTATCCCTAAAATAAATAAAATCGCCGAAATAAATAAAGTACGAGATTGGCTATTTCGATAAGCTAAACCAACAACCAGTAATGCAAGTGTATGAATAACTTGATATTGATGTGCCGTTATTAAACGAACTTTATCTATTTCATTGATATGTTGACCCGCATGAGCTAGCCAAGCGCCGAATAATACAGAAAAACACCCACTAAGGGCAGTAAATACTAAAAATACTTTAACAAAGACGTGCTTGCTTTTCATTTTAGAGGCCTTATTTATTATTAACAATTCTAAGAGAGTAACTAGTTATTGGCTTTAGCTGTGTTCGTTGATAAATGTTTGTATAAGTTGTACTGCAGATTGAAGGTGTTGTTGATGAGTGTAACCAGACTTCACTCTTGGTTTTAAATCATGGTCTCCATCAGCTAAAAAAGCAACCTGACACAATGAAGACATTTGATACCGCTCTATTTCTTGTTTATTGCCTAATGCATCTCTTTCACCTTGGACAATTAAAATAGGTGATTTGGTATTTTGCAATGGCTCTAAACGTAATTTTTCCGGTTTTTTTTGCGGATGAAAAGGATAACCTAAACAAATGACGCCTTTTACTTTAACTAATTTATCTTCAACTAATGTTGCTGCAACCCTTCCGCCCATTGATTTACCTGCAAGAAATAACGGTAAAGAGCTATCAACATGAGATAATACTGTTTTTAAGCAATTTAACAATTTTGGTATTCTCTCTGGTGGATAGCGTTTATCCTCTTTTAACCGCTTATCCATATAACCAAAATTAAACCGTAAGACATTAATCTTTTGAGCATTTAATAACTCAGTCATGGTTTGCATAAAATCAGATGATTTATCGGCACCAGCACCATGAGCGAATACAACCAAGGCAATGGCACCATTCACGTTATTTTCTACCACAGAAATATCAGGTAAATTTTCGCCAGTGACATTTACAAAGTTTTTTTCTGTTTTATGCATCATTCCATTCTTCTTCTTGGGCAACCGTATCAAGCACCCATTCTCTAAAAGCAGCTATTTTACCTACATCGACCTGATGTTCTCGACAAACTAAATAAAACGAATCTTTACTAATAAGCGTATGCGAAACAGGCTTAACTAATCGCCCAGCATCAAGATCAGGTTTAGCTAAAATACTTTGTGCTAACGCTATTCCCTGGCCGTAAACAGCAGCTTGTACCACCATCGCTGAATGACTAAAAATAGGTCCATGATTAACATTGGTCCCTTTTACGCCAACATCTTTAAACCAACGTTTCCAGTCTCGTCGAGAGGTATCATGTAAAAGAGTATGATTGGTTAAATCATGAATTGTGTTTAACGGTTTATTCCCTTCTAATAATAAAGGCGAACATACCGGTATTAAATATTCGGTATGTAACTTATCGACATGAACGCCTGGCCAACGTCCTCGTCCATGATAAATAGCAATATCAACATCTTCTGTTAATGAATTATCGGCTTGATCAACGGCTTTGATTCTTACATCAACATCAGGATTTAATAAATTAAAAGTGTTTAATCGAGGAACCAGCCATTGAATTGCAAAACTTGGCTGTAAACTGACAGTAATTGCACCTTTCGCTCCACGCGCTAATAATTTTTCAGTCGCTTCATGGAGTAAATTGAATACATTTTTGATATCAGAATAATATGATTGCCCTTCTTCAGTTAATAAAAGCGCACGATTTTTTCGCATGAATAACTTTAAGGCTAAATGTTCTTCCAAAGATTTAATTTGATGACTAATTGCCGCTTGAGTAACAAATAACTCTTCAGCTGCACGAGTAAAACTCAATTGTCTTGCAGAAGCCTCAAACGCCCTTAAAGCATTGAGTGGAGGTAAACGAACAGCCATGACATCACCTATTATAATAGTTAAATATGACATTTTTTTGAATAAAAACTCTATTCAAAAAATAAAAACCAATTAGCATTAGTTTTTCTAATGAATGGCATTATAAAATGTCATTTTATTTATTACCAGTATTAACTTATCATTTACTCATAGATGAAGGACACCATCTTTATCCTACCATGAGATAAGCATGAGTAGCTGGGCAAGAATGTTTACCTAAAGAAAACATTAGACCACGAGAGAAAAGGTCCTAAAACATCTATATGGATATTTGACGTTTTATACAGGTGACTACAATGAAATTACTTACACAACTCTCTACCGTTTTAACCCTAGCATTAGCAACCACAGTTGCAAATGCCAACACAACCAACGTAACCACAACTGAATTAGTGAAAGCACAACCAATTAATGCTGCAGAATTGATCAATACTGTGGAGTTAAACCTTGTTCAATCTATGGAACAATTAAAAATTACGTTCGTGAATGATACCGTTAATAATCAAAAGTTATTGATTACACAGGCAAAGTCTGACAGCAATACTAAAGGCTACACAACTAAGCTTTCTTTAGCGGCTGAATAAAGCCAGATTAACAGTTTTAGGTTTAAATTCATTCCCAACTGAATTTAACCTTAGTTAAGCGTTAAAAGCTTCTCTAGGGCGATTGACGTGATAAACCACATGAGGTTCTTTAGTTTGATGGCTTAGTAATCTTTTGCGGTTAAAAAAATGCTCGCGCATAAATATTTAAGGGTGCTTATGCACCCTTTTTCTTTGCCTATACGCTTTTAATAAAACACTATTGAGTGATCAAAGCAGGAAAGCTTTTAACCAGGTCGTCCACCGCTTTCATCTGTTCTAAATACGGCAATAATTTATCTAAAGGTAATGCACAAGGGCCATCACATTTGGCAACAGTAGGATCAGGATGCGCTTCAATAAACAAGCCAGCAATGCCTAATGCCATTCCACTTCTTGCTAATTGCGCAGCTTGAGCTCGACGACCATCAGCAGAATCTGCTCGGCCGCCAGGCTTTTGCAAGGCATGAGTAGCATCAAAAATGACGGGGGCATACGACTTCATTTCTTCCATGGCTAACATATCTACCACTAAGTTGTTGTAACCAAAACAGCTGCCTCGTTCACATAAAATAATTTTATCATTTCCAGCTTCGCCGAACTTGTTAATAATATGACGCATTTCATGAGCTGCTAAAAACTGCGGTTTTTTCACGTTAATAATGGCATTGGTTTTTGCCATCGCAACAACGAGATCCGTTTGACGTGCAAGAAATGCCGGCAACTGAATCACATCAACAACATCAGCAACGGGCTGAGCTTGATACGGTTCGTGAACATCTGTAATGACAGGAACATTAAAGGTTGATTTGATTTCTTCAAAAATCTTTAAACCTTCATCTAAGCCTGGTCCTCGGTATGAATGCACCGAAGATCGATTTGCTTTATCAAAAGAGGCTTTAAAAACATATGGGATGTTTAATTTCTCAGTGACTTCAACATAATGTTCAGCAATTTTCATCGCTAAATCACGGGATTCTAGAACATTCATGCCACCAAAAAGTGTAAAAGGCTGATCATTACCTATCGTAATATCATCAAGTTTAATCTGAGAAATACTCATTTTTGTTCCTAACTATTATTTCTATTAATTTTTTAGCCAATGGCCTGCAAAATTTGACCACACAACCATGCCATATATGTTCCTATGGTATAGCCTAATACGGCCAATAAAACCCCTACTGGCGCTAAAGAGGGATGAAAGGCAGAAGCAACAATTGGAGCAGAGGCCGCACCGCCAACATTAGCTTGGCTGCCTACCGCCATGTAAAATAAAGGCGCTTTAATTACCTTAGCGACGATCAACATCAACGAAGCATGAATAACCATCCAAATAGCCCCAATGATGAAATAAATCGGTGCATCAAGGATCATAGTTACATCCATTTTCATACCAATAGTGGCAATAAGAATATATAAAAATGCCGAACCAACTTTAGAAGCACCTACTCCTTCAAGTTCACGAGCTTTGGTAAATGACAATGCAATACCGACAGTACTGGCAAAAACTATCATCCAAAAAAACTTACTATGAAAACTAAATTTAGCTAAGCCTGGAAAGTTTTCAATAAAATATGGCGTAATATTATCGGCAAATAAATGTGCAAAACCAGTGACACCTAGACCAACAGCAACAATAATCATGATATCTGAAAGCGTCGCAATTCGACCATGTTTAGCATGAAACTGTTCAACTTTTTCTTTTAAATCAACAATCGCACTAGTGTCAGCACCGGTTTTTTTATCGATATTGCTGGCATTTGCCGACATAACAAGTAACACCGCCATCCATAAATTAGCAACAATGACGTCAACCGTTACCATGGCAGAGAAAATTTGATCCCCTGCACCATAAATTTCTTTCATGGCGGCTTGGTTTGCACTACCACCTATCCAACTTCCAGCTACGGTTGTCATTCCACGCCATACGGCTTCTGGACCTGAAACACCTAATAATTCAGGAGCAATACTTGAGACAATTAATAAAGCTATTGGCCCGCCAATAACAATCCCTATCGTACCGGTTAAAAAAAGTATGACGGCTTTATTACCTAATCTGGCAATCGCTTTTAAATCAACGCTAATAGTTAATAATACTAAACAAGCCGGTAGTAAGTATCGTGAGGCTACATAATAAAGTTGAGATGACTCCCCATCAATAATGCCAAAGGTATTTAATAGTGAAGGAAGGAAATAACATAATAAAACGGCAGGCACAAAACGATAAAAGTTTTTCCAAAAGGGTGACTTACTGTGAGCGGTATAGAATACCAGTCCAAGCATAATAGTGATAATACCGAGCACGGTGGCATCATTGGTTAAAAGTGGGGTGTGTTCAACCACTTCAGGTGTAGACGATAACGCAAACATACTTTCTCCCAAAATTGTTTGTCTAATTTTTATATGATTGTTTTAATTATATTTTTTATTTTGAACAATAACTCGTTAATTATTTAACCTTCTCTTATGACAGACATCATTAGTGTAACACGGTATCTGAAATCGTAATTTTATCTAACTGTAATTTCAATAATTGAGCGGCCGGATCTTGCGGGCACTCTTTGACAAAAAATTGGTAATCATCATACGCCACTTTAAAGCAATCTAATTGATGAAGTAAAAAACCTCTATCTCTTCGCTCAAAAGGATCATCAGGTCTAAGTGCTAGCAACAAATCTACGCACTTTAACGCTTTATCAAATTGCACTTCTCTAATTAATGAATTTTTTAGTGAAGTCAAATACTCGACTAAAATACTCTTTACTTCCATTGGTGCTAAAAAGGTTTGAGTTGGATCCCCGTCCAATTCACCTAAACGATCATCTAACTGTTGCCAATTTAATGATTCGCCACTGACAGGCTCAAAAATAATAGAATAAATGTCATCACAAATTATACGAACCATCACTTTCTCTGGCACAAAGACAATTTCTGCCTCCATATCACACGCATTAACAATCGCTTGAACGATAGCGGCTTTAAGGACAGGAGCCATCAACTTATATTCAACTGCTGATGAAATCTTTTGAGCAACAACCGGCCAAACATTTCGTTCGTTATCAAGAAAAAGTTGGCTAACATAAAGCTCATTGATTAAACACTCCGCTTTTTCCATCGGCTCTTCAATATCAATAATCGCCAAACGACAAGCTTCAATAACCTCATGTAACATTTTCTCAAAGCTTGGTGTTTCTGAAAAAATATATTCTTCAACCAATGCAAATGACGATAATAAATTTCTTTGTTCTGAGTTGAGCTCAGACATCAACAAATCATTCATTTATAACAACTAAAACCTTATTACTTTGTTTCTTCTAAGATATGGGGTAAAAATCATTTTTAAAGTCAGATGGTATTAAAATGGCCTCAAAAAGTAATTTAGAAAAATACCGTTTCTTTTGACATCGCAAGTCTTGCGACTAATAAAATCCAACCCATCGCGCCTAAGTAGCCAATAACTTGCATCATTCTATTTCTAGCAAGTTTTAACGTGTAATAACCGGTAAAAATGTAAGCAAGTACTGCAATTAATTTTTCGCCAAGCCATAGTTGCTCAAATGGGTTTAACGCTAATTTTATCATCATAGCAACGCCTAAACCTAATAACAGAGTATCAATAATGTGCGGCGCTATTTTCACCCACTTTTTATTTAACTGCGCAGAGTCAGCCAAAGTCCAATAAAAGCGTAATGTAAATAACAGCACGCTAATTAACGCAATCGTCATATGTAAATGTTTCATGTTTTATCCTTTGTTATTCTTCTTGTTTATATAATTATTGATGGGACTTATAACATGCGTATGTCACACGTTCATTACCGTTATAATCTTTTACCGTTTCTATTTCACTAAAACCATTTTGCAAAAATAATTCATGTATTTTCTTCGCTTGTTTAAAACCGTGCTCAAAATACAGGAATGCATTATCGTTTAAAAAAGCGATTGAATTTTTGATAATATGTTCAATATCAGCAAAACCTTGATCTTCAGCAACAAGCGCACTTTTCGGCTCAAATCTTACATCACCTTGCGCAAGATGTTCATCTAATTCATCAATATAAGGAGGATTACTCACAATCAGGTCAAATCTTTTTTCATTGGTTACATTAGAAAACCAATCACTTTGAAAGATTTTAACCCTAGATAACCCCAAATGTTGTGCGTTTGATTTTGCTAACGCTACCGCTTCATTTTGAAAATCTACCGCATCAATTTGCCAATTTTCACGCTCAGACGCTAAAGCAAGTGCGATAGCTCCTGTTCCTGTGCCTAAATCTAAGCAATGAAGCATTGGATCCGTATGATTATTTAATACAGTTTCCACTAAGACTTCGGTATCAGGTCGAGGAATAAGTGTTGATGGAGCAACCTGAAATTTGAGTGACCAAAATTCTTTATAGCCAAGAATATATGCAATTGGTTTGCCTGCTCTTCGCTGTTCAAATAAAGTGACGAATTGTTGAAATTCTTGCAGCGATAACTGTTTATCAGGCCAAGTCAGCAAATAACTTAATGGTTTATTAATAACATGACTTATCAACAATCTGACATCGAGTTTGGCACTATCAGACAATGGCGCTAATACTTGTGCGCCATTCTTTACTAATAGAAAAATAGAGTCGGAAGCAGAAAAAGGCATATCGATAAAATTAAATAAATTAATTTTGTTCTGCAAGCGCCGCTAATAAATCCGCCTGATTTTCTTGTAAGATTGGCTCTAAAACCAGTTGTAAATTACCTTCTACTACTTCATTTAAGCGGTATAAAGTTAAATTAATACGGTGATCTGTCATACGACCTTGCGGATAATTATAAGTGCGAATTCGTTCTGAACGATCTCCACTTGCCACTAAATTTCGGCGAGAAGATTCTTCTTCACTACGGCGTTTTTCATCTTCCGCTTGTTGTAAACGGGCTTGTAAAACCGACATCGCTTGTGCACGGTTTTTATGTTGTGAACGCTGATCTTGACACTCAACCACCACACCCGTTGGAATATGCGTAATACGAATTGCTGAATCAGTTTTATTAACATGCTGTCCACCAGCACCTGAGGCTCGGAAAGTATCTACTTTTAAGTCAGCTTTATTAATTTCAATCGCTTCAGACTCAGGAATTTCAGGCATGACAACCACTGTACAAGCTGAAGTATGAACACGACCTTGAGATTCAGTTTCTGGTACACGTTGTACACGGTGGCCACCCGATTCAAATTTCATTTGACCGTAAACACCTTCACCGTTGATCTTAAAAATAACTTCTTTAAAACCGCCCTGCTCACTTTCGCTAAGGTTCATCACCTCAATTTTCCAGCCTTGTTTTTCACAATAACGGGTATACATACGATATAAATCACCCGTAAAGATAGCCGCTTCGTCACCACCTGCTCCAGCACGTATTTCAACGAAACAGTTATTGTCATCATTTGGATCTCGAGGCAATAAAAGAATTTGTAATTGATCTGAAATTTCTTCAACGGCCTTTTTAGCTTCTTTAAACTCTTCTTGTGCCATTTCACGCATATCAGGATCGTCATCTTTTAGCATTTCTTCTGCCGTGGCAAAATCATTTTCTGCTTCTTGATACTGATTAAAAACACTTGTTACTTCTTCTAAGCGTTTAAATTCCTTAGAAAGCGCTAAAAACTTTTCTTGGTTAGCGATAGTATCGGGATCTGATAACAAGGCTTGAACTTCTTCAAAACGTTCAACTAAACCTTCAAGCTTTTGATAAACTGATTTATTCATTAAATATTCTTTTATTTGCTATAAATGAGTGAAATTCCATTCGAAAGTATAACTGATAGTAATCGATAAGAGTTAACAAGAATGATTTATTTTAGATTGCGGGCAGTGTAAAGATTTCAACAACGACTTTCAATAATTGCTACTTATCTATTTGTAAAACGTCTCTTAAATAAACTATTTTATCTAATTCGCCCCCTTGGGCTGCTGTTTGAATGGCATTGGTTGGGGCATGCATTAATTTATTGGTTAATTTTGTTGCTAGCTCCGCGACGACAGCTTCAGGCGCTTTATTACCTTGTAATTGTATTAGCGCTTTTTCAAGTAAAAAATCTCGCTCAGTCAAACATTGTTTACGATAACTGACGACAGTATCTTGTGTATTTAACCCTCTTAACCAAGACATAAAGCCACTGGTTTGATGATTAACAATTGCTTCAGCTTCAATCGCAGCTTTACGGCGATTTTCCATATTTTGCGCAATAATGCTTTGTAAATCATCGACAGTATATAAAAAGACATCTTCTAAATCAGAAACTTGCTCTTCAATATCACGAGGTACGGCTAAGTCGACCATAAACACAGGACGATGTTTACGTTTCGCCAAGGCTTGTTCAACCATACCTTTGCCAATTAAAGGTAAAGTACTGCCTGTCGAACTAATCACGATATCAGCATCCGCCATATGTTGCGGGATTTGCGCCAAAGTGATCACATCAGCACCTACTTGTTTCGCCATATCTTCTGCTCGATTTAGCGTTCTATTTGCCACCGTGATATGGCCGACTTTATTTTCGTAAAGATGTTTCGCCACTAATTCGATGGTTTCGCCCGCGCCCACGAGTAATACTTTTGCTTTTTCTATACTTGCAAAAATATGCTTAGCTAAATTAACCGCTGCAAAAGCAACAGACACAGCACTTGAACCAATTTCAGTTTCTGTTCGCACTTGTTTAGCAACGCCAAAGGTACGTTGAAATAAACGGTCCATCACTAATGCCATCGACCCTGCGGCTTTCGCTTGGCTATAGGCTTGCTTCATTTGCCCTAAAATTTGTGGTTCACCTAAAACAAGTGAATCAAGTCCACAGGCAACTCGCATCATATGGTTTACCGCTTTTTGGTCACTGTGCCAATACAAACTTGGGATAATAGTAGAAGCAGGTATATTATGATGATGTTCTAGCCAAGCAATGACTTTTTCTTGGGTAATATCGTATTTGTCAGCGGCAACTAAATATAATTCAGTTCGATTACATGTAGATAATATCGCCGCCTCTTTACATTGCACTTGTGAAAGCATCTCTTGCAACGCGACTGACAACTTATCAGGATTAAAAGAGATTTTCTCCCTGATAGCGACGGGTGCGGTTTTATGATTGATACCAACGGCAACTATGGACATACGTTAACTATTAAACCTACTTGAAAGTAATCTAGTAAAAACTTACTTTTATTTATTAAGAATTAAATTAAATATCTATGATAATAAGGTATTATGCCAGCAGCTTATTAAGTGCAACCTGATCTAACACAAACTATTGTGTTAATTTTACGAAAGATTGGCGGTGATTGAAAGCAATCACCTCGATAAAACTGAAAGTACCGTTAAAATAATGTTCATGACCAAACACATCATCACGCTGCTATGTCTATTATTTCTTCTAATGGGTTGTGCCACGAATAAAACTATAGAGCAATCACAACCAGCAGTTAATCAATCAAAAGCAGCACGTTTTGAAAAAATTACGCGTATTCAACAATGGCAAATTAAAGGTAAAATTGCCTTTCTCCAAAAGCAAAAACGAGAAAGTGCTTCATTGTTTTGGCAATACAACCAAAATAATGCGCAACAAACTCTTAAGCTCACCACGTACTTAGGGATTAATGTATTAACGCTTAACACTGATAATGGCAAGCACAGTGTAAAAGTAGATGGAGAAAGCTATCAAAGTGATAACTTAGAACAATTAATATATTCTCTGACCGGTTTATTACTGCCTACAAAAGCTTTACATTATTGGTTAAAAGGTCAAATTTATTCTGCTGCGGATACAATCACCTATGATAAACAATCACAATTACCCAATACACTTACCAGCTATTATCAAGGAAACACATGGCGGATAAGCTATAAAAAGTATCAAACCGTAGATGATGTTCAACTCGCTCATCAGATATCAATTAAACAAAATGACTTAACCATTAAAATAATCATCAATCATTGGAAGCTATAACTATGCCTGTTAGTTTACCTGCAACTGACTCTCCATTTTACCCATTTCCATCACCCGCTAAATTAAATTTATTTCTACATATCGTCGGCCGAAGAACCGATGGTTATCATGAACTGGAAACCGTTTTTCAGTTTTTAACTTTGGCCGACAATATTGCGATTAAGCCGACAACCACCTCAACCATTACCTTATTAACACCGATTGACGGTGTTCCAAATGACGATAATTTAATTGTCAAAGCAGCCAAATTACTGCAAGCAGAAACACAATCACCATACGGCGCTGAAATAAAAATAAATAAATTGTTACCTATGGGCGGTGGTTTAGGTGGTGGTTCGTCCAATGCTGCAACCGTATTATTAGCATTAAATGTGTTATGGCAATGTAAACTCTCTTATCAACAACTTGCCGAATTAGGGTTACAACTAGGTGCGGATGTACCAATCTTTATTCATGGTTTTGCTGCATTTGCTCAAGGTATCGGCGAAAAGTTGTCGCCTGTTTATCCTGATGAATCTATCTATTTAATCACTAAACCTCAATGTAGTATTTCGACCCAACAAGTATTCACGGCAAAAGCACTCACTCGCAATACTAGAAAACTTGATAACAACGCATTTGATGATAAAACATACATCAATGGCTATCATAATGATTGTCAAAATTTAGTAATAAATCACTATCCTGAGGTTGCCAAGTTGCTTGCTTGGTTGATAGAATACGCGCCGTCTCGAATGACAGGTACAGGCGCTTGTATTTTCTCTCGCTTTGATTCTGAAGAAGAAGCTAAACGAGTACAAAAATTACTTCCTAATACCATGACTTCATTTGTTACTAAAGGTATTAATACTTCACCTCTACATAGTGTTTTACAGCAATTAGAGTCTGAGATTTGTACTTAATTTTTTTGAAAAAAAAGCCTGAAAAGTTGGCTTTTTTAAAATAATGTGCTGATATTAACAACATGTTTTATTCAGCATTCTACTTATAATGTCAAAAGTTTCTGAGGAACTGCTAGTGCCTGACATGAAGATCTTTGCGGGTAATGCCACCCCTGAATTGGCCAAACAAATTGCTAATCGTCTCTACATTACACCAGGAGAGGCCAAAGTTGGTAGTTTTAGTGATGGCGAAATTAGCGTTGAAATTACTGAAAATGTTCGCGGTGCTGACGTTTTTATCATTCAATCAACGTGCGCTCCAACCAACGATAATTTAATGGAACTTATCGTAATGATTGACGCGCTTCGTCGTGCATCAGCTGGCCGTATTACCGCTGTTATGCCTTACTTCGGTTACGCTCGTCAAGACCGTCGTGTACGAAGTGCTCGTGTACCTATTACCGCTAAAGTTGTCGCTGACTTCTTATCGAGTGTTGGTGTTGACCGTGTTTTAACGGTTGATTTACACGCAGAGCAAATTCAAGGTTTCTTCGATGTGCCGGTTGATAATGTATTCGGTACGCCAATTCTATTAGAAGACATGAAAGACAAGAATTTAGAAAATCCTGTCGTTGTTTCTCCTGATATTGGTGGTGTAGTACGTGCGCGAGCAGTCGCTAAATTATTAGATGATGCTGACTTAGCTATTATTGATAAACGTCGCCCTAAAGCGAATGTTGCTCAAGTTATGCATATTATTGGTGATGTTGCTGGACGTGATTGTATTATCGTTGACGATATGATCGATACTGGCGGCACATTAGCGAAAGCAGCAGAAGCGTTAAAAGATCATGGAGCAAAACGTGTATTTGCTTACGCAACTCACCCTGTATTATCTGGCAATGCTGCTGAAAACCTTAAAAATTCAGTAATAGATGAAGTTATTGTTACTGACTCTATCCCATTATCACCAGCAATTAAAAAGCTTGGTAATGTACGCCAATTAACGTTAAGCGGTATGTTATCTGAAGCGATTCGCCGTGTTTGTAATGAAGAATCAATTTCTGCGATGTTTGATAGTTAATATAACAGACAATTCGATAGATTTTAAAAAGCACCTTAGGGTGCTTTTTTTATGAGAGAAATATTTTATTTTTTTGTCTACACTTAAAATATGTCCCACAGCATCAGCTTAGGCGTCGATGAAGGTATTTAATAAAACAGTTACATTTATTTTTCTATTGTTTTCAATAAATACGTTTGCATCTATTCAAAAATCACTGTTCATAAATGATATTAATTGGCCGCCCTTTTTCTTCCAAGAAATAAAAGATAACACTATGGGAATTGGCAAAGAAATTATTAATCTCTGTTTAAGTGAACAAGATTATCAGTGGCAATACAAAAATCTTCCCATTAAAAGAACGCATCAAAATATGGCATCAGGCGAACTTGATATCAGTGTCTATTCTTATAAAAAAAGCAGAGAAGACTTTGTTATTTATGGCGCTGAGCCTATTTTTTTTTCTCAATATGGCTTCGCATCCAATAGCCAAGACGATATCACTATCAATAAATTAGATGACATAAAGCAATATCAACTGGGACATTTAGCAGGCTTAGCTCACACGCAAGAACTGATGAAAATAATTGAAGAAAAAAAAGCACTCAATCAAGTCACTGTTGGATATAGTATTGATGCTATGCTTAGACAACTCACCGCTAGTCAACAAAGATTTCAAATACTACCTAACTCGATAGAAACATTATTATGGCGGGCAAAACAATTAAACATTGAAAGCCAGTTACATATTCATGACTTTGTTTTAAAACAAAAAGCCTATTACGTCACGGTATCTAAAGCCAGTAAACACATAACTAACCCGAAAATATTTCTAACAAAATTTGACGCTTGTATTAAAGCTTTAAAAAAGTCAGGTGAATATCAAAAAATCAGCGAAAAATATGGACTAATATCACAACTCGCACTCTCGCCGCCCAAAAGTCTTTACCAGCCAATGGACCCATTGAAAAAAATTCCTTTTATAGATTAAAACAGGTAAAGCTCGTATCTTTTTGCCGCGAGTAAATATGCCCATTGAACTCAGGAAATAGCACTTTAAAAGTAATCAACGATTAATTACAGTAAACGTTTGGTTTTCCAGCCATCAAATGTTATTATGCCGCGCCTTTTTTATCTGCCGTTAAGAAATTAATGAAGATTTAAAATGGCGATGCGTTATTTTTGGTCGCAAAAAATAACAAAAATTCAATTAAAATTAAGGTATTAAACCATGACTGATTTATTTACTTTGGATGCTGAAGTACGTACAGACACAGGGAAAGGTGCGAGCCGCCGCCTACGTCACGCGAACAAAGTTCCAGCTATCCTTTACGGCGAAGGCAAAGAGCCAGTTTCTTTAACATTAGCGCACAACAAAGTTTTCCGTGCACAACAAGAAGAAGCTTTCTACTCTCACGTTTTAACATTAAACGTTGATGGTAAGCCAGTTGAATGTTTAATTAAAGACATGCAACGTCATCCTTTCAAGCAAATCATTATGCACATGGATTTCATGCGTATTGATGCAACTCACTCTGTACACGTTAATGCTCCAATTCACTTTGTGAACGAAGATGTTGCAGAGAAAAAAGGTGGTGCTATTGCTCACCACATTAACGAAATTGCGGTTAGCTGTTTACCTGGCGATATCCCAGAATTCATCGAAGTTGATGTTGCTGGTTTAGAAGTTGGTCAAACATTACATTTATCAGACATCACTTTACCTAAAGGTGTAACTTCTGATGAATTAGCTAAAGGTGAAAGCCATGACCAAGCTGTTGCTTCATTAAATGCGCCTAAAGGCTCAAGCGATGAAGAAGCTAGCGATGAAGCTGCAGAAGAAACTGCTACTGAAGAATAATCCAAAGGACACTATCCTTTAGATGACTATTCAACTAGTTGTGGGCCTGGGTAATCCAGGCCCTGAATATACAAAAACCCGCCACAATGCTGGAGTTTGGTTCGTAGAAGAACTCGCTTCACGCTATAACATTTCGTTAAGACCTGAAAAAAAATACTTTGGATTATACGGCAAAGGCCAAATTGGTAATGAAGTGATTCATTTACTTATTCCAACGACATTTATGAATAAAAGTGGTCAATCGGTTGCCCCACTGGCAAATTTTTTTCGCATTCCCGTTGAAAATATTTTAGTTGCACATGACGAACTAGATATGGAACCTGGCGTGTGTAAAATTAAACAAGGTGGCGGACATGGTGGACATAACGGCTTACGTGACATCATTGCACGTATGGCAAATAATAAAGAATTTTATCGGTTACGCATAGGTATTGGCCACCCTGGCCATCGAGATCGCGTGACTGGTCATGTACTTGGCAAAGCGCCAGCTATTGAACAAAACAAAATAGATCAAGCCATTGATGAAGCATCACGCTGCATGGATATTTGGCTTAAAGATGATTTAAAAAAAGCACAAAATCGTCTGCATTCATTTAAAGCGTTATAATACAAATCGTTAATCGCTTAACATATTAAGGTAATATCATGGGATTCAAATGCGGTATTGTTGGCTTGCCCAACGTTGGTAAATCTACACTTTTCAATGCACTCACCAAAGCTGGTATTGAAGCAGCAAACTTTCCATTTTGTACGATAGAGCCAAATACTGGTGTGGTACCCGTACCTGACCCTCGTTTAGATGCATTAGCAAAAATTGTTAATCCTGAAAGAGTTTTGGCTACCACTATGGAGTTTGTCGATATTGCTGGTTTAGTTGCAGGTGCTTCAAAAGGTGAAGGTTTAGGTAATAAATTCCTTGCCAATATTCGTGAAACAGACGCCATTGGCCATGTAGTTCGTTGTTTTGAAAACGATAACATAATCCACGTTGCCAATAAAATTGATCCCGCCGCTGATATTGACGTGATCAATACTGAATTAGCATTAGCTGATATGGACACCGCTGAACGTGCGATAACTCGTCAAGCAAAACGTGCAAAAGGCGGTGACAAAGACGCTAAATTTGAAATTCCTGTTTTAGAAAAAATATTAAAACATGTTGAAGAAGGTGAAATGGTTCGCTCTTTAGACTTAACAAAAGAAGAAAAAGCAGCCGTTGCTTATCTAAACTTTTTAACCATTAAACCAACCATGTATATTGCAAACGTAAATGACGATGGTTTTGAAAACAACCCTTATTTAGATGTTGTGCAAGCAATTGCAGACAAAGAAGGCGCGGTTGTGGTTGCTGTTTGTGCTGAAATTGAAGGCGAATTGTCTGAGATGGATGATGAAGACCGTGAAGAGTTTATGGCTGATTTAGGCCTAGAAGAGCCAGGGTTAAATCGTGTGATTAACTCAGGTTATGGTTTATTACACTTACAAACATATTTCACCGCTGGGGTGAAAGAAGTTAGAGCATGGACAGTGAAACAAAATGCGACGGCGCCACAAGCAGCTGGTGTTATTCATACTGACTTTGAAAAAGGCTTTATTCGCGCCGAAGTTATTGCCTATGATGACTTTATTGAATTTAATGGTGAATCAGGTGCAAAAGAAGCGGGTAAGTGGCGTTTAGAAGGGAAAGATTACCTAGTTAAAGATGGAGACGTTGTCCACTTTAGGTTCAATGTTTAATACATAAAACAAATAATTAAAACGAAAAGCGAGCTAAGGCTCGCTTTTTTTTATATGTAAATTACCTCTTGCCCTTTACATATGAAATTTCATATATATAATATTTCACATATTAAAGGTTGGTGACGTTATATGAATAATTCCATTAAAAACGAAACAACTCAAGAAGTACAAAACGCTAAACAGAAAGTGCTTTTTTTATGTACCGGTAATTCAGCAAGATCACAAATGGCTGAAGCATTATTAAGACATAAAGCTGATGATATATTTGAAGTATATAGCGCAGGAACTTCTCCTGAAATGGTTGATCCACGTACGATTGAAGCGTTAAGTAAATTTGGATTAGACACACAAAACCTTCAGTCTAAAGACATGTCCGAGTTTGCCGGTATAAATTTTGATTATGTGATCACTCTGTGCGATAAAGCGAATACTGAATGTAGAAGCTACCCTCACACCGAGAAACAATTAGCTTGGGACTTCCCCGATCCTAAGACACGTTCTGGTCATAATCCATTTTCAGCAACACTTAATGAGTTGAACAACCGCTTATCAATGTTTCTCTTAGTAGAAGAAAAAAAACTGATTAAGCTTAAAGAAAGCAATGACAACGATAAAATTGAAAACATAGACCCTATCGAATTTTATAAAACTCTTACCGACAATATTCGTTTAAAAACATTAATGTTAACTCACTATCACGGTGAGCTTTGTGTCTGTGAATTAATGACAGCATTAGACGAAGACAGCCAACCAAAAGTTTCTCGCAATTTAGCGGTATTAAAAAAAGCAAACATACTCTCCGATAGAAAACATGGTAAATGGGTATTTTATCGTATTACCCCTGAATTACCGCTTTGGGCAAAGTCGGTAATAGCGGAAACAACCGAAAATAACGTGCTATTAATCGCTGAAGAATTACAGCGTTTAAACGCAATGAATAACCGGCCAAATAAAGCTAATTTTTGCTCATAACCTAAATCATTGGAATCGATATATGACCACTCACCCTTTTGATATGTTAACGCTAGAAAATGGCGCTCAACTTATTTTCACACCTTGTCCTGGCACTAAAGAAGCAACATTAGTAGATGCGGTCAGCACATTGAAACAAGCGGGTACTGAGATGTTAATCACGCTCATGTTTGATGAGGAAATGGAAAAGCTTTCGGCACAATCATTACCTAAAGTATGCGCTGAAAATAATATTGTATGGTTGCAGCTGCCGATATTAGATGACGCAGCGCCCAATCAAGCATTTGAAAGCCAATGGCAAGCACATAAAGCAAGCATCCTCGAAGTTATTAATAATAAAGGTACCATCGCCGTGCATTGTAAAGGCGGCTCGGGCCGTACAGGTTTAGTGATTGGGCTTATCTTAGCGGCTTACGGTTACTCGGCTGACAACGTTATCGAAGCAGTGCAAAAAATAAGGCCTAATTCTTTAAAAAACCCTACTCAGCTTGATTATTTTGTCTCACAAATTTAAGGCAACATCATGACAATTAAAATAGGAATTAACGGCTTTGGACGCATGGGACGTTTAACAATGCGCGCGCTTTTTGATCAAGACGATATTGAAATAATTCATATCAATGATCCCGCGGGAAATGCCGAAACCTTAGCGCATTTATTAAATTTCGATTCTGTACAAGGTCGTTGGCACCATGATGCAATAGCCGAAAAAACAAATGATGGCGAAGTTATCATCATCGATAATAAAACTATCACTTGTACACAAAATGTTGCCACTCAAGACACAGATTGGTCAAAATGTGATGTGGTCATTGAAGCTTCAGGAAAAATTAAAACCAACGCATTATTACAAGCTTATTTAGCACAAGGCGTTAAACGTGTAGTGGTGACAGCTCCAGTGAAAGAAGAAGGTATTTTAAATGTAGTAATGGGTGTCAATGATGATTTGTACGACAAAGCCATTCATCCAATTGTAACCGCAGCTTCTTGTACCACTAACTGTATAGCACCTGTCGTAAAAGTTATTCATGAGAAGATTGGCATTAAACATGGTTCAATAACCACCATTCACAACATCACGAACACCCAAACAATTATTGATGCGCCGCATAAAGACCTACGCCGTGCCCGTTCTTGCGGCACTAGCTTAATTCCAACAACGACAGGTTCAGCAACGGCAATTACCCATATTTTCCCAGAGCTAAAAGGCAAATTAAATGGTCACGCGATTCGTGTGCCGTTAACCAATGCCTCTATTACTGATTGTGTTTTTGAAGTAGCAAAAGGGACGACTGTTGAAGAAGTCAATCAATTACTCAAAGATGCCGCTGATAATGAGCTCAAAGATATTTTAGGTTATGAACAACGCCCGCTTGTATCAATTGATTACAAAGGTGATCCGCGCTCAAGCATAGTTGATGCACTATCAACGATGGTCGTAAACGATACCCAAGTGAAAATTTACGTGTGGTACGACAATGAATGGGGTTATGCCAATAGAACCGCAGAATTAGCGTTAAAAGTTGGCTTATCCGACCGTTAATATCACGACAAAATTGTTTGAATAAAAACTAGGAAAAGCAATATGGGGCTGTTATCGCTATCAACATTATCACCACAAATTAAGCAATACTTGGTGGTAACTGGCAATTATTGGGCATTTACGTTAACAGACGGCGCTTTGCGCATGCTAGTGGTGTTGTATTTTCATCAGCTTGGTTATAGCCCCTTAAATATTGCAATGTTATTTTTGTTTTATGAAGTATTTGGCGTGATCACCAACTTAGTCGGTGGTTGGCTTGGTGCACGTCTAGGCTTAAACAAAACGATGAACATAGGGTTATTTTTACAAATAATAGCCTTACTTATGTTAGCCGTGCCCAGCGAAATGCTCACCGTGGTCTATGTGATGGTGGCTCAAGCATTATCGGGAATCGCCAAAGATTTAAATAAAATGAGCGCTAAAAGCTCAATAAAATTATTAGTGCCTGACAACGAAAAAGGCGGCGATAAAAACCACAGTGAAAGCAAACTATATCAATGGGTTGCTTTATTAACGGGTTCTAAAAATGCACTAAAAGGCGTTGGTTTTTTTCTAGGTGGTTTATTACTCACCTTATATGGTTTTAAAGGAGCCGTGCTGTTAATGGCTGCTTTGCTCGCTTTAGTGTTCACTTGTAGCATACTCTTTTTAAAGGCGGATTTAGGCAAAGCGAAAAACAAACCTAAATTTAATGAGATATTCTCGAAAAGTGCTGACATCAATATTCTATCTGCTGCTCGCATGTTTTTGTTTGGTGCGCGTGACGTATGGTTTGTCGTCGCATTGCCGGTATTCTTGGCCGTTACCTTTAATTGGGATCATTGGTGGGTGGGTGGCTTTATGGCAAGCTGGGTTATCTGCTACGGTATTGTGCAGTCGATAGCGCCTATTATCACAGGTAAAAAATCAGGTAAAACCCCCTCTGGAAAAGCAGCTTTTATGTGGGCAAGTTACTTAACCTTAATTCCAGCTTTAATCGCGCTAACTTTACAATTTAACTTTTATATTCAAGTGTCAATTATTGTTGGCTTGATGATTTTCGGCGCGGTGTTTGCGATAAACTCTTCATTACATAGTTATTTAATTGTTAGCTATGCTGGTAAAGATGGTGTATCGCTCGATGTTGGCTTTTATTACATGGCCAATGCCATGGGCAGATTAATCGGCACATTACTTTCAGGTTGGGTATATCAAGCGCATGGCTTACAAGCGTGTTTATGGATATCTTCGCTATTTTTAGTAACGGCGAGCTTATTATCGTTAAAGTTAAAACGTAATTAGTTTTTCTTTTTAAGCGTTATAGTATTTTGGTAAATTCGTCCATCATGTATTTTTTCAAGCATGGCCAAAGAAGGAAGGCAGTCATCGTCAACATAATCAGCAAAATCACCACAAGGATCAAACACCAAAATATCTAACGCTAAACGGTCTAGCCCATATATTCCTCGATGGATCATATCTGCAGAAAACACTAATAAATCCCCTGCCGCTAACTGAACTTTTTGACCCAGTGATAGTGGCTCGTCACTTGTTCTACCATGCTCTTCTTGTCTTACATTATGCTCTTCTTCATTGTCCCAACGTTTATGCGTTTCAGGTACAAGTTCCATCCCTAATTCATCAAATAAAGGTACCCGTAAATGCACAACCTGCGTTTCTTGTATCGCCCGCTTTTGCCCTTCAATGTCGTGATCATACTGACAATCACGATGCCAAAAGTCTTTTTGACCCGGGTTTACCGGATTAAAAAATAATTGGGTATTCATAAACGATGGTGCCTCAGGAATAAGCAAATCAATGACCTTCATTAACTTTTCTGAGCTAATAAAGTTAAATAGCTTGAGTCTATCGTGAGTGGTTAAATATTGGCTACCGGTAATTAATGATGAGTTAAAAGCTTCTTCGTGATAAAAAGTAGCATTGTCTTGTTTCCAGGCATGGTGAAAAGTTAAAATCACTTTTCTTAATGCGGCTATCTCGTTAACTGAGAAATAATCTCGAATAACAAAATAGCCCTGCTTTTCATATTGTTTGACTAATTTTTCATGGAACTGATGATTTTCGTTTAACATTTATGCCTGTTTACCCACAATGAACTGCTGAGTAATTATCGCTTAAAAATGAAGGTTTCAACATCACTATTCGATTTTTATGGACAACTTTTTAAGCGCTTAATGTGCTAATTGAAATTGCCAAATATTACTGGTATTCACTTCTACTTTTTCGCAAGCAAAAGTTTGATGGTTAAAAGTCATATCACAACTAAATGGTACTTTTTGATCAAAACGATATATTGGCTGTGATACCCTAGAATTCACATCGAAAACACGGTATTCCTTATTCAATATATAATAAATTTTGTCATCTCGTAATTGCCAATGACGCCATCCAGTAATGGGTAAAGATTGGATAATCTGTGATTCTATTTGTGTTTCTAAATCTATTTGAAATAAGCCGGGTTGGGTAAATTTAGTAAAATAGACATACTTATCATTGCCTTGCACACTATAACCACCTTTACGTGTGACTTGTTTCACTTGTAAATCATGTAAGGTTAATTGCCAAATATTCCATTTTCCATTAACTTCTGCGCTGAACATAATAGACTCATTCACAAAAGTAACATGATGAACTTTACCGAATGTAGGCACTAATGGTTGCCAAGTTTTTTCTTTCACAGAATAGAGATATAAACGATTATTCATACTAACGACGAGTTTTTCATCATCGGCTGACCACGACATTGCGCTAACAAATTCAATCGTATCTTCAAATTCTATCGCGTAAGGGACCTGTTCATCTTGTTTGAGGTAAATAGATAACTGCCCTGTTCTATCAGAGACAAAAGCAAAACTATTTGATTGGCTAGCAAATTTTGCCCGATGACTTATACCACTGCTTCGAGTTAGCGCTTGAGGTTGTGCTTTATTTATTGAATATTTAAAGATATTAACGGTTGATTGGCCCCGTTCACTGAAAATTTTCTGATTATTGTCGTCTTGCATCAAACGACCAAATTGGTCACTTTTTTCCACCGTTTCAAAGGCGATATTTTTAACATCGTAGAGATATAAACCAGTATTATTTGATGTCAAAAGTTGATGATTATCTTGCCAAAGTAAACCATAAACATTATTAATAAATGGGACATTGGTCTGTATTTTATTATCCGCTAAATCAAGTAATTTTAATCTGTCTGTGCCATCTGCGTCATACTCGACAACCGCTAAACTCAAGTTATCTTTGGAAAGAGCAAAAAGATAATCTCCTAAGTTATTCCCTGATTGAGCAGGATGGGTAAGTTGTGTTTTTCGTCCCGTATCTAATTGATAAGAATACAAGGCGTAAGGCTCAGAAATACTATTTCTAAACCGGTATATTAAACGGTTTTTTCGTTGATCATGAACAATCGGTGTGAAAACTCTTTTTCCGCATTCGATAAGACGATGAAACTGCTGGCTCTTCTTATCAAAAAAAACAATTTCACAGGCCCTTTCTTCAAGGTTATTCAATCGTGTGGCATAAATGTTTCCATCGTTAGCCGCAATCACGTCGGTATAATAAAAATTATCCTGTGAAAGCCTTTTCGCTGTCATATTATTTTGCTGAAAATAGACTTGAGCATGAGTTGATTGCTCTGAGCGATGCAAATAATACAAGGTTTTAGTGGTACTGGCGTAAAATGGATTAAAGGCACTCCCCATGGTTGAAGTGACAGGTTGTCGATCTACAATTTTTACGTGAGCAGTTTTTTTAGCATCATTGAAAATTAAAATAAATATCGCCATCAGTAAAACTGAACTTACAATCCAAATACTTTTGAGGCTAAACAATTTTAAACGTTGAGTGATCTTGAGCTTAGGTTTGACATTCTTACTGTCATTTTCAAAAGAGCCGATTAAACGTGGTTTGACTGTAAGTCGATAACCAACTTTGCTGACGGTTTTGATCCATTGTGGCTTAGATGGTTGATCTTCGATTAATTTTCTTAACTCTCCAACCGCTCTATTTACGGCTGCATCACTGACAATTCGCCCATCCCATACTTCGTTGACTAATATTTCTCGGGGGATTGCTTCTAAAGGGTGTTGACAAAAAAAGACTAATAGCTCAAAAACACGCGGCTCAAATTCTAAAGGCTCACCTTGCTTAGTGACGATTATTTGTTCTGTGTCTACAACAATACTGCCAAAAGCGTAGTGCATTAAGTACCTTATTTGTCATTCATTACCATTTCATTATCTATTCATTGTCACCTCTTTATTGTGTTGAATCAATAAGCTGACAAACTAAAGCCAATTAACATCAAACAAGTTTTGTAAACAACAAGGAATGAAAATGCGTTCAATTATTTATATATTTTTTCTGCTTTTTCTTTTGTCTGCTTGCTCTAGCGACTCAAAAAGCGCGAAGACTTCAATATCAGAAAAAGATAAAGCGGTGGTGGAAACTGGATTATCGTCTTCAAATCTAGCCATACCTGATAATCGCTTTGCCAGTCATTATCAAATTTTAATGTTTGGTAATAGTCATACTGCTGGCTTAGACTCGCTGATAAAATTACTGCTCCATGCAAGTAATGAAAATCTAACCGTCAATATTGTTAATGCCGGAGGAGGCTTTCTCGATAACCAAAGTAGCCAGCAAAGACGCTTAACATTATTAGAAAGCCAACCATGGACACATCTTATTTTACAAGGACAAAAATATTCGCAATCAGGTGCGTATGATTACTCAACAGCTTCTACGAAAGCATGGATAAATACAGCAAAGTCATTGAACATTACACCAATTTTATTTCCCGAACATCCCCAAAAAGGGAATACCGAGGAAGGAAAACGTATTCACGCGCTTCATACTAGCATAGCTGCCACACAAAGAGCTTGTGTGGCACCGGTTGGCTTAACTTGGGACAAAGTGATGATGACTGAGCCCACAATAAATTTACATCATGACGATGGTAACCACGCCTCATTAACTGGCCGGTTATTAACCGCTTTTATTTTCTACGAAGTGATCACCGGTCAATCAGCTGAGTTACTGCCTGTGCTCAATTCAAATGAAGTCGACGGGGCTACCCAGCAACTTTTAAAACAACTTGCTTCAACAACCATTCAAACGAACCTTCCTTGTACCTTCGAAAATGAGTAACCATTTCGACTTCACTTTCGTCACTTATCGTTTTTTATTGAGAAATAATTTACGATAAATGACGACTAGCTTTCATGTTTCTGTCATTTTCATAAGCGATAATCTAGTGTAAAAGTTTATTTAAGGTATAGTTATATAATCTTAAATAATAGCAATATAGAAGAGTCAAAAAATTAATCCTGCTACCCCTTTGTTACCTCCGAAGATAAGCCATAGTCAATTAAAAATCGCGACATTCAATTTATTTAATTATCTTGAACCACCGAACGCTTACTATGAATTTGAACGAATTTATAGCCTTGAACAATGGCAAAAAAAACAACATTGGATAGCGAATTATCTCAATGAATATCAACCAGATATTATTGGCTTCCAAGAAGTTTTTAGCATTGAATCTTTAAAAGCGTTAGTTGAGAAACAAGGCTATAACCACTTTGCTGTTGTTGATGAACCACATATTGAAGATGACTTTATATATTCGAAACCCGTTGTCGCCATTGCATCTAAATTCGCTATTATTCAAACCAATTCAGTAAAAGTGAATAATGAATTAGCCTCTCTTATAGGATTATCTGATGAATTTTCCTTCACCCGTCAGCTGTTAAGAGCGACGATTGATATTCCTCATTTAGGTCATACCGACTGTTATGTCGTCCATTTCAAGTCTAAACGTTCGATGATCGAATATGATGAGCAAAATGCTAATCAGTCAGCAGAAAAAACAATCATAGAAACGCTTAAAGCTCAAGTGGTTGGTGGTTGGGGATCAACCGTACAACGCGGTAGCGAAGCCACACTATTGATGGCAGAAATAATTTCTCGGCGTGAACAAACACAATATCCCATCATATTATTGGGAGATTTTAATCACCCGTTAGACGATGGCGTTTTAAATCAATTACTAACCAATACGCTCCGCTTCGCTTCAACATCCGATTGTGATAAATACCTAGCCAAATATTGCCTACAAGATGCTTGGCAATTAAGTCAAAAAGTGGCATTAAACAACACCACTTATGCAAATAAGAATCACGAGAAGCTTGATGGAAATACTTTATTGGTCTCTAACTCACGTGAAGCAAACCAGCAAAAAACAGCAGAGCGTATCCCTACTCATTATTTTGCTGGAAAAGGATCAGTGTTAGACTACATTTTATTGTCTTGTGAATTTGATGCTAGTAATCACAACAGTCTTTATCAAGTAAGTAACCATCAAACTTATGATAAACATTTAATCAATCCTATCTTTGACTACGATGGTGAGAGTACCGACCATGGCATTGTTTTAGTCACTTTAACGTTACGATCGTAAAAATTAGCGCTAGTCGAATAACTAATTCTTACCTTATTACCTTATCGGTGCTACTGTTAAGGTAAAGGCGAAAGGGATTGAGTAAGACCTATTAGCCACTTCAGCTAAAGATTTACTCTTCGATTGTTTTAAACCAGCGATAAATAAAGAGTGAATATGAAACTTAATATTAAGAAGTTTTTCATACGTTTATTGACTTTAATGATGGTGAGTTTGTCATCTATTAGTGTTGCTGAACAACTCATTTTTGTTGCTGAAGATTTACCTCCTTATCATTTTAATGGCCAAAATAATCAACCAACAGGCATTTTAGTCGACTTGATTGATGCCGTCATGTTGCAAGCAAAAATACCCTATAAAATTGAGCTAATGCCGTTTGCTCGTATTTACACGGTAACCCATGAAACCCCCAATGTCGTTATGCTTTCATTGATGAAAAGTGATGACAGAGCAGCAGAATTCAAGTGGATTGGCAAAAGTTTCAAAAGCAAAGCTTTTTTAGTAGGTCTAAAAAATAGAGAGGATATAAATATAAAAAACCTCGAACAAGCAAAGCAACATATTGTCGGCACGATACGGGGTTATCATTCTGAAAAATATTTAAAAGATGCTGGATTTACTGTCAATAAAAACATGCATTTGTCGGTTAATTATAAACATATGTGGAATATGTTATTTGAACAGCACATTGATTTCATCTTAACTAATTTTATTGCTATCGAAAAAGAAATGACCAGTATCGGTTTTAAGCAAAGTGATATAAAAGCGGTTATTGAATTAACTGACTTTCCAGGAGATTTATTTCTTGCCACTGGATTATCAACACCAGACAAGACAGTTGATAAACTATCAAAAGCGTTAGCGCAGATTAAGGAAAACGGCACTTATGATAAAATAATGAGCAAATGGGGAGCATAAATTACAATAACGCTTGTTATTAAGCCATTTTAACTTTATCTGCTTTTATTAACATATCGCCGTATCCTTCTACTTTACAGTCGAGAGGATGATCGCCCTCAATTAACCGTTTTATCGTAGCTTTGCTGCCAATTTTTAGTACTGTCGAACTTCCCTTTACTCGTAAGTCTTTCACTAAGATTAGCTTATCACCAACGGATAATTGATTACCGTGAATATCTTTGACAATCAATTCATCTTCATCAGGCTCATCAGGGTTCCATTCATAATGACATTCAGGACAAATGAAAAGCGCTTGATCTTGATAAACATATTCTGAAGAACAGTTAGGGCAATGTGGTAAAGTTTCACTCATGGTTGATGTAAAAAAATTAATAAGACACTGAAGCTTATTTTATCAAGGTAACTTAAGCATTGAAAAGTAAAAATAACCCGCTAAGCCAAACATTTAAGGTGTACCTTCTGTCGTTTCTCGTTAAAATATTGAATCATCCTAACGCTATATCGCAATCGTAAGGTACAACCGTGATCAGAATATTATGTTTAAGCTTGGCAATTTTATCTTTTTCTTTTACTACCTTGCCGTTGAATGCCGCCAATACCAAAGGACAATATATTCAACCCGATAATTTATCACCTAAAGTGCGTATTGATACTTCTATGGGCAGTATAGTGATAGAGCTTGATCGCCTAAGGGCTAAAATCACCGTAGATAATTTTTTAGGTTATGTGATTCGTGGCCAATATGACCAAACACTTATTCATCGAGTCGAAGAAGGATACTTAATACAAGGTGGCGGCTTTATGACAAATTACACGGAAGTAGAACCTGATGAGCCTATTTTTAACGAATCAGGCAACGGTTTAAAAAACAAAGAAGGCACCATTGCCATGGCGAAACAGCTAAGTGATGCTCATTCTGCCACCAATCAATTTTTTATCAATTTAAATGACAATACAAATTTAGATCCCGGAAACTCATGGGGTTATGCGGTATTTGGCGAAATAATCGAAGGCTATGACGTGGTTGAAGCTATCTCTAAAGTAGAAGTAGGTTATAGTGAGCAATTAGGCTATCCAACCGTGCCGAAAAAAATGATCACTATTTTAAGGGTGGTTGTCCTTGATGAAGAATAGGCTGTCTGATTTTTCTACGATTTACCAACAAGCTATTTTTAATTGAATGATTAATTCTTGCCATGGCTAACATAATTAACTTACGGGGAAAATTGTGAATATTGGGTGAACAAGCTTAGTCACGAATTAATCAAACCAGCTTTGTGTGTTATTGATGATATAAACTAAAGACAACATCACCGGCACTTCCACCAAAACCCCAACAACGGTTGCTAACGCTGCACCTGAGTGTAAACCAAATAACGAAATAGCCACGGCAACGGCCAATTCAAAAAAGTTAGATGTACCAATTAAACAAGCCGGTGCGGCAATATTTTGAGGTAATTTCATCCATTTTGCCGCGACATACGCAATAATAAAAATTCCATAGGTTTGAATCATTAATGGGATGGCAATTAAGCCAATAGTGGCAGGGTCTGAGGCGATAGTATTTGCTTGAAAACCAAATAATAATACCACGGTTGCTAACAAGCCGATAACAGAATAAGGTTTTAAGCGCGATAGAAATTGCTCTATTGATTGTTCCGCATGCCATTCATTTAGTGCTTTTCTGGTGATAATCCCCGCTAGTAATGGTAATAGCACATACAAGACAACAGAAATAATTAAAGTTTCCCAAGGCACTTGAATATCACTAACCCCCAATAAATAGGCAGAGATTGGCGCAAAAGCAAAAATCATAATCACATCGTTTACTGACACTTGCACTAAAGTGTAATTTGCATCACCTTTGGTTAATTGTGACCACACAAATACCATAGCTGTACAAGGCGCCACTCCTAACAAAATCATACCTGCGATATACTCTTGTGCAGAAGCGGGATCGACTAAATCGACAAATATAAAATTAAAGAATAACCAGCCTAGGGCCGCCATAGTAAAAGGTTTGATGAGCCAATTTATCACCAAAGTTAACATCAACCCCTTGGGATTCTTTCCAACGTCTTTGATTGCTGAAAAATCAATTTGAACCATCATTGGGTAAACCATTACCCAAATAAAAACTGCGACAACAATATTGACGTTAGCCATTTCAAGGTTTGCGATGGCTTGAAAAACATTCGGCTGCCACAAACCTAAAATCACACCTAAAACAATGCTTAAAGCCACCCAAATAGAAAGAAAACGTTCAAAAATACCCACAAAAAATCCTTATTGTTTTAAGCTAGCTTACACCCATAATTCATCAGCATTTAAAAATAATAACGTGTCGGTTACCAAGCATAAATTAACACCGTAAAACACTTTGCTCTTCAAGAGTTATATCACTGGATCTAACAGAGGTGATAGTTATTTATATTGGTCAGTCTCTTTGGGGAGATACTTATAACCATTCACCATTGAAGACACTAAAGCGCTTCGCTCTCGTCTCTCCGCAATGATAACTCCAATAATATGCAGTGGGATCAAAAATATCAGTCCATAAAAGCCATATACATGTGCAGTAATAAAAGGTTTGCGAACTTCTCTCATTTTTTTATAAGCGATTTCATCTACGTTATCCTTTGAATATGGCTTAATTTCATTCGCTTTGTCTTTATCAATAGCAATAGAATGGGCAAAATATTTTCCCAATGGAGGGTAGTAAATGTCTGTTCCTGCAATCACTAACCCTGAAATCATTTGAATTGTCATTAAAAAAAGTAAAGCAAATACCATCAATTTTCCCGCAGGGTTATGGCCTTTGTAAGTGCTCTTTTTCCCTTGAATAAAGTTCACTAACTCGGCTTTAAACCCTTTTTGAAAAGGTAAAATTTCAGTCCATCGTTCATGTGTTCTGCCTATAAAGCCAACCATAATTCTAATGATTAGGTTGAAAGCAAAAACGTAACCGACAAGCACATGTATCGTTTTTAATAACACTTTACCGTCAGTACTAACCCCAATCAGTTTACTATTAAGAATAATGACACCAATAATGATCAGTAATGAAATACAAATGACATTAATCCAATGAAAAAGCCTAATTTTACGACTCCAAACAAACACTTGCTCTCTTTTGTTACTCATAATATGTTCCTTTTCTGAGTTCATTCAAAATGACCACTGTCTAATACTGGAGTGATCCAATATTTTAACTTGGCACTAGGACAAACTGAACTTACGTTGCTTTTTAATTTATCAATATTGACTTTTGAAATCAGCACTTCAATTTGAAAATATGATTTATAGCCTTCAACCTGCTCCGAGATATCATATAAACTATGTTCTTTGCTATAACCATGAATATTTTTTAAATTAAACCCTGTGATGCTAGGTAAGGCAATTAACACATCAACAACATCATCTTTTAGCTCAGTTGGTACATTTAATGTGAATATGACTTGATCAACCATTTTTTTTCTCCAACCAAAAGTAAAAAACTGGCAATAAATAAAGGGTGGTTATTGTTGATGTTATAAGCCCACCAATAACAACGATAGCCAATGGTTTTTGAATCTCTGCGCCTGGACCTGTCGCAAAAGCAAGTGGCATTAATCCAAACATGGCAGTTGTTGCAGTCATTAACACAGGTCTAAGTCGTCGGTTTGCTCCATTGATAACACGAAGAATTAAATCTGTTGCAAAGACCTTTGTTTGTTCAAAATAACTTACCATTACAATGCCGTTTAACACCGCTACCCCTAGCAAAGCAATAAATCCAACCGAAGCGGGTACAGATAGATATTCTTTGCTTATATATAACGAAATCACGCCGCCCATCAAAGCAAAGGGAATATTGGCAAGAATTAAAGTAGATTTTGCAATTGAGTTAAAGGTTGTAAATAAAATAATAAAAATAAGCACCAGTGCTAATGGAATTAATAATAGTAAATTATTGGTTGCTCTTTGCTGACTTTCAAACTCTCCACCAAAAGATAAGGTATAACCTGTTGGGAGTTTTATTTTATCTTTTATTTTAGCTTCTAACTCATTCACATAACTGACAACATCTCTGTTGGAGATATTAACACTCACAGATGAAAATCGATTGCCTTTTTCTCTTTCAATAAGCAAAGGACCAGATTTGAAACGTATCTCTGCAATTTGCGCTAAAGGTAATAACGTATTATCAGGCATAAGTATCAACTGTTTTTTAAGTGCTTGAATAGACGATAGTTCTCTTTGATTTAATTTGTGATTATAGTTTCCATTAAACACAATGGGGATAGTGCGATTCCCTTCAAGTAACGAAGATACTTGTACCCCTTCGACTTGAGATTTTAAATAATCACTGAGTGCGTCAGTCGATAAAGCAAATTGACTCGCCACTTCGGGAAGCAGCTTAATATTGATAAATTTTCCACCTTCAATAATAGCCATTTGAACATCTGAAGCCCCGTCAATTTCTTTTGCTAATTGGGCTATTTGTTCCGCTAACTTGGAAAGTGTTTGCATTTCATTGCCAAAAACTTTAATAGAAACATCTCCTGTTCCCCCCGTTAACATTTCAGAAACTCGCATTTGAATTGGCTGAGTGAAACCAACATTCATGCCAGGGTAATCACTGAGTGTTGCCCTGATATTTTCAATAAGTTCTGCTTTACTATTAAATCGCCATTGCGCTTTCGGTTTCAATTCCATAAAAACATCTGTTTCATTAAGCCCCATTGGATCTAAACCAAGCTCATCAGAGCCAGTTCTTGAAACAATTTGTTTTATTTCCGGCGTATTTTTTAATAAGGCTTGTTCAACTTGTTCATCAATATCGATTGAAGCAGACAATGAAATACTTGGTGACTTTTCTAATTGAACGATAATATCCCCTTCGTCTAAGGTTGGCATAAAGTTCTTTCCAAGTCCTTGGAAAAGAAAGAAACTAAAAATAAAAACACTAAACGATAGTACTATTATTACGACAGGCTTATTGATCACCTTTGTAAGTGTTTTCGTATAAAAACTCTGTAACACTGTGATTAATTTCGGTTGAGTCACAGGGCCATTTTTTAATATGAATGAAGCTAATATAGGAATAATAGTCAGTGACAAAACTAAAGCGCTTAACATTGCAAAAACAATAGTTAGCGCAACCGGCTTGAATAGCTTACCTTCTAAACCAGATAGCAATAAAAGCGGAGTAAAAACAATAATAATGATCACTGTTCCTGAAAAGACTGGTGTTGCAACTTCCTTACAGGCTCGAAAAATCACATGTAACCGGGGTAAATGTTGATTGTTAGCTAACCTGTTGACTATATTTTCAACAATGACAACGGATGAATCAACTAACATGCCAATCGCAATGACTAAGCCACCTAAACTCATTAAATTTGCCGATAATTCAAATTGTTTCATTAAAATAAAAGTAACCAAAGCTGCCATAGGTAATGACAGTGAAACTACCAACGATGAGCGAATATCCCCTAGAAAAATAGCGAGTAAAATAATAACCAAAATCACTGCCTGACCTAAAGCAGTTGTTATTGTGCTTATAGCTGTATTAATTAAATTGGAACGATCATAAAAAACATTAATCTTGGTTCCATCAGGTAAAGATTTCTCTATTTCTTTTAATTTATTTTTTACATCTTCAACAACTTGTGCTGTATTGCTATTCTTTAATGCAATGATTAAACCTTGCGTTGCTTCAACACCATCTTTAGTGACCGCACCATATCGGGTTAAAGCACTTTCATTGACATTGGCAATATCACTAAGGCGAATCACTTTATTATCGATTATGCGAATAACGGTGTTTTTTATTGAATTAATGTCTTCAAATTTCCCTTCTGTTCTTAAAATTAAAGCATCATTACCTTTGATTAATCGGCCAATTCCGCCATTTCTATTCAGTAAAGAAATTGACGTTTCAATGTCTTTGTATGAAATGTTGAACTGTTGCATGGTTAAAATATTTGGCACAATCGCATAAGTTTTTACATAACCACCCAAACTATTTACATCAGCAACACCGGATACGGTTCTTAATAATGGCCGTATTTGCCAATCAAGCAATTCTCTTTTCTCAGTAAGCGATAACAAAGGGTTTTCAACCGTAAACATAAACACTTCACTCAAAGGCGTACTCATTGGCGCCATACCGCCACTAATATTAGCGGGAAGTGATGACATAATACCCATCAAACGTTCATTTACTTGCTGTCTTGCCCAGTAAATATCTGTGCCATCTTTAAAATCAATCGTAATGTCTGTGATGGAATATTTAGTTGTGGATCTAAGCATCTCTTGTGAAGGTATACCTAGTAATTCAGTTTCAATTACTTTCGTCACTTGAGATTCTATTTCAACCGCATTCATGCCTGGTAGCTTAAGCACTATTTTCACTTGAGTAGGTGAGATTTCCGGGAAAGCATCTATAGGAATACTTAACCACGAATTAACTCCAGCAAACATCGCCATTAAAACAAATACACTGACAAAAAGTCGCTGTGTTAATGAGAATTTAACCAGTAAATTCAGCATCATTCTGCTCCCAGTTTAAGTAAGTAACCTTGCAAAATGCTTACTGAACTAATTAATGCTTTTTGGTTTGCAATATTCTCATCGCTTGTAAAGTAATAATCTCCCCCTGTCGACCCCATTATATTAATTGGAGTTAATACGACTTCGTTGCTCAATTTTATAGCAATATAATTAATGTCCTCAAATTCAAAAACAGCTGATTTATTTATTTGAAACCCATTGAAATTTTCTATTAGCGTAGCTTGTAAAACTTGTCCAATTGTGAAATTGCATTCAGAGACTTTTCTTGGTGTTGCCCATAATATTTTATAATATTTATCTGCTATATTTTCTATGTTATTGATCTTTAACAAACAGTTCGGCGATACTTTAATGTGAGATATTTGAGTTGCGCGAAGTAACGGAAGGGATACTTTGACTTGAATAGCATCAGCATCAAAAAGCTCAAAAGCAACCTCTCCTTCTAAGCTATTTTCTGATAAGTCTGGTATTTTTACTCTGCCTGCTCTAGGACTGATTAACGTCACTCTTTCATTTTCATCAATATTTAGAAAGGCCATTTGATGTTGGAAATGTTCAAATTTTAACTTCAAGTCGAAGTAGTTTTTTGTGATCGCCAGCCATTGAGAGCTTTTGATTATGTTGTTTTTAAAATATTCTTTATTGGTTTTATAATGTTTTTCAGCCGTTATAAAAAATGTTTGAGCTGCTTTATATTCATCAATAAAATGATGAACATCAAACCCTTCTACGGTTGCAACAGTATCTCCTTTATTAATCAAACTTCCATTATTTATAAGGTAACGAACACTTTGTACATTAAATGGAAAATTGACCGAATACATCTCACCGGGTTTAATGCTAACTTCGCCAATAACATTTTGCCCTTCAATAACGCTAACTTGTTTGATCTCATTAAAGTGAGTCTCAAAACTTCCAAGTGTTGATAATGCAATTTTTTTTACATTATCGTAAGAAAAAGCGTGCGGTGTTTGAAGTAAAACAATAAATAAAAGACAAAAAAGTGTATATTGAAACGTAGAATAATTTAGACTTTTTTTTATAAATAATAACATCATATGATTCGATTAACGTTTAAGAAATGTATGATGTGATAATTGCTTATTTTGAAAAGTCAATCATGAGACAAATGTCGAGCTTCCATAAATAAATTGTTTTTTTGTTGTATGGTACAAATGTCTATTGTTATTTTAAATAATTGTTAAATAAAGGTTTTACTATGAGAGATGGTGTAATAGCAATAATTTTATTACTCATAATGATCTTAAATTTTTTTGATGTACTAACAGATATTTCATTAGGTGTGCCCCTATGGCATATTTTTTCTGAGAGTTTAATTGTTGTTGTTTCTGCGATAGGTGCATTATTTTTAATTAGAGATATGAAAATTAGAACATCTAATATTGTTAATTTAAAGAAAGAGTTAAATTTATCTGATGACAAGTTAAGAAATATTTCTGATGAAATGAAAAATGCTCGTCATGAATACAGTGCCATTATTCAAAATCAATTCGATCGTTGGGCACTGACCTCAAGTGAACAAGAAGTCGCTATGCTGCTATTAAAAGGCCTCAGCTTTAAAGAAATGAGTGCTGTGAGAAACACCAAAGAAAAAACAATTAGACAACAAGCCTCAACTATCTATAGTAAGGCGAATGTTGAAGGTAGACATGAATTCGCTGCTTGGTTTTTTGAGGATTTTATACAAGATTAAATGCCCCAAAAGCTGCTTTGTTTAAAACTCATACTCAAGTGCCACTCTTAACGTATGATCTTTGCCTGCATTTGAAATTTCGGAGATAAAGGCCGCTTCCCATTTTAATTGTTTTTGTCCATCAAATCGTTGAATCCCCATAAATGCTGGTCCAATTCCAACAAAGTTTTCACCGGTGTAAATTTCAATCGCAGGTTGAATTTGAGGGATCCAGCGGTAGCGATATTTCATTCTAAACTCAACTTCGACTTCGTCCTGTATATTGTCGCCCCATTCATAAATACCAAACAAATTCATCGTAAGACTAGTACGGCCAAACTCTTTTTCAAATAAAACGCCAGTCGTTACTTCCCAGTCATTGCTAGAATGCATTTTCTCAACTTCAAATAACATCCCCCAGTCAGCCCACAACTCTCCTTGTTCGGTAAGCATCCAGCGCACTTCTATTTCGTATGCTTGTAAATCAAAATCTTCTTCAACCGTTTTTTCCCCTACCAAATAGCCTTCAACGACAACAGAATCACTCACAGATTGTCCATAAGCAATTCTTTGTCCTAACAAGCTATTATCTTCTGTTTGTCGTGACATTAACCGCCATTCAAACTCTTTTTCATTGGGTAAGACATAAGGATGATAAACTTTATCAACAACGATACCATCTGCCCAAACCACTTTTGAGCCTATTAGTAAGATCAATAATAGCAATCGATAGTTCATCATTAATTCCCCACTCTATTATTTATAGATTCATCCGTTTTACTGTGTGCATAGCAATAAAAGTAACTAGTAAGCATGAATAAACTCAGGCTATATAACGAGATAAACTCAAATGAAGGCTGTGCTTCATAACCTACAAGTGCATTTAATAAGTGACCATACTCCGAACTGTCTTCAATAAAGCTTGAACTGTCCCATAATGCCCCACTCATATTAACAATATCGACTTGTTGCAATAAGTTGATAACTTCGCAGAGTTGTCCAGTTAGAAAGAGAGTCCAAAAAGTATACGTAACTCCACGGTAGTTTTTTTTATTCAACCACAATAATAAAAATAACAATAACGCACTAAAACTTAAGGAAATACCAAACCCAATGGTTAATCCCGCAACGACAATATTGATTGATTCACTATTGCTCAAGTAACTTTCTAAAAAAACAATAAAAGTGCTGGTATTTAACACAACAAACACCACAAAGGCCGCCGCTACAATATAAAGTTGCGGAGAAGTTGGCGGCTGATTTTTGATCGCAAACGAAGCGGTAGTGCCTAAAGCCAGATATACCAATAAAATTTCAAAGGTTGTAAGTATTTCTATGCCTGCCCCGCCCCATAATTCGCTTATAAATGGCAACCATTTAAACGTGGCAAAGATACCGATCCCACTGGCTAAAAAAATTAAGCCAATAGCGCGTTTACTAAGCTGCATATTAGCCAGATTCGCTTTAAGTAAACAAAATAAGATAAAAATTGGCAGTAAATCTTTTAGAAAGAGAATAACGGTATTAATTAGCATTATTAACCTCCACTAAAATGACTCCTCTGGCAATATTGGGATGATATTCACCAAAGTACTCATACCTTCCCGGTGAAAGAGGACCGACAAAAATAGTTGTTTTTCGACCGGGAAAAAGGACTTTTTCTCGGTTTAAGTCAAAACTATCAAATTCTTCCGAAACATTATCTTTGTTGTAAATAATCAACTTTACTTTGCTATTTGCAGGAATAGTTAACTCTGAAGGAGAGAAAATATGGTTTTCAATGGTTAAGTAAAACTCTTTAGTTTTTGCTAATAACGTAAACGGCAAAAGTACCATACAAAAACCAATAATTAAGCTAGTGCTCTTAAACATGACCAGCCCCGCGGTTAATATTTTGAGGAAATATTAAAGAAACACTAAGTCCTCCTAGTGGAGATTGAGTTAATGCTATTTCACCATGATGCAGGTCAACGATATGCTTTACTATCGATAATCCTAAGCCACTCCCCGTTTCAGCATGTTGTTTTATTCGATAAAAGCGTTGAAAAACTTTGTCGAGTTTATCTGGCGAAATTCCAATCCCAGAATCTTCAACAATGACTTCAATCCTTTGTGCCGTTGTGTAAATTGAAATCATTATTTGGCTATTATCGCCGCTGTACTTATTCGCGTTTTTAATTAAATTATCAAAAAGTATTTCCAGTGAAAATGCGTCACCATAAAATGGCGTAGCTTTAGCATTTAAGGCAATAGACTGTCCTACTTTATCAACTTTCTCGTAATTATCCGAAATCACTTTTTGTAATAATTCTCTTAGATCTACCAGAGCGGTATTCTGTGAAAAATTTTCAGGTGTTGTTCTATTAAGCGTAATAATTTGTTCAATAACATGTGCCATACGCAGTGTATTATCATTTAATTCGTCAATATGTTGTTGGCTAATATTATTGGCTTGATAGGCAACAGATAAATTATGTGCTGTAATTTTCAAGACACTAATTGGCGTTCGTAATTCATGAGCGGCATCAGCAGATAATCTTTTTTCTCGCTCAAAAGCATTATCTAAACGCTCTAGTAATAAATTCAGAGTTTGCTCTATCGGCTTTAATTCAGCAGAGTTTTCATTTACTTTTACTGGGGTCAAATCATTAACGTTTTTTTGTTTAAGCTGTTTCGATAATAAACTCAGTGGTTTTAAACTTCGGTTTATCGCAAAAAACACCACTAATCCTATTATGGGGATCACATAAACAATAGGCAGTATCGCTTCTAATAAAACATGTTCTACCGACTCAACTCTTTGTTCTATCGCTTGTGCAACAATGACCTTAATATTGCTATTCACTAAAACAAAAACACGCCATCTTTTATTTAAAAAATTATCGTCTACAAAGCCTTGGTTATTCGTTGTCATCGCTTTATCGGGCGCATTATTACTTTTTAATAATAATGAATTATTGTCAAACACCTGATAAGCAAATGTGGAAGGTAGCGTTGTTTGTTGACCGCCTAATTTTATAGGGCTATTCATCAAAGCCAGCGCAAAAGACTTCATTTCTTCATCAAAAATTTGCGTAAGACGCTCTCTACTGGCTTTATACCCTTGCAAGGCAGCCGCAAAAGATGCCAATGTAACCACTGACAAAATCACAATTAACAAATAACGTTGAACGCTCACTTAAGCTTTACTCACCACGTAACCGACTCCTCTGACAGTTTTAATAAATGCCTTGGGTAATTTTTTTCTAATATTACTAATGTGAACCTCAATGGTATTTGAAGCAACCTCTTCACCCCATTCGTAAAGTTTACTTTCTAACTGTTCTTTTGATTGAATTCTTCCAATATTTTCCAATAAAGACTTCATGATCATGTATTCTTTACGTGAAAAACTCACTTCGGTTCCATCATGAACAATCGTATGAGCTTGAGTATCAAGAGCAATACCATGATGTTCGATAATCGAAGAAGTGTGCGTTCCTATTCTTCTCTCTATAACCCGCAACCTTGCGAGGAGCTCAGCAATACTAAAAGGTTTTGCTAAGTAATCATCTGCTCCTAAATCAAGGCCTTTTACTTTGCTTTCAATACCATCTCTCGCGGTTAAAATGAGAACTGGCAGTGCCTTGTTGATATTCTTCGCTTGTTTTAAAACCGCTAAACCATCGATATCAGGTAAACCTAAATCAAGTATCACCGCATCAAAATCACCACTTTTAATTGCTAATAAACCATCATTTCCATTAAATACCGTGTCAACACTATAGCTTTCGTGCCTTAATGACTCAGACAAGCCTTTAGCAAGCTGTGTATCATCTTCAATTAACAGTAATCTCATTTGGTAGCTTTCCCAATATTAAGGTGGTAATTATTAACGTATCGACCAATGTGTAATGCCTTGCTCTGCAAGAAACGTTTCCGCATTTTCGCCTTGTAATAATGATAATGTTGCTAAAAAGCCAGCTTGAATACATTTAGGAGCTGCCACCGTGATAGCGTTTGGCGGTTTTTCCACCGGCCAACCAGTCGTAACATTTAAAATATGGCTATATCTGTGCCCTGCTTTTAATAAATACCTATTAGCATCACCACTGGTGGCTATTGCACCATTATATAAAGTAACTATGGATGATTGATTTGCGTTAAAAGCAGGATGTTCAATACCAACTTGCCATGCTTCATTATTTTTTCTCTGTCCGCTAACCGCTAAATCACCACCATAATTAACTAAAAAAGGAATATCGGCAGTACGGCTTAACAATAACACCGTGCGATCAACCGCATATTCTTTACCTAGGCCACCAAAGTCAATTTCCATGCCTTTTTTTAACTGGATATAATGATGAGAAAAAGTAACCTTTTCCCAACCAATATAAGGTAATAAAGCTGCAACACTTTCTGCACTGGGTAGGTTATCACTGCCATCAAAATGCCAAACTTTACGTAAAATACCTGACGTAATATCAAAAGCACCGTCACTAATGTCATAACATTGTTGAGCAAAACTGAGCAGATTAAAGGTTTCTTCATCTATTTCAATCTGCGTTCCTGCGTTGTTATTAATTTGACTACACAAGCTGTTTTGATCATACCGAGAATATTTATCTTCAATACGCCACGCTTCATTGGCGGCAATATTACCCATTTTAATAGCCAACGCTTTATCATCAGTATCAATTAACACTTCACAAGTACTTGCCATTGAAAAAAAAGAAAGCGTAAACCCCTCCGCGCGGGATTTACACTTCACAATTCTGTTCGGTTTAGCTATTTTCCTCATGAAACTCGCTTAAAATGAATAAGTTACCTGTGCAATTATAGCATCTACTTGCTCATATAACTCAACATCATTTAATACACCAACGGCCTCTATACCATTATTTTTAGGGGTTTGATGATAATATTCCAACCGAAAAGCTAGTTCATTTCCATTGCCAACAGGTAAACCATATTTAATGCCAACCGTGTAAGTGTCTAAATCGCCGATACGGTAATCAGAACTGATATATTGCGGCATGATCTGATCATCACTGAAAAAAGGTTGATAAAAATCAGCGGCACTTTGCGTATATACCCTTAGATGAGGCTCAATGTAATGCCCATTATCAAATGGAATTCGATACATGACATCAACGGTATGAGAATCAATCTCCCAATCGTCGGTCATAAACCGATAACTTGCGTCTAATATTCCTGTATCAAAATGATATTTTGTTTGGCCAAAAAATGAATGTTTAGTTCGTTCATCCGGACGGTTTTCATATATATAATCTTCCGCGACACCACTGGCATTAATGGCACTCACCACCTTAAATGGGTCGGTTAAATAACCACTAGCCGTTGAATATGAATAATTCAACTGAACAATCATATTTCGGTTGATCACTTGTGTAACACCAAATAATAAATCAAGTGTTGTTTTAGAATCATCACTCCCCATTCGTGTGTGATTAAACGCTTCATCAAACCCTGACTCATTTGAGTCACCAATAACCATTGAAGAAAATGGCGTTGGTAAGCCACCTTCAGGTTCAATCACATCATAAGCATATGACATACCTGCCGACAAGGTAGTATTTTTTTGATTAAAGTCTCTCGCTAAATTTCCGTTGATGGAAGCAGACATATAATCATATTCTTTCGAAAAATTACCACCGACACTTACCACATAATCAGATAATAATGGTTGGCTCCACTGGCCAGTAAGCTGAACACGCGTGTCATGAAAAGTATCATCTAACGGAGTTTCTCCGGCGTTTACAACATATTGTCCATTACCTGAAGGTCGTGTGAAAGTTTGTGCCGTGGGTTGTGCCGTTGCACCATTAGGAGATGCCCCAGTTAACGCATCAACAGTCAGTTTAAGATTAAGCACTTCATCATTAGCAAATGTTTTTTTACCGGCAATAATCGCTTCGGTTGCAGAAACTCGGTCAATTTCAGCATAATGCATAATTGCGGTATCAAACTCCCAGCTTTCTTCTGTTGAAGCCTGCGAAGCAGTACCTAATAACGCGCAAGTTGCAGTGCTTAACAGTACTTTTAAGTTAGGCTTTGTTTTATTTTTTAATTGCATCCGCAACCTCCACCACCAAAACTACGGCCACCACTTGTTGCCTCTTTACTAAAATAGATATGATCATTAAGTGCAGCATCAATTGGAGCACTGGTTAAAGCCATTTCTTTTTTCGCCAATAAGTCTCTTTGCCATGGCTGTACACCAAGGCTAGAGCAACCACTTAAAAGAGTGACGCTAACAATCAGTAATATTTTATATTTATGCATATTAATCCCCTTGCACTAAGCTAATTATTTCTTGCTCATATTGTGATTTCTTGTTTTCCGTGAAGCCGACATGCGCACTTATTACCCGACCTTTTGAGTTAATGATAAAACTGCTTGGCATTCCCTTTAATTTCATTTGTGTTGCGATATTCCCTTTAGGATCATACAACACAGAAAACGTGGCGGGATTTTGTGCTAAAAACTTTTCAGCAAGTGACTTTTCAGCATCCAGATTAACACTGATCACCTTAAAGCCTTTTTTGCCGTATTTTTGCTGCATTGCATTCATCCAAGGAAATGATCTTCGACAAGGTACACACCAAGATGCCCAAAAATCTAAATAAATAACATAACCTGCATTTTTATTAACAATATCTTGCAAATTCACTGGCTTGATTTCATTTGCATTCACCCAAGGCATGGAGAGAACTGTAATAGTGACAAAGCTGATTATTCTTTTCATCGCTCACCTACGGAAAAACTGATTTTAAATACGATAAGTGACTTTCCTTAAGAAACTCTTAAGAAACGTTGTTAAATTTGAAATGAAAAAAACTGATAGTTTTACTGCCACTAAAAGCAACCAAATACAATTGCTAATAACAAGGCAATTAAATAAGGTTGCATCTGTATTAGCAATCAAATATAGTTGCATGAGAGATAACCATGAGTAAATAACGATGATTGCAGTATTAACAGGAGACCTTGTACATTCTACAAAAATGACAAATAAAACCTATGCAAATGTCATTCAGAGTCTTAAAAATTTATTAAACGAAGCCAATGAAAAATATGATGCGATTGGTGAAATATATCGAGGAGATGAATTTCAAATTCAGTATCCTAACCCGGTTTATGCGTTAAAAAGTACCCTTTTACTTAAACTGGCGTTACATTTATCAAGTTTTTCACCTAAGCCTATTCAATGTACGTTATCGTTAGCATTTGGTGATCATAATATTTACGGAGAAACACCAAACACTTCCTCAGGGGAGGTTTTTATACAGTCAGGTAGAGGCTTAGCAAAAACACAACGTGGTGAATTATCAATACAATTTGCTCAACAAACTCACACATACGAATTAAACCTATTAACCCAATTTTTAAATCATTTGCTAAATAGACTGACTAAAACACAAGCCGAATTATTATTTCAATACATAGAAAGCAGTTTCGCTGAACATAAAAAGTTAGCCGAAATTACCGGTACAACACGTCAAAACATCAGTAACAGGCTAGCTAACATAGGCGCTTTTCTTGTACGAGATTATATGGAAGTTATTAACGAAAAAGTCATGCAACTGCAAAGGCAGCGCTAATGGAATTATTACTGTTATTACTTACTGTTCACTTTATTGGTGATTTTTACTTGCAACCAACCGCGTGGATTGAGCGTAAAAGTGAAAATCATTTAAAATCGATTAGGTTGTTAAGTCATATTCTTATACACACAATACTTAATACGGTAGTTTTTCTCCTCACAGACTATCCGTTACTGCCAGCAATAATCGCCATTAGTTTCATCTCACTTTCACATTTAATAACGGATCTATTCAAGCCACATAAAAAGCAAAACCTCAGCTACTTTTTAATTGAGCAAAGCATTCACCTAATTATTATCATTTTAATATGGCTCTATTTCTCAGGGTTCACGGTTGAACAAGTGGCAACTTTTACCGCCAACTTATTTAGTACCCAAAATATGATCATCGCAATATCTTATTTACTTGCATGTAAACCTGCTTCGGTCATCATCTCTCTTGCGTTAAAAAAACATACCGATAGTTTAATCAAACACAGTGAAAATCAAGAACTTGGTTTAGTATCTGCAGGAGCATGGATCGGTTACTTTGAACGCTGTTTAGCCATTTCATTTATCTTTATGGGCCAATTTGCCGGTATTGGCTTTTTAGTCGCAACCAAAACCATCTTCAGATTTGGCGACTTAACGAAAAACAAAGACATGAAATTAACCGAATATATGATGCTTGGTACCTTACTCAGTTACGCCATTGCCTTGTTCATTGGTTGGAATGCGCAACAATTATATTTCGCTTTATAGCTTACTTGATACGGAACTTACAAACTCTATGATAACAATAAAAAAAACCATCAGTGCCCTTTTCATCTTAGCGCTAACCTTTGCGCTTGGTTGGTATGTATCCTCTCTTTCTGTCACACCAAAACCACAAGACGAAAAACAACATACCGCCGCAGACAATGTGCAAAACCCAATTACCTTAGAAATGACAGCGTTAAATCGCAGCCGTAACCTTCGAATATATTTACCACCAAACTACAACACGACGAATAAACGTTATCCGGTACTTTACATGCACGATGCGCAAAACTTATTTGATGAATTTACCAGTTACAGCGGCGAATGGGGTGTTGACGAAGCACTTAATACGCTAGCGCATACTCATCAGTTAGAGTTAATTGTTGTTGGCATTGATAACGGCGAAGATAAACGCATTACCGAATTGAATCCTTGGGACCACGCCAAGTATGGAAAATCAGAAACAGATGGCTATTTAGACTTTATCGTCAATCAAGTAAAACCTTATATAGACGAACATTTTCATACTCTTAAAGATCGCGATAACACCGGCATTATGGGCAGTTCACTTGGCGGTATTACCAGCCATTACGCCGCATTAAAACACCCGCTAACTTTTGGTAATGTTGGGGTTTTCTCGCCTTCTTATTGGATTGCCTCTGACATAACTACTTTTCTTCAACAACATACTATTGAACTACCTCAACGATATTTCTTTCTAATGGGCGAAGCAGAAGGCGGTGAAATGTTGTCAGACTTTAACAAAGTTAAAGCACAATTGAAGACACAAAATACAGAAAACTCCAATGCTGATTTAATATTCAGCACCGTAGCCCATGGCAAACATCACGAATCAATGTGGCGTACACAATTTTCCGCCGCAGCCCTTTGGTTATTTCAACCACCGATAAAAACGGCTAATGAAATAAAATAGCCACAAAGTATAAAAACCAATAGGCAAATCGATATCAAAAAGGCGAGCCTAATGGCCCGCCTTTTCAAATCTTTATGAGTCACAGACTTTATTAGAGTACGACAACAACTATCATGCTTAACTAAGGGGGCCAAAATCGTTATATCACTACATTCCTAACTAGTAATGGGACACTAACGAGTCAAATTGAAAGCAGCTCGCCTCATTTTAATTTATGTAGCTATTTTATTGTTTTCTCATGGGTTGTGATTTGTGTTTCCCCAAATGAAAATTCCATAACCCATTTATCTTTTTTAACTTTTGGTTTTTCTTTGTATTGATCAATGTTTACTGAATACTGATGTAGGTTTGCCTTAAATAACTCTGAAGGATCTAATTCTCTGTGTTGGATTGCTTTAAATAAATTACTGTTAGTAGTTATTTTTGCTAATTTGTTAGTTGAATCATTGTAGATCAATTTCGGTTCTACATTTCGAACTCTTTGAAGAGCTAATTTATAACTAAGGTTTAAATTTGAATCATATCCATTATATTTCTTCTTGGATAACTTTCCTTTCGTTTTAACTTTATTTCCTGAAAGAGTTACTCTTTTTGTGCAACGATATTTATTACTATCATCTGCTTTACAAAAAGAAGGATAATGTGTAGCCGTTCTTGTAGTATTTCCTCTCCTTGATTTCACTTTATGCTTTGGTTTGAGATTACCTTTATCGAAGTATCCTCTTACTGAAGACTGGTTAGGATAATATAAGGACCCATAACCTTGGTACTTGCCATCTTTTAGCTCCCCTTCGTAAATTGTTCCGTCAGTATATAAAATGTTTCCAAACATAAATTCCGAGTTTTCAAAATAACCAATGTATTTGGTTTTACTGGATTTAACAGTATAAGCCCCCATACCATGTAATTTATACTTACCTTTTTGAGGGTCACCTAAAACAGCCCCTTCATACAAGAAAGTTTCATTATCGATCGTTACATCGCCAACTCCGAACTCAGGTGAATACTGACCGTCAATCGTCCTTTGTCGGTTTGATTCAGATATATTCCGATACCATATTTTTAAATCCGTAAAAGGGGTTTGATTTTTTTTCCAACTTTTCTTTATTGACTTTTGGTCATTAAACGAAATTTTGCCTTTTTTTGGCATTCCATTCTCGTAGATTTCACCTTTAAATTGAAATCCTTCAGCTAGATCCGTACCACTGAAATTTATAGTTCTAATGTTTGTGGTTTTAGAGTCGATAATATGGGTTTCTGTACCCCAAGGTTGTTCTTTCAATTGCACATTATTACCGTTTTCCAACTGAAAGTTATAATCGTCAGTCCTAGATTTAGCCAATTCAATTAAGTAATCTAAATACTTTAATGGTTGATTAATTGTATAGAACCAAGGTTTTGAATACCTTAGCGGCATTTTAATACCGATAGACTTTCCAACGTTCATCACTAAGCTTAAACAGTCTCTTGAACCAAGCGAATAATCACCATCATTATAAAAACCACTTATAGTCTTCTTTGCATTTTTTAATTGATTTTCATCAACTCGAAAAAACAACTGATTTAATGAAGAGTCTAAGGAACCATTGAACCAATCGTTTCTTAATTCATCTTCTGTAGGTACAACAATCGAAGATATTACTTCAGCATCTAATTTTGGGTAGTAACCAATAACTTCTTGAATAGTCATTCTATTGTTTATTGGGCGGCCTATGACAACGAATGCATGACCTGACAAACTACTGACTTCGTCACCATTTATATCCTTATAATTCTGTCTTGAAACTAAACCTACATAGAATTCTTTTGACGTAATATTTTCTCTAATATCTACAAATTGCTTTTCTACTGCATTTGATTTCAAGGGAATAAGAGCCAATAAGAACAGAAATAAAGGTATTGTTTTCATTAAATTATCCAAGTTAATTTAAAATATAGTTTTACAACCCAAAACGAGCCCTAAAGTATTTAATTTATACTAGACGGTTGAAGTAAAATAACCAGTAAAAATCGATTTAAACATAAACTCGGCAAAATCACTTTATGTAACTTACGATAAAATTTCACAACGTCTGTTGTCCATATAGACCAAAGGAACATTATCTTTTTATTGCAATAAAAGTGGTGTTATGGACTGGACTTCTCGGAGTTTGAAAATGCGACTGAAAGTGTATGTCATTTTATTGATAAATTATGTGGCAAACTAAAAGAGCTAAAAAATGAAATATCTAAATAGACTTGAGATTAAAAAAGCGAACCATCTCTGGTTCGCTTTTTTCTTATTTATGCGTTCACAATCTTAATTGCATTCACATTTTTAATTGCAGCGTTCACAATCTTAATTGTTGATCGCCAAAACTGTCGTGCTCGAATAAAGTTTGTGACTTAGCCTCTAAAAACAAAGGAATACAGGAACACACAATTTGAATTAAGTTTCTATCGCTGAGTATTTTACCACATGAAAATTCAATAAAGTTTGTGACTTATTCACCCTATTAGAATTCACGTAATATTGCTCTAATTGCTTGAATGTTAGCCTAAATACTTTAAGATTAAATTTCATACAAATGTATAAGATATTAAAGGGATTTAAGTGTGATTTCGATTTTAAGTTTATTTCTTGGTTTGACCCTGATTGGCTTAGCATGCACCATTTTCGGAATTGTATTAAGCTTCGTAATGGGACTTCTAGGTTTCACCAGTAAAAAAATAAGCTTTTCCGATTCTTTTGAAGCCGCTTTCGAATCAATGAAACCTGCATTTATTACAGCCGCAATTCTTGTTGTCCCTGGCTGTTACAACCTCCTTAGGCCAAGTAATGAAATACCCGACTTTTTATATTATGAAGATAGGTTCGGAAAAAATAACGATACCACCAGCGGTTTTTTCCTTTTCATGTATATTTTCGCTGCCGTATTTTTAGTGTTGTACATAATAAAAATTAAAGAACGAATGAAGTGAGCTAACGACTTACTCTCAATCTAAAATAAAAAAGGACAATCATGCCAGCACCACTTCTCCCTCCCAAATCGCTAAATGACGATGGTCTTTTGTTGGCTTGGTCTTTAGAACACGAACACCAACGGTTGCCTATAGGTTTTAACTACGGTGAGCAAACAAATCAAGCAAATATTCCAGCAAGTGACTTCCTAGATCCTGTAATTTTAGAGTCTGGTGGTCATGTGGTTACAATTGCTCCAACAGGTACAGGCAAAGGCGTTAGTTGTGTTATCCCTAACCTGCTCCATTATTCAGGACAAGCTGTTGTTATTGATCCCAAGGGTGAAAACTATGCTGTTACAGCAGAGCATAGGAAGAAAATGGGGCAAAAGGTTGTAGTTATAGACCCCTTCAATGTAGCCAATGCCGAAAAGAAAGATTGTTTAAATCCTTTAGATTTAATCTCTATCGATAAAAATGCGATGCCTTCAATGTTAGACGAATGTTCCGCGTTAACAGCTTTATTAGTTGAAGAAACCAATAGAAAAGACCTTTTTTGGGATCACGCTGCGCATAGAGTTATTGCAGCTTTAATTGGTGTAGTGGCTATCGATGGTAACGAAGAAAGGCACTTAGATAAAGTTGCAGACCACCTCAACCAAAGCGAAAAAAAATTACGAGAATTATTTTTTGTTTTAAATAAAAAAACTGACAATTTATTTAATGGATACTCATCAATTTTAGATACAGCCGCAGGTAATACTGTTGCCAGTATAGTTACAACAGCTAAGCAACATTTACAACATATTCAAAAAGGTGCTGTTGGTGATTCAATAGGGAGCACAAGCTTTTCATTACTTAATTTTATATCAGGTAAACCAATGACTATTTACTTAGTTTTACCTCCTGACAAATTGTATACACACAGAAAGTTATTGCGCTTATGGATAGGAACATTAATTAGATTGATATTAAAGCGCCCAGGCTCTCCTGCCAAACCAACCTTAATGATGTTAGATGAAGCAGCACAACTAGGACACTTAACAGAATTAGTGCAATCTATAACATTACTGCGTGGTTATGGCATGCAAGTATGGACATTTTGGCAAGACATTAATCAACTTAAACAACTCTACCCTGACAATTGGCAAACCTTATTAAACAACTGTAAAGCAATACAAGCTTTTGGTTTTCCAAATAAGCTGGCTTGTGACGAAATATCAAATATTACCGGATACAACCAAGTAACAGACCTACTCGATTTGGACCGAGACGAAATGTTGTTGCAGTTGGCTGACGATGAAGCAGTTATCGCACAAAAACCTAACTACCTGCAAGATGACACATTCTCAGGTAAGTTTAATAACAACCCTTTTCATAGTGCAATTGACGCAAAGGGCTTTGTCCCTATTCATCCTCAAAGAATATATGTAAGGCCGAAAGTAAAAAAGACCATAATATCTAAAGAGAAGAACAGTCCAAGCATTCCGAATATAAACCTAAGGTCACCAAAAAAGGTAAATGAGAAGTTAGAAGAGTTTTTAAAGCCTTGGCAAGAATATAGTGGTAAAAAAAATGAAGATTAACGAAAAACAAGTTACTCACATTTGTTTAATTGGTGATGACCCAACAGCGAACCTCACACCAATTATTGATAAAGTTATCCCTAGTGATAGAGTAATCATTGCTCATGAACAGTATCAACAAGAGCAAGTTGAACAACTTAAAAAAGTGATTCAAACCAGAGGCTATAAAGTTGATAAATGGTTGTTACCAACAACATTTAATACTGAAGAAATTAAATTTAACTTCATGCAGCTATTCGAGCATGAAGCTACTCACCCAAGTGAAACATGGCTAAATGCAAGTAATGGCTCTCGTTATCAAATACTAGCCGCTTATGAAGTCGCAAGAGCTTATGATGCCCAAATTTATATTGTTGAACCAAAATACGATGCACTTTGTTGGCTATCACCTGAAAACAAAAAACTAACACCCGTTGCGGACAAAATTAAATTACATGAATTCCTTTCGGTTAATGGCTGTACATTAACATCACAGCAAAATAAAAATGGTATATCTGCTGATTTAAGAGCTATTGGCGAGAACTGGCTTAAACAAGCTGACAAACTACAAACAGGTTTAGCTAAACTCAATTACCTTGCACAATTTACCCATGACGATACATTTGTAAGCAAAGAGCAAGACAGTGTGATGCTAAATGATGAATCATTACAATGGTTACTTAATGACTTAGAAACATTAGACCTAATTAAAGTTGAAGATAAAGCAGTACACTTTCAAAACGAAAAAACGCGTTTTTTTGCTAATGGTGGTTGGCTTGAAGAGATCACCTTTAGCTATATCCGTAGCTTAAGTAGTGAAATACCTGAACTACAAGATGATGGTCATAGTTTGGAAATTGAACGATCTATTAATGGCAAAACGATTAAGAATGAATTAGATGTGGTAGCACTAGTAAACAATAAACTTCATGTTATTGAGTGTAAAACTAAAAAGTTCAAAAATGGAGATGGCTCCAACATGCTTTATAAAATAGATTCTCTAGCAGAGCGACTAGGCGGACTAAAGTGCAAGGCAGCTCTAGTTACTTTTTATCCATTAAATAAAAGTGAATTAGCAAGAGCTAAAGAATTAAATGTCGAAATATTTAGTGGAATAGCTTTGTCTAATTTAAAAAACAAATTGAATGACTGGTTACAAAATAATAAACAATAAAATATAGGAAATCATTTTGAAAAATAATGCCAAAGACTCGTATTGGATGCTTGCAGAAGTAGCGCTCCCTCTCGCATCAAATATTGAATACAAAAACTCTTTTGAAGCTTACTTTAAACATGGGTTACTGTTTAACTCCAGGTTAATGATTTCAGACACCCAAGCCTTAAACTGTACTAACTTAAGGCAATTAATCATAGATAATGAAGGTTTTGAGCAGTTTATTTCCCCTGATTTTTTAAGTATTGCGTTACGAAATGATGCTAGTTCATCCTATAACCCAAGTTTAATAGACTTAAGAGATGAGTTTTATAGGGAGAATAAAACTGCGGGTTCTGATAAATCATATTTGAGTAATGGGGAACTAGAATTGCTCCAACAAAATAGCAACATAGTAGAGTATGGCTTCAAAGATCTAGCTCAAAATTTCACATCTAAAACCATTGATATTTTCAATAATGATAAATCCAAAAAGCTGTTTGGAGATGATGCGAGTAAAATTATAACCGAAAGGATCAATATTGAATATGAGAAGAAGAAAAGCCTCTCAAGGCAATTCCTTCATATAGATCTTAAATCTGATTTAAATAGTTTAGGTTGTGGTAATATTTGGGAAACACATAAAGAAAATATAATGAAATTGGCTGATGCACCATATATCACTGGAATACCGACTGTATTAGACGCCAATCCAATTTATTCTCCTGTACATCAAGAAAGCTTTACTTTAGCTAGTCGAGCGCCTAAAACAGGTAAAGCTGAAAAAACAGGATTCGAATTAGACTTATCATTAATGGACGACTTAAGCGTTTATGAACACGCATTATCAATTTTGACGGCTGAAGATATCCTTATTCTAAGAAATACGGGAGAGTATCAAAAATATCAAAGGTACATTACAGGCGGTGTATCAACGGAAAGAGAGCAACAAGATGCAATGGTCTCATTATCTCAATACCAACAGGTAATTAATGAGCATATTCTGAGTAAAGTTCTTGGAAAAAAAGTAGGAAAACAATCATTTATAAGAAAAAACCTTCAAGCTATCAAACACACAAATGATGGGGCTAATCAAGTTTTAGGGCTATTAGTTGATATGGGTGGGCTTGGAAGTATTTACGGAATAATTAACTATTTTGCAAGTAAGAAACTTGATAGTCATGGATATCTTTCCGAAAAAGAAAAAACTCAGGGAAAAACATTATTAAATAAAGAAATTAAAATTAATACCAATAAAATTGATGCTAAATTGAGTGCCACGGCAAGTAATAATGAAGTGATTTACTCTTCCATCATTGAATAACTTAAAAAAAACAAAGTAATTGGATCTGAGACTTCGTCATTAAAAATTAATGATTGAAACTCTTTTTTACTAAAAAAACGCACTTCTGAGATAGACTCACCAACTTCTGGAGTGCTTTGTTCTTTCTTGTGAAGTATCGTAACATTATAAATATGAGTCTCAAAATCAGAGTTTTTCAATGTTTTAAGCTTGTTCCAGTTAATCCCTTCGAAACCTGTTTCCTCTTCCAACTCTTTTTTTGCACACTCTAATGAAGATAAACCTATTTCCCCAAAACCTTTAGGAACTTCCCACGTCCAACTTCTATTTTCATGTCTAAAATTTCTAATTAACAATATATCCCCTTGAGAATTTTTAGGAAAAATCATAACTCCGTAAGGGGCTTTCCATTCAGTGCGCAAATATCGACCATCCCCTTCAGGGAATTTAACATAATCATCATAAATTACAGCAAAATCATTTTCATATACAACTTGCTCTTTAATAATTTCAATTTCGCCTTTCTCTGTATTACCTAAATATACAGCCATTAAATCTCCTTATGTGTCATTGTAAATAAATTGTTGAGCTGTAAATTATGTACTTTTATTTTGCTATTTGATATGTTCAATAAATATACAGCAATAATATGCTTTTTTGTATTTTAAGCTATAAACAAGTTAGACGTACAGTAAATTAAGGAAGATGACTAAATGATTGAGCTACTTACCATAGTACTAATAGTATTTGTTTGTTATATGTTTGTTAAAAAACAAAATAAAAAAAATCCGAACATTATAAAAACTACTGTACCAGATATAAGTCCCCCAGAGATCGAAAAGCCAAAATTCCTAGATGGAAGGGATATTCCCGCAGAATGTTTGGATTCATACGAGAAAAAAGGTGGCTTTCACTATATTAGAAAAGTAAATAAGGAACATTTATTTTGGGATGACTCTGTAGAAATAACATGTACTGATGATGGAGAATGGTTTTGCGTTGAATGGATAACAACACAATACCAACCAGAAGCTATTTTTGATGGAGAGCGAGTTTGGACAAACAAATGTAGTTCTAGAGAGTCAATGGATTATTTAAACCTATTAGTGAAATACTCATCGAATTCTGATTTAAATTTAGGCGTTTATGATTCAAAAGATATCAAAAAGTTAGTTGATGAAAAGGATGGAGCAATTTATTCAGATCCCAAAATACCAAGAAAAATGGAAATTGAAATATTAGAAAATGTAATATCTAATTTTGAAGGTCATACTTACCATTTCCCTCCAGGATTCTACGATACAAAAGTACGATTACATGATGCAAATTCGGGGGATGTCTCTGAATTACAAATACTAGGCAATGTTGAAGGGAAAATGGATCAATCAAAGTATGATGAACTTGTTAACAACAATAAGTTAAAAATTCTAAACGTGATATCTCTGAACTAATAAAGTTAGGCAGTATTAGTAACTTAAACTGTTATATTATTAAAATGGCAGTTTTAAAAAGTAATAATTAGCTATGCGAAAGCAGCAAAGCCGAACTTTGCTGCTTTAAATTATGATATTAACGTTTATTTTTTTCTGGCGTATCCCCCTGATAACCATCGTCTATAATTTTTTTAGTTTTTTGGAAATTCCTTTTGACTAAACCTTTACTATCGCCACGAAATACATCTTTCGCTTGATAACTTTTACCGTTATCAAAAATTAACTCACTAGGAGTGCCCTTGGTTTCAAATTCAGCTTTTTCATTAGTCATTTTATTTCTCCGGTTTTCTATTTAGTTTGCTGGGTGGTAGGTTTTGATAAAGCCATTGCTTGTCATTCTTGAATAACCACAAATAACTAGCGCTCACTTTTAGCTTTAACTTAGTACGTGAATAATTTGGATTTTTTGCCATAGCAGCAGATAGTATTGAACGATGCTTTAGTTGTTTTTCTCTAAAACGAAAGTGCTGCCTTTGGCTAGCGATGTAAGGATGTTGAGTTAAAATTTGCTCTACCGCCCCCACACTGACCTTAAAATGTTTTGCGATAACATAAGTAGGTATGCCTTTAAATAATTTTAGTAAAATTGCCCTACGCTCTTATTTAAATATTTTAGAAGCATGTGAATTTATTTTTCCGCCAGCAGCAACAACTTTTGATTTAACCGCTACAACGCTTAACTTTAACGCCCTACCTATTGAACGTAAGCTTTGGCCTTTACTAAACATTTTCATTATCTGGACTTCCCAGATTTCACTAGACAGTTTCTAGTTCAGAAAAATACGCTTCCTCAAATTTAGCAGGTGAAACACCGCCTGTATGTGAGCGACGCTTTTTAGGATTGTAAAACATTTCTATAAAATTAAATATCTCAGCTTTCGCATCATTACGTGTTGAGTATATCTTGCGTTTAATTATCCGTTTTTTAATCGTAGCAAAAAAACTCTCAGCAACCGCATTATCATGACAATTTCCTGCCCGACTCATTGATGGCACAAGATTATGTTCTTTCATAAACGCTAAGTAATCAGCACTACCATATTGGCTGCCTTGATCGCTATGTACCATCACTTCAGCTTTGGGTTGTCGTTGATAAACAGCCATGAGTAATGCTTTAATTACCAGGTGTTTGTCCATGTTCTTATCCATCGACCAACCAACAATACGCCTTGAGAATAAATCCATGACAGTTGCTACATACAAGAAGCCTTCATAGGTTCTCACATAGGTAATGTCACTCACCCACGTTTGATTGGGCGCAGGAGGATTAAACTGGCGAGCTAGTAAGTTATCTGCAATGCGTGATGTTTTACCGCCTTTAATATGGCGACGTTCATAGCCTATTTGCGCTTTGAGTTTATGCTGGCGCATGATCTTAGCTACTCGATTAACACTGCATTGCTCACCAGTTTCACGTAAATCTGCGTGTATCCAAGGACTGCCGTAAGTACCGCCACTGGCCACATAGAACTCTTTAATAAGCTTGAGCAAACGATTATCTTCGATCGCTCTGTCACTTAAGGGCTTTTTTAACCATGCATAGAAGCCGCTGCGGTTCAGCTTGAAAAGGCGACACATAGCCACGACAGAAAACTCATCTTGATGATCTCGGATGAAGCCGTACTTTACTCGGGGTTGCTGGCAAAGTACCTTGCGGCCTTTTTTAGAATGTCCCGTTCCTCCGTGACACGTTTTAACTCAGCCTCAAGTTTAGCGATCCTGAGTTGTTCATCTGATGACTTGGTTTGCTTAGGTTTCTCTGATAACTGACTTCGCCAGTGATATAACGTTTTGGTACAAATACCTAATCGTTCAGACACTTCTGTAACTGAATAACCTCGTTCAGTGATTTGCTTCACTGCTTCGATTTTGAATTCTTGGGTATACCGTTTGCCTTTGCTCATAAACACCTCTAATTGAAGTTACAATGTAACTCATTTGGTGTCTAGCAAAGTCTGGGAAGTCCAGATTTCAAAGGACTTAAGGGAGGGATATTCTTTGAACTCATTGCCATTCCACTTTTTAGGATTTCCAGTCGAAATTACGCTGAGTACTATCGGATATTCCTTAAGTTTCACAACTAACTCTTCCATAACTGGTTTTGGAAAATTTCCTAGTTTGCCACTAGTTTCAGAAACTATTCCATCAACATCAGGCTTCAAATTCAAAAACCGATGTAAATAGGTTATGTTACCAAAAATTTTGGCGCAGATGCTTGTCAGAATGCCCAAAAGCTCACCCGGAATACATTCATTCTTAGAAAAGAAAATATCAAATCGTTCCGCTTTGTACGGGTATAACCTTTGCGAATTGGCTGTTAACAGTAAAGCCTCTGAACCATATGAAGAAATCAGCTCTTCCACAGTTTCGAGACATTCTACTTCCCATAGTTGAGGATGATCATCGTCGTGCATTTTTACAGACAACGTAACCCTTAAGTCATCAGCATACCAATCGGCATCGACTATTCTTATCCAGCCTTCGGCTTCATCAAAATGTTCGTCAATAGCACTTAGCAGTTCATCCATCAGATAGTATCATCCTTTGGGTTACCATGTGTCTGACAGCCGAATAGTAGGCATCCACAATGTTCATTAAACAATGTAAGGTTAGTATTGGGTTTACCAACTCCAAATTTAGATTTGAGGCCAGCACGCACATTAATTTCTTCTCGTAATTCTACTATGCGTTCTAACTTTTCGGTTGCCGTGTAATCTTCCCAGTCCTCGTAATCATTCGCTAGTTCAATGATCCACTCTTTTCTTTCTTCAATTAAAGTAGAAATTGTTTCATTAAAAAGTTTGGGATTAACTTTGTAAACGGCATAGCCCAATTCAGGCCAATCAGACAAATCGATTCCATCAAGTCCTAACTCAATGACAAGTTCAGTTGCTTTGTCATATTGCCCCATTTCAGCGTAAACAGAAGCGATCTCATAGCTACAAATTACATCAAGAAACTCATTGCTAATGTTTTTAACTAATATGCCCAAAAGCTCTTCCGTTTCTGAGTAGTCCTTTAAAGCTAAATTAGTAATAGCTAGGTTGTATAAAGAAATATTTTCGTTATCGTTCAAGTTGGATGCTTTTAAGAAGCAATTTTTCGCCTCGTTATAATTGCCCAGATAAAAGGCTGCAACACCGATATTGTTAACAATATCCCTTGAATCTGACCTAGCTTCAGCCAGCTTCAAATACTTTAATGCTTCTTCGTAATTTTCTAAATTTAATTGAATGTAACCGATTTGGTTATATGGGAAATAGGAAGATGGGTGCAGAGCTATACACTCGCTTAATATTTGTAATGAACGTTCTGTATCACCATATTCGAAATAAAGTTGCCAAGCGAGATTGTTTGTTGCTTTAACAGTTTTTTTAGTGTTATACGCTCTCTCAAATAATTTTAGGTCTTCATCATCGCTTACCCATTCTGGATTTTGATAATAAGCCATTGCAACATCATTGATTAAATCCAAGTCGTTAGGTGCCCTCTCCAACTTTGAGAGAAGAGCTTTTAATTGTGCTGACATTATTTTTCAAGCCACCTAACGTCAGTTATAGCCATATAAATAAAACCATTGCTGGTTGGTGTACGATATACACCTATAGCATCAATTGCTTTTGCCAGAACCGATGTCATTTCCCAACCATCAACTTCGGTCCCTATCCATCTCCCGGCTACTAACTGTTTCAAATCAAGATCTTCACCTAATTCCTTTATTAACCTAGAAGACACTTTCACTTTTTCATCTAAACTACTGTTTGCCCATGCCCACATCCATGATTCTGACGCAGTTGAATAGGAACCCGAAAAATGAATATCTGCTTCTAATTCAGGAGTACCATTGTTTGAAAACACAAGCCTTCCTGTTTCCTGATACCAGTCCCATCGCTCGTAATTGCCAACATTATACATTTCAAGGAACTCTTTATGGCGAGGTTCAATAAAGGCAAAACTTTCAGTGACTAAATTGTGGTAAACATCATCATCTTGAATCCAGTTTCTATCGCGGATTTCCTCATAACAATGCTCACACATAACCTTTATATCAGCGAAGGCTTCTGATTTATCATTCCATTCGCCTTCAGCATCTAATACTTCTTCACATTTATCGCACCAAGCATCAGGGCATAATTCGTCTGGGTTATCAGGGCCGTAACCCAAATTAAAACCTAAACCTTCTCCGCTGGCTAAGTGTTGGCAAATAAAAGTTGCGTTAGAGTTGCCGTGAGTATCGCAAGCGATTTTACTATCATGGTTAGACACTAAATTACATCCATCCTTTGGTTAATTCGGGTAGTTTGCTTTGTGAGATAGTTACTCGGCATACTTCTCTAATGCTTCTTTAAACTGTGAATCACACTCGTCCTTAAAAACTTTTCTTTCATCAAACAATTTAAGGAGCTTTTCATAAATATTAGAGTAAATTATCTTATGAGCATCATTGCCAATTTTACTCTCTCGTGGGTCATCCATAAAAAACTCGTTTTCTAATGCATGATCAACTATTGATAACAGATCTTCTTTTGTTATCTGTTCTATCGAGTTCCATTGCTCTCCATCGATAGAATACTCAGCTTTCAGTTCATTAATTCTTAAGTATTTCATATGATTTGCCTCTATCCTTGTATGGTTCTATGCCTGCCTCTAAGCAGTTAAGTTGAATTGTATGATTTGGATGAATCTCCCCATTGGGGTTTTTTAAGTGCTTATCATTTGGATAACCAGAATAAATGTCGTACTCGACCTCTCCATTCTTCACCTCTTTCTTCGTGTATAACAAATAATCAGGTTCGATAGACGCGCCAACAGTACTGTTATGTGTAACAACTACAACTGGCATTTGCTTAGATAAATCCTTTATCAATTTGTTTACTTTGTTCAACAAGAAAATATTATCAAAGGATGACTCCGGTTCATCTATCAAAAGTATGTCATATTTATAAGCATCTTTAATACTTTGAAGTAATCTAAATTCAGAGCGCTCACCGCCAGAAACCTTATAACCATTGTTGTTTAAAACTTCATACTTAATGCGTGAAAAAAACCTGTAATAATCACTTGAGTCTACTGAGTCGTTTTCTTTTAAAGTTTGTAAGAATTGGTAAGGGTTAAAGTATGATTTATATGCATCAGTAAACGATCCAACATTTCTATTCACGGCTCTCAATTCCCCAGCACCACTATATTGGCCTTTTCTAGCTACAACCTGAAACCCCTGAACATATTCAATAGTCTCATCTGCTGGTTGCCTTAAAGAATCTGAAATTTTTGAAAACTTTCTCACCTTTTGTCTGTCAATTGCACTCTGGTATAAATCAACTTCTGAGATTGGAGTTGTGGCAGACTGAACGTTTAATTGCGCCTGAATGTCTTTAACGATCCCATTAACAAATATCTTTTCCTTATTTACTTTATAAAGCAGCCTATATTCGTTAACTAATTCTGATAGTAAATTAACTAAATTATTCCGATCTATATTTTTATCAACTATCTCTTTATAGGCCACATTATCTAGTAGTACTTGAGTTGCCTTAATTAAGCTTGTTAAAGAATCCGTGCTTGTAGGCTTAAACTTTTCTTCATTGAACATTGAAGTCGAAGAATAGGAGTCATGTCGGTTTTTATTAAAAGCAAATGTTTTTAATGATTCTAAGTAATTTCCTATTAACTTATCTGAATAATCAAGATCTATATGCTCAACTTCTTCAACAACAGATTTAAATTCTTTTAGATAATCCTCGATATAAGAGCGCCTACCATTTCTTAACTTTTCTTCAAATTTTGATTCATCTTCAGATTCACTTTTTTCTAGCAATTCAAACTGCTTTATATATTTTACTTCTTCGTCTAAAGCCCCTTCCAAAATCGAATCAAGTGTATGTGACTTTCCGCTTGATCTTTGCCCTAGAATCACATTAAGACCAGTCGAGATTTGTACACGCCCATCTAGTATTGCAAAAAAGCTATTACCTTCAAGCTCTGACAGAAACAACTTGTCTCTATTTCTAATTGTAAGTTTTAAAGATTGAAAACTAAGTTCACCTAGATCCACATATGTTTGTCTAGTAGGGAACTGTTTAAGTCCATCCTTGGCTCTCAAATCACTGAATAAAACAGGTGGCAACTTCGCCCCTTGTTTCATCGCATAAAGAAACTTCTTAACACTACGTACTTCTCCACAGTCTAAAAAGTCACCAAACTTATCAAGTGTTTGCTTATTAATTGCGGGGGATTTATCGATATGAGGTATCAAAATGTAATTAGATAAATCACCAAAAATTTCAACAAATCGATTAAAATCTATGTGCGTTTTAGCATCAGGTATATCTTGATTAACCAATTCGCATTTCTTTGTGAATTCATCTATCTCAGAAGGGTCACAAATCACTAATATATGTCCCCCCTCAAGATCTACTTCAATCCCCGGTAATACAAGTATTCCTAAGTGCTCACATATTTTTAAGTATTGGGTTTTATCAAACGTATTGTGATTTGTTATGGCAATACAATCTAACTTTGCTGAAGCAACATATTTTGAAAGCGCATCAATAGAAAACTCAAAATAACTATCGCTAGGTGTTGATATTGTATGCAGGTGTAGATCAATTTTTTTCATATTTTATCCCTACCTATGAAATACATGTAATTTTTAAAGAGTTATGAATAACAAACTAACAAAAACCGTAATTTTGTCCACAAAAAAAGGCGAGCACTAAGCTCACCTTTCCGCTTCTTTATGAGTCACAAACTATATTCGACTCACAAACTACCAAAATAAAGTCACAGACTTTATTAGAATACGACACAAACAAAAACTTAGTCTTTATAAGTATCAACACTTGGACAAGAACATATTAAGTTTCTGTCGCCAAACACGTCATCAATCCGGTTAACGGTTGGCCAGAATTTATTGGCTGCAGCTGCTGGAACTGGGAATACCGCTTCTTGAATACTGTAATTTCTGTCCCAAGGTGCTGTTATATCAGCTAATGTATGCGGAGCATTGTGAAGAGGGTTATCTTCTAGCGTCCATTCACCTGATTCAACTTTTCTTACTTCGTCACGAATACACACCATGGCTTCAATGAAGCGATCTAATTCAACTTTTGATTCAGACTCTGTCGGCTCAATCATAAAAGTGCCAGCTACAGGGAAAGACATAGTTGGCGCATGGAAACCGTAGTCCATTAAGCGTTTCGCCATATCTACTTCAGTAATGCCTGATTCTGCTTTGATTGGGCGTAAATCAATAATACATTCGTGAGCAACGCGACCATTTTTACCTGTATATAAAATAGGGTAATGTTGGCTTAATTTTTTCGCTAAATAGTTTGCGTTGGTAATTGCGTATTTAGTTGCATCAGTAACCCCTTTTTTACCTAACATAGCAACATAAAGGTATGAGATACATAATATGCCTGCACTACCATAAGGCGCGGCTGAAACGGCACCGTTACCTTTTGTGCCTTCATTCACATTAATTAAAGTGTGATCGGGTAAAAATGGAGCAAGGTGAGATTTAACACCAATTGGTCCCATACCTGGGCCACCACCACCATGAGGAATAGCAAAAGTTTTATGCAAGTTTAAGTGAGAAACGTCAGCACCAATATGACCTGGCGACGTAACCCCCACTTGAGCATTCATGTTGGCGCCATCAAGGTACACTTGACCACCGTGTTCATGCACAATGTTACAAATTTCTGCAATGGTGGTTTCATACACACCATGCGTTGATGGGTACGTGATCATAATACAAGAAAGGTTATCGGCCATTTCGCTTGCTTTAGCACGCAAGTCGTTCATGTCAACGTTACCTTCTTTGTCACAATCAACAACCACAACTTTCATGCCCACCATTTGCGCAGAAGCAGGGTTAGTACCATGAGCAGAAGATGGAATTAAACAGATATTACGATGGGCATCACCACGGCTTTCGTGGTATTTGTGAATAGCGATTAAACCGGCGTATTCGCCTTGTGCACCTGAGTTAGGCTGCATTGATATGTTGTCGTAACCTGTTAATTCAACTAACCAGTCACCTAACTCGTCAATCATTTGCTTGTAACCTTGTGCTTGGTCAACCGGAGCAAATGGATGCATGTTAGCGAACTCTGGCCATGATACTGGGATCATTTGCGCAGTCGCATTTAATTTCATGGTACATGAACCTAATGAAATCATTGAATGGTTAAGTGCTAAATCTTTGTTTTCTAATTTTTTAATATAACGAAGCATTTCTGTTTCGCTATGGTACGAGTTAAATACAGGATGAGTTAATATCGCTGATTCACGTACTAATGACGCAGGGATTGATGAGTGACCACAAGCGATAATTTTTTCATCAAGTTCAGCAACATTTAATCCGTGCCCTTCCCCTAATAAAATATCAAACAAGCCTGTTACATTTTCACGCGTGGTAGTTTCATCTAAAGAAATACTAATTTGGCCGTCAACATCAGTACGGAAGTTAACGCCAGCGGCTAATGCGCGGTTAACAATTTCGTCTTTGTTGGTAACGTTAAACGTTAACGTATCAAAGTAATGTTGATGAATCGCCGTTAACCCTTTGGTTGCCGTACCTAAACATAAAATATCGGTTAAACGATGAATACGTTCAGCTATCACTTTTAAGCCTTTAGGGCCATGATAAACCGCGTAAAACGCAGCCATATTGGCCAATAACACTTGTGCCGTACAAATATTTGAGTTGGCTTTTTCACGACGAATATGCTGCTCACGCGTTTGCATTGCCATACGTAATGCAGGGTTATCACGCGTATCTTTAGATACACCAATTATACGGCCCGGTAATGAACGTTTATATTTATCAGAAGTGGTAAAAAATGCCGCATGAGGACCACCGTAGCCCATTGGTACACCAAAGCGTTGCGTTGAACCGATAACGGCATCAGCCCCTAACTCACCCGGCGCTTTTAACATCACTAAACTCATGATGTCGGCAGCGACAGCAACAATGCCTTTTTTCTCATGAACCTGAGTAATAAGATCTGAAATATCACGTACTTCACCTGTAGCACTTGGATATTGTAATAGTGCACCAAATACATCGTGATCTACTACTTCGTTAGCTGGTGCAACGATGATATCAAAACCAAACATTTCGGCACGTTGCTTAACAACGTCAATGGTTTGTGGATAAACATCTGATGAAATAAAGAAAAGGTTGGATTTTTTATTTTTAGAAACACGTTTAGCTAACGCCATTGCTTCTGCAGCAGCAGTACCTTCATCTAATAACGAAGCTGATGCTAAGTCTAAACCGGTTAAGTCTAAACACATTTGTTGATAGTTTAATAAAGACTCTAAACGGCCTTGAGCAATTTCTGGTTGATAGGGCGTATAAGCCGTATACCAACCTGGATTTTCTAAGACGTTACGTAAAATAACGTTTGGCGTTAAGGTACCGTAGTAACCTAAACCAATGTATGTATCGTTAACTTTGTTTAAGCTAGCGACTGCTTTTAAATCAGCTAACGCTTTGACTTCTGTTTTACTTTCTTCAATCGCGGGTAAATTAGCTAAACGAATATCGCTTGGCACTATTTCATTGATAAGTGCGTCGACAGATTCTGCACCAATGTCATTTAACATTGCTTGCGTTTGCTCGGCATTGGGCCCGATGTGACGACGGATAAAATCTTGTGTTTGCTCTAATTCAGAAAGTGATTGAGTAGTCATAATACAGCTTCTTTAGTGAGTATTTATCATTGATAAATACAGTAAAATAAAAGAAAGCCCCGAACAGTTTTAGTTTGAGGCTTTAGTTTTAACGAAAGCAATCGAGTTTTATACGAAGTGCAATGATAATAAAGTATAAAGCTTGAGTGCGAACGATAAATTAGTCTTCGTCGATAGAGTTAGCGTAACCTTCAGCATCTAACAATGCGTCAACTTCACCAGCGTCATCTAATTTAATTTTAAACATCCAACCGTCACCAAACGCATCAGAGTTAACAAGCTCTGGTGAATCTTCAAGTTCTTCGTTTACTTCAATAATTTCACCAGAAACAGGAGCATAAATATCAGACGCAGCTTTTACTGACTCAGCAACAGCAACATCGTCACCTGTACTAACGTTTTCACCTACTTCAGGTAACTCAACAAAAACCATATCACCTAATAGCTCTTGTGCATGCTCAGTAATACCAATAGTAACAGTACCGTCACCTTCATTTCGTACCCATTCATGTGATGTAGCGTATCTTAACTCTGAAGGAATATTGCTCATTTTTTTGTTCCTAATATTTTATTAAATTATTTATTAAAGTTAGCTGAATTCAGCTTGTTTAACTATGACGTGCTCTACTCAAATACAGAATATAGAGCATCTTTAAAATTAATCCAACTGGCTTTTGCCGTTACGCACAAAGCTTGGTTTAACAACTTCTACTTTGACCAATTTTTTGCGCATTTCTACTTCAACGGTATCACCAATTTTAACACTGCGTGGTACGCGTGCCATTGCAATGGAATGACCTAACGTTGGAGAAAACGTACCTGAAGTAATAACGCCTTCGCCTGTTTGACCATTTTCGTCAACCGAAATCACCTTTAAACCAGTGCGAAGTACGCCTTTTTCTTTTAACACTAAACCCGTTAATTTTAATTGGTCGCCTGCCGCGCGTTGCTGAGCTAATACTTCACGACCATTGAAGTTTCTATCTTCGTCATCCCACGAAATAGTCCAAGCCATATTCGCTGCTAATGGTGAAATGCTTTCGTCCATGTCTAAACCATAAAGGTTCATACCGGCTTCTAAACGTAACGTGTCACGAGCGCCTAAACCACATGGTTTAACGCCAGCGTCTAATAATTGTTGCCATAAGTCTTCGGCTTCATTTTGTGGCACAACAATTTCATAACCATTTTCACCGGTATAACCTGTAGTCGCGATAAATAAGCTTTCAGCTTGAGCACCAAAAAAAGGTTTCATGCCTTCAATCGCTTGATTTTGTTCTGCAGATAATATGGTTGCCACTTTTGCTTTTGCTTGTGGGCCTTGTACCGCGATCATTGCAAATTCAGGACGTTCAATAATTGAAATATCAAAACCTGTGGCTTGTTGATGCATCCACTCGAGATCTTTTTCACGTGTAGCTGAGTTCACAACTAAGCGATAATCAGTGTCTGAAAAATAATAAATAATTAAATCATCGATAACTCCGCCGTTGGTATTACACATTCCGGTATATAAAGCTTTGCCTGCCACTTCTAGCTTAGCAACATCGTTAATCACTAAACGGCGTAAATAGGCTTTGGCATCATTACCGTGTAAATCAACAATAGTCATGTGTGAAACATCAAACATGCCAGCGTCTTGGCGTACGGCGTGATGTTCTTCAATTTGAGAGCCATAATTAATTGGCATTTCCCAACCGTGAAAATCAACCATTTTTGCGCCAGCTTCAATATGCTTAGCATGTAATACGGTTTTATTTGTCATCGTAACATTCCACTTTTAATTATTAGTCTAAACTTATTAGCCTTTCAGTTAAGGGTAAAAGTCGATTCTTTGCAAAATTCTAAAGCAATTATAACCAGCATCACCCGTTGATTCAACAGTTAAACCACTACAATCAAAATATAAAACCACTTAAAGAAAATAAACAAAATTTTATTTTCAAAACCCTTCCCTTCAAAAATTATATTCAATTTACATAATTATAACCGTAGCTCTACGGTGATATATTCGCTAGCATTAGTTAAAATAAAACTTTGATTATAATTTCAGCGTTAATTCGCAAGTTTTGCTTATTTATTCAGATAAATAATCTGTGCATGTAAATACGGTTTTCAAATGCTAAGATAATTATATAGCGCTTAAAGTAGTAGAAGAATACTTGGGGTTTTCCCCCTAGTTCAGGAAAAATAAATGACTATATTGGGTTTACAGAATTTGATTCAATCGGCAACAGTTGAAGATACGGTCGATCTTAAAAGTATCTGTCAAAAGCTTAAAATAAAAATTAGAATGGATGATAGTTCACAAGACCTCTGCAAAATTGGCCAAAATTCTGATAAACAAATTATTATTTGGCTTAACAGCTCATTAGATCAAAAAACTAAATTTACTTTTGTTGCGATTGCCGTTGCTGACTATATGCTCGATTCTGATAGAGTTTGTAAACAAGGTGTAGTTTACGACATGTTCTTTTTACGTGATTTAAATGCCAATAAAGCCACGAAATTAATTATGCTGGCTACTCGTTTAGCCATGCCAGAGCATATCATCGAAAAGCTTTCAAATGCCTTAGAAGTACAATTTTCAAAAGATAACAAAGAAACCTTCGACGCCGATGCATATGTGAGAGATTCTAAATTTCTCCCTGAATTTGTACGTTGTGCTATTAAAGAAAGCACCAGTATCTTTCTAATGGATAATTTGAAAAACAAGTATGAGCATTAACTTTTTTAAATCGCTCACTGCCACCTTATTCGAATAAACGTTTAGCCGATAATTTAATCAATAACTTTCGATAACTCAGGTAAATGACTTTTAAAACCTAGCGCTTGTTTAATCATCACATTTTTAACGGGCTTAATTTGGTTAATAATACTCATGCCTATGCCCCTCAAAAATTTTACGGGCGCTTGTTGAGGGGTAAACGTTTGTTTGATCGCTTCCATTGCCGCTATCATTTCACCCGCTTCAGCTTTTCGCCAGCGTTCGTATTGTTTTAAATGAATGGGGGATAACCACTGAGGGTTATTGCTTGTTACACTTCCTTGCTCGTTATTTAATGGCTCAGTCAAGGTTTGAGCTATTGCAGCAGCGTCAAGTAAACCTAAATTCACTCCTTGACCGGCAAGTGGATGAATAGTGTGGGCAGCATCCCCCACTAATACAACCCTGTCTTTGATAAAATTTTGTGCATAACGCATGGTTAATGGGTGGCTAAAACGTTCGCTTACTAACGATATATTGCCTAATTTACCGTCTGAGGCTGCAGTTAATGCTTTGGCAAATTCACCCTTTGAAAGCGCAATCAATCTTTTTGCTTCTTCTGGAGACGTTGACCAAACAATCGAACATAAGCTGCCATTAGCGCTGTCGGCTTCGGCTAACGGTAACAAGGCTAATGGGCCGGTTTCTAAAAAGACTTGCCAAGCCGTTTGTTGATGTCCTTGTGGACACTTAACGGTAGCAACAATGGCATGATGATCATAATCACGAAAAGTTAACGCCATTTTCATTTGTTGTCTCACCCAAGAATTGGCACCATCAGCGCCAATGACAAGTTTTGCTGTGATAGGAGCTTGAGTGGAAAAACTAGCAAAAACCTCGCTATCTCCCATGGCAATATTGGTGAGTTTTTCTTGCGTAAAAAAACAAATGTTAGCCTCGTGTTCAGCTTTTTTCCATAACGCTTGGCGAATAATACTGTTTTCAATGATCCAACCTAATTGGCCGTTATGCTCGCGCGTTGATAAGTCCGACAAATCAAAATCAATATGACCATAACCAGTTTTGTCCCAAATATGCATATGTTGATAGGGTTGCGCTCGAGAGCTTTCAATGTCTTGCCATACATCAAGGTTAGTAAATAATTGTTGGCTAACACGATTAATAGCACTTACCCGCACATCGTGATGTGCTGATATTTCAGCTAAAGGTTGAGTATCAACAATAGCGATCCGTAAATCACTTTTTTTACTGATCGCCAAAGCGGTAGTTAAACCAACCATGCCGCCGCCAACAATAATCACATCAAATTTTTGCATTATTTATCACATTCATATTTATTAATTTATTTGTCGATAAAGCTAACATCGCCTAATAGCCCATAGTTTTATTCACTAAGCGATTTTTTAAAGGTGTACAATAATTTAACACCTTTAAACCAATATTTCTTCCGGCAACTAATGGTGGTAAATCATTAGAAAAAAGCGTAACCAATGAGTCAGTTAACGCAATAACTTGTTGATGATCGGTTTTACGATCATTGGCATAACGCATTAACGCACTAAAGTCAGCAGTATCGGCTCCATTGGCGAGATTAGTAGCGATAATGTCAGATAATTGCTGGACATCTCGTAACCCTAAGTTAAAACCTTGCCCTGCAATAGGATGAATCGTATGAGAGGCATTACCTATGAGTGCCATTCGGTGGTAAACCTGTTCGTTAGCTTGAACTAAACTAAGCGGATAAATCGCCCTCTCACCCAATGTTTTAACCTGTCCTAACCAACTACCAAACGCGAGCTCTAATGCCTGTTTAAAAAGGGTATCGTCTAATGCCATCATATTTGTTGCTTGCTCTGGAGTTAAGGTCCAAACAAGGGAGCATTTATGACTGTCTTTGCCATTATCCGTTAACGGTAACATGGCGATTGGCCCTGATTCGGTAAAACGCTCAAAGGCAATATGATGGTGAGGTTTTGCCATGCTAACATTCGCGATAAGTGCACATTGGTCATACGGTTTAGTAGACGAAGTAATATTGGCAAATTGACGACAAGTTGATTGTCCGCCATCACAAGCTAATAAAAGCTTAGCACTTAGTTGCTGTGAAGAGTTTAAGCTAACCTTGACCGAGTCGTCGTGCCAGCTAATATCAGTTATATGATCTGGACAAAACCAAGTAATGTTTTGATCAGCCTGAGGTGTCGATTTTCCAACCGATTGGAGTTTACTCAGCTTTGATAAAAATGCCTGGCCTAATATCGACATTTCAACCACATAGCCCAGCGCACTTACATGATGATCACTTGCAGCAAGTCTCGCTTTACCATAATAGCCACGATCAGAAATATGAATATTTTTAATCGGTGCGGCATGTGGCGCAATATCTTGCCAAACGTTCAACGACTTTAAATACTCAGCACTACCATGCGAAAGTGCTAAGACTCTTGAATCAAAAGTTAACTTAGCTGTTTGTTGAATATCATTCGCTTCGATAATAGCAATAGTTAACGCAGAGCCATCAGCTTTAGTTAGAGATGCTAAACCTAATGCCGATAAAGAGCCCGATAAACCACCGCCTGCGATGATAACGTCGTATTGATTATGCTGTGTTTGAGTTGTGTTATTCACTTTTATTCTGCTTTTAGTGCGATATTTATCACAAAGAATGCACTGTTTAGTTCAATTATCGTTAGAACCAACTCAGCCATGTTCGCTACCATTTCACGACATATTAAAGGAAATGAGCTGTTTTCTTAACTTTTCTTTATTTCTATTCTTAAAATAAAAGACTCATTAAACTTTGGCGCTTATGTTTAATGTTTAATGTTTAATGTTTAATGTTTAATGTTTAATGTTTAATGTTTAATGTTTAATGTTAGCTTTCGCCATAAGTTGTTCTATTTCCACAATTGATTTTGGCGCATTTACCGTTAAATTTTCATGACCTTGATCAGTAACGGCAATATTATCTTCAATTCTTATACCGATCCCTCGCCACTTAACATCGACATCGATATCATCTAACGGAATATATAGGCCTGGTTCAATGGTCATAACCATGCCCGCTTCAAACGGTCTAGTTTGTGCGCGATTCACCATTTGATAATCCCCCACATCATGTACATCTAAACCGAGCCAATGTCCTAAACCATGAATAAAATATTTTTTACAGGCTTTTTCAGAGAGCAGCGTTTGATAATCGCCAGTCAAGATCCCCAACGCTAACAGCCCTTTGGTTAATACTTCACAACACAATTCATTTAAATACCCTAACGTTTGGCCAGGTTTGATTGCTTGAATACATTGTTCTTGCGCATCAAGCACTAGCTGGTATAACGCTTTTTGTGGCGCTGAAAAAACGCCATTAATTGGGAACGTTCGAGTAATATCGGCAGCATAGCCAGCTAGTTCACCACCGGCATCAATTAACAATAATTCACCATCATTTAATGATTGGTCATTATTGGTATAGTGCAAAATATTCGCATTATCCCCGCCTGCCACAATAGAGTTGTAAGCAGGAAATCTCGCACCATGACGAGCAAACTCATGTAATATTTCCGCTTCAATTTGGTATTCAAACTTACCCGCCGTTGTTTTTTCCATGGCTCTTTGATGGGCTTTACCACTAATTACATTGACTTCTCGCATGACCGTGAGTTCTTTAGCACTTTTGATCAAACGTAATTCTTCAACCATTTTCTGGCAATCGATAATCTGCTGAGGAAAGCCTACGCCGAGACGATATTTTGCTTTATTGGTCTCTAACCATTGATAAATCTGTTGATCAAAAAATTTATTTTGACCACGACAAAAATATAAGGTGTTTGCATGATTAAAAAAGTTAAACATCTGCTCGTTTAATTCGGCTAAGGTAAAGCATTGATCAAAACCATAATCTTGTTTTGCTTTCACCTCTCCTATTCTTCTGCCATGCCATACTTCGGCTAACGGATCTTTTGGCTGACAAAACAATATTGCTTGTGGCGTTGCCGATTTTATTAACACCAAAATAGCTTCAGGTTCATTAAAGCCGGTTAAATAATAAAAGCTTTTATTTTGACAAAATGGATATTCAGTATCATTACTGCGGGTCACTTCTTTATTTGCTGAAAAGATAGCGATACTGTCATCAAGCATTTGCGCAAAAAAGCGTTGACGTCGCTGAGTAAATTCAGACAAAGGTAATAAGGTATTATTCATAAAATGGCCATTATCCAATAGAAAATCAAAATGTTGCTTTATTTTAAAAATGAAAAGCTTTAATGAACCGTTTCAGAAGCTTCTTTACTTTCTGGCGGTGTGCCTAACTCGGTAAAACACAATAACGCAGAAATACGAACATATTCAGATATTTCAAAATACGCTTGTTCCGTCGTTTCATCTTCTTCAATTTCATCAGATAAATTGGCGATATCAGCAAAATCAGTCAACACTTCTTTGACATCTTCAGAATAAACAGCACTACTTTTTTGTTGTAAACCAAAGCCTAGATTAAAACCCTGAACCCAAGCTCCCAAAGCATGTGCACGCTCTACAAGCGAGTCTTCGTCATCAGGTAAGAGTAAAGTAAAGCTATAAGAGTCATCTAAAATATTTTGCCATACCTGACTAAACAGCAATTTAACCGTGACTTGTAATTTATTTGGCAAGGTTTCACCATTATTGAACATATCGTTTATCATGGTGAGATAGTCTTGATCTTCAAAACTATAGCCTGCACAAATTAAACCGGTTAATACTCCATGTAATTCTGAACCATGAATTTTAACATCTTGGGTGGTGATTAACGCTTGAACAGTGGCAAAATCTACTTCGTTATTTTCTGACATTTAGCTAACATTTATTAAGGATGTGATTATAGTGATATCCTAACATTGCACTAAAAGTGATGCTAGCGCCTTATAAGGGAAATTCTCGCTTGCATCTGAGATCTTGCACCGTTATAGTTCATTTTTATAAGTTCAGTTAAATTTGTTTATTAAACAAACAACTAGCTTTATTTTAATTATTTTAGCGTGTTCAGATTTCCCAGAGCATAAAGAAAAGAGCCTATATTTTTATGAGCCAACACAACGTTACAATTGAAGTGGCAAACCGCCGACTTAAAATTGCTTGCCCGAAAGGGAAAGAGTCTGCGTTGCTGCAATCGGCCAATGAAATTAATCGTCGACTCGAAAAAGATAAAAAATCTACTAAAACGCCCGAGCAAGCTATGCTGATGGTTGCCTTAAATCTAGCGAATGATTTATTAGACAGTCAAAATGCGGCGAAACAACAACTTCAAGAAATGCAAAATAAAATCGATTTATTACAAGAGACGATCGAGCAAGCGGTAAATCCCAAAAAGAAAGCTTAATTCTGAAATAACCTCATATAAGAGCAAAGGATATGCTTAGAAAAATCAAAATACCCCTACTATTATTCTGCTCTTTATTCTGCTTATATTTATATATTAACTTTCAAAATCAGCCCCAAAAACTTCAGGCTGAAACTAAAAGTGATTTAGTAATTAAACATAAAAACTCAAAGGTTGAAGTAAGATCAGACAAGTTGGCAAGACCAACTCAAGAAAAGAGTATACAAAAGAGATTTTCTAACATTAAAGAAAACGAGATTGAAAACGACAATGAAATTTTTGATTGTTTGCAACAACAAAATGTTTTATTTCAAGAAGAAACTACCAAGAAAGAACATTTCGTTAATTACCTTGATAATTTAAAAGCAAGCAATAAAGTCACTGATAAATTAGCACTTCTATTCCATTCCCCTATCGATGAAACTAAAAGCAAACTTCAGGATTATGCAGCCTTGCATGAAGAATCGCCTTTAAATAAGTTAATTTATAAAGAAATATTAGAGCTTTGTAATAAAAATTTTGATGAAAAAATTTGTAATGATGAATTATTTAATAAAGCCAAATTGATAGACAACGATAATGCAATGTTTTGGCATAACATAGCCACAATAAAACTAAAAAATAATAAAATAGATGAGGCGGTTTTAGCATTAAAAGAAGCGAACAAAAAATTAGAATATAGTAATTATTATTATGAGAAATTTGAATTTATTGATAGCATTCTAAAAGAGCAAAGTAACTTAAATTTTTCCGAAAGATTTTCGGTAGCTTCAATAGTAAATGGTGCCAGTTATATCTCAAGTCTCACAGCAATTGTAGAGTTTTGTAAAAATAACTTTTTCACCGACACAAATATCACTGATACCTGCTATCAAACAAGTTTACATTTAGAAAATCAAAGTAAGAATTACCTTCCATATTTTATAGCCCTTGAATTACAAAAAATTTATCATGAGTACTATGAAAATATCCACATGATTGATGAAGTTACGACAAAAATAACTACAAGACAGAACTTGCTCAGAAATAAAAATAATCAAAAGGCGCAATCGTTAATTTTTTTCGATGAAACACTTGCCAGCGATTGGTTAAAGTTATCCCGTGATAAAGGTGAAATAATTGCTGCTGAACAGTTAATGAAAGATGCAATATTATATTCTAAAAGCCCAGATTATAATCCATGCCCTACTCTCTAATAACAAAAACTGCTTAAAGATAAATCAGTTAGTTTAAAACATCAGCGGTTAGTACATTTCATTATAAAAAACAGTTAATCCTTTCTATTAGATTCGCTATAATATATTTAAGTCTTCTGGGATGTTTGTATGTTAACTATGTCCCTGAGCCGATAAGTTTTACCTATGGAAATTGACATTTAGCTATTGTGCAAACCCGGCTCGTATCGGGAAGCCTACGGTTGAAAAGATATTTCCGCCCTGAACACACGGTGTTCAGGACTAAAGTCGACTGCGGCATTCTGGAAGTCTTACCTTTCTTATATTTTATTGAAAATTCGAATATTTAGTTTCCACCCTAGCCTTCTTATAAAAAGATATTTCCGCGCAACGCTAAAAGCCACGAAAGAAATAAAATATCTGTGAACCGCTAACTTCATCTTTACTTTAATGCTTAACTCCCTATAACATCACCATTAGTCATTAACTATTACTCTTTTGGTTATAAACACGTTGCCTTCAGACACATTCACTCATAATACAAATGCTCCGATAGGTATTTTCGACTCTGGAGTTGGCGGCTTGTCTATTGCAAAACGCATTTCTGAACATTTACCTAACGAACAACTCATTTATTTTGCTGATTCACAGTTTGCCCCGTATGGTGATATTTCCAATCAACAAATCATTGAACGGGTAAATTTTATTGCCGATACGTTAATAACCAAACAATGTAAAGCAATAGTGATTGCTTGTAATACGGCGACTGTCAATGCCATTGATCAATTAAGAAATCGTGTAACCCTCCCTATCATTGGTGTTGAACCGGCAATTAAACCGGCAGCAAGGATTAGTACAACCCAAAAAATAGGTATTTTAGTCACTCAAGCCACGGCAAACAACGCCCGCTTCTTAGCCTTAGTAGAACAATATAAAAATGGTGCACAAGTCTTTATTCAGCCCTGTTTGGGCTTAGTTGAATTGATCGAGCAAGGTCTGCAAACATCAGATAAATTTATTCATTTACTTGAACAGTATCTTGCCCCTTTGATTGCTCAAGGGATTGATACACTTGTATTAGGCTGTACTCATTATCCATTTATGAGCGAGGCGATCAAAAAGATAATGCCAAGTGGTATTGAACTTATTGAAACCGCTACGCCTGTGAGTGAACAGTTAAAAAGGCAACTAATTAAACATCACTTGCTTGCAAAAAAAACATCGAATTTAGCACATCAGTTTTATAGCTCGTCGGAAACCCCAACGCAAAATAAAATATTTTCTCAATTATGGGGAACAAGTATTAATGTTGAATTATACAAATAAAACAATCAGTTAATAAGTATACCTCCGTTAAAGTTGTTAGATATATCATTTAAGTTTAAGCCATTTAGACGTCTAGGCGTAAAAAACTAGAAATATTTTAAAACTCGGGTTACAATTCATTTTATTGAATAAAGTACTATTTTAACCAGCTTAATTTCCGAGGGTTTATGTCTAAACATTATTTTACTTCAGAGTCTGTTTCTGAAGGTCATCCTGATAAAATTGCCGATCAGATCTCTGATGCCGTGTTAGATGCGATTATCGCGAAAGATAAATTTGCACGTGTTGCCTGTGAAACTATGGTAAAAACCGGCGTAGCGATTATTTCGGGTGAAGTTTCTACAACAGCTTGGGTTGATTTAGAAGACTTAACACGTAAAGTGATTACTGATATTGGCTATACCTCATCTGATGTTGGTTTTGACGGCGATACCTGTGGCATCATGAATTTGATTGGCCAACAATCACCAGAAATCGCGCAAGGTGTAGATCGCGTAAAACCTGAAGATCAAGGAGCTGGTGATCAAGGGTTAATGTTTGGTTACGCAACTAACGAAACAGAAACGTTAATGCCTGCACCATTATTTTATTCACACCGTTTAGTTGAAAGACAGGCTGAAATGCGTAAATCAGGTGTTTTGCCTTGGTTACGTCCAGATGCAAAATCTCAAGTAACTTTCATCTATGAAGATAATAAGCCAGTTGCCATTGACGCGGTAGTATTATCAACCCAGCACAATCCTGAGATTTCTCAAGAAGATTTGCATGAAGCGGTAATGGAAAACATCATTAAAGCTGTATTACCTGCTGAAATGTTAACGCCTGAAACCAAGTATTTTATCAACCCAACCGGTCGTTTTGTTATAGGTGGTCCTGTGGGTGATTGTGGTTTAACCGGACGTAAAATAATTGTAGATACCTATGGCGGTATGGCTCGTCATGGTGGCGGCGCTTTTTCAGGTAAAGATCCATCAAAAGTTGATCGCAGTGCTGCTTATGCGGGTCGTTACGTTGCAAAAAACATTGTAGCTTCAGGCTTAGCTGATCGTTGTGAAATTCAAGTGTCTTATGCCATTGGGGTTGCTGAGCCAACGTCTATTTCAGTTGAAACATTTGGCACAGGAAAGGTGTCTGAAGAGCGTTTAATTGAATTGGTCCGTGAGCATTTTGACTTACGTCCTTACGGTATCACAAAAATGTTAGATTTATTACATCCTATGTACCGCCAAACAGCGGCATATGGTCACTTTGGTCGTGAGCCTTTTGAAATGACGGTTGGTGACGATACCTTTACGGCCTTTTCATGGGAGAAAACCGATAAAGCTGAGGCATTGAAAGCTTCAGCGGGACTATAAACGTTAATTATCTAATCGCTTGAAACAAAAAACCGACATTTACGTCGGTTTTTTTATGGGTACAAGTTCATTAACCTGGCATAGAATATCTATTCATAACGAAGTGATTTTATCGGATTTTTTCTTGCGACATTAATAGCATTACTGCCCACGGTAAACCAAGCAATTAACATTGAAATAGCACCAACAACAAAGCATAAAGGGATTAACCACCAAGACTCTAACCTATATGGAAACGCTTCAAGCCAATCAAGCATCACAAAGGCTGCAATTGGCCAAGCAATTAAATTCCCGATAACTACGGGTTTAGAAAATTGCCAGATAAGTAAAGTAACGATTTGAGATGCATTCGCTCCCATTACTTTTCTGATCCCTATTTCTTTTGTTCTGCGTTCAACAGTAAAGGCAGAGAGGCCAAAAAGCCCCAAACATGCCACTAAAATGGCTAATACTGAAAAAGCTAAAAATAATTGTGCCGTGGTTTTTTCAACTTGATATTGAGCCGCCATCATTTCACTTAAAAACTCCATTTCGATAGGCTGCATAGGAACATTGCGTTTCCAAATTTGGGTTATATCTTCCATAACCTTACCTGGGTTCGAACTATTAAAGCTAATGCTTGCAACGTTAAATCGACGTGGGTTTAACGTATAAACAGTCGAGCGAATACCAAATTTAATCGATCTAAAATGTAAATCAGGGATAACACCAATAATGGTTAACTGACGTTGACCTGAGATCAGTGTTTTACCTATTGCATCTTCAGCTTTATCAAAGCCTAAATTTTTAGCGGCACTTAAATTTAATATCGCACTTGCTTTATTAACCTGATCATCATTCGATGAATTTTCCGAGATAGCTTTAAATGCGTCACTCCCATATGCTTCATTAAATAAACGTCCTGCAATGGGCTTCACTTGATACGCTTCGAAAAAGCCAAAGCCCATATTATGATAATTAATAAACCGCTGTTCATTAGCCGTTTGACTACCCTGATTTTCTAATAATTTAAAATCAGTATTGTTTTCATTATCTTGCGTCGGTGCTTCAGATGAAAACACAACTGAGCTAACTTGAGGTAAATTAAGCAATTCTTGCTTTAAGCTGGATAAATTATCACGCGCAGGACGAATATTAAGTATTAATTTATTATCGCTTTGATAACCAACGTCAACATTATTTGAATAAAGCGTTTGACCATAAACAACAATGGTTGATATCACTAAAATAATTGAAGTGGCAAATTGAAACACAACTAACACAGTACGAAACTTGGCTGAATTGCCCGATTCAGCACTTTTACTCGATTTTAAAATATGACCGGGTAAAAAACGCGATAAATAAAGTGCTGGATACAAACCTGCCCCTAAGCCAACTAATGCGGTAACGGCTAATAAACTACCTAACATGAGTGGGTCATTTAGCAAATGAAAACTCAGCTCTTTTCCTATGATTTGGTTATAAAAAGGTAAGACTAATTCAACGGCTACTAACGCAAATATTAAGGCGATTAACGCGATCGCGATCGCTTCACTTAAAAACTGCACGGCCACTTGAAAACGAGATGCACCTAAGACTTTACGCATGGCAACTTCACGGGCTCGTTTACTGGCTTTAGCAGTCGATAGATTCATAAAGTTTATACAAGCAATCAATAACACTAAGCCGGTAACGATAATAAAAGTATTGATCATTTTTGCATCCCCCATCGGAGTCAAATCTCCCATGTTGCCTGCATGTTTTTTGGCATGTAAATGCAATTGAGTTAACGCCATCAATCGAAGTTCTACAAAGTTAGACACTTTCATCGTGTTGTTTAACCCAGACATTCTATCTTTATACATTTCCACAAATGGACTTTCATTATTTAGCCAATACACCATTCTTTCTTGCAATTTATCAATAGAGGTATTTTCTGTGAGTTTAAAGTAGGTATATACATTGACACTAGTCCATGTATGTAAGGTTCCTGTATCGTTGACGAATAATGCTGGGTTTAAGCGTATTATAAAATTCATATTAAGGTGTGTTGCATTCGGTAAGTCTTTAATAACACCTGCAATAGGCACCGTTGAGGGCCCTCCAGATAGGCAACAAAATGTTAATGTTTCGCCAACAACGGCTGTTTTTCCAAAATACTTGATTGCCATTTCTTCCGTAATAACAAGATCCATCGGCTTTGAAAACGAGCTAGCTTTATCACCATGAACAAAAGGTAAATCAAAAACATCAAAAAAACTTCCATCAACCATAGTTCCTTGTTCAGAAAAGCCTTCACCGTTTTGTTGAATAGTAGTACCAAATTGAATAAACCGAACGCCCGCCTCAACTTCGTTTTGAGCATAATCACGAATAGCTTCCATCATGCGGCCAGCTGAACGAACCGTTAAAAAATCAGGTTGATCACCCATTTTATAAGCCGTATGTAAACGAACAATACGATCACTGTCTTTTATCCATTGATCAAAGCCCATCTCTTCTCGAACAAACAGCATAATTAAAATGCAACTCATTAAGCCGATAGATAAACCGAAAATATTGATGGCTGAGAACATGCGATTTTTTAGCATATTGCGCCATGCTGTCACTAAATAATTTTTAAACATAATAACCTCGACTTATGCCGCTTTAACGTTTTCAGTTACAACCTTGCCATCAAATAAATTTATGGTGCGTCGGGCATAATCTGCATGTGAAGGACTATGCGTCACCATTACGATAGTGGTGCCTTCATCGTTTAAAGCTTGCAACATTTCCATCACTTCTTGACCATTGGCGCTGTCTAAATTTCCGGTGGGCTCATCCGCCAAAATCATCGCTTGATCTCCCACCACTGCCCGAGCAACTGCGACTCGTTGTTGTTGTCCCCCTGAAAGCTGACTTGGCATATGTTTAGCTCGATGTGCAATGCCAACCTTATCCATCACGTTTAGAACACGCTCTTTTCTTTCGGCTGCGGGGATATTGTGATAAAGCAACGCTAACTCGATATTTTCTTCAACGGTAAGTTCATCAATCAAATTGAAATTTTGAAAAATAAAGCCAATATTCTTTTTTCGAATAACAGACAGTTGTGCTTCGCTGTAAGTTGAAATTTCTTCATCATCGAAAAAATATTGTCCCCCTGAAGGGGAGTCGAGCATACCAATGGTATTTAATAAGGTAGATTTGCCACAACCTGACGGCCCCATAATAGCGACGAATTCTCCTTTTTCAATTTCGATATTTATATTATTTAATGCGGTTGTTTCAACATTGTCAGTTTGAAAGACTCTTGATAAGTTGTGTAATTTCAACATATTAAATTCCTGCTTCGTTCGTTATATTTTTCATTATTGATTAAAGTTAGCGGTTAAAGTCAGCGACTGAAGTACGCTTAAACATTAAAGTGCTAGCCGTTGCATATCTTGATAACTGGTATATGGGCTAGTTACGATTTTTTCGCCAACTTCTAAACCGTCAAGCACCTCTATAAATTGATTATTTCTTCGTCCTAACCGAATTGAACGTCTTACCGCTTCGCTACCATCTTCAGCAACAACAAAAACCCATTTTCCGCCCGTATCTTGATAAAAGGCACCATTGGGGATCAAGGTCGCTGAGCTTGCATCGCCTAAGGTCAGTTTGGTTTGTAAGGTTTGTCCTCGTCTGATACCAGGCGGTTGTTGATCTTCGAATTTGAAATCAATCTCAAATTGCCCGTTTTGTACTTGCGGATAAATTTTGGCAATGGTTAGAGGATAAAAATCACCATTATTTTCATATTGCGCTAACTGGCCAATGTCTACTCGTCCTAAGTAAAATTCGTCAATAAAGGCTGTGACTTTATAATCATTTGGAGTGTCTATTTGTCCTAGACGTTCACCCCGACCAATGCTCTGCCCTATTTCAACATTAAAGCCAGATAAAGTGCCATTAACGGGCGCTCGAACATTCATGTTATCTAAATTTTGTCGAGAGATGGCCAAGTTGCTTTCTAAGCGTTGGCTCGTGTCTTTTAGAAAAGCAAGCTGCTCTTCTTGCATTTTAGTATCGGAAGCTTGGCTTTCTAACGTTAACGTTAAACGACTTTTATACCACTGTAAGGTGTCAAAAGTGTCATCGTATTTTGACTGCATAATAGCGCCACTGCTCACTAAAGCTGCCTCACGCTTAAGTTGGCGAGTTAACATTTTTATTTGATAATTGATATCAACTAAATTACGTTTATGCTGCAATCTGTTTTGCTCTAAACTCAATTCAATTGAGCGCATGTTATTTAATTGTTCAGCAACTCTTGCTTCATTTCCTAACACGTTTAATTGCAATGAGGCATTTGAAAGTTCAACAATAAGTGCGCCTGCCGTTAATTTTGCACCATCTTCAACTAAAATTCTTTCGACCCGACCACCTTCAACCGCATCTAAAAAAACAGTTTTAGCTGGAATAACTCTGCCTCTAACCGGTATAAAGTCTTCAAATATTCCTTCACTTACTGTTGAAATAACAATACGTTGGCTATCCACTTTCAGAGTTTTTCCTGATGGAGTGGAAAAAACACTATAGCCAATGTAAAGCAAAATAAGGATACCGATAAAGATCATCACACGCTTAGTGTGACTTTTTTGATGCTCAACCACCTTGTCCATACTTGCACCAGAGACAGAGGCTTTCGCGGTAACAGCAGTTAAGGGTGTTTCTTTACTTGTCATAACGTTTATCGATTCCTTCTTATTAATAAAGAATGAAGTACAATAAACGTTCCAAAAATTAAGTTATTGATAAATAAGCACTTAATTTTATTTTATTCGATATACTCGAATTCTACTGTACGTTATCGAACAGTGGCTGTACGATAATGAACACTTTTAATCGTAAAAAGACAAATTTTTGTGAAAGAAAACGGCAGAATTTTAATTGTTGATGACGACGATGATATTTTAACGGCAGGAAAATTATTACTGAAACGCAAATTTTCGCATATCAGTACCTGTAATTTACCAGAACATATTCCTGCTTTTATACAAAACCAAGATTTTGACGTTATCTTGTTGGATATGAATTTTGGTCCAGGTGAAAGTACCGGTAAACAAGGGTTCTATTGGTTAAAAAAAATTTTAGCGATCAAACCAGAAAGTATTATCATCATGATCACAGCGCATGGCGGTGTTGATGTTGCCGTTGAAGCAATGAAACTAGGCGCAACTGATTTTATCGCTAAGCCTTGGCAAAATGAAAAAGTAATCGCCACCTTATCTACCGCGATTCAATTAGGGCAAACTCGAACTGAAGCCCAAGCATTAAGACAAAAAAATAATATCTTGATAGCAGCCAGCAATCAGGTCAATCAACCGCTACTTATCGGCGATTCAACCGCATTAACAGAGATAAAAAGCTTAATTAAACGAAGTGCACCTACTGAGGCTAATATTTTAATTCTCGGAGAAAATGGCACGGGAAAAGAACTTGTTGCCAGAGAAATACATCAACAAAGTTTACGTGCAAATAACATTTTTATGTCGGTAGATTTAGGTGCTATCTCTGAAAGTTTATTTGAAAGCGAGTTGTTTGGTCATAAAAAAGGCGCATTTACCGGCGCCCAACATGATCGGATAGGACGTTTAAAAGCCGCAGATGGCGGCACCTTGTTTTTAGATGAAATAGGCAATTTACCCTTACACCTTCAAGCAAAGCTATTAACCGTGTTAGAGCAAAGAGAAGTAACGCCGTTAGGAGAAAATAAAGCCATCCCGTTTGACGTTAGAATTGTGTGTGCGACGAATCTTGCAAAAGATAAACTTCAAAATGAAAGTATTTTTAGACAAGATTTATTGTTTCGTTTAAATACGGTTGAAGTAAACTTACCCCCCCTGCGCGAGAGGATCGATGACATTAAACCAATTAGCGAGTATTTCATCCAGTTGTATGGAAAAAAGTATCATAAAGCTAATTTAAGTATTTCAGCTGCAACTATTAAACGTTTACAACAAGAGCAATGGCTAGGCAACATAAGAGCCCTAAGGCACGCAATTGAACGCGCAGTGATAATGTCTGACAATCAAACCTTGACGATAGATGACTTTCAATTAACTGATGCAAGTTCAGCCCCTTCAACGAATCACAACAAAGAGTTCAGTATTGATAATCATGAAGATAAGCAATTTTTTCGGGGTGAATTAAATTTAGAATCAATCGAAAAGCAAACCATACACCAGGCATTAAAAAAACATCGATACAATATTTCACATTCAGCCAAGGAGCTAGGTTTAACAAGAGCGGCACTTTATAGAAGGATGGAAAAACATGGGCTTTAAACGTTTTTCTTTAATGATAATAACTCGCACTCTTTTAGTCATTTTAACTGCATTACTTTTTGCCTATTTTATGTATTCACCAGGCTATCATGCGGCAAGCTTTGTGACCTTATTAATCATCGGATTTCAATTTCATGAAATGATCCGATTCATCACAAAAACCAATGCGGAATTAACACGGTTTTTAAATGCAGCTCGATATGCCGATTTTTCTCAACGATTTGAATTAGCAGAATTAGGTATGGGTTTTGATGAGCTTGGCAAGGCATTCACGGAAATCTTAAACCGATTGCAATTAGCCAGAGTTGAGCAAGAGAAAGACCTCAAATACTTCAAGGCAGTTATAGAACAAGTTCCCGTGCCTTTACTGACGGTTCATCATAATAAAAACATCACGTTATGGAATAACGCTGCACGTCGTTTATTTGGCAGTAATCACGTCACAAAACTGTCAGATCTACAGCAATTTTCTCAAGATTTCGAACAAACGTTAGCGAATATAAATCATAGTGGTAACTTACTGATTGATATAATGATTGATGGAATGGAGCATAGATTAAGTGTTTCTGCGACTCAAATTACCGTCAACCAACAGCAAGAAATTTTAATCAGTATGCAAGATATACAAAACGAGTTAAATATTGCCCAGCTGCAAGCATGGCAAGACTTAGTGAGTGTATTAACTCATGAGATTATGAATAGTATTACGCCTATCGCTTCTTTAACAAAAACAGCTGCCGATCTCGTGGAAGATGTCAGAAAAAACTATCATCATAACCAAGCAGCTCTTGAAGATTTATCAGATGTCGCTGACGCGGTAAAAACAGTTGCTAATAGAAGTGATGGTTTGATGAGCTTTGTTAGTAGTTATCGAAAATTAACACGGCTCCCTACCCCAAATAAAAAGCGGATCAAAATAGAGCCGTTTTTATCGGATATCAGTAATGTGATGAGTCAAACAGGGTTTTGTCACGACATTACAATGTCTATCCTTGTGGAGCCAACAACCTTGGAATTTGAGGTTGATGTTGCCATGATGGAACAAGTGTTTATCAACTTATTGAAAAATGCTCAACAAGCACTAATTAATAAGACTAAGCCAATCATAAATATTCATGCAAAGCTTAATAAGCGAGGCAGAGTAATGATTGCGATTGCCGATAATGGTAACGGGGTGGCGAAGGAAATCATCGAACAGATCTTTGTGCCGTTTTTTACAACCAAGCGGGAAGGCTCAGGCGTTGGTTTAGCGTTAACACGACAAATAATGATTGCTCATGGCGGTCATATTAAAGTTGAAAATACCAATGAGGGTGCTTGCTTTACCCTGACATTTTAAACATAAACTCAAGCAATAAAAAGCACAACACTGACGTCGGTTAACGCTACCACATTAATTGATTTTTATTTACTAGCCTGCTCTTTTTTCGCGGCTAGCTTTTCTTCTCGACGTTGTTTGATAACGCTTTCGATTTCACCACCAATATGTTTTTCGCCGCGAGCTTTGGCTAAATTGATCTGCTTTTCACGTTCTGCAAACCGACTACGTTGTTCTTCATTGTATTTGTCGATACATTTAGGGCAACTCACGCCTTTAACATAATGCTCGCTTTGTTTTTCTTCTTCGGTTATTGGATAACGACAAGCGAAACATTGATCATATTGACCTTGTTCTAAACCGTGTCCAACGGCAACTCTGCCATCAAAAACAAAACATTCACCTTGCCACATCGACTCATCTTGTTTCATTTCTTCTAAATATTTCAGTACACCGCCTTCTAGGTGATATACGTCTTCAAAGCCTTGTTCTTTTAGGTAAGCGGTTGATTTTTCGCAACGAATACCTCCCGTACAAAACATCGCTACTTTTTTATGCTTGGTTTTATCGAGGTTTTTCGCGACATACTCTGGAAATTCACGGAAAGTTTCGGTGTTAGGATTGACCGCATTTTCGAAAGTACCAATTTCAACTTCGTAATCATTACGGGTATCTACTAATAACACTTCAGGATCAGAAATAAGTGCATTCCAATCTTTAGGTTTGACGTAAGTACCAACGGTTAATGTCGGGTCTATGCCCTCAACTCCCATAGTCACAATTTCTTTTTTAAGTTTAACTTTGCTGCGCTGAAAAGGATTTTCATCAGCATACGAATACTTATGTGAAACAAGGCCTAATCTTTCATCTTTACTAAGATGCGATAATACTTTATCAATGCCCTCTTGTGGTCCAGCAATCGTGCCATTAATCCCTTCATTAGCAAGCAGTAAAGTGCCTTTTACTTCATGTTCTAACATCACATTTAGTAATGGTGTTTTTAATTGTTCAAAGTTTTCTAAACGGACAAATTTATAGAGTGCACAAACCGTAATATTTTTCATATCATACCCATTGAGCCAGCCAGAGCGTAAATCTGGAGCTGTAGATTAAAAAATTAACCGTGCAAAATAATTCACTAATTTCATTGCACGATCGACTAAAGGCGCGCAGTTTACCAAAAAATAACAAAAATGAAAAAATAAATCCCATTGAAATAAATTAGTCATTGAAAATCCCCCCTTTTGTCCTTATCTTCAAAGACATAACTGTTTACTATTTAATGACTATGCGTAACCCTCGAATTTATCAAAATAACCAATGGACGATTGGCGACACGATTACATTAAGTGATGACGCTTTTGGTCATACGGTTCGTGTATTACGGTTAAAAAACGGCGATAACGTCACCTTATTTAACGGCTCAAAATATCAAGAGTCATGGGGTGAATTTCAAGCTGAATTAGTCAATGTTGGTAAAAAAAGTGCACAAGCAATTATTCAAAGTTTTAAAGCCATTGCTAATGAATCTCCCGTTAATATTCATTTAGGTCAAGCAATCTCGCGCGGCGATAGAATGGATTTTACTTTACAAAAATCTGTGGAATTAGGCGTAAATAGCATTACGCCATTGTTTACTGAGCGCTGCGGCGTGAAAATTTCTGGAGAACGATTGGCCAAGAAAATAGAACAATGGCAAAAAATTGTCATTAGTGCTTGTGAGCAAAGTGGGCGATGCACAGTACCTGTCGTTCATCCTGCATTGCCTTTGGACAATTGGTTAGCACAAGAAAGTTCTGCGTTAAAATTAAACCTACACCCGAAAGCGGAACATTCTATAATGAATTTACCCAGTGAAAATTCTCGTATACGCCTACTGATTGGGCCCGAAGGTGGACTAAGCGACGAGGAAATTTCGCAAGCAAATGAACAGCAATTTATTGATGTATTACTCGGTCCTAGAGTATTACGTACTGAAACAGCAGCGTTAACTGCCATAACAGCTCTACAGTGTCGTTATGGCGATATAAAATAACCATATCATGGTACACGCAACATCAACCAATTAGGAAAAGACTTACAATGACAATTAAACTCGGTATCGTCATGGATCCCATTTCACAAGTGAAGGTGAAAAAAGATTCGTCCATGGCAATGATGTTAGAAGCACAAAAACGTGGCTACGAAATTCATTATATGGAAATGCAAGACTTGTATCTTTATCAAGGGCAATGTCGAGCGAGCACACAAAAAATAACCGTGTATGATGATCCTGAGCATTGGTATGAATTAGCTGAGCCTCAAGACATTGCGGTGGAGTCTTTAGATGCCGTGTTAATGAGAAAAGATCCGCCTTTTGATACCGAATATATTTACGCAACGTATATGTTAGAACGTGCTGAAGTTGCCGGAACATTAATTGTTAACAAGCCACAAAGTTTACGAGACTGTAATGAAAAGCTTTTTACTGCTTGGTTTCCTGAATTAACCGCAAAAACATTAGTGACACGTAAAAGCGAACAAATTCGCGCATTTCATCAAGAAGAAAAAGACGTGATTATTAAACCACTTGATGGCATGGGCGGCTCGTCAATTTTTCGCATTAAAGAGCAAGATCCAAATGTTGGCGTTATTATTGAAACCTTAACTAATCACGGTAGCCAGTATGCTATGGTGCAAGAATTTATGCCGGAAATTAAAGATGGCGATAAACGCATTTTAATCGTTAATGGCGAACCTATGCCTTATTGCTTAGCTCGTATACCTGCACAAGGTGAAACACGTGGCAATTTAGCTGCAGGTGGTAGCGGGCGAGCACAACCTTTATCTGCCAGCGATAAAATGATTGCAGAGACGATTGCCCCAGAATTAAAGAAACGTGGTCTATACTTTGTAGGGTTAGACGTCATTGGTGACAAAGTGACTGAAATAAACGTGACCAGCCCAACCTGTATTAGAGAAATTGAAGCAGCCTATCCCATTAATATCAGTGGTAAATTAATGGACGCTATTGAGCAAAACATACAATAATAATTGTTGAGGTGTTGATATGGAAAGCTTAGAAAATCATTTATTAATTGCAATGCCGACGTTGAAAGATTCTTATTTTGACAAAACGGTTACCTATATTTGTGAGCATAACGAAGAAGGCGCGATGGGATTAATCATTAATGTACCAGTGAATGTCACTATTAATGAATTACTTGCACAATTAGAAGATGATATTCCCTCTCGCTCTCATTTAACACAACGGGTATTAACTGGAGGACCTGTTTCAACCGACCGTGGTTTTGTTTTACATAGCCCACAAGCCGGTTGGAGTAGCTCGCTTGCCTTAAGTGATGATGTGATGATCACCACTTCAAAAGATATTTTAATTGCTCTGGGCAGCGATCAAGAGCCTGAAAAATATATGGTTACTTTAGGTTATGCTGGATGGGGTCCTGGTCAATTAGAAGAAGAAATTCAAGCGAACTCTTGGTTAACCACGCCTTCTGACAATGATATTTTATTTAATACGCCAATCGAGAAACGATGGCAAAAGGCCGCTGAAAAAATAGGCGTTAATGTCGCACATTTATCTTCAGAAGTAGGTCATGCTTAATGGCAAAAGCAATCGGAGAGCGAACGGTACTCGGTTTTGATTTTGGCACAAAATATATTGGTGTAGCCGTTGGCCAAGAATTAACGGGAACGGCTTCCCCTTTAGGCTCTATCAAAGCAAAAGACGGTATTCCTAACCAAGAACAACTGAGTAAATTTTTTAATGAATGGCAGCCAAATTTAATTGTAGTTGGCTTGCCATTGAACATGGATGGAACGAATCAAAACGTCACCTTTGCGGCAAAAAAATTCGGAAATAGACTAGCGAACCAATTTAAATTAGCGGTTGAATTTGTTGATGAACGCTTAACCACTGCAGATGCGAAAGAGCAGCTTTTTGCCCAAGGCGGTTACCGTAATTTAAAAAAAGATAATATCGATGCTGAATCAGCTAGACTGATCATTGAAAGCTTTTTTGAGAGTCAATATTTGTAATAGCTTAGTCATTTTCTCCATTCATATTGAATTTATATAGCTAAAATTTTATACCTATACTTAGTCGATATAACCGCAAAAAGCAGCAATAAAAAGGGCGATCGTTATCGCCCTTTTAACTTTTAACTTTTAACTTTTAAAGCAATAAGCCTATTCTGTCGGCTCTAAACCATCAATAGTTACGCCTGAAAGTGAACCTGAGCCACCTTGGTCATTACTTCTTAGTTTGATCATTAAGCGTAAATCATTTGGAGAGTCGGCGTGATGTATCGCATCAGCGTAATTAATCAGTCCTCTTTGGTACAAATTAAATAGTGCCTGATCAAAAGTTTGCATGCCTTGATCGGTCGATTTTTGCATTACTTCTTTAATACTCCCTACTTCACCTTTTTTAATTAATTCAGCAACAAAAGGAGAATTCAGTAGTATTTCAATAGCGGCAACTCGACCATTACCATCTCGTGTTGGAATTAATTGCTGGGCAATTACCCCACGTAAATTCAACGCCAAATCAAAGAGTAACTTACCATGTTGCTCTGCTGGTACTAAGTGCATTATGCGGTCAATCGCTTGGTTCGCATTGTTAGCATGCAAAGTAGCAATACATAAATGGCCGGTTTCAGCGAAACTTAACGCATGTTCCATAATCTCTTGACTACGGATCTCACCAATAAGAATAACATCAGGCGCCTGACGTAAAGAACTTTTTAGTGCAGCATCAAAGCTTTCAGTATCTAAACCTACTTCACGTTGTGTGATCATCGATTTGCCATGTTCGTGCACAAATTCAACCGGATCTTCTATCGTTAAGATATGGCCTTTAGAGTTACGATTACGGTAACCAATTAAAGAAGCCATTGAAGTTGATTTACCTGTACCTGTTCCCCCGACAAAAAGGACTAAGCCGCGTTTCGACATCACCACATCTTTTAACACGGAAGGTAAGCCTAAATCATCGGCGTCAGGAATTTCTGTCACGATACGACGAACTACCATGCCCGCCATATCTCGTTGCCAAAAGGCCGAAACACGAAAACGGCCAATGCCATCAATTGATATTGCAAAGTTACATTCTTTTTCTTGATCAAATTGCGCTTTTTGTTTTTCATTCATCGCACTATGAACAAGGTCTAACGCATCATCCGCTGATAATGAATGTTCATCAATGGGGGTTAATTCACCATTAATTTTGGCACTCACCGGCAACTTTGCCGTAACAAACATATCAGATGCGTCTTCTTGCACCATTTTCTCTAAATAATTATGAAATCTCATAAATGAAAACCTTTACTAACACTCATTAATAGCTTTGAAATTGTGTTTTATCCGATGCTTTTTCCATCGCGTCTTGTTTCGTGATCATCCCGCGATTCACTAAGTTTTGTAAACATTGATCCATGGTTTGCATCCCATGTTGCATACCGGTTTGAATTGCAGAATACATTTGGGCAACTTTTGCTTCACGAATTAAGTTACGAATAGCCGGCACACCGATCATAATTTCATGTGCGGCAACACGACCACCACCGACTTTTTTCACTAAGGTTTGTGAAATAACCGCTTGTAATGATTCAGATAACATTGAACGAACCATCGACTTTTCTTCCGCTGGGAAAACATCAATAATACGATCGATTGTTTTTGGTGCTGAGGTAGTATGCAAGGTTCCGAACACTAAATGACCGGTTTCTGCTGCTGTCATAGCTAGGCGAATTGTTTCTAAATCTCGCATCTCACCGACCAGAATAACATCTGGATCTTCACGCAATGCCGAACGTAACGCCGCACTAAAACTTAAAGTATCGCGATGCACTTCACGTTGGTTTATCAAACACATTTTATTTTCGTGGACAAATTCGATAGGATCTTCAATCGTTAAGATATGATCATGTTTACTATTGTTAATGTAATCGACCATGGCAGCCAAGGTTGTTGATTTACCTGAGCCTGTCGGACCGGTAACCAAAACTAAACCACGTGGTTTTTCAGATATTTGTCTAAAGATATCAGGACAACCTAAATCTTCTAGCGATAATACTTTACTTGGAATGGTACGAAATACTGCTGATGGACCACGGTTTTGATTAAACGCATTCACCCTGAACCGAGCAAGATTTGGCACTTCAAAAGAGAAATCGACTTCCATATTCTCTTCATATTCTTTACGTTGACGATCATTCATAATATCGTAAACAAGCGCATTCACATCTTTCGCGTCAAATGCGGGGATATTGAGTTTACGAACATCCCCATCAACACGAATTAAAGGAGGAGTGCCAGTAGAAAGATGTAAATCAGATGCATTATTTTCTACGCTAAACGCGAGTAATTCGGTAATATCCATAAAAACCTCTTATAAACTAATTTTAACTTTTATTTTTATAAACTAAGTAACTATTTTTATACTAAGCAATTTTTCTAATAACTATTTATTTAAATTCTATATTTTATGAAAGCATAAACGATGAATGCTTAAACTTAACATTTTTCTCAGGTAATTGAATAAAAAAACATGACCCATATTAAAAATAATCTCGCCGCTATTAAACTGCAAATAACGCAAGCTTGCGAACTTGCTAACCGAAGTATAGATGAAGTTTGTTTGTTGGCGGTAAGTAAAACTAAATCGGCAGATCTTATCCAACAAGCCTATGACAGTGGACAACGAGCTTTTGGTGAAAGCTATATTCAAGAAGCGGTTGAAAAAATTCAGCAATTAACTCACCTTAATGATATTTCTTGGCACTTTATCGGTCCTATTCAATCGAATAAAACGCGACTGATTGCCGAAAATTTTTCTTGGGTTCATAGTGTCGATCGAGAAAAGATTATTTACCGCCTTAATGAACAAAGGTCAAATCAAGATATCCCTCTCAACGTTTGTTTACAAGTAAATATTAGTGATGAAAAAGCTAAATCTGGTATTAATGTCAATGAGTTAGAACGTTATGCGTCGCTTATTGAGCAAGCTAAACATTTAACTTTACGGGGATTAATGGCCATACCGAAAAAAAATGACTCAAGCGAAAGCTTTCATAAAATGGCTGAACTTTTTACCAAGTTAAAATTAAGCCATCCATCCATTGATACCCTTTCTATGGGCATGTCTGGAGACTTAACCGAAGCAATAGCTAATCATTCGACCATGGTCCGTATAGGTACTGCGATTTTCGGCGAGCGAGAAATAGCAAAAGAATAACAGAAAAAGCGCGACTTTTTGCTTCAATTCAACGACAATTTGACTAAACGTCAATTCCAAAACAAACTAGGTTTTCTATGACAAATATCGCTTTCATCGGTGCTGGAAATATGAACAGCGCCATTATTTCTGGACTTATTAAAAAAGGCTATGATGCCAACAATGTGATGGTTTCAAATCCCTCAGCTGGCAAAAGAGAAGCCTTAGCCAATACTCTTGGCATTAAACATACCTCAGATAATATCGAGGCAGCAAAATTTGCCGATTTTATCGTTTTAGGAGTAAAGCCACATTTTATCGCCGAGGTTTGTCAACAAATCAGTCAAGCAATGGATGTCAGTGATAAATGTTTTATTTCAGTTGCTGCTGGCTGTTCAATGGCAACCATGGAAAAAGCGTTAAACAAATCCTGTTCAGTGATACGTACCATGCCGAATACGCCAGCTCAATTAGGATTAGGAGTGAGCGGAATTTATCCTTCAAAAAACACAAACACTCGTCAAAAAGAACTGGCTGAGCAGTTAATGTCTGCCGTTGGCATAACTAAATGGCTTGATAAAGAAGAAGAAATTGACAATATCATCGCCGTGACAGGTTCAGCACCGGCTTACTTTTTCTTATTTATGGAAGCCATGGAAAAAAAAGCGCTCACCTTAGGATTTACTGAACATGAAAGTAGAGAATTAGTGCAACAAACAGCACTCGGTGCTGCACAAATGGTGGTAGAAAATGACATTTCAATTAAAGAGCTGCGTGAAAATGTCACCTCTAAAGGTGGTACCACACAAGCTGCATTAAGCACCTTTATTGACGGTGGCTTAGAACAGTTAGTGTCTGACGCTATGGATAGAGCCTTGCACCGCGCGAAAGAAATGGCACAAAGTAATCGTTAATTAACCTTAAAATCACAATTGAAAAATGCTTCACTTGACCAAATATTATAAGTAAGTGAAGCAATTTGGAGTATGCAATGGCAGCAATAAATTATTTACTTGGCTTTGTTTTTGACGCCTTGTTAATGGTATTAGTAATTCGTGTTTGGCTTCAGCTAGTTAAAGCTGACTTTTATAATCCACTGAGTCAATTTGTTGTAAAAGTTACCAACCCAGTGGTCATTCCATTTCGTCGAGTAATTCCAGGCTTTGGTGGAATAGATGTGGCAACGCTTGTTATCGCGTACCTTGTTGCTTCTTTGAAATTTATAATTATCCCAGTATTAAATGGTGGACCAATCGATATTATCTCGTCACTATTTTTAGGCTTGTTGTATTTAGCCAAACAAACTGGATTTTTATTGTTTGTGCTAATGCTGGTAATGGCATTAATGAGCTGGGTTGTACAAGGATATAATCCAACACTGATGATCTTACATCAATTAACAGAACCTGTTTTACGTCCGATCAGAAATATTATTCCCAATATTGGTGGTTTAGATTTATCAATTTTAGCGGCATTTTTATTATTGAATGTGATTAATATATTACTCTCTGATTGGATCCCCTACTGGCGAATTCTTTAACAATTGCCTTTTTAATTACAAAACAATCTAAACTAGGGGTATGAGTCACTTCACGTGTCATACCCTTTTTTATTGGAGATATCATGAATACCTACATAAAAGTTACGTTAATCACCTTAATAATATTGGCAAGCACCCTGTTAAACGCACAGGCTGAAAACATGAAAAAAATGGGTAACATGAATATTCATTATATTGCCCTAAATGCCAGCTTTTTAACCCCTGAAATAGCTAAAGCTTATGACATAGTGCGTAGTAAATACAATGGCTTAATTAATATTTCAGTGCTAGATAATACTTTAGCTTCAACACCAGCAAAAACAGTGTCGATTACCGGAACTGCGAGAAATTTAGCCGGACAAGACAAAAAATTAGCATTTGTTGAAGTTAAAGAAGGCGATGCGATTTATTATTTAGCACAAGTCAATTATCGTAACGAGGAAACCATCGTTTTTGATTTAACGATTACCGATAGTAAAGAAAGTCATCAATTAAAGTTTTCACAAAAGTTTTATGTCGATTAGCAACATTTATCATTGAAAATAATCTGTACTAAATACAAACCGACAGCTCTTGTCGGCTTGTATTTAAAAGCCGATGTCAACTAACCGTTGAACGTGAAAAACATTTAAACCATCGGCCGCCTACGGCATTTATCACCAGCCCCACCATCACTAAACAAATTCCTAGATATTGTTGCTCACTTATACTTTCATTAAGAAATAACGCCGCACAAATAATACCAACTACGGGAACGCCTAATGTTAATGGTGCAACTTGTCCTGCCGGGTATTGAGATAACAGGTAACTCCATAAACTATAACCTAATATAGAGGCTGCTACTGCCAAATAAAAAATCACAAAAACAGTAGTAAAGCTACTTTGTTGTAAGCTACTGAGAATGGCATCACTGCCTTCAAAAAGTAAACTGGTTAGAAAAAAAGGTATCATTGCAATCCAAGATGACCACACAACCAACCCCGTATTCGATTGATAACCACGTTGATTAATCATGCGATTACAAACATTTCCACTTGCCCATGAAATAGCGGCGGCAATCGTTAATGCAAATCCAATCACTGTCATATTACCGTGTTCGCCAGTAAAACCTATAATACTTAGCCCTATTCCAGCAAAAATCATCGCGATAATTTGATTGATTTTAATCGTTTCATGTAAAAACAATGCCGACAAAATTAAAGTGAAAACAGCCTGAGATTGTAAAACTAATGACGCTAAACCGGCTGGCATACCAAAGGCCATAGCTGAAAATAACAAGGCAAATTGTCCGAAACATAAGGTCAATGAATAAGCCGCCATCCAACGCCAAGGAATATCAGGCTTTTTAATAAATAACGAGCCCAAGGAAGCCACCAATAAAAACCTCGCGGCTCCCATAAATAATGGCGGTAAATCATCAACCCCCCATGAAATGACGACGAAATTAAATCCCCAAATGAAGATAATCAATAAACTGATTAAACTATCTTTAATGGTCATTACTATCCTTACATTCAATCAATACAGGTCTCCCTCTTTCCTTTAGATTAAGGTATTATGCACGGCAATTGAATGAATATTTTGAGAATGCACTATGTCTACTATCGTATTGGCAACAGGCAATAAAGGAAAAGTGAAAGAACTCGCTGAATTATTAGCCGAACATCATATTAATGTTGTACCACAAAGTGAATTTAATGTGCCTGACGTGCCTGAAACTGGCACCACATTTGTTGAAAATGCAATTATCAAAGCAAGACATGCGGCAAAAATTACCGGCTTACCAGCCATTGCTGATGATTCAGGTTTAGAAGTTGATGCCTTGCATGGCTCACCCGGTGTTTACTCGGCACGTTATGCCGGTGAAGGAGCAAGCGATCAAGACAACAACAAAAAATTAATTACCGCACTTAAAAATGTTCCCGAAGAAAACAGAAGTGCACGATTTCATTGCGTATTAGTGTTTATGAAACATGAAAATGATCCTACGCCGATTATTTGTCATGGCAAATGGGAAGGTTCAATAATCACCACTCCTCAAGGCGAACAAGGTTTTGGTTATGACCCGCTATTTTGGCAAGCAAGCCTTAATATGACGTCAGCGCAATTACCCCGTGAGATTAAAAATACCTTAAGCCATCGTGGCCAAGCTTTACAGTTACTAACCGCTAAATTAAATCACGTTTTCACTGACAAAACAGGGTAAGTTACTAATATAATGCTCATTGAACAGCCACTTTCTTTATATATTCATATTCCATGGTGCGTGGAAAAATGCCCTTACTGTGATTTTAATTCTCATGCCCTACCGCACAATAAATCTAAGCAAGAAAATGGCCTGCCTGAAGATGCTTATGTCACGGAACTCATCAAAGATTTAGACAGTGATATTAAACGTTTTTCGCTGGAGAGCCGTCAACTACATACTATTTTTATTGGTGGAGGCACACCGAGTTTATTTTCAGCACGCGCTATCGAACGCTTGCTTTCACAAGTTTTAAAACGTTTTGATCATGACGATAATATTGAGATCACCCTAGAAGCAAACCCAGGCACGGTTGAAGCCGAAAAGTTTATTGGTTTTTTCAATGCAGGAGTGTCAAGGTTATCGGTGGGTGTACAAAGTTTTGAATCTGACAAATTAATCAAACTCGGGCGCATTCATGATAGTCAACAAGCAAAGAATGCTGCTAATCTTGCCGATAGCTGCGGCGTACAAAGTTTTAATTTAGATTTGATGCATGGTTTACCTAATCAGACAATCGCTAATGCCTTAGACGATTTAAAAACTGCTATTTCACTTAATCCCCGTCACTTATCTTGGTATCAATTAACCATAGAGCCTAATACTGCTTTCCATTCAAAACCACCGAAACTACCAATGGATGAAACCTTATGGAAAATTCAAGATAAAGGTTTTGAATTATTAGCTCAAGCGGGTTATCAACAATATGAAATATCGGCCTTTAGCCAACAAGGTTATCAATGCCAACATAATTTAAATTATTGGAAGTTTGGTGATTACCTCGGCATTGGTTGTGGAGCCCATGGAAAAATATCAGACGTAGCGCAACAAACCATTTACCGCACCGTAAAAGTCAAGCACCCTAAGGGCTATTTAGATCAATCGAGAGCACATCTTGATCATTTAAATATCGTTGAACAATCAGAGCTGCCTTTTGAATACATGATGAACCGTTTGCGTTTATTCTCATCTTTCACACTTAATGAATATCAAGAAGCTACTGGCTTAGCCGCCGATACAATAATCACTATTTTACATCAAGCTAAAGCTAAAAACTTGATGGAAAATCAAGATGATAGTTGGCGAGTCACTCAGCAAGGACATCGATATTTAAATGATTTACTCGAGATGTTTTTGTCATGAATGAAGATTTGATCATAACCGATGAGCAACACAGTATTGATGAAAAATTCATGGCATTGGCGATTAAATTAGCTCACCAAGCAGAACAACACAACGAAATTCCCGTAGGCGCTGTGGTAGTGGCAAACGGTAACGTTATCGGTGAAGGTTTTAATCAATCGATTATGTTAAACGATCCATCAGCACATGCTGAAATGATAGCCATTCGCCAAGCAGGTAAAGTGCAAAATAATTACCGATTACTCGATTGCACCCTATACGTAACACTTGAACCTTGCCCAATGTGTGCAGGATTATTAGTGCATAGCAGAATTAAGCGCATCGTTTATGGTGCTCTAGACTTAAAAACAGGCAGCGCTGGAAGTGTTTTTAATATTACAGGTAGTGAAAAACTCAATCATCAAATTCCAGTGACTTCAGGGGTTTTAGCCGAGCAATGCAGTCATTTATTATCCGCTTTTTTTAAACGTCGTCGTCTAGAAAAAAAAGCATTAAAGCAAGCTGCTAAAACAAGTGAACGGCAATAAATAACCTGTGAAACTTTCATCGGCTCATCATTGGAGAGAATAACATCAATATGAATCGTCTTAAATTAATCCCATGTAGTAAAAAACAGCTAGAGATTGTACGCACTTGGTCAGCTGGGAAAAATGAATTGACCCAATGGGCAGGACCAAATATACGTTTCCCTCATACCCTTAACACATTTTTAACCGACCTAAAAATTCAAGAACTACCTAGTTACGGTTTAATAAACGATAAAAAAGAACTAGTTGCCTTTGGACAATACTATCAACGATTAGGTCATTGTCACTTAGGTAGGTTAATCGTAAACCCTGAATATAGAAGACAAGGTATTGCTAGCATTTTAGTAGAAACATTATCTGTGAAAGCAAAGCAGGATTTAAAGTTATCCCCTTTATCATTATTTGTTTATCAAAATAATACCGCAGCATTAACCTTATATAAAAAATTAGGTTTTATCGAAACATGCTATCCAGAAAAAATGCCTTTAGATGACTGTTTATATCTAACAAAAGTTGACTGTTGAAAACGAACATTGAAATAGAGTTGAGATAGGGACAAAGGTGTCACTCAAAAATATTCGAGTGATTACTTTGTTATAGATTGAGAGAGCGATTGATTTTCTTGAATAAACTGCACATGACGTCGTGCACTTACTTTATGTTTTTGTTGACTGATCAAACGTTTTCTTTGAATTGAATGAGATTTTTTTCGCATACAAGTCTCCTAATAAATTGAATGTTATATAAATACATTAATGGCATAAATACTTTCGACAATTAGTTTTTAGTGATCGCTAAATAAAACGATAACAAGTATTTACTTTTACAACCTAAGTATCTATGAGTTATATGACCAAATGATGACAATAAAAATTTCACCACTAATTTTTATTGCTTAACGATTATTAAAAAAAATCAAACAAGCAAAACTACTTCGGGCTGGTTGCAATATCGCTAGTCTTTTGGCTATTTGGGATGGCCTCTTCTAGTAATGCTTTTTCCGCCTCTTGTAATTTCAGCGCTTCTTCTTGTTTTAACTCAGCTTGTTGTTTGTTATCCATCCAAGTTAAAGTGTCATAGTATCGTCGTATATTATCCACATAATTAATCGGTTCATCGCCACGAGCATAACCGTATTTGGTATTTTTATAGTATTTTTTCTGTTTTAATAATGGCAATCTGTCTTTTACTTCCACCCAACGATCAGGGTCACCGCCTTGTTGTTTCGTTATTTTACGAGCGTCATTTAAGTGACCTAAACCAACATTATAAGAAGCAAGTGCAAACCAAAGTCGATCTGGATGTGGCACTCTATCAGGCATACGTTCAAACATTTGCTTAAAATATTTAGCCCCCCCTCGAATACTTTGTTCGGCATCTAAACGACTTTTAATGCCCATTTGTTTTGCGGTAGGTAAAGTTAACATCATCATACCTCTTACCCCCGTATGTGAACGAGCATGTGGTTCCCAGTGAGACTCTTGATAACTAATTGCGGCTAATAAACGCCAATCTACGTCTTGACTATATTTTTCAAAAATAGCACGATATTTCGGAAGTTTTTCTTCAACCGCTTTGATAAAAGTACGTGTATCAACATAATTAAATTCTTCAACATGTCCATAATACTTATCGTCTAACGCCAGCAATGTCCCGTTATGATGAACGCTACCAAAAAAATCAATTAAACTTGCAAGAATTGAATCATCTCCTGTATTAGCAACAACCCATGCCATTGGCTCAGATTTTTTGATGGTAAAACCTATACTAATTTCCGGATAATAACGTCGACTGACGGCTAAGGTATGACTATCAACTATGGTATAATCAATTTCTTCCGCTAATATTTTTAAAAGCAACTCTTCATTATCGAGTTCTTCGCTTTCTTGCCATTTCAAGCCTGCATGGCTTTCGGACAAACGAGTAAGATTTTCGACATGACTTGAGTTCGCTGTCACCATGATAGTGCCGGTAAGATCTTCTAATTCTCTCGGACGTTTTTTACCTTGTTTAAAAACGAGTTTTTGACTGATATTGTTGTAACTGGGTGCAAAATCATACTTTTCTCGACGATTTTCTGTGACGGTAAGTCCAGCGGCAAGCAAGTCGACTTCGCCTTTATCTAAACGGCTAAAGAGTTCGTCTAAGCTGTAACTTGCCATGATTTTTAAATCTACGCCTAACGAGTCAGCATATTTTTTTGCTAATTCGTACTCAAAACCTGTGTCACCTTCAGCACCAACATAATAACTGGTTGGCCCATAAAGGGTGCCAACCACAAGATAGCCGCGTTCAAGAATGCGCGATAAACTAGCTGATTTTTTTTCCGGATTACACCCTTGTAGCAATAGTATTGATACTATTGTACAAACAAAAATGCTAAGTCTGTTTTGCTTCATATAAAATTGATTTTGCTTCATAAGCACTTATTGTGGCTTGGTTTTATTTTTTGTGAAAGTATTATTTCAGTATAGCTAATTTCTGATAATAATTTTGCTTATCATTGACTTCAATATCCACTATAATACGCGCGATTTTTTCCCCTAATTTAATTTACTAGTGAGTAAACAAATGGCGATGTTGATCCAAACACTTCGTGGCGCTCCGGCACTATCAGATTTTCGTATCAAAAAACTGTTAAACCAATGTGCTGAGTTAAACCTTCCTATCAACGATATTTATGCGGAGTTTACTCACTTTGCTCAATTATCATCGGCATTAGATGATACTGAAACTAAGGTACTGGCTAAATTATTAACCTATGGCCCAACCATAGAAGAACATGAGCCTGTTGGACAATTTATTTTAGTTACGCCTCGCCCTGGTACTATTTCTCCTTGGTCATCAAAATCAACCGATATTGCTCATAACTGTGGCTTAGATAAAGTAATACGGTTAGAGCGAGGGATTTCTTATTATGTTTCTGCGGATGAACTAAATGAACATCAAAAGACGCAATTAGCAAGTTTGATTCATGACCGTATGATGGAAACGCTTTTTAATGATTATCAAGAAGCAGAACAATTATTTGCCACAGCTGAGCCGGGTCATTTTACATCTATTGATGTGCTTTCTGGCGGTCGTGCAGCATTAGATAAAGCAAACGTAGATTTAGGTCTTGCCCTTGCAGAAGATGAAATTACTTATCTTGCTGAAAACTTTGCTAAGTTAGGTCGTAACCCTAACGACATTGAATTATATATGTTCGCCCAAGCAAACTCTGAGCATTGTCGTCATAAAATCTTCAATGCTGACTGGACTATTGACGGAGTTAAACAACCAAAATCATTATTTAAAATGATCCGTAATACCCATGAAATCAACCCTGATTATGTGTTAAGTGCTTATAAAGATAATGCGGCAGTTATGGTCGGTAGTGAAGGCGGACGATTCTTCCCTGATCCTGAAACCTTAGAATATGGCTATCATCATGAAGACATTCAAATTCTAATGAAAGTAGAAACTCATAACCACCCTACCGCGATTTCTCCTTACCCTGGAGCCGCAACAGGATCTGGTGGTGAAATTCGTGATGAAGGTGCAACCGGTGTTGGCTCAAAACCCAAAGCGGGATTAGTCGGTTTTTCTGTATCAAATTTACGTATTCCAGGTTTTGAACAACCGTGGGAAACAGACTTTGGCAAGCCTTCACGCATTGTGTCAGCCCTCGATATTATGATGGAAGGCCCATTAGGTGGCGCGGCATTTAATAATGAGTTTGGACGCCCTGCGATTTTAGGTTACTTCAGAACATATGAAGAACAAGTTAACTCATTTAACGGTGTTGAAGTTCGCGGTTATCACAAACCTATCATGCTTGCCGGTGGTTTAGGTAATATTCGTGACGAACATGTCCAAAAAGGTGAAATTAGTGTTGGCGCAAACCTAATCGCTTTAGGTGGTCCAGCCATGAATATCGGCTTAGGCGGCGGTGCAGCATCTTCGATGGCATCAGGTCAATCGGCTGAAAACTTAGACTTTGCTTCAGTTCAACGTGAAAATCCAGAAATGGAAAGACGCTGTCAGGAAGTCATTGACCGTTGTTGGCAATTGGGTGATGACAACCCTATTTTATTTATTCACGATGTGGGTGCTGGCGGTTTATCCAATGCTTTCCCTGAATTAGTATCAGATGGTGGCCGTGGTGGTAATTTTGAACTACGTAATGTACCCAATGATGAACGTAGCATGGCCCCGCATGAAATTTGGTGTAATGAATCTCAAGAGCGTTATGTATTAGCGGTTTCTGATGAACGCTTAGCCGACTTTGAAGCTATTTGTAACCGAGAAAGAGCCCCTTTTGCTGTCGTAGGTAGAGCAACAGAAGAAGAGCATTTAACGGTAACGGATTCTCACCATAACAATACACCTATCGATCTACCCCTTGATGTTCTATTAGGTAAAACGCCTAAAATTATCAAAGATGTAAAATCCGTAAAAGAAACGGGTGAAGCGTTATCATTAAATGATATTTCCATCAGCGAAGCTGCTGATCGATTATTACGCTTACCGACCATTGCTGAAAAAACCTTTTTAATTACCATTGGTGATAGATCGGTAACGGGTATGGTAAACCGAGATCAAATGGTTGGCCCATGGCAAGTGCCTGTGGCGGATTGTGGCGTGACTGCAGCAGCATTAGATTCTTATCATGGTGAAGCAATGTCACTCGGTGAAAGAACGCCCGTTGCTTTGCTTAACTACGGCGCATCTGCTCGTTTAGCAATTGCCGAGTCTTTAACGAATATTGCTGGTACGGACATTGGCGATTTAAATCGTATTAAATTATCAGCAAACTGGATGTCTCCAGCCGGTCACCCTGGTGAAGATGCTGGTCTTTATGAAGCCGTTAAAGCCGTTGGTGAAGAATTATGTCCCGCATTAGGGTTAACTGTTCCAGTTGGTAAAGATTCAATGTCGATGAAAACCCAATGGGATGAAAATGGTGAGCAAAAGTCGGTAACTTCGCCACTTTCGCTTATTATTACCGCTTTTGGTCGTGTGGAAGATATTCGTAAAACAGTGACACCAGAGCTTCGTAGCGATAAAGGCGACACTCGATTAGTTGCCATTGACTTATCGGGCGGAAAAAATCGTTTAGGTGGCTCATGTTTAGCTCAAGTATATAAACAGTTAGGCGATGAAACGCCTGATGTTGATAACGCAGAGCACTTAAAAGGTTTCTTTAATGCTATACAAACCTTAGTTCGCGAAGAAAAATTAATCGCCTATCATGACAGATCAGATGGTGGATTATTCACAACGGTGGCTGAAATGGCTTTTGCCGGTCATACCGGTGTTGATATCGATCTTTCAAACTTAACTATGACTGATGGTGGCAGCGATTTAGAAGTATTGTTTAATGAAGAATTAGGTGCGGTGATCCAAATACGTGAAGCAGATGTAGATGATATTCACGCGACTTTTGAAAAGCACGGCATCTTATCGCTTTGTACCGATATTGGTCGTTTAAATGATTATGACATGATCACTTTTAAACGTGATGATACCGTAGTTTTAGAAAATACTCGTACTTATTTCCGCACTATTTGGGCAGAAACAACCCTTAAAATGCAAGCTTTACGCGATAATCCAGAATGTGCGCAACAAGAATTTGATGTTAAGTTTGATACAGAAGATCCTGGTTTAAACGTCGAATTAACTTATGATATCAATGAAGACATTGTCGCTGATTTAATTGCAAAAGATGCAAAAGACATTACCAATCCACGCGTGGCAATTCTACGTGAGCAAGGTGTTAACTCGCATGTTGAAATGGCAGCATCATTTGACCGTGCTGGTTTTATTGCAGTAGACGTGCACATGTCAGATATTCTCTCAGGTCGTACTGATTTAGCAGATTTTAATGGCTTAGTTGCTTGCGGCGGCTTCTCTTATGGTGACGTTTTAGGAGCTGGTGAAGGTTGGGCAAAATCTATTTTATTTAATGCGAATGCGCGCGAAATGTTTAAAACCTTCTTCCACCGTGAAGACACATTCTCTTTAGGGGTATGTAATGGTTGTCAAATGTTGTCAAACCTGAAGGAAATTATCCCAGGAGCACAAGCATGGCCACATTTTGTCCAAAACAAATCAGAGCGTTTTGAAGCACGTTTTTCACTCGTTGAAATTCAAGAAAGCCCGTCGATTTTCTTTAAAGGTATGGCTGGCTCTCGTATGCCAATTGCGGTGTCTCACGGTGAAGGTCGTGCTGAGTTCACATCAGAACAAGCCATTGCTGATACCAATAATTCGGGTACAGTTTCAATGAGATACGTGAATAATTACGGCGACGTAACAGAAACTTACCCAGCTAACCCTAATGGCTCACCCGATGGTATAACTTCTTTAACAACTACAGACGGACGAGTAACTATTATGATGCCTCATCCTGAACGTGTATTTAGAACTGTCGCAAACTCTTGGCACCCTGACGAGTGGCAAGAAGACTCACCTTGGGTAAGAATGTTTAGAAATGCGCGTAAGTTTATTGGTTAGTATCAATTAACCGATAAACTTCCAGAAATAGAATAGGACTAAGCGAGGCTTGGTCCTTTTTTATTGCTGAGTAATAAAATATTAATGAATTACGCCCGGTTTTAACGCAAGCAAATCACAATCAAGTTTGCCTAAAACAAAGTCAATCGTATGTCCTTGAATCATTGATAAAATACCTTTATGTTCTCCACAACCTAAAACCACGATATCAGCATCCATTTTTGACGCTTGTTGGGGTAATAAGTCATCAACTAGCCCCTGCTCTATATGCAAATTATCTTTATTCAAATGATGTTTTTCAGCAAGTAATGTTAAATGTTCAGAATGGCTAGAAAACTTACTTTTTTCCGGTTGAACATCAATTGTAGGAAAAGACATCAAACAACTTTCTAAATAACAGTTTAATAAATGAATATCCCCATCTAATAGGTGAGCAACATAACAAGTACTATCGACTATTTCTCGGTTGAGCCTTTGATGTACTAGTGTCTCCTCTTCTGTTTCAATAGCCGCTAAAATTTGCCCTTTATTATGCCATGTTTTATTTTTGACAAACATCGTCGGAATATTAGAAGCATACAGTAAATTTGAATTTTCATGTCCGTCAAATGACCACAAACTTTCATCTTTATTCTGGTATTCACATACCACTAAATCACAGTTATTTTGATTAAAAAAACTATGCAAAATCTTGTTTTTATCACCTACATTAAATTTCTCACAACTAATATTTATACCTTGCTGATGAGCTGATTCAACGAGTTTATGCAATAATATAAATTCTTTATTTTGAGCTACTTCAGCTTTTTTTAACCATTTATTAATATAAGAAGGACTCTTTTCAAAGTACAAAACTTTGAGATTTGCATGGCTAATATTCGCAAGTTGTATTGCCTTTTTAATAGCCGGGAACCCTTCATTTTTTGAGTGTGCTAAAGCCAATATGTTGTTAATACATTCCATCGAAATAACTCCCAATGACGTTATTTTACTTATTTCTGAATAATAAACATTAGCTGAATTGTAAAAAAAACCTAAATAAGAATAAGACTGATTTAAACTAAAAAAAGCTTCGTTAGAGTAAAAAATTGTAAAATTATTAACTGTAAAGTATTCACACTGAAATGCTTATTAAAATATGACTTAAAATGAATATGTTATAAATTATTCCACCTTATAATTTTTGTTATCACTGTTAGCTTTCAAACGTCATTTCAAAAGATCAACTTTTAAATTGTAAAGATTTTTATACAGAAATAAAAATATTAAAATACAAAGTTGTTGCACTTGCAATATAATTTCGATTGGTTATTCTGTCAAAAACCATTGATAGGAAATCAACTATTATGCAATCTCATGACGCTGACCCGCTTACAGATTACATTGAGTATTCTTGTGAAGAAATGCTTGCTCGCTCAGAAACATTTTATGCCGAAATAAAGCGCCGCCATTCGATCCGCAGCTTTAGCAATCGTCCGGTCCCACAGGCTGTGATTGAAAACTGTATCAAATCTGCAGCTACGGCACCAAGCGGTGCCAATCATCAGCCTTGGCATTTTGTCGCCGTTCATAGTGACGATATTAAAAAACAAATCCGTGAACAAGCAGAAAGCCATGAGCGGAGTTTTTATGAAGGTCGAGCGGGTGAAGAGTGGCTAGATGCTTTAAAGCCTTTAGGCACTGATGCCAATAAACCCTACTTAGAAGAAGCACCTTGGTTAATTGCTATTTTTAGCCAAAAAAAGGGCGGTATTCATGCCGATGACAATAATACTAATTATTACGTCCATGAATCGGTCGGGATTGCGACTGGTTTTTTAATTAACGCACTGCATTCTTCTGGCTTAGTTACCTTAACCCACACCCCTAAGCCAATGTCTTTTTTAAGTAAAATTTGTCAACGCCCTGAAAATGACCGTGCTTACATGTTAATTATCACAGGTTATCCTGCTGAAGATGCCACGGTGCCACATCATGCTTTAGTCAAAAAATCTTTCGACGAAGTGTGCACCATTTTATAACGAACAAATAATTACGACAAAAAAAGGAATGCTGAGTTGGCATTCCTTTTTTCAATATTGAGTCAAATCTATTAACTACAATCAAGTTCAATGTCAGTACATTTTTTTGCACAACGTATCGTCGACGGTTCGTCTAAATGGCTCAAGTTTATAGTCAAGTTTTGCTTACATTGCGGACATTGGCTAATCCGGCCCGCTAACACTTTTTTGATGAAATTTTTTTGCTGATGAAAAGAGTCACTGGTTGACTTATTAAATGACTTTAATTGAGTATGTTCAAACATAACCACTATTTGTTTTCGCTAACGCAATACCAACCATCAAATTTTCCTTTTAATGGCTCAGAGCTAGTTTCTAATAAATGCTGATAAGCCGACAGGTTTTCATAAGTAGCCGGCATTTCTGGGTAAGCGGTGATTTCCCATGGGTATTCTTCGCTTTCTTGATAACTACAAAAAGATAATTTTTGATTATTTTCAAGTAACAATTGGCCAAATTTCAATGCCAATTCTTGATCAGGAAAAATTACAGAAAATTCTATTTCTCGTGCTTGTGAAAGATCATCGCCGTCTAACAACATTTGCCATAAAGCATCACCATTATTATCACTTGGGAAAAGTGTTAGGTCACGTTCCATTTATTTTGCCTTTTTTGTGTCTATGAGCGTTAACACAGCGCCATAGCACTTCAATACCGTATTTAGTTACCGTTAAGTTTAATAGTAAAGTTGGTAAATTAACATGTAAACTTTTAGCTAATTTCATTAAATGATAAAACCCATTATTTAATGTTCGAATTCTAGAAGCTAATTGCTACAATACGTTTTTGGGTGAAGTCCTTGTTAACTCTAACAACCCACTTGCTTTGACCAGCATAATTTAATGAAACTAAGCTTACATGATAAAATTTGAACGCCATATTAATGTTTCGACGGATAACCTCAATTTACTTGAGTTATTAGCCGAGAGTTGCAGTGAATTTTCACTAAGTAAGGCGAAATTAAAAGACGCAATCAATAAAGGCGCCTTGTGGTTGTCACGCGGTAAATATACGCAACGCATTAGAAAAATCAAAAAAAGTCTACAACCACATGATGTTATTCACTTTTACTACGATGAAAAAGTGTTGAATCAACTTCCTCCGCAAGCACAGTTAATGGCAGACCTGAATCAATACAGTGTGTGGTACAAACCATACGGCATGTTAAGTCAGGGGTCGAAATGGAGCGACCATTGCACTATTGCGCGCTGGGCAGAAACTCATTTATTACCCCAAAGACCGGCGTTTATTGTTCATCGGTTAGACCGAGCTGCATCGGGCTTAATCATCATTGCTCATAGTAAAAAAATGGCACGAGCTTTTAGCGAAATATTTGAAAATCACCATTTACAAAAAATTTATCAAATAATTGTCCACGGAATTTTACCTGATAACTTTGATAATAAAATGGGTTTAGAAGTCACTGAAAAGATTGATGATAAAAGTGCCAAATCTACTTTTTACCGACAAGAGGTCGATCAACAAACTCAATTAACTTTAGCGAAAGTAAGCATTGAAACCGGTAGAAAACATCAAATAAGAAAACACGCGGCGAGCATTCATTTACCTGTGGTGGGAGATAGATTGCACGGCGATCAAACCAAGAAAATACCTGAGACAGTAAATTTACAATTGTGTGCAGTTGAATTGCAGTTTACTTGCCCTGTCAGCCAAATAGATAAACATTTTAAATTACCAAGTCAATTATCATTATCGTTAACCGACTTGGTTAATTTATTGAGATAAATCACCGACAACACTATGCAGGGCTGTAAGTAAAATCATCATCGCTGAGAAGTTGTAATGTATCGCCAACGATATCGCTTTGCGATAGTTCAGACAATAATGCGAAACCTTGCTGACGTTGTTCAAGGGTTAGCGCTTGATAAGGCAATCTAAAGTTTGCAGAAACTGCGTTTGTCATCATTAAAGCCGTATTAATAGCAATAGGATTTGGCTCACAAAACAACCACTTCATTAAGCCATTCATTTCTCCATTCAATGAATCATTTTTTTCATCCATAAGCTTACGCATTAAACCTGGGACTATATTAGACGTAACCGAAATAACGCCGTGCGAGCCAAATTGATGACGACCATCATGACTTTCATCATCATTACCAGACCAACAGGCAATACCTTTCTTTTCATAATAAGCAATACGTTCGTTGCCCGCACACTCTTTTACCCCGATAAAATTCTCTAGTTCAGCTAATGGTTCAATAATATCCGGTGTTAAGTCTTGACCCGTACGACCTGGCACGTTGTAAATAAACGCCGGTCCAATTGCTAATACTCGTTTAAAGTGTTCAATAACACCCGCTGTAGATGTACGACCATAATAAGGGTTGATTTGTAAAGCAGCGTCCATTCCCATCGCAAAGCCATTTTCAGTGGCTTTAATAGCTTCACGGGTATTATTACTACCGGTATTACCCACAATAATTAACTTTTCGCCATATTGATGAACACTATGTGCAATTAACATTAAGTGCTCTTCCCAACTCAATAAATGACCTTCACCGGTTGTACCTCCAACAATAATACCATCAACACCTGCAGCTATTTGCTCAGCGATTAATTTATCGTACGTCGGTAAATCAATATCACCATTGCTGTGGTATGGGGTTTTTATCGCGGTAATTAAACTAGCGGCTTTTAATTGCTTCATCCGTAATCTCATGTATTGGGTTAAATATTTAAAGGGTGGAAACTAGCAGTGGGCGATCTTATCAATAACGCGTCTAAGGATAAACACCTCATTGCTAACAATATGCTTATATTTAAAAAATTGATGGGTTAATTCTAAGACCTTATAGGCATGATAATTATTTTGGTCAGCTAAATCTGCGGCGTATTGTTCATCATCGATGTATTCTGCTTTTGCTATAGTAAAATGGATATCACCAACAAGTCCCCAATCACCAAACTCGATCGAGTGTTCTATTACTTCACCTTGCTTTCCATGGATTGAAAAAGCAAATTCATATGCCCCATCTTCAGACATTTTAGCAAGTTCTGTTTGAATGGCGCCATCTGGTAGCACTTCGCTACGATACCAAGAACCAAATAATTGTTGCCGTTGAAAATTCATCTTTGAAAATAATTAATTTCTTTACCGGCAATAATACGCTATTCATACATACTAGGCATTAAAAAAGCGACAATAAGTCGCTTAAATTAACTACTTTTTTAACCATAGGTCAGCAGATATTAATTTTTCCGTAATTTGACACCGCCATTAACACTTTCAATAGAAATACGTATATCTCCAGAGCCAATCGTTCCGTGTAAATTTTTACCAGAGAACATGTTTTTATTAACCGATAAGCCAAAGTCATTTCGGATACTTCCGTTCATCGTATCTATTTCAACATCGGCATTAATTGACTCAGGTAAATTTAATTCTATACGGCCGTTAACGGTATCTATAGAGATATCGCGTAAATCATTGGATAGCGACTGATAGGTGGCGACTATACTCCCGTTGACGGAATTGATTTCGCTGTCTTTTGTTAAGCCTTTAGCCTCAATAGACCCATTGACTAAATCAATATTGACCTCGCCTTCTACGCCTTCAACAATTAATGAGCCGTTAACTAAATCAATAGAAGACAAGCGAGTATATCGTGGCACCATCACGGTATATTCAACACTACCGGAGTGATTCCTCCCCCACCCTGATGATTTTTTATAATGCGTTTCAACACTTATACCACGATCATTCTCATTCATTTCAATCGTGATCCTTTCTCGTGCAGCTTGATTTTTAGCTTTAATAACAGCATTCACTTTAATTTTATCATTATCCCAAGCACGTATTTCCACATCACCATTGACATTATCTAAGCGAAATTCAGTTGGCTCTGCTACTGTAAATATTTTAGTAATTTCATCATGTACTTCCGCCGTTGCAGTACCACTAAGTATTGATGTCAACAAAACGAAACCAACAACACTACTCATATTTAATAATTTCATCTTTATTCCTTTTCTCATAAACTTGATTTATACCATTAGTAACAACAAATAATAAAAAGGTTTAAATACCCTCAGTAAATAGTTAAATTACTTTCCTAGCGTGAGTATTAATAACAGGGACACAGGTTTGGATAATCTTAAGATTCAATTGCTTTTAACCGGAAATGAATTGATGGTGGGAGATATTATTGATTCAAATTCTGCCATGATTGCACAATATTTATTACCTTTAGGTGCTTCGATTGAGCGGAAAGTAACGGTGGCAGATGACATAGAGTTACTCATTCATGAAATTCAAACAATAAGTAAACAGGCCGATGTACTGATCATTAATGGTGGTTTAGGTCCAACAATTGATGATTTAACCGCACAAGCACTTGCCAAAAGCTGTCAGCTGCCTTTAACAGAACACCCTAGTGCTGTTAACCATCTACAAGATTGGGCGAGTCGTCGCGGCATTCCTTTAGATAAAACAAACCTAAAACAAGCGATGCTTCCCCAAAGTGTCAATATTATCGAAAATAGGACGGGAAGCGCTGTCGGTTTCCATCTTAATTTTCAACAATGCGATATATATTGTACACCTGGAGTACCTAGCGAATTAGCCATCATGCTCCAAGAAGAAGTGATACCGTTAATACAACCCAAATTATCACAACATCAGCATTATCAGGTATTACGACTTCATGTTTTCGGGCTAGGTGAATCAACTTTACAAGCGTTATTAGTAGAAAAATTCCCTGCGTGGCCAAAAGAAGTTGATATTGGCTTTAGAGCTTCTTCACCCTTTTTAGAATTAAAATTAACGATTCATCAAAAGCAACATATTGAGAGTTTAACAACGTGTCGAGATAAACTTTATCATTTATTAGGGGATCATATTTTATCCCAACTGAATGATAAAACGCCCACCATGGCAGAATACGTATTACACTTATTACAACAAAAAAATCAAAGTATTTGCACTGCGGAGTCTTGTACCGGCGGTTTGATATCAAGTTTATTGACGAATATTGCTGGTTCTTCCAAATCATTTGAAGCGGGATACGTTACCTACTCCAATAAAGCTAAACAACAGATGCTAGATGTCAGCAATGAAACACTTCAACAATATGGTGCTGTTAGCGAACAAGTGGTTATCGAAATGGCACAAGGTGCATTAGCGAAATCTGATGCTACTTATGCAATTGCTGTTTCTGGGATTGCTGGTCCAGATGGTGGTTCGAAAGAAAAACCAGTCGGCTCTGTATGGATAGCCTGGGGAAGTGACAAAAAGATCAAAACCGTTTACCTTTGTATAAAAGGCACAAGACGTTACTTTCAAACGGCTGTAGCCAATAGAGCATTAGATTTAATAAGACGAGAATTAATTGCTAGTACGCAACAACCTTATTATTTTAACTAAAAAAGAAAGGCATAAGTCACACGCCATAATAGTAACTTTTTCATGTGATAACTTGTTATTTATTGCGTATTAAATCAAAACTTTATATATTTATATTAATCTAAACTAAACTGTCACAAAAAAAAGGCAATAGGGTGTGAAAAATATTGGCTATGAATAAAGATATTTAGTGTCTTAACAGGGAAATCCCGATAATTTATTAGCCTTTAACATCATCATAAAGCTATTTAGGAGTATATTTTGATTGAGAAGAATTTTATCACCAGTGGTAGAAACACAATCATCCATAAAATTCGTAAGTTTGATTTATTAATCATCAATGGTGCTCACCCGGTTGTGGTAATCAGTAATAGAGGTATTGGCATATATAACGGAGAGATACCTCGAAAAAAATCAGATGCAAAAAAAGCTTATCAAGATGTTGTTGATGTTGCCTCTACCGATGTATTCGGTGAAGAGAAAACGTTGATATTTATCCAAGCATTGGATAATAAAGAATATAAAATTGATTATTCTAAAGTTGGCACCAAAAACTTCATTAGAATTCATCAAGAAAATTATACTTAACATTCTTTGTAATAAAGTAATAATTAAGTAAAAGAGAGCTTATAACGTGACCATAGCGTGTTTAGAAATCAATAAAAAAGATAATATCGACTTATTATTGCAACCAGTAAAAGACGATAAGTTGATCACTGAAGTTACAATCAACGAGCTTATTGAAAATTCAGAATATTCTGATTTATATGTTGATAACGGTAACATTAAAAACGCTATCGCTGAATTAAACAGCGTTTTAAAACCTCTACAAGCGAACCAATCTGGTCGCGAGATACGATATCAAGTTTTAGAAAGACGTGACGCCAAGATTTCCATTGAAATAGATAAAGATGAAATGTCTGCTACCGGTGAAATATCCACAGCGTTAGGTGGTAAACATTTATCTGCAAAAGCAATTCTTCATGCCGCACAAAAAGCCGGAGTGACTAAAGGTTTTAGTAAAGAAGAATTAGTAAAACTTGCCCAATACGCTGCAAAAGAGCCACCGGGTTCTATTGTTAAAGGCAAAATAGCACTAGGTAAAGACCCGATCAATGGTCAAGATGGCAATATAAAGTTATTGGTTGAAAGCGCGCAACAAAGAATACTTAAGCCAAAAGAAAAAGAAGATGGCTCTGTTGATATGCGTGATTTAGGCGACATAATTTGCGTAAGAGTTGGCGATCCATTAGCGAAAAAAATCCCTCCGACAGAAGGCATAAAAGGTTTTTCTGTTACCGGAACGCCATTAGAGCCGGTTCCTGGTGAAGACGTTTCATTAAATGTAGGTGAAGGCACAACCATCAGTCCTAAAAATAAAGATGTGTTAGTTTCAACCCGAGTGGGTTTACCGCGTGTTATTGATAACGGTATGGAAGTTGATGAAGTCTATAAAATCAAAAACGTCGATGTGAGTACCGGACACATTCAATTTGAAGGGAGTGTGATCATTGATGGTGACGTTTGTGAAGGGATGAAAGTGATCGCAAGCGGTGATATTTCTGTTGCTGGTTTTGTTGAATCGGCGTATTTAGAGTCAGGCGGTGATATCACGATTGGCGGCGGCATAATCGGTAAAAAACAAGATGTTGAAGATCAAAAAATGACCGACATCATCATGAGTGTCTCCATTAAAGCGGCTGGGAAAGTTTTCGCTAAATATTGTCAATATGCTGATATTGCTTGTAAAGAAATGCGCATTGAAAATCAAATGATGCATAGCATCATAAATGTAGAAGATAAATTATGGTTAGGCACGGAAGATAAAGCAAACGGTAAATTAATTGCGGGCTTTATTAGTGCTGGGAATTCAGTTCATGCTGGCACTGTTGGGGCTACAGCGGGAAGCACAACCATTATTACTTTTGAGAAACGTTTAGAAGAAATCCAAGAAAAACTCAGCGCAATAGAAGAAAAACTAGAAGTTGAATCTAACGCGACCAATGAATTAAAAGAAGCGAGCAACAAGTTAAAAAAATTACCAAAAGATAAAGTGAACCCAGAAGTGTTAAATAAAGTCATGTCTACTTATAAACATCACGCGGAACGCATGGGAACTTTACTTAACGAAAAAGAAAGTGTCGAAGAAGAAATAAATAATTATATGGCCAGTGTTTTTGTCGAAGCAAGTGAGCGTATTTATCAAAGTGTGCAGTTAATTATCGGTGAATATCATGATAAAACCAAAAGAGAATATGGGCCGAGTAAAATGCGCTATAAAGAAAGAAAAATAATAATAGATCCCATCGTAAATTCTTAATGCGTCTTTCGATACATGTATAAATTTTTTCGTAATTTAGCACTAGTTAGCACTTCACTGTTTATACCGCATGCTTTAGCTCACCAATGTGATATAAACCTGAATTACGGTGTGATCATTGACCCTACACATGTGCGAATAATTGATAATGGCAAAACCTATGTTCAAGTAAATGGCGCGAGCCAGTTATTCATAAACGGTAGTGAAATCCAATTATCCGCGCCTCAAAGACAACTGATCAAAGAGTATTTTTCCGGAATACGCAGTCAAATCCCTGAAATAGTTTCTATCGCGATTGAAAGCGTCGACGTTGGGCTAAACGTAGTGAATAAAGTCATCGCAGGGATCACCGGAGAAAACAGCGCATCTCATCAGAAACTGCAGAAACAATTCGACGAATTACAATGGCGTATCCGTACCCGCTTTAATCATAGCGACAATAGTTTTTATATCGCGCCTCAAGATTTCGATAATTTTGATGATGTGTTAGCCGGTGAGTTTGAAGAAGAAATTGAGGCTATCATTGCTAACTCAATCGGAACAATTGTTTCGGCTGTTGGAAAAGCGATGAGTAATAGTGATAGCGAAAGTAGTGAACAAAGACCTAATACCCATGTAAATAACATGGGGAATATTAGTAAAGAACTTAAATTGAATACCAAAGTCAGTACGATTGAATCTAAGGTTTCTGCATTTTGCCAACAATTAAAAGCATTAAATATCGTTGAGCAACAACTAAGTGACGATATTAATGCCCTTAAATCATTTAACTTAATTGATAAACATTAATCCTTATATCGTCACCGACTCCCCTTTTATGGTGTAATTTATCTATTGCGGTGTAATTTTCTCAACCGCTTGTGCAAATTTATTTTTAAATGGCTCCGAAGACTTAGTACATTCCGTCACTTTATAAACCTTTTGTTTTTCTTCAGATAAAGTTGTCATTGTCGTTGAATTTGTTAATGTTTTTGGTAATTGAGACAATTCTTTCGCATTAATAATTTGATACAGAATCGTTTTTTGACCACCATATAAAGTGACGAAACATTTTGTTTTAATCGTATTGTCTTGGATAGATGATTTTGCTATCCCTTGATGACTTACTATCATCAAAGTGGTACTCACCACGAAAAGTAATATTTTATTCATTTTACTGCTCCCAGCAATTACTGCTTGGTGTTTTCTTGCCCGTTTCAGTAATTGTCATTGTTTTACAATTGGTGTCTTTTGTTTGGGTGCCTTTGGCCGTAGCCGTTAATGTAAAAGTTTCACCAACAACCTTAGCATCAATACTATAAAAGCCACTCTCAGTGATATATGGATCGGCTGCTAAGCCTAATTTAGTCATATCAGCGGTATACGCGCGACTATCAACGTAAAGTTGTTCTTGTAAATTAGCAAGGCGAACTAACTCTCTTTGTCCTTCAGATCTATTGGATTTAAGAACAAAGTCTATGTATGACGGATAGGCCACAGAAGCTAATATACCAATAATAGCGACTACTATCAGCAGCTCTACTAAGGTAAAGCCCTGTAACTTTTTTATGTTATTTTTCATTAATTATTCTCATCAATATAAAGGTGTGTTCTCATCGTTTGTAAACTAAAACCCACAGGTACTATTTTTCGGCCAACAATAATATTGCCAACGGCTTCATCTATGGTGTTATCATCACCATCGTCTTCAGGTACGACAATTAAAGTTGGTGTCCCTAAAAATTGTTCACTGATGTAAACTTTTCGTTCATCACCATCGGTTATACCATCAGGATTTTCTGAATCCACCCAATTATATTTTTTAGTTCCAAGTGCTAAATCAACTGCATATAACCAGCCTTGACCACCTGGTATTTCACAAATCGCCTGATTACCAACCAATGATGGCGGCATAAAAGAAGTAAAATATGCCACGCCTTTAATAACAATAGCGGACTCGGTATTTTTTTCACCGTCTGACTTGCCAAAGTTTATATACCAACCTTGCTTCTGACTAACCGCAAGCTCTAAAGTATTTAGCTGGGTCGTGGTCATCGTTTGACCAAATGGATTGTTTGTATAATCATACAATTGGCTCATAGTGATCGCTGTTGGCGCCGGTATTGTTGGCAGAGTTTTACTTGGAAAAGATTGTGTTTTGATATTTTCATCTTTGATCATAAAGAAACTATCTTGTGTATCTTCTCCAAGTGGATTAGATCTATCGCCACTACCTATGAGGATTGCTTCATAAGGTTTTTCTTGTTTACTGGTAATTTTAGTCGTCGCACCTTCTTCATCGGTTACCGTTGTTTCGATAGTTTCAGTGATAAAAGTTCTAACAATTGAAGGTTCGTTAAAAAAACGACGGTCAGTATCATTTGTGGTACCTCCCAACGATGCTAACTTAAATACTGTCCATGGGTTATTAGCATCTGTTGGACTTTCATCTGGCATATCGACACGCCAAAGGTTTCCTCCAGTATCTCCGGCATATAAACGATCAACCAAACCATCACCATTACTATCTAACATGCCAATACTAGAAGGGATACTATCAGTTATCCCAGTAAATGTTGTTGTGCCACCGCTCGGTGCTAAACTCCATTTTAACGTACCTGTTTTTGCATCTACCATATAGATAGCGCGGCCTTTAGAATCATTTCCGCCCACACCAGCAGCGTCTTTTCCTGCATCATAACCACCACCAAATATTAATACTGGCTCTGCAGTTGTTCCCGTGACATTAAGCGCAGAATAAGCAATTTTAGGTTGCGACCATGATTGGCCTAATTCGCTAAATCCTGGGGTGTTGCTATCAATTTTCCATAAAAATTTAGGAGAGGTAGGCGATGTTATATCAAGTGCATAATACGATGAACCACCACGACGAAGTCCAAAAAAGATATATACTTTATCCGAACCATTAACAATGCCATCACCGTTTGCATCATTAATATAAGACGTTATACGCCCGTCAATGCCATATACTTTATCCGCAGATGAATAGTTATTTCTCAGATGTTTAATATTTGGGAAAAACTCTTTCGGTAAAAAGGCCCAATTCTCAGTCACCACATCGGTATCTGTATTATCTTCAAACATATGAAGCACGCCAGCATTTGTCCCTATGACAATACGGATACTATCACCATAATTCACCACTAAAGGTTTTGAATGTAATGGATCACCAAATACATCGTATCGCATGTCGGTGGTGGAATTATCATCATCTTCATCATCGACATCCATACCCGCATGCCAATTTAACGTATCATCAATTTCATCTTCTAAGACATCTAGCTCTGCTGCTAAACCTGCCGCATCAGTAAAAGCTTTTTCAGCATTTGAACGGTTAAAGGTTACTAAGCTATCTCCGTCAACCGTTAAATCGCTGTAAAGTGTTCTACTGGTCATATTTCGCAGCATATCTGCAACGCCACCTTCTGCAACTTTATCGCCATCTTTCGAATTGGTTTTTGACCAAAAGCTGGTGACACTGTCTGAAAAATGCCCTGTATCATCATTCAACGCCGCTACACTTGACTGCCCTACTTGCTCACCACCTATGACTTTATATTTTTTCAAATTACCTTGCCATCGTGGGCCATTTTGCGGATTAAACATGGCGTAGTAAACGGCATTTAATGTTTCTGTTCTATCAAAGTTATTTGAAGCAACAGAGGCCGAGGTTAAACTATCGTTACTCGGTTCTAATTCACCGAGTGCAGTTAAAAGTGCCGCCGTTAACTGAACACTATCCTTAGCTTTAAAGTATTGCCCTCCACCTCTTGAAGCGGTTTCTTTTAAAAGATCTGCTGCACTATCCGCACCTTTACTAAATCCTATAGTAAAGGTACTCACTTTCTGAGAGCCGTCTAAATCGACATTAACATCGTAATCATTCATCCAACCTGCTAAGCCTGCTAAATAATTACTTTTATATTTTGTGCCATTAAAATTTACTGTGCTTTCATCTACCTCACTCGTTAGCGCTTTAATTTTTGTATCCGCACCATTATCATACGTTGGCTCACCATCGGTAATTAAAATAACATAAGCTTTACCATTACAATTACTAAACGGTGTGATGTATTTACCGCTACTTTCTATAGAAGTATCTCTTGGCGGATTATTCTTTTTATAAGAACCTCCTTGGCTCTGATCATCATCGCCAAAATCTACCGCTTTACCAGCAAAATAATTATAAGCTTCGTAAAGAGACTCACAAAGCGGTGTCCACGTTTGCGCTTTTAATTCATCATTGATGATTTTTAAAAATGCAGCTTGTTTGGTGTTATCAAGTTCATCAATACCAAAAACTATACGCCCACCATTAGGATCTGTTGATTTATCACCATCATCATAATTAAAAATCTGCAAACCAAAATCTACCGATGGGGCTGATTTAATTACATTGGTAATACTTTCTTTCGCTTGATCTAAACGGGATCTGGAAACTTGGGCTATATCTTCACCATGATGCCAGCGTAAATAATTGTCAGTATATAATGTCACTAAGGTACCAGACCAACTGACATTAGAATCATTGACATCAGCAGTATGATAAACAGGATTTTTTTTGTCACCTTGGTTATCAACAGGATAACCAGAATCTAGTCCATCTACATTGGTAGGATCTTCATTCGTGACGTCATCTTCACAATCAATCACTTCAATATTAGCACCATTGTTGTCAGGTAATTCTTCCCATGTTCCTGTATTACCTTTTAACGAATACTCGCGAATATGCCCAGTATAAAAACCTGTAGTAGCTAAAATATCTCGTGCCGTTTGACAGCTATTTATTTCATCTAAAAAGCGACGTGATTCACTTGGGCTATCAGGTACAGGTAAACTTACACCATCAACGCCGCCTTTAACGAAGTAGACAAACTTATCAGACAGAGAGTTTAAGCCACCAACCGCGTCATATTCAGTGTCAGGATCATAGGATGCGTTAACATTTTCTTTTGTTCCCATACTGCCGGAATTATCAAAAATAATTAATACCTGCGGGCGTTGAGCTAACTGTTTAACCGTATCACTAATATAGAGCTCAATATCTTCTCCGATTGAAAAAAAAGACAAAGTGAGTGCAGACGTTAAAATCAGCGTTAGAATTTTCTTCATATTCCTATCCCCATGAATCGAATGAAAACATTATTTTAGTAACTGCTGAGCCACCCCAGAGTTAACATCAATAGTATTTACATTGTTTCGACCATAATTACGATTTACTTGAACTCTTAATACATTACAAGTAAAAACCTGAACCGAAGAGGCAGATCGAGAGTGGGGGCAATCGGCCTCTAGCCTTAAATCATTATTTGCCACATCAACACTTGCTGTGGCGCCCGTTTTTGTACCTGGTAACAATAAAGATTGATCTGTATTGGGAAAATTTGCCACCACAAGTGGTTTAGCAAACTCATTAGTTTGACCCGGAGCTACTTGATTATAGATCACTTCATCAATTGCGCTGACTGCTTCTTGCGTGGCAACCAATTTTTCTTCACTGGCCCCTGACATTTTCATATCTGAGGTAGTATTTTGCATTAAAGCTGCAGCAACTGCGGTTAATGAAATTAAAAAGATCAAAGATACAATCAGTACCGCGCCTTGTTGTGTATCTTTTAAAATACGAATGTTACGAATGCTATCTACCATGAATCAACCCTCGCATTAAATAAAGTGACTGTCGAACTGAATAATAACCGACGGAAATTATCATTAGGTGTAACGGACAAATCCCCTAATAAATACGTATTATCATTGGTGTAATTATTATCAGGTAAAACACTTCGAGCAAGTACAAACACTTTTACCGCCAATATATTTGAGTTTGTCGAATTATTCCATAATGCTTCAGTCATATTATCAGCCGAAATAAAAGCATTGACGACACCATCATCGGTGGTATCCACCCCATACATAAAACGGATCATTTCAATGCCATCTATGATAGGAGAAAAAGTCATCGAGTTCGTTAAGCGCCCTTTCATCAAAACTGGCACGCTGATCGTGCCTTGCACTTGTTCAGTGACGTAATATACATGATGCTGATATTCCCAAATTTGGCTGTTGTCAACGCTTGGTACCGCCGAACCTCCATCAAATAACTCACCATCGCTTAAGTTGGTGATTAAATAATAATTATCTGCTGTAATATCGGCAGGTAACACGGGCGTTGAAATAACCCGTTTTAATTGTAAGATATCTGAGCCAGCTTTCGCTGGTGCCGATGTAGCAAAACATCCCAAAGGATCATCAGTGGTAGCCGTTTCTCCCCAAAGAGTTCTAAAATGTCCTACAGCCACAGGAAATGTTCCATTGTTAATACCGTCTCCCTGACATTCATTACCAGGAGCTCCCAAAACAGCACCATTTAAATTAGCTAAATCAAAGGTACCAACATAGTCGCCCCAAAAATCTTGTCTTAGTAAATCATCGGATAAAACAGTTAATGCAAATCGTCCATTTTCTTGTAACTCACCATAAGTAGACGTTTCTTTGGTTGTCGTTTTCATACTGACAAAAACGCTTAATACGCCAGCAAGTAAGCCTAAACCTACCGCTAATGCAATAAATAATTCAATTAAGCTAAAGCCTTTATGATGAGAATAGTTAAATGTTTTCATATTAATTTATAAACGCCTCAACAACGACTTGACGTCTTTTATCCCCACCCGTACCACAAGCATTCACTTTTTTACTATCTGAAATGTCAACCCGTCCTTGCCAGCTAACCACAACCGTAATCGCGTTAAGTGTATTACTAATACATGCCCTACCGCCCACTAATCCACCTGTTTTAGTTGTACCTTGGGTAACATTTGCCCCCATTAAAGCAGCTTCCCACTCATAAGTATCATTGATCACCATTTCAGTAGGAGTACATAGACTAGCAACCGTATTACAACGTTTAGCAGGTACTGCATCTAATGCAACGCCATAATCTGTTTTCATATACCCTGCAATAGTTGCCGGACCATTACTACGCATTCTTTCGATAATGTCTTGAGCTAATGCAGAAGCTAAAGAACGTTGCATAGCATCAAAACTGCCTTTTTTAACGGTGGCCTGCATAGCCACAGCGCCTAACACACCTGTTACAAGTATAAAGAGTGCAACAAGTACTTCAATAAAGGTCATACCGAGTTGATTATTATTTTTATATGCTTTTTTCATATCCCTTCCTTTGTGAATAAATTACAAGGATCCAAATAACAACAAGAACGTATTATCTGTTGAGCATACATTGATTTTTTGACAAGTGGAAATGTCGATATAAAAGAAACATTTAATATCGAGAAGAAAAGCTTATATGTGTTAAAAATCACCAACGTGAACAGCATTAACCCATACCTTACATCCATATAACAAATAGTCATCCAACAAAAGACGCACAGTAACTATTTGTTTAATAGTAATTATTTATAAAAATATAGCAGTTTAATTATCTCTGTGAAGATTATGTTGCTTAAATTTCAACCTAAACTAAGATTAGCGCAATTCAATCGGTACCGCAAATACTGTATTTTCTTCGCGCCCAGGAAACTCAGTTACGGCTTTTCCCCCATATTCTTTTAAGGCATCGATAACTTGTTTTACTAATATTTCGGGTGCGGATGCCCCTGCAGTAACACCAACATTTTTAACGTTCTTTAACCAAGATTCTTTGATATCACCGGCAGTATCGATTAAATAAGCCGTAGTCCCTATTTTATCTGCTAGTTCTCTTAACCGGTTTGAATTAGAGCTATTTTTCGCACCAACAACCAATAACAGATCAACTTCATTGGCAATAGATCTAACCGCATCTTGACGGTTTTGGGTGGCATAACAAATGTCGTCTTTTCTTGGGCCTTGAATTTCAGGAAATTTCATTCTTAATGCGTTGATAACATCACTAGTATCGTCAACAGACAGAGTGGTTTGACTACAATAATAAAGTTCTTGAGGATTTTTTACTTGTAAACCCGCAACATCATCAACCGATTCAACTAAATAAATTCCACCTTTTTCACTTTCATATTGTCCCATAGTGCCTTCAACTTCTGGATGGCCTTCATGTCCAATTAATATACATTCAACATTTTTTCTACTAGCGCGAGTGACTTCCATATGTACTTTAGTCACAAGCGGACAAGTCGCATCAAAAACTTTTAATCCACGGCTTTTAGCTTGATTTCTAACGGCTTTAGAAACACCATGCGCACTAAAAATAACCGTACTATCATCGGGCACTTCATGAAGCTCATCGACGAATATTGCTCCCCTATCTTTTAAACCATTAACGACGAATTTATTATGAACCACTTCATGGCGAACATAAATTGGTGCATCAAATAAGTCTAGCGCACGATCAACAATACTAATGGCTCTATCAACACCGGCACAAAAGCCTCGAGGGTTAGCTAAAATAATATCCATAATGGCTCTCTAGAAAATAAGGTTAAATACATTATAAAACTTCAACAACATCAATCACAAAAGTTACTGCTTGCCCAGCTAATGGATGATTAAAATCAACGGTTACAGAGCTTCCTGATACTTCGCTGATCATCCCAGGAAGTTCAACACCGCCAGGTTGGGTAAAAGTAATAATATTACCGACTTTAGCTGGTGTTTCCGCAGAAAACTTGCTCGCATCAACATAATGGATATTATCAGGGTTCGACTCACCAAACGCATCTTTAGCCGCTAAGGTAAACTCTTTACTTTCATTCGCGGAAAGCCCTAATAATTGCGCTTCAAAAGCAGGTGAAATACTCGCATCACCCATAATAATTTTTGCTGGTTTATTATTAACTTTAGTACTATCAGCTGCTGAGCCATCCGCTAATTTCATAGTTATATGAACGATAACTTCAGAATTTTTTTCTATAATTTTAGACATATCAGTTCTCTTTCGCATCCTGATTTTTAGAGGTTTTGTCTTGCTTAAATGAATCAATTATCATTAAAGCCGCGCCTACAAAGATGATTGAATCGGCGACATTAAATGTTGGCCAATGATACCCCTTGACATAAAAATCCAAGAAGTCGATAACGTAACCAAACATTGAACGGTCAATTAAATTGCCTAAAGCTCCACTTAACATACAAGCCAGTGCTGCGGCTAATAGTGGTTGTTCTTTTGGCGTTCGTTTTAACCAAACTAGAAATACTACCGAAGCGATTGCGGCAATTGAAGTGAAAAACCAACGTTGCCAGCCACTTTGATCAGCTAAAAAACTAAAAGCCGCGCCATGATTTTGTGCGTAAGTAATATTAAAAAATGGAAGAATATTAATCGACTGATAAAGTTCCATTGAACCGGCAACCCATTGCTTGGTTATTTGGTCGATGATTAAAAATATTGCCGTGAGCCATAGCCACTGCAAACTTGAATTGATTTTTAAAAAGGTCATTAATTTCTCTGAAATATTATTAAGTTAAACAACCAAATGCTCTGAATGAAAAATGCTCAGTTACCAATAGTGACATCACTAATAACTGAGCATTCTCTTCATCTACTTAGTTAAAATTAAGCAAATTTCCGTGTTTCGCCATCACCATCAACATTACTAATACAACGACCACAAAGTAATTCATGGGCCGAATGTTGACCAACATCTGTCGTGACATGCCAACAACGATCGCATTTTTTACCTTCTGCAGGTTCAACACTAAGCCATAAACCATCAATTTCAGTATCATTAGCATTGGCTGGTTTTTCAATCACTACCTCAACATTCGCTGCAGACGTAATTAAAACAAAACGTAGTTCATCGCCTAAGTGATTTAAAATAGCGGCTAAAGCTTCATTCGTATACAAAGTTACTTTTGCTTCAAGTGCTTTACCCACTTGTTTTTCTTTACGAGCCAGCTCTAAAGCTTTATTGACTTCACCGCGTACTTGCAGTAATTGGCTCCAAAATTCGTTATTTAATTCACTTCCGTCAGCCATAGATGATAAACCATCAAACCAAACATTGGTGAAAACAAATTCATCACGCTCACCTGAAACTGGTGCAGGTAACGCTGTCCAAATTTCTTGTGCGGTGAAAGATAAAATAGGCGCCATCCAACGGGTCATTGCTTCAGCAATCAAATACATAGCTGTTTGGCATGAACGACGCGCCACACTGTTATCTTTAGCGGTATATTGTCTATCTTTAATTATGTCTAAGTAAAAACCACCTAGCTCATTAGTACAGAAATTCATCATCTTGTGAACAACTTGATGAAACTCGTATTCATCATAAGCATTAATAATGTCAGCTTGTAACTCGGCAGCTTTTCCTACTACCCAACGATCTAAAGCAACCATATCTTCGAAAGCAACAGAATGATTCGCCGGTTCGAAGCCATTTATATTCGCTAACAAGAATCGAGACGTATTACGTATACGTCGATACGCATCTGCCTGACGTTTAAATATCTCTTTCGATACCGTAATTTCTTGCGTGTAGTTCACCGAAGCCGTCCATAAACGCAAAATATCAGCACCATATTGCTTGGTGATTTCATCAGGAGTAATAACATTCCCTAATGATTTCGACATTTTATGGCCTTTTTCATCGACGGTAAAACCATGTGTTAACACTTGTTTATATGGCGCTTTACCATTCATTGCAACAGAAGATATCATTGAAGACATAAACCAACCACGGTGCTGATCAGAGCCTTCCAAATATAAATCAGCGCCTGCATTAAGTTCTTCACGTGCATCCACCACAGAGTAATGGGTAGTACCTGAGTCAAACCAAACATCTAACGTATCAGGTACTTTGATAAATTGTTCAGCGTCATCGCCAATCAATTCACTGGCTTCTAGATCAAACCAAGCTTGTATACCTTCTTTTTCAACTCGTTTAGCGACTTCTTCAATAAGTTCAATACTACGAGGATGCAATGCACCTGTGTCTTTATTGATAAATAACGCAATAGGAACACCCCATGTACGTTGACGAGAGATACACCAATCAGGGCGACCTTCTACCATAGACTCGATACGGCTTTGCCCCCAATCAGGGATCCACTGTGTTTTAGTAATTTCTTTTAACGAATCTTGACGCAAACCAGCTTTGTCCATGCTGATAAACCATTGCGGAGTAGCACGGAAAATTATCGGCGTTTTATGTCGCCAACAATGAGGATAAGAATGCTCATAAGCATGATGATGCATTAAGGCACCATGTTGTTTTAACACTTCAACAACACTATTGTTGGCTTTAAAGACATGCTGACCTTCAAAAAGCTCAGTGCCTTCAAGATAAACACCATTAGCGCCAACAGGGTTTGCAACTTCTAAATTGTATGCTTTGCCGACAACAAAATCGTCAACACCATGACCAGGCGCCGTATGTACACAACCTGTACCAGAATCAGTTGTAACATGCTCACCACAAATAATAGGGACGTTAAAATCATAAAATGGATGTTTAACTTCAGCGCGATCTAACTCAGCACCTTTAGCAAAACCTAAGGCGTGATATTTTTCAATACCAAAGCGGTCCATACACGCTTTCACCAAATCAGTTGCAAGAATTAAACGTGCTTTGCCCTGCTCATTCTCGTATTGTATTAGTGAGTATTCTACATCGGGGTGAACAGAAACAGCCCGGTTTGCCGGTAAAGTCCATGGAGTAGTCGTCCAGATAACGACGCCAATTTGGCCTTCACCTGAATGTCCTTCAGGGTGGGAAAATTTATCGGCAAGCGCTTCATCTACCACATTGAATTTTACATCAATCGCTGGTGACATTTTATCTTGATATTCTACTTCAGCTTCAGCCAAAGCACTGCCGCAATCTGTACACCAATGAACAGGTTTAAAGCCCTGTTCTAAATGACCATTTTCAGCTATTTTTCCCAGCGCTCGGATGATATTCGCTTCCGTATCGAAGTTCATGGTTAAATAGGGATTCTCCCAGTCACCAAAAACACCTAAACGTTTAAAATCTTGACGTTGACCATCAACTTGTTTGGCCGCATATTCACGACATTTTTGACGAAATTGTGCAGCTGTTACTTTATGACCCGGTTTGCCGACCTTTTTTTCAACCATTAATTCAATAGGTAAGCCGTGACAATCCCAACCAGGAACATAAGGAGAATCAAAATCAGATAATGTTTTAGATTTAATAATAACGTCTTTTAAAATTTTATTAACTGAATGACCTAAATGAATATTACCGTTTGCGTACGGAGGACCATCATGCAAAATAAAAGATTTCTTACCTTTTTTCGCCGCACGAATTTTGCTGTATAGCTCCTTTTCGCTCCAGTCTTTTAACATTTGCGGTTCACGATTTGCCATATTTCCTTTCATTGGAAACTTAGTATCTGGCAAATTCAATGTATGTTTATAATCACTCATTTAAATTACGGTCCGTTATTTAATCTAGCTGGTTCACACCAACATGCATATTAATCAATCTAAGCTTAAAGCCTGTGTAAATTGCCAAGCTTGCTCACTATCTTTACTAATTTGTTGTTTTAACTCATTCAGTGAATTAAAACGTTGTTCTTCACGTAGTTTATGCAGTAAAACCACTTCAATAGATTGCCCATAAATATCTTGCTGAAAATTAAAGATATGAACTTCTAGTTGTTGTCTGATACCTGAAACAGTTGGCCTTGAGCCTATATTCGCTACACCAAAAAAATCACCGTTATTGGTCTTTACTTTAACTACATAAACACCCGATACAGGCGATACGCGTCTTTTTAGCAAAACATTAGCGGTAGGAAAGCCTAATTCACGCCCTCTTTTATCGCCATGAAATACCCGACCGATAATAGAATATGGCCGACCTAGCATTTGCTCAGCTTCTTTTAATTTATTATTTTCGAGCGCTTTACGTATTTCCGTACTACTAATTCTGCATGCTGATACTTTATAACTAGCAGTATCAGAAACACCAAAATCAAAATATTTACCTGCATCGCATAACGTCTCAAAATTTCCTTGACGATTTTTCCCAAAATGAAAGTCATCACCAATAATGAGATATTTGACATTCAATTGTTTAACTAATAATTTTTCAACAAAATCCTTAGCAGTTAATTGCGCAAATTTTTGATTAAAGTTCACACAAATCAAACGTTCAACACCTAAACGTTCGAGTAAAACATATTTATCTCTTAACCGAGTTAAACGCGCAGGCGCTGTCTCAGGAGAAAACAACTCTTGTGGTTGAGGTTCAAAAACTAAAACCGTAGCAATACAATTTAAACGCTTAGCTTTTTCCACTAACGCCTTGATGACTTGTTGATGACCTAAATGAACACCGTCAAAATTACCAATGGTTAGTACACAGCCATTATTATCACTCGAATTTTCGACTGACTTTATATTGTGGATCCCACGTATTAACTGCATTAAACCAACAAACCTTTCTTACCTTATTCGTTATTTTCTAAAAAAGAAAAGCAACTTTATCTAAAAAATCGACGAATTATAGCGTAGTCAATAGTAAGAATCAGCACTTGAGCGTAATTTGTTGGTAATTTTTTTACTTTGTCGAAATTACTTTAAAATCGTTAAATCTCACACCTAACAAAAGTATCGAAACAAAATAACAAATTCCCCCAGAAACAATACAAAACAGTAATTGCAAAATTTGCTCTAGAAATGTAAAGGTTAACCAATGTTCAAAAGGAGGGGATAAAAAGTAAACCACGAACGCCATCACAATAGATGACAAGGCCACTTTCACGATAAGTTTTTTGGCCGCTGTTGTTAAACAATATACATTTTGAGTTTTTAATCCGCTATATAGCCAATAAGCATTTAAACTGGCCGATAACGTCGTTGCCATAGCTAAACCAACATAACCAAAAAACGGCGCCAACATAATATTAAAGGCCATATTAGCCACCATAGCTTTAATGCCAATTTTGACCGGCGTTTTAGTATCTTGTCGAGCATAATACCCTGGGGCTAACACTTTAATAAACATGAAGCTTACCAGTCCTGAAAGGTATGCAAATAACGCAAAAGAGACCTGGACAACATGAAATTGAGTAAATTCACCCCGCATAAAAAGAATCATAATAATCGGCTGAGCTAATACCATTAGCCCAACTAAGGCAGGCCAACCAAACAAATTTATTATTTTAATGCCCCAATCGATAGTCAACGCAAATTCATCGTGACTTTTCTTGGTATGTAGCTTAGCTAAACTGGGTAAAATAACCGTTGCAATACCAATACCAAAGAGTCCTAAGGGGAATTCTAATAATCTATCCGCATAATACAACCAACTCACTGAGCCAGTCACTAATAACGTAGCAATTTGTGTATCGAGTAATAAGTTAATTTGGGTAACAGAAACCCCAAATAAAGCTGGAGCCATCAATTTGCGAATTTTAGTCACGCCTTTCGTTCGCCAGCCCCATGTTGGTTTAACTAAAGCACCCGCTCGATATAAAAAAGGCAACTGAAAAATAAACTGAACAAGCCCACCGAGAAAAACTCCCCAAGCTAATGCATATTCAGGACTGGCAAACCAATCTCGTCCAAATATTGCCATTGAAATAATGCAGATATTCAACAATACCGGAGTAAATGACGAAACGGCAAATCGACCATAGGTGTTTAAAATGGCGCCTGACAGGGCTGTTAAACTTATAAACCATAAATAAGGAAAGGTGATTTTTAATAAGCTCGAAGCCAAATCAAACTTTTCACTACCATCTTGTTGTATTGACTCCATGTAAAACCCAGGGCCAAATACCATCACAATTAAAGGAGAAGCAATCATGCCAAATAACGTCACTAAGGTAATGATCACACCTAAGGTTCCTGAAACTTGGGCAATTAATTTTCGTGTTTCTTGCGTTTGATTATCCTGATCATTTTGATGATATTCACTTAAGACAGGCACAAAAGATTGAGCAAACGCACCTTCAGCAAAAAGTCGTCGTAGAAAATTAGGAATTTTATTAGCAAAGAAAAAAGCATCCGCCGATGCCCCTGCTCCCATTAAATTAGCAATAACGACATCCCTTACTAAACCTAGCACTCTCGAAACTAAAGTCATCGCACTTACAATTATGCCAGATTTTACTAATTTACGACTCAAGGTACCCTCAAATAAAGCACGTTTTTTAATACTAGAATTATGCGTTGTTTTTACCTTGTTAAACAAGTCCTTATTCCTTTACATCCTGGGAATTTTAATTGTTATGTAAAAAACTCAGTAAAGGCTTGCGATAAAACATAGTAACAAGTTAAAATAAAACATCGAAAAGGTTTGACAATACGCTGAAAAAAAGGCATATTTCGTCGCCTTAAATTTAGGCTATATTTAATCATTTTAGGAGTTCACCTTGGCTAATTCAAAGCAAGCTAAGAAGCGCGCAACACAATCAGAAAAGCGCCGTCAACACAATGCAAGTCGTCGCTCAATGATGCGTACTTTATTAAAGAAAGTTAACGCTGCAATTGAAGCCGGTGACAAAGAAACTGCAGCAGCAGAATTTGTTGCAGCGACACCAATTCTTGATCGTTACGCAAGTAAAGGTCTTATTCACAAAAATAAAGCAGCACGTAGCAAAAGTCGTTTAAACGCAGCTATTAAAGCTCTTTAATTTTTTGAATGAAAATAGTTAAAAAACCGGCAATAGCCGGTTTTTTTTTCTGCAAAATTTACCCTACTCTCACAAACTTTCAACAATCGGCTTATAACTGTTGCCATTAGCTATATAATTTTTTAGTCTCTAACCAATAATGACAAAAAGGTTAGATAATGAAACTTTCAAAAATTGCAGCAATTGTTGCTATAGCAACTTCATCACTTACTGGTTGTTTAGAGCAAACACCAACAAATAATCACTCCATAGCACTTGTTCCTGAATATGAAAACAAGCTTGATATATATAAAACCGTTAAACTTTCTAGTGATATTTCACACTTAACGTCTGATCAAAAACAAATGCTGTCGTTATTAATAGAAGCATCAGATATTATTGATGACTTATATTGGCAGCAAGCCTTTGGTGATAACAAAGATAGCTTCCTCGCGAAAATCACCGATGAGCAAGTCAAACAATTTACTCAGATAAATTACGGTCCATGGGATCGATTAAATGGCGACAAAGCCTTCATTTCCGGGGTTGATGCAAAACCTTTAGGAGCACAATTTTACCCTGCCGATATGACAAAGGAAGAGTTTGAACAATCAAATATTGCTGATAAAACGGGATTATATTCAGTTATAAAACGAGACGATAACGGAAAGTTAACCTCTATCGCATATTCTGAATTATATAGTGATGAGTTAAACCGAATTGCCGTTATTTTAGAGAAAGCTTCTACGTTTGCCCAAGATAAAGAATTCGCACAATATTTGAAGATGCGAGCACAAGCATTAAGAACCGATGATTATCAAGCATCAGATTTTGCTTGGATGGACATGAAAAACAATCCAATTGATGTAGTCATTGGGCCAATTGAAACTTACGAAGACCAATTATATGGTTATAGAGCTGCTTTCGAATCTTATGTACTTGTTAAAGATATGGCATGGAGTGAAAAACTTGCCAAGTATGCCGCTTATTTGCCAGAGCTACAAAAAGGCTTACCTGTCAATAAAACCTATAAAAAAGAAACACCTGGCTCTGATGCAGATTTAAATGCCTACGACGTGGTTTATGTGTCAGGTCATGCTAATTCAGGCGGTAAAACTATCGCAATTAATTTACCGAATGATGAACAAGTACAATTAGAGAAAGGGACAAGACGCTTACAACTTAAAAACGCAATGCGTGCAAAGTATGATGCAATCATGCAACCTATTGCTCAAACTTTAATTGTGCCAGAGCAACGGAAAAACGTAACCTTTAACGCTTTCTTTGCCAACACTATGTTTCATGAAGTGGCACATGGTTTAGGTATTAAAAATACGATTAATAACAAAGGTACCGTTAGACAAGCATTGAAAGAACATGCTTCTGCCTTAGAAGAAGGCAAGGCAGATATTCTTGGTTTATACATGATCAGTCAATTGCTGGAAAAGAAAGCGATCACCGAGGGTGAATTAGCTGATTATTATACGACTTTTTTAGCCGGAATATTCCGTTCAGTACGCTTTGGCGCAAGCTCTGCACATGGCAAAGCAAACATGGTTCGCTTTAATTACTTTGCCGAACATGGTGCATTCACACGCAATGAACAAGGTTTATATGCGGTGAATATGGAGAAAATGACTGAGGCAATTAATTCACTTTCTGCTTTGATATTAACCATTCAAGGTGATGGCGATTATCAAGGAGTACAAAAATTAGTGAATGAAAGTGGTAATATAGGTGAGCAACTTGCACAAGATCTTGCAAAACTATCTGCCGGTAATGTACCTGTGGATATCGTATTTGAGCAAGGGAAAAAAGTTCTCGGATTGTAAAAAATAAAAGTGAGGCTATTTAACTCTAGCCTCACTTTATTGTTCACGATAAAATTCTTTCGTTTTAAGACTCTAATCTAACCAACAATGCTTTTGCTTGTTCTATTTCAGAAAAGCTTTGTGTAGAGTCGATCGCTTCTTTCAAATATTTTATTGCTTCATTTTCTCGTTTCAACATAACTAAGTTTACCGCAAGATGATATTTAACTTCAGCATTATCTGATTCTACGGCTAACACATTTCGAAATATATTTAAGGCTTTGTCAGGTTGATCTGATTTAGTGAGTGCCCACGCCATGGTGTCCATTATAGCGACATTATCGGGCATTTTATCATAGGCCTCTTTCGCATATTTTAACGCTTTATCATGACGGTCAAGCGCAATATTAACAATGGCAGCATTGTTTAGTAGGATTGGTAATGAACCATTGATGTTAATTTGTTTTTCATAAAGAGTGGCCGCTTGCTCAGCTTTATTTGTAGCCATATAAACATCTGCTAAGGCTATGGCAATCAAGGTACTTTTCGGCTCAGTTGCATGTAAGTTAAATAACATTGAAGTCGCTTCGTCAAACTTTTCTTGAGCAATTAAAGCTTGAGACAAACTTAATGTTGTTTTTTGTGATTTATCCATTGATAAAGATTCACGATAAAATTGTTCTGCTTGCGTGAATTTCTCTAACTGTAAGTAAACATCACCTTTTAACGACAATATTAATGCAGGAAAGTTGAGTTTTTCGTTCAGGCTGTTAATCACGGCCAGCGCTTCATCTTCCTGATTATTCTTTGCTAATAAATGGATTAATTTCAAATAGGCACTAATGAAATTTTCATTCCAAGCAATTGATTTTTGTAAACTACTAATGGCGCCTTCAGGGTTACGCATGGTTAATTGGCCGTCAGCAAAAGCAGATAATACGGCGGATTTATCCGCAGCATATTTCACCGCTAATTGGAATGAGTTACTTGCTTTATCAAAATTCTTATTCGCCAAGTAAAATCCTGCAAGCCTTTGTTGAATTTGTGCATTTTTATTATTCCTAGCGAGAAATTCTGTAGAAACTTCAATTGCTTTACCAATGTCACCTTTAGCTGAATAAATATCTAACACCTTATTAACCGCAAGCGTACTATTTCTATTTAAGCTATAGGCTTTCTCATAATATTTTTGTGCTTGATCTATTTCATTTTTTTGTGTGTAGGTATTCCCTAATTCCACCATTAACATAGGATGATCGGACAAGGTAGATAACTTCGCTAACAATCTCTCTCTTGCACTTGCGATATCTCCTTCCACCATGTCCATTCGTGCTAAATGAACAATGGCGTCAATATTGTTTTCATCTAAAGAAACAGCTTGTTCAAAACTGCTCCTTGCAGCTGAATGTTGGCTGAGTAACCCTTGCAAAATCCCCTGTTGTAGATAAAGAAAACTACTATTTTTATCTTTTTCAATTAATGAAACCAGGATAGTTAATGCTTTTTGATATTGTTTAGATTGCTGGAAAGCTTTGACTAATTGAAAAGTGAATTTTGGATGATGCTGAGATAATTCCTCTGCCTTAATAAGGTTTTCAAGCGCTTTTTGAGATTGCCCCATTCTTAACTGAAGATTACCTAAGTCAAAATGAGCAGACGCTGATTTAGGAAGTGCTTTAACAACATCAGTAAAATATAACTCTGCTTTTTCAACTTCTCCGGTCATATCGTATGCTTTCCCTAATAATGTCCAAATTTGAATATCATCAGGATTTAACAAGCGAGCTTTGATCAGGTAGTTTTTTGCTGAATAAGCTTCATTTAAAGCAAATTCAACCTGTGCAATTAATTTCATTGCTCTGATATCATCATTGACGATATCAATATAATCACGAAGATCATCTTGCGCTTTTAAAAACTCTCCTTGATTAAAGTTAACCAAACCCGCCAAATAATAATAGATAGGATTTTCTTTCATTATATCATCAGGCATACCGGTTAAAACGACATCTAAATGACTGGTCGTTTTAGAAAATTCATCCGACAAGCCTAAGGCATTGGTAATAATTGCCTTTAAATAGTTAGCTCTTGGTTCGTTTGGCACATCAGCTAAAATAACATTAACATCGTCCAACGCTTGATTAAATTTTTGTTGCTCAATTAAAATGCTGGCTCTGGTTAACAAAGCAGGAAAATGTTTAACATTAATGGCTATCGCTTCACTTATGGCCTTGATGGCTTGATCAATATCACCTTTAATTTGATAAATACTTGCTTTCATTTGCATTGCATTGGTATTTAACGGCGAAAGCTTAAGTGTTTGCTCAATATATTTAAGCGCCTCTTCATATTGATTTCTTTTATATGCAACTTGAGCTAAACCGAGAAAAGCTTCATAATTTCGAGGATTTAATTCGAGCGCATCTTGATATTCAGCTTGTGCTAATACTGTATTGTTTTTGTTAAATAATGCTCTACCTTTAAGCACCAAAATATCACTTGAAAGTTTCTCGCTCCCAGGAATAGGCGTAGCTTTATTGATCACTAGATCGTATTTATTTTGTAATAAATAAGCTTCCAGCAATAACAATAACGTTTTTTTATCATCGGCATTACCTTGCTCTGCAAATTTCAATTCAATTTCGGCACCAGCACCATCACCTTGAGCAATAAGAATTTCAGCCATTAAGATTCGAGAAGGCAAATGTTTAGGGTTATTTTTTAAGGCATTTTTAAGGTGTATAACAGCTGAGTTCAAATCTTCCATGTAAAAACTTTTTAGCGCATTTTCAAAAGGCTCATTACTACTTGATTGTGCTGCAATAACTGAACCGCTGAGTAAAACACTAAAAGCGACTACTTTCTTGATTGTCATCCCTTTAATTCCCATTCTATTTTTACTATCCAAAACAATGACTCTTTAATATTTGATGAGGCCTATGATATGATAAATACATTCGTTACAGCAACTATAATAAAAGTGTCTAAGTTTTTTACACCTTGAGAGTATCTAAAACTACTCATCACCACAAAAAACAAGCAACACATTGATTTTTAATCGTTTTTCAATATTGGCGTATAATTTGCTTAATCGTTATCAATGATGAAAATACTTAGTTAGCATTTAAAAGTTTAAGGTTTGAATTAGTATGAAATGTTTAAAATGGATTGCAGTTTCAGCATTGTCACTATCTTGTATTACAGCTACTGCTGGTAATATTCCTGCTACAGTGATAAATGATAATTATATTGGTGCCGGTTACTCAGGTGATGTTAAAGGTAGCGAAAGCATTTATGATATATCAAAAATGGAAGTATCGAGAACAGGTACTCAAATGACCGTTGATATTTTCACAAACTTTGTTGGCAAAAATGACGACTACGGTATCGTATTTGGTGATTTATTTATGTCAACAAACGTTACTGACTTTGATTCTCCTTGGAAGCCTAATAGTGCCAATGACACGTGGAATAATACCGACTGGAATTATGCATATACTATTCAAGACTGGGAAAACGGTGATGGTGGTCGTTGGGATGACCGTGATAACACCTCAAGTGGTCAAGGTCGCTTAGTTTCTGGTTTTAATTCTGGTGATTTAAAATATTCAAATAGTGGTACAAACCGTCATAATCAAGCAGTTTCATTAAAGAATACTAATTATTACAATCCAAATAGTTCAAATAATGCTTATGACAATATCCATTACAACGGTAACACTTATGATGCAGATTCTACTTACTGGAATTCTGCTTGGAGTAACTGGTCTGCTGGTAATGGAAAAATCTCATTTACATTTGATGTCGCCAATACGGCTTTAGCAACAGCAAATCAAATTGCATTTCGTTGGGCTATGTCTTGTGCCAATGACATTATTGAAGGTTTAGTTTCAGTAAGAGACCCAGACAATCAAACTACAGTGCCAGAGCCACAAACATTATTATTAATGTTGTTAGGTATGGCTGGTATCGCTTACCGTCGTAAAATCAACGCTAAGTAAGCAATATATTCGACGAAAAAACGACCTTATAGGTCGTTTTTTTATCTCTTAAATTTATAATTAAAGTCATTTTACCAATAGTAAACTGAAACAATGCCCCCTCGCCTGTCTCTAGAACAAGAAGACAACCCCCCAATTGAACAGCTAATATTGATAAGCTTGAATTAACGACTCATATCTTTGTTGTGCTTGAGGATCGCCTTTATTTGTTTGGCAAACACTTTTTTGATACTGATAACTATAAACATCAAACCAACTGTCCAAAATTTTAGCATTGACCGGTTCTCCAGCTACAGCTAGAACTTGCGCAGCGACTTCAGCAGTACATAATTGATTGATTTTTTCTGAACTTCTTAATTGATATTTTGGTAAGTAATCTTTATGAATGAAAGACTGCGGATCAATAGAGAGTATAGGTAACCCATTTAAATATGGACTTTTTCTAAATATTTTTTTAGCTTCTCGCCAGCTACCATCTAACATAATAAACAATGGTTTTTTATTGCTTTTATCATCGATCTCTTGATTGAATACTTGTTGATTTTCTTTCGCGTATTCTTCAGGAAATACAATATAGGGCTGCCAATTATCATCATGAATTAAATCGATAAGCTCTTGCTCAACGGAGGTCCGTGACCATAAAAAAGCAAAAGTTTCAGGAATTAAGTCGGCGATTAGCTTTCCTGTATTGCTTGGTTTTAAGACCTCGGTATCATACATCAGCAATAAAAAGCCAACTTTACTATTAAGCGTTACTTTTAATTGGCAAACACAGTTTTCTTTTGCTAAGTGGCATAATTCACAGCGAATTAATCGTTGCCCTCTTGATTTGTAGACAGTAGTCGAAATACTTTTACGATATTGAAATAAACGATTAACAGCGTGCATGAAGTTGTAGGAGTTAAAACTAATTTAACCATATTTTAAAAGATCCCCCTCTAAATGAACAGTAACAATGCTAATTAGGTACTTTTCATGTTTTTTCACTACAACAATAAAAGCATTAAGCTGAAACTAAAAAGCCTGAGTCCGATGCAAAATCGAATTCAGGCCATGGTTGACGTTTAGCAATGAGTCTACTTTATGAGGTCACTTCATTTAAGCGCCTTTTCAAATGAATCTATGCTTTATTTCTTTTATCTAAATCTGCATCAATCACATTAAAATCAGATAATTCATCGATACTTTGGCTTAATTGCGTTTCTATACCATCAATTTTATAAACGGTATGACATAAAGCCTCGCCTCTCTTTTCTAACTTTTCTGCACGATACTCTATATCCCTCTCAATTTGCTCGCCAAAATTTTCCATTCGAGCTTCAAAAGCTTCCATATCACCACCAGCAAATAACATCTCTTGCCCTACAGCAATCAATAAGCTTCCTAATGAATTTTGAATGGTATCTTCTACGGCCGCTTCAATACGTTGTTCCAACTCTTCATTAAAAAAGTCGTCAGCAAAATCACCATGTTCATCGATATAAAACTCATTTTCACTAGCAAAGCGTCGATCTACTTCATCTCGGATCCCATATAAATGCTCGGTAAGATCTTCACCAACGTCATTATTTTCTCCTAATAACTCGTTAAAGGCTAAATTTACCCCTTCTACAGCTATTTCAATGGCATCAAAAGCAAGTTCTTTCGCTTCTGGCAATACAGAGCGAATACTCGTTGAGTATTCTAAAACTAACGATTGCTGATAATCATTCAATTCAACTTCTTTGCCATTTACAATTAAAATTTCATTATTAATGATTTTATAGAGCGCTTGATCATTTTTAGTAAACTCAATAAAGTTTTTATTAATTTTTACCCCTGCATTCAATTCAATATTACATGAGTCTGAAGAGAAACTCGTATCATGAGCAAACGCGGTAGTAGTTGATAATAAAACGGCTGTAGCAAGTAAAGATTTCATTGGAATACCCTTTATGTGATAACACTTTATGCTGTTTGTTTATATTCAAAACTAGTGCCAAAAGGTAACCCATTGATTTATTTGAAATATTAAAATATTTCTATTTGTTAATTGTGATAAGAAATAAAGAAGTGATGATAAAAACTAAAAAGTAGTGAATTAAACCATTCAATAAATGAAGTGGGCTTTCCTTAATTCAACAATATATATACTAAAATTGAGGCATTAAAAAAGGATAAGATTAAAATCTTATCCTTTCATTAATTTATATTTTCTTTAAAGAAAACTTAAATTATAAAGCTACGATGTTTTCAGCTTGAGGACCTTTTTGGCCTTGAGTAACAGTAAACTGAACTTTTTGACCTTCTGCTAAAGTTTTGAAACCGTCGCCAGAGATAGCGCTGAAGTGTGCAAACACGTCAGGACCAGATTCTTGCTCGATAAAACCAAAACCTTTAGATTCGTTGAACCATTTAACTGTACCAGTAGTTGTCTCAGACATAATACTTTCCTATTTAATTGAGTAATGTTTTGCCCTAAGGCGGTGTTGCAGGAAGTGTAACTATTACTTATCAAACGGGACGAGCTACTAATAACGCGATACGATGTATATAAAAATAGGTCTTACTTTCTAGCTGATTTGAATTCTAATGATTTACAGCTAAGAGTCAAGCTATTTCGTTTTTATCGTCAATTGTTATTTTTAACTTTGATTTTATTATTCGTATCTCTACTTTGTTTAATTAGCTCATTGCTGATATCTAAATGTTCAGATTTCGCAAGACGATCATATAAAACCACATTGACAGTAGCAGCTAAATTCATACAACCTTTGGTTGGTATATAGACAACATGATCAGCTTCATCAACAAGCTTTTGGCTGATACTGCCATCTTCCGGACCTAAGATATAAAGGGCATTTCTCGGGTGTTCAAACAAAGGTAAAGGTGTTGCTCCTTCAACCAGTTCAACACAAACCACCTCAACATTTTCATCTTTATTCGATATGAGCGACTCTACTGGTGTTAACGGGATTTGTTGTGAAATATTTTTGGTATCGGTAGAAAATTTCGCCGCTTGTTGATATCGCTGGCCAGTATATATCACCTCATTAACCCCATAGCAACCAGCTGCTCTCATTACAGCACCTACATTACTCGGACTTTTGGGGTTTGTTAAACCGACCATTACTGTAGAATTTTGCACGTCATTTTTCATCATTATTCATCGGTAGTAGTAATCATTTAGCTTAAAAGAAATGATTTTATTGCTTTTAAAGATAAGTGCCAAGTGATAGATCTAGATATTAAAAATAACATCACTATAAAAAGGACTATTATGAAAACTAGGCTGATCCCGCTACTCACTATAACGATATTGTTTGGAGCAAATGCTTCTGCAAAGGTGACCTCTCTGCAACAAAACATCACTGACGTCATAAAAATGTCTCATAGAACCGACGCTGATAAGCTAAGAGATAATAATCGTTCACCCGTTCAAGCATTATCATTTTTTGGTTTTAAACAGAATATGAAAGTGATTGAATTTGCACCTGGTAATGGCTGGTATACCAAAATATTAGCCCCTTTATTGGCTGAAAAAGGAGAACTTCATCTTGCATATAATACACAATGGTTGACTGACTTAGACCCGATACTCTCTCAGAAGGGCTTTGAATCTACGATAAAATTACCTATAGAACTTTCTTGGAACAACCAAGAATTTAGATATGATTTAGGCAAATTATCATTTGGCATGAATGACGCAGACATGATTTTAAACATTCGTGAATATCATAACTTTAATTTAGCTGATAAAACTAAATTAAATAATGAAGCGTTCAATGCGTTAAAACCAGGCGGACTATATGTCATTGTTGATCATACCCGACGTCACATGGCAGTTGAAACCAGAGAGCTTGCTAGAAGAGAAGATCCTGTAAAAGTGATTTTAGAAGTGCAATCTGCTGGCTTTATTTTAGAGAAGTCTTCAGACATGTTTTATCGACCTGACGATGAACTACGTTATGAAGTAGGTAGAAAAACAGTAACAGGTAATACGGATCGATTTACTTTAGTGTTTCGAAAACCAGTCGCTAAATAATGACCTTAACTTAAGTTTCCTTGACGTTGTAACTTATGATTTCTGGGAAACTTGGTTGATGACCTAAACGCTTTTACTTCTTCAGCATCTAATAGGTAGTCATAATTTGTTACATAAACCCTGAAGTATAATAAAAATGCGTAGGAACTAAACCTAAGCTGAATCATCCTATTTTAAAACGTTTCTAATAGAGTTGAGCAAAATTTATGAAAAATATGGTTAGTAAAATATGGATTGAAAACAAATCGTTAATCGTTTTTATTACTTTAATGTTAATTTTTAGAAGTGCCGTAGCCGATTGGAATGATGTACCTACTGGCTCAATGAAACCAACAATTGTTGAAGGTGACAGGATTCTAATTAATAAACTTGCTTATGATATTAATATACCTTTTACCCAACAATCATTAATAAAATTAGCTGATCCACAAGTAAATGACATTATTATCTTTGAGTCTAAAGCAGCAAATAAACGATTGGTTAAAAGAGTTATTGGTGTTCCTGGCGACATTGTTGCCATGTCAAACAATAAACTAACCATTAATCATCAAAAAATCGCCTATACAGGCAAGCAAATCAATAGCGATAAAGTCATTCTTGATGAAGAGATCAACCAAAACCCTCACCGCATTCAAATTACCAACAATCCTTCGCCTTTAAGAAGTTTTAACTCTGTAAAAGTACCAAAAGACCACTATTTAGTATTAGGTGACAACCGAAATAACAGTGCTGACTCACGAGTGATTGGTTTTGTTCCACGTAGTGAAATCATCGGCCGTTCATCAAAAGTTGTGTTATCGCTAGATTACAACAATTATTTCCTACCAAGAAAAGCAAGGTTCTTGCTTGATATATAAAAAAGGTCACTAGCGTTTAATGAATAAGTCTTCGACAAGTAGCAAACAAAAATTACTTGTCGTTTAGCTCCTAACTTACTATTATCTTCGCCTCGATTTTATACAAACATCCAATTTTATGATTAACAACATTTTTAAAAAATTACTTATTCCAGTGTTATCTACACTAGGATTTTTGAGCGTTTCTGCTCATGCAACTATCGTAGAATTTCAAACTTCACACGGTAATTTTAAAGTGAATCTACATGATGAAACGACACCAAAAACTGTCGAAAACTTTCTAAACTATGTCAATGATGGTAGTTATAACGACACTATCATTCATAGAACGGTTGATGATTTTATAATTCAAGGTGGTGGGGCAAAATTTGAAGGAACATTACCTCCTGTTTGGATTGACGTTGAAGACGCGATTATTAATGAGCCGATTTATTCAAATGTCAAAGCCACCATTGCGATGGCGAAACAAGGTGGCGTTGTTAATAGTGCAACGAGTCAATGGTTTATCAACTTAGAAAATAATAGTACATCTGGCGCACAATTAGATACTCAAAATGGTGGTTTCAGTGTTTTTGGTGAAGTGATTGAAGACGGTATGGATGTGGTTAATTTAATTGCAGCTGTTGAAAGATGTAATACCGGTTATTCTGGTTTTCAGGAATTACCTATGCCTGATTATGCTGAGCAATGTTCAGACACAAGTGCAGTACCGAGTACAGAGAACTTTGTGACAATTTATCAAGTCGTAATTTTTGATGCTACGGTAAGTACCGATAGCGGATTAAGCTCGATTAAGAATACAAGTATTGATAGTGATACAGACTCGCCTAATGAAAATACCAGTAGTGGCGGCGGCTCATTGATATGGTACGCCATCGTGTTTCTTGGCTTAATAACTAGTTTTCGCTTGAAAAAATAATCATTAAATGAGTCAGTGCTTTACGAGTGCTTACTCACCTCTTCCCTAAAAGCCTTTATCATCTACCCGAACGATATAATGTAGAAAGGTTAAATCAAAAATTAACCTTAGTACGAAGCGACTTCGTTTGACTTCGTCTCGTTTTATTATCAAGCCGCTTTCGTGTAGAAGACTTCGTTGGCTTAGTCGCTTTTCTCGTTTTTTGTACAACCGCGACGCTTTTAATTAACAAAACTAAACGTGCAATTGCATCTGCTTTATTTTTTTCTTGAGTACGAAATTGCTGTGCTTTAAGAACAATTTCTCCTTGATTATTTATACGTTGATCTTTCATCGCTAAGAGTCGCTCTTTATAAAAGTCAGGCAGCGATGATTGTTGAATATTAAAACGAAGATGAATTGCCGAAGACACTTTGTTAACATTTTGCCCCCCGGCTCCTTGTGCACGAATAGCGGTTAATTCTATCTCGTCAATGGCTAGCTCAACATTATTTGATATGGATAATTCAGACATTGCTAAAAATTCTCAGTTTGATCAAAAACAGGAACCTAAGTCCCTGTTTTCTTTGAATGGAAAAATGACCTTAACCAAGGTTTAATGCTTGTACTTTCTCATGGGCAATATCTGGACTTGTGGCAATAGGTTTAGCATGTAAGTTTGCTTTTAATTGTCCTTTTCTATGTTTTAAAGCGGCATCTAATTTTTTAGCTGCACTCGCAATAGCAGGATACATAACTGTATCATCACTTGAAACGGAGACTGTTGCTCCTTCATAGTTCGTGCTTAGCTCAACATGGTGTTTACCATGTTCTAAAGAAACAATAACTTCTAATGCAATAAGTGTTGGGAAATGTGTGGCGATTTTTGAAAACTTTTCTTCAATATGTTCTCTGATAGAGTCTGAAACTTCTACATGGTGACCAGAAAGATTTATTTTCATAGCTTTTCCTTTTTGTTGTTGCTCATACTAAGATTCGGGTGAAAAGCTGAAAAACGCAAGTATAAACCGTGAAAAAGTTGATAAATGTCATCAAGCGGTTATTTTTACAACAAAAATATATTAAATTTTCCACAACGCTTTCGTTTACTTCCCCAGAACATGACAAGTCGCCCGTTAAAATGAGCGCCATAAAAAATATCTACATGAAATAGAAATCCAAGAAACTGGCTAAACATACTCATTAAAAATATTTCTAGGGAAAAGCTTATAAGTTATTAATGAAAAATTTTAAATTGCTCTTTCAAATAAATTTACTTTTTGCGAAATTTGCTCAAGTGAAATTTGTTTTTTCAATGTAAAGCCAAGTTTTGTTAATAATACGGAAGACGCATGATTATCTGGATTACAAATAGCCTGAAGTGTATTTAATTTAAGCGCTTTGCTGGCATAGTTCAATACCGCTTTGGCAGATTCAAAACCATAGCCTTTTTGACAATATTTATTTAAAAATGCAAAGCCGATTTCAGGGTGTGCAATACCTTGCCTTTTTATTAAACCCGAAAGACCAATAACCTCGCCGCTATTTTTAAGCTCGCAACAATATAAACTAAAGCCAAGCGAATTCTGCATAGCTAAAGGGCCGTTTGAAATATATTCCCAAGCATCGGTTAAACTGCGAACATTTTTATCACCAATATTTTTAATAAATGAAGGTTCGTTTAATAACGTCAAAATCATCTGTTGATCATTTTTGGTAAGTAACCTCAATATTAATCTTTCTGTTTCAAGTATTATCATTTGACTTCGCGCGGTAGAGTTGAAATTTGAACGTTTAAAAGTAGTGAAAAGCTTACCCAAAAGTTATAAATATCCCAAGTGAATTCTACTCAACAAAAGTTAACAGCCAATCGCGTCACTTGAAATTTCAGCACAAAATAAAAAACCAAATTTTAGCCTTTTTGACCACTTCATTATTTATCCAACTTATTCAAGAGAAACAGAAAAACACACGAAAAACACACGAAAAACACGTAACCACATGATATTCATACAATTTAAAATATTGGCACTATGACTGCAATGCACCACTTAAGCATTCACAGGAGAAGCACTATGAAAACAGTTACTAAAATTTTAACCACTTTAACCATTTCTTTATCTTTGGCTGGTCTTGCAAACGCATCAACCCTTGTTGCAGCAGACAGTAATATTTCAACTGAATTATGTATGAAGGCGGCATCGGGCAGTCGAGTTGCTCTGAACAAAGCAATTAAAGAGTCGAGATTAAGCAACGCATACGTTGTTTATAACATCAAATGTAACGAACAAAATATTACTGACTTTGTTAGCAAATATGGCAAGTCACCTGAAAAAATGAATGCCTTACTTAACCGCGGACGCATTAAAGGGCATGTCAGTATTAACGATATCGCCGCTTTATAATTTATCCACTTTTATAATAATCTGTCATGACAATGCCGATTAAATAAGTTTTCTCCCACCCCTTATTTAATCAGCATTTATTATTGGTAAAACTTAGCTTTGCTATTCCCCTTAAAAACCCTTTTACGATATAATCTTTTCGAAATATTTAATCCTTATGCTATTAGGCATTTATATAGAGAACGTTGATGTTTGATGATATTCGACCTTATCGAGATGATGAGGTAAACCACGTACTTCATAAATTAATAAATGAAAAAGAACTGCAAGAATCTATTGCACAATTTTCACTGCCTTTTTTGAAAAAGTATCTTCCTGCGGTCGCTAATTTTATAGTGAAGTTAAGCTTAACAAGTCGTGTAAAAAACATTCATTGCATTAACGATATTCAAGCCGAAGTTGCTAAATATCTCGATAAAATCATTAAAACTAGCACCAGTGGTTTTACTTACAGCGGATTAGAAAACTTCGACCATACTAAACCTTGTCTGTTTATCAGTAATCACCGAGATATTGTTTTAGATGCCGCCCTAGTCAATTATGCGCTTCATAAAAATAATATTGATACCGTAGAAGCGGCTGTAGGTGATAATTTATTACACAAAGAATGGGTCGCCGATTTAATGCGAATTAACAAAAGTTTTATTGTTAAACGCAGCGAAAAAACTAAACGAGCAATGCTCACAGCTTCGAAACATTTATCGAGTTATATTCATCACAGCTTAACCGAGAAAAAACAAAACATTTGGATCGCACAAAAAGAAGGTCGTGCCAAAGATGGCATAGACAAAACTAATGCGGCGTTGATCTCAATGTTACTGTTAAATAAAAATAAAGAAACAAGTATTGCTGACTACCTTTGTGAGTTAAACATTATTCCTGTGTCAATTTCTTATGAATTTGATCCCTGTGATCACGACAAGGCTAAAGAACTTGCTCAAAGGCAAGCAACAGGTAGTTATCAAAAACATGAAAACGAAGATTTAAAAAGCATTACTCAAGGAATTTTAGGGCAAAAAGGAAAAGTACACGTTAGTTTTTGTCAGCCAATACAAGGCGAATTCGAAGACAGTAAGGCGATCGCACTCGCCATAGACAATCAAATAATCCAACATTATAAACTCTACAAAAGTAATTTAAGTGCATACGAACAACTAAATAATTCAAATAATATGACCAATTTAAATGATGCACTCAGCGAAAGAGTTCAACAATTAACACAAGAGCAGAAACATTGGTTACTAACGATGTATGCTAACCCTGTTTTTTCCAAAAAGTCACTAGAACAAGTGCTATAACAACTAGTTATTCAGGTAAGCTATTTAAGTTTATGCTCTTAATAATACTCAAAAAAAACCGCCAAATGGCGGTTTTTATTTCAGTACATTTTATTCAAGATTGAAATTATTTTTGACGATAAAATGCCGACATCGCTTTATACAAAGAATATAAGTCAACTTTTGAGCCAACGGCATACGGCGAATGTATTGAAAGGATTGGCACGCCAAAATCTATAACTTCCATATTATCATTCGACAAATCACTGCCAATCGTACCGCCAGACGCTTTACCTTTATAGGTTGATGTTTGCCACTTAATCTTATTGTTATCTAAATAATTGCGTGTCCACGCCATATACTCAGAGTTAGCGTTAAAGCCACCACCGTAAAGTTTTAAATTGATGCCATTACCTAAACGAGGGGCATTTCCTAATTCCCAAACATTCGACCAGGTTGGATTGACCCCTGGGTTCACATCAGCCGAAATTACTTTAGTATTACGTAAGACCTTACGGAGTAGATAATCATTATAATTGTCTGCTTTTTCGTTGTATAACATTCCACTTAGCAAATCGACTAAATAGGTCGAACTTGCACCAGTGTTATTTATATTGCCCACTTCTTCGTTATCAACTAGATAAGCAATTGAAGTATATTCTGGTGTTTTTTGCTCAAAAATAGCTTTAACCGCGGCAATAGACGAAGCTTTATCATCATGACCATATGCAGCAATTAAACTGCGATCTAAGCCAACATCACGCGGTTTAGTTGCAGGCACTAAGGCAAGCTCAGAAGAGACTAAATCTGCTTCAGTGATCCCGTATTCTTTTTCTAAATAGCTAACAACAATATCTTTCACTTTTTTATCAAAGTCTGGTTTTGCCGCAACAATGACATCTAGCTCTTCTTTACTGATAACATTTCGGCTTGTGCGACTTCTGTTGGGGTGATCAACATGTGGCGCTAGATCTGGCACCATAAAAATAGGATCATTCTCATCAAATCCAACCGAGATATTCACTACTGAGCCGTCTTTTTTATCAACACGTCCAACTAGCGCTAATGGAATATTCACCCATTGATAGGTTTTAATACCGCCATGAACATAAGTTTGAAACATGGCAAACTTTTGTTTTTCATAGACAGGACGACCTTTTAATTCTAAGCGCGGTGAATCAATATGAGCACCAACAATTCTTGTCCCTTGTTCTAACCCCTTTTTCCCTATAACAATCAACGAGATTGTACGGTCACGATTTACGTCATAAAAACGAGCCCCAGCTTTTAACTTACTTTTTTCGGTTAAACGTTTAAACCCTGCTTTTTCGGCGCGTTTAATGGTCTCTGTGACAAAAGTTAACTCTGTTGGTGTTTTGTAAATATAGTCTTTGTATTCTTCACCGTAAGCTTCAACTGCTGATAACTCTTTTTTAGAAAGGCTTAACCAACTAGACACTTGTTTCTTTTTCTCAGCTGATTTTACTTTTTCAAAAGCGTGACTTCCTGAAGAGAAAGCAACTGCGGTAATAATAGCAATACTCGATAATGTAGTTTTAATGTTCATTAAATTATTGTTCTCAAAATAAATCTCACTTGTATAATAAAAGCGATTAATTAGAGAAAACAAGAGCTAAACCTGAATTAATCGTTAAACGGTATAAAATAGATGTTAAATTGACAATACAACAATAAAATAACGTTTTATCTCCTTTAAACAATTAAAAATTCGATTTAAAAAGGTCTGGTAATTTTCTTTAAAAAACACAGAATAAAATGTTAGTAGAGCATTTTTAAAGTAATAAATAATGCGCCGCTAGTTAAAAGAATGAGGTAAATATTGACTTTTTTCGAGGCCAGCAATACAGCAACTGTTGCCGCTATTATATAAGGATTCGTCAATGAAAGCGCCAACTCTCCTTCACGAATAAAAATTATAGGCACCCAAATAGCCGTTAAAACAGCAGGCGCACTAAAACTCAAAAAACTTACTACTTTGGCATTTAAGCGTAACGGAATTTTCGGGTGTATAAATAAATATCGCGTTAAAAATGTGATCATTGCCATTAATAATATAGTCACTAATGTCATCAATTTTGCTCCTGCGATTTAGATTTAACTTTTTGTTGATAACGCAAAACATAATAACCAGCGAGCATTCCCATTAGCGCGGATAAGACGAGATCTAATTCCCAACTTAATAGTTTAAAAATCACAGAGCAGCTCCCAGAAACAATGACAGCAACCAGAATAGAACTGTTTTTAATCGAAGGGATCACTAAAGCAATAAAAGTAACCGCAATGGCAAAGTCTAAACCCAGTGACGTTAAATCCGGTAAATAACTACCCGCAAAAATACCGATAATATTCCAAAGTAACCAACAAATATAAAAACTCCCTCCTGAAGCTAAAGCATATATCAGCCTGACTTTTCCCTTAAACGCTCGGCTATGTGTTGATAAAGCAAAAAGTTCATCGGTTAACAAAAAACCTAAAGGATACCGCCATCGGCTTGGCAAAACTTTCATTTTATCTCGTAACGACAAGCCATAAAGAAAATGTCGAGAACTAATAATAAACGTGGTAAATAAAATAGTGGCTAAAGGCGCATTGCCTCCAATTAATTCAGTTGCTACCAACTGAGCAGAGCCTGCAAAAACAATCAATGGCATTAATAAGGCTTCAAGCACTGAAAAATCCCGCTGAATCGCCAAAGAGCCACACAAAATCCCCCACGGTATCACGGCTAAATTTAGCGGCATCATATCCATAAAGCCTTTGATGACAATACGAAAGACTGCATTAAAACCAATTGTGTTAGAAAAGGTGGATTGCTGTTTATTTGTCTCTGACATAGTACCTTAAGCGTGAATATTGATGAGTTAGCTGATCATGCAATGCGCTTGTCCATTAATAGTTTAACTGGTGAAAAATTAATGCTATTGATTTCATTGAATTTTTAATATTATTCATTTATCAAACATTCACGATAGGTAAATAATGAAAGAAAATATTGCGTTAATCACTGGAGCGAGTCGCGGGATTGGCGCTGCAACAGCAAAACTTCTTGCTCAGCAAAATTTACATATAATTGTTCACTACCATAAAAATCAAGAAGCTGCGTTAACAGTTGTTGAGCATATTATTGAACATGATGGCTCAGCACAAGCTATTCAAGCCGATATCTCTCAAGAATCTGATATTATTGAGTTATTTAATCAAATAGACAAAATTAACGGTAAGTTAACCATGTTGGTAAATAATGCAGGTATATTATTCCAACAATCGACCATAGCAGCTTTAAACGCTGAGCAAATCAGTAAAGTGTTAAACACTAATGTCACTGGCACACTATTATGCTGCAAAGAAGCGGTGAAGCGTATGGCAATAAAATATGGCGGCAATGGCGGTGCTATTGTCAATGTCTCTTCTGCTGCCTCACGTTTAGGTGCGCCTGGTGAATATATAGATTATGCGGCTAGCAAGGGAGCCATAGACACGATAACAATAGGCTTATCACTTGAGGTCGCAGAACAAAAGATTCGTGTGAACGGAGTGCGGCCAGGTTTGATTTATACCGAAATAAACGGTGATGGTGGAGAGCCAAATCGCGTTGATCGTTTGAGCCATAATATTCCTATGAAAAGAGGCGGCCAACCTGAAGAAGTTGCCCAAGCCATTGTCTGGTTATTATCAGACAAAGCCTCTTATGTCACCGGTAGTCATATTGATTTAGCCGGCGGAAAATAATGTAAATCGATAGCGAACTGTTTTAAAATAAAGACAATGAAACGATACCCTCATCAAACGAAAACGACCACGATTACTCTACCCTCATTTTTAAGACGGGTGATGAAAGCATACGCCATTAAAGCCATCATTCGTGAGGCAGGCTGCGAACTAGCGAGAATAGGTCGTTCTCGAAACTGGCGATTAACAGCAACACCAGAAGAAATTCATCAAGTGATTTCGTTAATAGAAAGTCAAGGTGAAGACAGTTGGTTATGGGTCGCTAAAAAATTAAAACAAGATGGTCAACAATTCTCTCACCGTTTATTAGTAGATATCGCGAAAAAAAATACGGGTATCACCGTTAATGAACTGATGGCTAAAACCGATTGTACGGTAATTCAAGCAAGAAAAGTGATTGACGAAATTGAATGGTCAGATGAATAAATCATTTAGCTTAACTGTGCAGCTACCGCTTATTTGAATAAAAATCACTCAAAAAAAAGCACTCAATTGAGTGCTTTAAAAATTATCTAAACCAAAGGGTTATGATTTCTTTTTCGGCTTTGCTTTTGCCTTAGCCTTAGGTTTAGCGGCTTTTTTCTTCGCTAAGTTTTCAACCCACTTGCCATCTTCGTATGTTGCTGTCCAACCGGTGGCTTTGCCCTCAATTTCAGTCATCACATACTGCGATTTATTTTTACGACTATATCGAACAACCGCTAAATTTCCATCAGGATCTTTTACCGGCGCATCGGCTAAATAATAAAATTTAGATGAAATTCTATCTCTAAAGCGTTGTAGTTCTTCAACCTTAGGTGCACGAGTTTCTCGTGAACGTGGAAAAGTATTCGCCGCTAAGAATATTCCAGCTGCGCCATCACGCAGCACAAAGTGAGCATCTGATTTTTCACATGGTAATTCTGGCAATTGCACAGGATCTTCTTTCGGTGGCGCTGCTTCACCACTCGCTAAGAGTTTTCGTGTGTTTTTACATTCACTGTTTGTACAGTCAAAGTATTTTCCGAAACGACCATTTTTCAATTCCATATCGGCTTCACAACGGTCACATTCTAAAACAGGACCATCATAACCTTTGATTTTGAATTCACCTTTTTCGATTTCGACACCATCACATACAGGGTTATTACCACACACATGCAATTTACGTGTTTCATCAATAAGATAACTGTCCATTGCCGTACTACATTTTGGGCAACGATGCATAGCACGAAGCGCTTCGGTTTCTTGATCTTCAGCTAAAACACTGACCGCTTCTTCACCTGAAGTCAGGTTCATGGTAGTGGTACAACGCTCTTTTGGTGGTAAAGCGTAGCCAGAACAACCTAAGAAAACTCCCGTTGATGCGGTACGAATTCCCATTTTACGCCCACACGTTGGACAATCAATATCGGTTAAAATAGGCTCGTTATTGCGCATACCGCCTTCATCACTTGGCTTATCGGCTAACGCTAACTGTTCAGTAAAGTTTTTATAAAACTCATTTAACACTTCTTTCCAAACTATTTTGCCCTCAGCAATTTCATCGAGCTCTTGCTCCATTTCAGCAGTGAAATTATAGCTCATCAAGTTTTTAAAGCTGGCATCTAAACTGTCGGTAACAATTTCACCCATTTTTTCAGCATAGAAACGTTTTTTATCTAAGCGAACATAACCACGATCTTGAATGGTGGAAATAATCGAAGCATAGGTAGAAGGACGTCCAATAGAGCGTTTTTCTAATTCTTTTACCAAAGATGCTTCACCAAAGCGTGCAGGTGGCTTAGTAAAATGTTGTGAAGGTTCAAGTTTAACCAACTCGAGTTTCTCCCCAACCGATAGATCAGGAAGATGAGTGTCTTTATCACCTTTAGACAATTGTGGATGTACTTTCGTCCAACCATCGAATTGCATGACTCGACCTTTAGCTTTCAAGTCAAAGCCCGCTGCGCTAACAGTTAGCGTACTAACAGTATAACGAGCTGCGGTCATTTGACAGGCAACAAATTGACGCCAAATCAAGTCATATAATTTTTTACAATCATCATCTAATTTTTCAATAAAGGCGGCTTCAAGTTTTACATCTGAAGGACGAATAGCCTCATGCGCCTCTTGTGCGTTAGCTTTACTACCATAAGTTTTTGGCTGTTCAGGTAAGTAATTATCACCAAAATTCTTACTAATATACCCACGACACATTTCCACGGCATCTTTACTTAAATTAGTAGAATCAGTACGCATATAGGTGATATGCCCTGCTTCATAAAGGCGCTGAGCTAAACCCATGGTACGTTTAACGCCGTAACCTAAACGTGTACTTGCCGCTTGTTGCAACGTAGAAGTAATAAAGGGTGCTGAAGGAGAACTTTTCGACGGTTTGTCTTCACGTTTACTCACTTCGTAACTAGCAGGCTCTAAAATAGCTAACGCGGCTTTGGTGTCTTTTTCATTGGTAGGTTTGAACGCCTTACCATTTTGATGGGTTACATCAAGCGCTAAGGTTTGGTTATCTTGGGTACTAGTATCTGCACTGATCTCCCAAAACTCTTTCGGATCAAAAGCTTTTATTTCACGTTCTTTTTCAACCACTAATTTAACGGCAACGGATTGAACGCGGCCTGCCGATAAACCTCGGGCGACTTTTTTCCACAGTAATGGGCTAACCATGAAACCAACAACACGATCTAAAAAGCGGCGTGCTTGTTGAGCATTTACGCCCGGCATACTTAACTCACCAGGTGAAGCAAACGCTTGTTGAATTGCGTTTTCGGTTATCTCATTAAAAACGACACGCTTAAATTTGTCGTCTTCACCACCGATAATTTCTTTCAAATGCCATGCAATCGCCTCTCCCTCGCGATCCAAATCGGTTGCGAGATATACAGTATCGGCTTTTTCGGCAAGCTTTTGTAATTCGGAAACAACCTTTTCTTTACCGGGTAACACCTGATAAGTAGCTTGCCAATCCTTTTCGGGATCAATCCCCATACGGTTTACTAACGCTTGTTTGTCGCGTTTAGCTTTATATTTAGCTTTCGCCTCGGGAGACATTTTTCTCACTTCTGCAGGAGATTTTGCCGCTACTTTTTTACCGGTACTACTATGTGGAAGATCACGCACATGACCAACACTCGACTTAACGATAAAATCTTTCCCAAGATATTTGTTAATTGTCTTAGCTTTTGCAGGAGACTCGACAATTACAAGAGATTTTGACATATATTTTTTTAACCCTACATTTACTGATTAACACATCAGTGTTTCATTATCTTACCTGTTGTATAAGCATGATAAATAAGTTTACAAGCGAGCAATATTCAAACGTTAGTACAACTCGATAATGTTAAAATTTAATTAATTTCTGAAATTACTATTAGATATATCTGTTAATTAGCAAGCTGACAAGCAATTATTTTTTATAAATTAACCTATTCGTATAATTTCGTTATAATAGCTTTGATAATTTTTCGGCGTAATCATAGTCGAGTTTTCACGAGAAATTAAGAGCTAATGCACTAATATTTTCGCCTTGCCTTAAAATTTCAACGTATTTTGAATATTTTCTAACGCACAACCCTAAGATTGTAGATAACTACAACAGCAAAACTAAAAGAGAATAATTATGACAAGCCAGTCTTTATTTTTAGACAAAATCAAACAAAGTTTATGCCCGCCTGGAAATGGCGTGTTTACAGTGAATACTGCAAAAGAGCGTAAAGAACAATTACATCAAGCATTGTACGGCCAAACAGATAACATCGAATCTATTTGGTCTGATAGCTTAAATAACCTTCCCGATTCTTCTGCTGCAGTTATATTAGGCATTGCATCAGATTGTGGCGGCGGCATATTAAGAGGTGCCAATTGGGGGCCTCTATTTGTTCGTTCGACGTTATTAAATCAACACTCAGGTTTAAATGTATTTGATATGGGAGATGTCAGAGTTATCCCTCACCTTTTACACGATAAATACTTAAATGAACCTACTATCGCCAACTGTCGTAAAGCCTTATATCAAGATAAAGATAGCGATTTAGCAGTAAGTCCATTAACGATCACAGAAGATGTCCTGCATGATTTTTATGCAGAGTTTCCAAACAAAGGCATTTTTGGCATAGGTGGCGATCATTCAATTAGCTATCCATTAACCAAAACCTATTTACAAGCGAAGAAGAAACAAGGAAAGCGAGCAGCTATTATCCATTTTGATGCACACACAGATTTATTAATAGAGCGTTTAGGCATCGACTTATGTTTTGGTTCGTGGTGTACACATATTTTAGATGACCTGCATGAAAAAAATCATTTAATCCAAATTGGTATTCGCTCAAGCGGTAAACCTAAAGAGCACTGGGAAAGCACATTCGGCGTAAAACAACATTGGGCTCACGAAATCAGAGAAAACGGCGTAGCACCGATTATAGCGAATATTTTAAGCCAACTAAAAGAACAAGCGATTGACGAGTTATATGTCAGCTTTGATATTGATGCGATCGATGAAGCTTATGCTTCTGCAACTGGCACACCAGAGCCTGACGGTTTAACGCCTGTTGAAGCGATGGATATTTTAAAAGCATTAGCTGAGCAATACCCTATAACAGGTGCTGATATGATGGAAATAGCACCATTTACTGACAGTTCAGGTCGTGGTGCTAGTAGCAGTGAAACGACTTTAAAAGTAGGTGGAGAGATTTCAGCATTTTTACTCAATGAAATGGCAAAAAATTAAAAGTATGTGTAAGTTGCTTATTACTATATAAGTTACTTTTAAAGATAAAAAAAACCGCTAAAAAGCGGTTTTTTTATTCGCAGTAATATAAGTTTCTTATTGAATAACAATATTAATGCCATTAAATACGGTTGTTACTCCACTTGGTGTTTCTACAACAATTTCTAATGGACCGCTAGTTGGCTCAGCCTCACCTTTAATAGCAACACCAAAACTGCTGCCTCCGTTACTGGCATCACCAGGCCAAGTATAAGTTCCTGTGCCAACAACAGAACCAACACTTGCAACAAAGGATACCAAAGTACCAGATGGCATAGGTTGATTATGTAAATCAGCAATAATAATACTTACAGTGCCCGTGCTCTCACCTGCAATATATAAAGATGTATCTTCACTATTATAGTTAGGATTTGCTACTTCAACTTCTGGAGTATTAGGATCATTATCATCATCTTGATAAACCGTTTGACTCACCGAATCATTTGTCGCTGTTAACGTAATATAAGGCGATGTACCCGACATAATAATAATGGTTGAGCCTCTAACATTGGTGGAAACTTTTTCTGATTTTTTCGTAGGATCAGGCTCATCATCTGGGTTAGCACAATATTGATTACTAATCGTGGAGCCAGGATTAGTCACATCATTTAAACCACACAAAACACCGTTATAAACGTTATCTTGAAGATCAAAAACCCCGTTATTATTAAAATCAACAAATTCTTCTAATTCACCACCAATTTCAGCGCTGGTTTCAACCGGGTTATATACAAAGTCTTCATTGTGATCAACATAAGCTTCTTTTAAGTCATAAGGCATATCACTAACATTTAAACCTTGGAATAACGTAAATTCACTTTCATCAAAACGACCATTGCCATTTTTATCGGGAAATGATTCTTCACCAATAGCCGTTGCTAATATTGATACACGACCACCATACTCTTGACCTAGGTAGTTTTTACCATTGGCCAAAGGTTCTCGAGCACAGAATATTGCCGGATTATTATTATCGGCAACCGTACAAAAAGAATTGGTTAGCGTTTGCCCTGCTGGTCTAGGGTTTTGACTTGTCCACATTACCGAACAAACACCATTTTGCGTAGTACAAGAAGAACCAATAGAACCGCCTTCTGTGGTAAAGTTCACCGCTGTTCCATCAGGAACTGGATTATTGAAAGCATCAGCCATTCGAACAGTAACAGGTACTTCAACACCATCTACGGTCCAAGCTTCTGGGTTAGCGTTCCCACGAGCGATACTAAAACTATCTTGATCCGGTAAACCTGTTGAAACCACTAATTGGCTCGATTGAGTAAACACCACTGTCCCATCTAAGGTCGCTGTTGAAGCAATAACACGAATAGTTGTAGGTACTGTGCCAGAATTAACAACCGTTTGTACTATCCCTTCGGCATTACTGGTTGCTTCATTTTGACTCAATTTAATTCCGCCAACATCGGTATTTAATGCAAAATTAACTACTCGATTATTATACGGATTACCATCAGTATCTTTAACTTTAAATACCACGGTTGAACTTTCTGAACCTGATACGATGCCGGCACCTAATATTCCAATATTTTGTGGCGTAGCTGAAACAAATTCAATACTGCCAATGTCAGCCGGTAAAACATTGATAGAACCCGAAGCCGATAGATTTATCCCACCAGCATTAGCGGTGACATTTATTGGGTCATCTCCAACACAGCCTTGTGCAAGATAAGTACTTGTTGCAATGCCGTTAGAGGTAGTAATTGGACTACTTAATTTAGCAACAGATTGTGTGGAACAACTAGAAGAAAAATTAACATCGACAGGCTCAGTAAATAAATTCCCCTGATCATCAATAATAGACACGGTAATAACGCTGGTACCACCTGCTGATATTTGATCGAGGCTAATCTCTGCTACGCCTTTAACAAAAGGCTCACCACTGCCCATTGAAACAGTTGATGAACCAACAACAAAAATTGATTTACCTGTTTCACCACTCGTTATGGTGGCTGTGACTTCACCTGCACCAAGATTATCACCGGCAAAAATATCAACAACCGCTACATTATTATCATCAGTTATCGCTGAAGCGATAGGAATATCACCTACAGTTGATGAAAAATTAACAATTAACGGTGAATTAATACCTTCAAGTGTTGCCACAACTCGACCAGGTTTTGATGCAGTAATAGTATTCGTTTCATTTCCATCTTCATCAATCAGTGAAACTGTTATTTTAATATCGCCACCGACATTAATATCATCACCTTGGGTATTAAACCCCAGTGGGACACTAGATGTTTCACCTGAACTTAACGAAGCGGTAATTTCTCCTGCGCCACGCACTGTTCCAGCAGTTAATATAATTGTTGCAACACCACTTTCATCTGTTAATGCCGATCCTGAGGCTGGTGAAAAAGCCCCTAAATCAGTTTCAAAAGTTACAGCTCTTCCTACGACAGGCTCTGTGCCTTGCATAACAGTTGCCGTGACATTAACTGGCTCAGCTCCTGTGACTGTCGTGTTTGAAATCGCTAACGTAAGTGTTATTTCATCAGTAGTATCCGTATCATTGTCAACGGTACCACCTGAACTAAGGCTACCATCTCCGCCACCACAGCCGATGAGACCAATGAAAAACATAATGAAACTTAAGCGTCTAAATAGCGCCATAAAAGCATCTCCCTGATGATGTTTTTGTTGTAAGCACCTTAATATTAACCGAAAAAAAACAAAAAGGTCACTAACTAATTAAAAAAAGCTTTTCTTATGAGGTTTTTAATCCACTAAATAGCTGATAACCTTAAGGCTGAAACACTTTTTAACTCAATAAAAAATTATAAAAATATGACAAATAAACATACTTCAAGTTTAACGACACGCATTGTAATAGGCATGGTGTCAGGTATTTTACTTGGGTTTTTATTACAAAAACTCATGCCCAATAGTTCTGATTTTGTGATCCCACTATATATTTTTGATATATCGATTCGAGCATTATTTGTCGAAGGTATTTTTAACGTAGGTGGACAAATATTTGTCGCCAGTTTAAAAATGCTAGTGGTGCCATTAGTGTTTGTATCACTAATTTGCGGAACTTGCTCTTTAAAAGATACGTCAAAATTAGGTAGGATTGGCGGGAAAGCTATTGCTTTATATTTGATTACTACTGCCATTGCAATTAGTTTTGCAATGAGTTTGGCATTGTTATTAAGCCCTGGTGAAGGGGTGAATATGACCGCTAACACCACGTTTGCAGCGAAAGAAGCCCCGTCGCTCGCTCAAGTATTTATTCAAATGTTTCCAAGCAACCCTTTTGCTGCTTTTGCCCAAGGTAATATGTTACAGGTTATTATCTTTGCTTTGCTTTTTGGTATAGCTATCGCACTTTCAGGAGAAGCTGGAGAGCGAGTGTCAAAATTATTCGAAGACTTAAATGTCGTTATCATGCGTTTAGTAACCATTTTAATGAATTTAGCCCCTTATGGTGTTTTCTGTCTATTAGCGAAATTATTTACGGACCTTGATATTAGTACGATCAAAAACCTTGGTATGTACTTTGGCGTGGTATTTTTTGCTTTAGTCATTCATGGCACTGTGACATATTCAGTAATATTAAAATTATTCACGGGACTTAACCCTCGCATCTTTATCAAAAAAATGCGCGATGCTATTTTATTTGCTTTCTCAACTTCAAGCAGTAACGCGACTATTCCGGTAACCATGGAAACCGCCACTAAAAAAATTGGTGTCGATAATTCTATAGCATCTTTCACCGTGCCTTTAGGCGCCACCATAAATATGGACGGTACCGCAATTATGCAAGGTGTTGCCACGGTCTTTATAGCGCAAGTATTTAATGTTGATTTATCGTTATCAGACTTTTTGATGGTGATTTTAACGGCAACATTAGCTTCAATAGGAACGGCAGGTGTGCCTGGCGTTGGATTAATCATGTTGGCTATGGTACTTGAGCAAGTGGGTTTACCGGTTGAAGGTATCGCGATTATCATTGGTGTTGATCGTCTATTAGATATGACAAGAACCGCTGTCAATGTTACCGGTGATTGTATGGTAACCACCGTGGTTGCAAAATCAGAAGGTCAATTTAATGAGTCAGTATTTTTAAATAAAAATGCTGGTCAAAAGATTGAAGAGATCGACTTTCATCATATTAACAAAGAGAGTTAATGCAATTAGTTAGCAAGCAATAGTCAATTTCAACGAATTAAAAAAGGTGCTTAATGCACCTTTTTAATTTTCTGCTAAACAAGATTAGTTATCGGGTAATTAAATATAATTTTTCTTTTAAATAACTCACCTTAAATGTTCGTTGAGCAAAGGTTTTATCCGCCAATTCATGCTCCGCTATACATTTCACATTAAAATTAGGAAATAAACGGTTAAGGTCATGCTCAAAAATAGCAAAAGGAGGGCCTGATAACTCCTGCTGTGGAAATTCTAGTGAGATCAAAAACAATTGCGTATGTTCACTGATAAACTCAGCTAAATGACTTGAGTAGCTCTGTTGCATTGTTTGCGGTAAAGCAATAATCGCTGCGCGATCATATATCCAATCAAAGTCTGGTAATAACTCTGTGGAAAGCTTAAAAAAGTCCCCTTGCCATAAAGTAATATTTTCAAAGCAATATTGTTTAAAGGTTTCTTGCGAATGTTTATCTTGAATATAAGTAGGCGTAACTGCTAGATTTTTTTCTCGAAAAAAGTCGCGACAAGCAATATCACTTAGCTCTGCCCCAACGACATCAAAATGTTCAGCAAGCCAGACCATATCATCTGACTTACCACATAAAGGCACTAAAACCGCTTGATTTTTATCAGTGTTGCTCTCAACATTTTTAGCGGATATCAAGGGTAATAAGTGCTGATAAAGAAAAGGGTGTACCGTCGTTTGGTGAAACCCTAAACTATTTTTTTCCCAGCAAGCATGCCAAAAAGAAGCTTTCATTAACGAACTTTTTAACTAGGAAAAATTCGATTGTTTTGCCATAACTTTCCTAAGAAAGATTCAGCAGATAAAGAAGCTGCTTTAGAAAACTTTTCAGCAAGGCCTTTCTTCGTTGCATATTTAATAGCAATCACTTTACTGGTTTTGCTTGCTTGGCATAAGTAATCGTCACTGGTGGTCACTACATCAACTAAGCCAACATCAATGGCTTTTTTACCCGACCATGTTTCGCCTGTCGCCACTTTTTCAATATCTAATTGAGGACGGTTTTCGCTGACATGCGCTTTAAATAAATCATGCATTTCTTCAATTTCTTCAACAAATTTCTCGCGGCCTTCATCGGTATTTTCGCCAAACATGGTTAATGTTCGTTTATATTTACCCGCAGTTAATTGTTCAAATTCAACATCATTTTTCTTTAAAATTTTATTAAAATTAGGTATTTGAGCTATTACGCCAATCGATCCTAAAATAGCAAAAGGTGCAGATAAAATTTTATCTGCCACACATGCCATCATATAACCACCACTGGCGGCAACTTTATCCACAGAAACGGTTAAAGGTATTTTTGCTTGGCGTATTCGTTCTAATTGAGACGCGGCTAACCCGTAACAATGTGCCATTCCCCCGCCACTTTCTAAACGAACTAAAACCTCATCTTTATCGGTCGCAACTAATAAAATAGCCGTGATTTCTTCGCGAAGTGATGAGACTTCCTTCGCATCAATACTGCCTTTAAAATCAATGACAAAAAGTTTAGGTTCATGGGCTAAATCGTCACCATCAGCCTGCTTTTTAGCGGCTGCTTTATCTGCCTTTTCTTTTTCCTTGGCTTGTTTTTTCTCTTGTTTTTCTTTTTCTTTTAATTGCTCTTTGTTTAACAAATGATGATTCATTTCATGTTCAATATCGTGTAATTGCTCAGAAATATCGGTGATTTCCAGCTCTCCTTTCTTGGAACCTTGTTTCATGGCAGATGAAGCGATCAAGGCAATAATGGCGGCGAAGGCCAACACAAACGTAATGGTTTTAGCAAAAAACAAACCATATTCATATAAAAATTCCAAAGTGACTCTCCAAAGTACGGGTAATTATTTAACAGGTAAAGGGACTACCTGTTTCTTTTATAACTATTAAATGGGGATGAAATATCATAAAAAAAGCCCTCTTGCTAGAGGGCTTTATAAACATGATCAAATAATCAAAAATAAGATAACCTTAATGAACGACTTCGGTATCCGTTACCATGATCATTTGACCGTCTGTCGCATAGAAGCCTGCCATTTGAGATTGCATCTCTTGAGTAGCACGACCACTTAATTCTGCATCAGGTGACGCATCATTAGGTCTTGGGTCTAAAATAGAACCATGATGACCATTGATAAATCTTACGGCACCTGATCCCATAGCAGTTTCAGAAACACTCGGTAAGCCAAGTAAAGCAATTGCCGGCTCAGTTCCACCAAGTGGTGTATAAGGAGCCGTGTTAGTCACGACTTGATCCGGCAAATTATCCATACCATTACCGACAACTTCAAACAATAACGTTGGCGTTTGAGTCGCCGCTAAAGCGCCTACATAGTTAATAGGATCACCCGAACCAGTCACTGTTTGTGCAATTAACGTAAATTGTGCAAAGCCAGCTTCTAAAGCTGCTTTTTGGCTATCATCTAAACTAGCATAAAAGCCTTCATATACTGCTGAAAGTTGATCTTGTGTATAACCTGCAGGAAATTGTGCATCTACAAACGCTTTAAAATCAGCAGATGATGCATAGGTTAAATTAGATTTAACTAACGATGAAAACGCTGGAGACGACACACCGAAGTTTGCCAACATTAAACCAGGCATCGCTAACACATTACTGGTGATTTTCGTTAACGCATCTACTTGAGGTGTCAATGGCGTATTCGCTAACGCTAACGCATTAATACCGTAAATAGCCCCTAACGAATGCCCTAAGAAATGCACTTTCGAGCTATTAATGTTAATTGGATTTCCTGAAGCATCAGCACCACCAAAGAAGTTAAGACCTAAGCGTAAACCCAAAATATCAAAAGCACTTTGACGTGTATTATCTCTCATGGTCAGTAAACTTGCTAAATTCACATAGTGTAATGCACTAACAGACGAAGCACTAATATCATCTTGACCATTACCTGTTAAATCAAACCCTCTAGTACCATGAAGAGGATAATCAATAGCCGCCGTAGCAAAACCATTAATTGATAACATACCCGTAGCTAATAACATCGCTTCTTTGGTTGAAGTGATACCGTGTTGCATAATAACAACAGGCCAACCATCAGCAGGTTCAGCGATAGGGTCCATACCGAAACTTGCTCGTACTGGATTTACCCAAGCTAAATCAGGCGTTGTCATTTGGACATCAATGGCCATTGAAGCTGTTTGTTTTGGTACTGGATTATATTTGGTTAAGTTACGTTCAGTATCAATTCCTAAATCACGTAAGCCTGGAGCTGCTAAACCGCTTGCTGCAGAAATAGCCATACACATAGCGTCAGTTTCACTGATTGGACTTGCAGGTATTGCAGCAGGGTTTTGAGCTGCTAATCCTGCTAGCATCGCACCTGAATCACAAAGACCTGTCCACCACGTATTGGTTGGTGCTAACGGGTTTTCAGCAGTTGGAACACCTAAATAGTAAGGTAAGGTAATACTACCTTTCATATAATTAGCTGCTGAATATAAAGGTACTGCTTCCGCCGGAATTTGTCCCGCTAAAACATCAGCAACCGATAATCCAGTATCCGCCATGCCTATTGATGGAAAAATACCTTGTTGTAAGTTATTCGCCATCAAACTTTTTAAGCTAAATAAGACGTCAGTAGTTGATTGTGTCGTCATTGCCATAGTGTAAATAATTGAATCATCTTCAACACCTGCACTGATAACGGCATCTTCATAACTATTAATCACTGCTTGTAAGCCACGTTGAGCATCATCACCCAAAGGTTGCGTGGCTGCATCTTGACGCATTAATTCATAGTAAGTAGAACCGGCAACTGGATTACCTTCTAAATCTTGCAAACTGTTTGTCATTGCAATCAAGTATGTAGTAGAACCTTTTAAAGGTTTTAAAGGGACAAAAGCAACATCATTACCTGATGCTTGAGTAATGAAATCTTCTGAGAACATGAGTTCTTTGACTATTTTACACGCTAAACCACGAGGAACCGCAGCACAATCAGCATCATTGCTGTCTCCGCCCATAATGGCTTCAAACACTCTTATCGAAGAGGAATTCAATGCAGAACTTGGATCTAATGATGAACCTTCAGGGAAATCAATACCTAAAACAAACGGTTGTGCTGTTGCCCAACCATCTAGTGCACTAGCAGCAACGAAAGGATCTGAGCCATCGGTAGGATCTTCCACAGGAATTTCTAATGTTCCATCTTTCGTGCCTTGAAAAATCAAATCATTGGGTACAGATAAGCCATCAATTCCTAGCGATGGGTCAAAAATAACACGACCTGGAATTACAACAGAAGAACCATTTTCTGCAATTTCATTTTTTACATCTTGAACCGATTCATCATCACAAGCCGATAACCCAAGGGTTGAGGCAATTGCGAGACTTAGAACTAGTTTATTCATTATTTCTCCCCAGATACTAGTCTTTATTTTTATTTATTATAGGTGATGATATTGAGCAAGCATCAACTAGTTAGACCAGTTAAACTTAACCCAAGAATTCACTTAGTGCTAGCGGTTTTTTAAATAATTGCTAAATTGTTCGCTTTTTTAAGGAATATCATCAACATTTTACTCGTCAGTGTTTATCTCAAAGAGTAGAATACCCCCACTATTTTTACTATTTATTTTTCATATGTTTAATTACACACCTTCCGAAAATTGCTTACAAAATAAAACGATCTTAGTAACTGGTGCCGGTAGCGGCATTGGCCGACAAGCCGCACTAACTTACGCAACCTTAGGCGCGACTGTAATTTTATTAGGAAAGACTGTTGAAAAGCTTGAAAGCATTTATGATGAAATCGTTGAGAATGGTTATGCTGAGCCAGCCATTATCCCTTTAGATTTAAAAGGTGCGACCAAACAAAACTACATTGATATGGCATCAACCATCGCGAATCAATTTGGTAAACTTGATGGCGCTTTATTTAATGCTTCAATGTTAGGTGAACTTACGCCTTATAGTCAGATACATGAACAAATATGGCATGACGTAATACGAGTAAATGTCACGGCTCAACATTTAATGGCACAAGCTTTGATTCCTACCTTATTGCTTGCTGACAACGCGTCTTTAGTGTTTACATCATCAGGCGTTGGCAGCAAAGGACGAGCATTTTGGGGACCATATAGCGTGTCAAAATTTGCGACCGAAGGTTTAATGCAAGTGATCGCTGATGAATATGATGAATCGACACTGAGAGTAAATGCGATTAACCCAGGCGCAACTGCAACGCCTATGCGAGCCAGAGCTTACCCTGCAGAAAATCAAGAAAAGCTATCAACAGCTGAGCAAATAATGCCACTGTATGTATATTTGATGTCAGACGATAGTAAATCCGTGACGGGCAAAGTACTGAATGCTCAGTAATGACATTGTTTTTTACACTTAAAAGAAAAAACCGACATTAAGTCGGTTTTTTATTATTCCATTATCACAGAGAAAAAGTAATTGGCTCGCTAACGAAGTTCTCTTCTTAAAATTTTACCAACATTACTTTTCGGTAATTCATCTCTAAATTCTACTTGTTTTGGCACTTTGTAATTCGTTAAATTAATACGACAATGCGCGATAATATCTTCTTTTGTTAATGACTTATCTTTTAAAACAACAAATACTTTTATTTCTTCACCGCAAACTTCATGAGGAACACCGATGGCCGCGGCTTCTAATACGCCTGTGTGAGAAACAATAATTTCTTCAATTTCATTTGGAAAGACATTAAACCCAGAAACAATGATCATATCTTTTTTACGATCGACGATTTTAAAAAAGCCATTTTCATCCATAGTGGCAATATCACCTGTTGCCAGCCAGCCATCTTTTAATATTTCATCAGTCGCTTCAGGGCGATTATAATAACCAGTCATCACTTGCGGACCTTTAACCCACATTTCTCCCGGTTCATCAATAGCAGCCTCACTACCATCATCTTTAACAATGCGAATATCTGTCGAAGATGCCGGTAAACCTATCGTGCCCGTATAGTGTTTTTGATTATAAGGACATAAGGTAACTAAAGGCGCACATTCTGTTAACCCGTAACCCTCCAATAATCGTGTGTTGGTAACTTCTTCCCATTTTTCAGCCACAGGACGTTGAACGGCCATGCCGCCGCCTAATGATACTTTTAAATAACTAAAGTCTAAATCAGCAAAACCTGGCGTATTTAATAAACCATTAAACAAAGTGTTAACACCGGTTAGTGCCGTAAATTGATATTTTGAGAGTTCTTTGACAAAACCAGGCATATCTCGCGGATTGGTAATAAGTAAATTTGTCCCACCTAAGGTAATAAACGTTAAGCAATTCGCGGTTAATGCAAAGATGTGATAAAGCGGAAGCGCCGTTACGACAAGCTCTTTTCCCTCTTCTAATTGAGGCTTAATAGCGGCTTTCGCTTGTTGAAGGTTTGATACCATATTACGATGCGTTAACATAGCGCCTTTTGAAACGCCTGTCGTACCGCCCGTGTATTGTAGAAATGCTAAATCATCTCCAGTAAGCAATACAGGTGTATAGGGTAATGCCAAGCCTTTACTTAAAACGTGATTAAAACGAACGGTGTCAGCAAGCTTAAAACTAGGCACCATTTTTTTCACGTATTTAACAGCAAAATTGACGATAGCACCTTTTACCATACCTAAACGATCACCCAGTGAGGTTAAAATAACATGCTCAACAGGGGTTTTATCAATCACTTGCTCTAAGGTATTAGCAAAGTTTTCAATAATTAATATGGCTTTCGTGCCTGAATCTTTTAATTGGTGCTCTAACTCTCTTGCTGTATAAAGCGGGTTCACGTTTACTACCGTGAGCCCAGCTAATAAAGCGCCAAATAACGCGATCGGATATTGCAAGCAATTAGGCACCATAATGGCAAATTTATCGCCTTTTTTTAACCCCATTTCTTGTTGTAAATACGCGGCAAAGGCTTTGGCTTGTTGCTCTAATTCTGCGAAAGTTATTTCAGCACCCATATTAATAAAAGCAGGACGGTTTGCGTAAATACCTACATACTTATTAAACAACTCAACTAAAGAAGCATACTTATCAGGATCTATTTCATGTGGAACTCCTGGTGGGTAACTTTTTTCCAACCAAATTTTATGAGCGGCACTTTGCACTTGCTATCTCCTCTTCGTATTAGCAACTTCAACACTAGACTTTTATTAGTGAATTTTTGTCAGTATAGTTTAATCACTTAACAATTTATTATAGTAATGTTTAATGAGTCTAGGCTTTATTATTTTTAAACGCTTGTTTGAATCATGAAGTTTTACTTGAATACTGGTCTAATGTCTATAATTTTTCCACGCTTTCTCAACATTCGTCAGAAAAAACTAATGATCGTCCTGATTTTCAATAAATGACTCAATAAAGACTGCTGTTTTTTTAGCTTGTTCCATATGAATATGGTGACCTCCGGTTAATTTATGAGCTGTAAAACATTTAAATAAAGGGGCAAAATGTTCCAACCCTAGTTCAACTAGCTCAATTCCTTTATCACCATATATAAGTTGTACTGGCGTGGTAATATCTTGGATAAATTGTTTTGCTTGAGAAAAAGTTAATCGATAAGGCGAGGTATTTCTTAGCCGACTATCGGATCGCCAAGTAATACCTTTATCGAGCGTGATACAACCTCGCTCAACAATTAATTTTGCATCTTGATAACTAAGATCAGAAACACTTCTACGTGCTGTAATGGCTGACTCAAGATCACCATGAAGTGGTTTTCTTTTTGATTTCAGCTTTAACCGACTTAACATACCTTTACGTAATTGTTGGGTAGTTTCTGCTGACTTGGCACTTATAAAACCGATGGAATCAATTAAAGTTAAGCTTTTTACTTTTTCTGGAAAAGCCGCGGCAAAAGCGGAAGCTATCATGCCCCCCATAGAATGCGCAACGATATCAACCGACTGCCATTGATTAAATTCAAAAAGTAACACTAAGTCATAAACATAATCGATAAAATGATAATGGGCATCTTGACTACGATGGGCAGAGTGTCCATGCCCTGGCCAATCAATCGCAATGATTTGATAATCATTGAGCTCAGTCATTAACGGAACAAAGCTAGCCGCGTTATCTAACCAGCCATGCAGACATAAAAGAATAGGTTGACACTTATGCCCTTTCTTTAAACCGCGCAATTCAATTTCAGGCATTGAATATCGAATATCTTCGATAGCTTGATTATGTTCGATTGTATTGAACGGGGATCGATTGTGCTTCGATTGATTAGTCATTAATTACTTTTTTTCGTTGAACTTGCCTTTTTTACATTTTTATTAACGGGATAAAAGATAGGAGAATAATGGCGTGGGCGAGGATTATACCAAAGCGATGGTGTATACCACATAGGTTGATGGGTAATTTTCACATCAATTTTCTTAATTTCTTTCCATAAATGTATCTTGCTGGCCTTTAATACAGGGTAATCATATTCATGTTCGCCAATTTTTCCGGCTTCAGTTTTAGCAACTTTACCTATCGCGGTAATGCTACGTCCTTCTTTATAAATAATCGGATCGAGAAACCCTTGATAATAGACTTTAAAGCGGCCTTGTGTTTGATCTTTTTGTAAAGGTCGAGTTGAAGAACTTAATTGAAAATGAACCACTTCAAGCATAGTGTTTTCAGCATTATTTTCAATTTTGGCGATAACCCCACCCCAACGAGCATCATTGCCTAAATGAGCAGAATTATTATCCCTGACATCGATAAAAGACGTTAAAGCAACATTGTCTTCCACACGCACTGACTCAGGAATATGGACACACCCAGAAACAAAAATAGTAAGCGACAATAAAACTAACAGCTTCTTTAACATAATAAATTCCTTTGATTTTAATGCGTCTAGTATTAATTAATAAAAAATATAAATAATAAAAGAACTAAATAACAAAACGATTAAATACTTTACTGAACACTATTTTTAACGAGGTTTTAATTGCGTTAATTTTAGCACCCCAATACCACCGAGAGTAAACCAGATACAAACCCAAACAAATTCGGGTATTCCCGTTAATTGAGCTAATGAAGCGCCATCACCTATTGAACGGCCATCAATCAAATACCACGGACTTTTCAGACTATTTAATAAAACGCTTGTGCCAATCAATTGCAATAGTATTTGAAAATATTGTAAATTTTCGAGCTTAAACTTTAACACTATTACCACCAATAAAACCGCCATAATAGCAAAACTAAGTAAATCTCTAATCCAAAAAATAATGGTTGATAGCAATAGTATCAGTATTACCGCACTAAATATTTGCGCAATACGTTGATGCATGGCGGCAAAATAATAAATAGCTACGCCCCAAAACACAGCACCGGCATAACCAAAAAAGCTAATTAACAACCGATTTCCACCTTGCGTAGTACATAAACCAGCACCATTTGGAAACAATTGTATGTTGATAATACTACCACCCGTCACTAATGCTGCAATACCATGACTTACTTCATGAAAATAACTTTCAAACCACTTTAACGGTAAAGAAACAATAGGAACTTCAAGCAAGAGTGCCGCTGAAAGGAAAATAATCCAAAAGCGATATTGATTAAAAAAAGAAGTTGATGGTAACTTTTCAGACATGAAGTAATGTAGAATTAACGCAGTGCATTAAGCATATAAGTCAACACCAAACGTTTCTTGAATGCTGTCTCTCTGTGCAATTCCACCAATCGACTGATATGCAGATACTGCCGTTAAATTTTGTTGGGATGGTTGATCATAGCCCGCTTTTTGTGACTCAGGCGCTTGACTTCGACTTTGAACATTATTGTCAACATTGGCATTTAGCTGTTGACTTTGTTCAACGAGTTCAATAGCCGCTGGATCAATATCCAAACGTTCATTGTCATTATTTTGCTGAGTATTTTGTGTGTTCTGTTGACGTGCTTTTTCTTGCTCTTGTTGCACCACTAAACGATCACGCTGTTCATTAACGCGAGATTGTTGTTCTCCGCCTATATTCAATGCGGATTGTGGGGTAAATGAACTAGCACTATTAATTTGCATAACTTAAATTTATCAAATTTTCGAAAGAAAACAAAATATAATCATAAAATAATGGTTTTATTCTCTGCCCGGTAATTTCTTCCAAGACACGGTATCGCGAACATAAACAGGTTGTGCATACTCCGCACTAACACCATTCCCTGCTTGAAACTCATGTTTAGCAATAGTTAGCATAGCGCTGGCATCGGGAAATAATATTTCTGGAGAGTCTGGATTCGTTTTTAACGATGATAACTCAGCTGGATAAGCATCCCAACCTGAACCCACGCCATAAGATTTTTGTGTATGCGCGTTTAGATATTCAGCTAGATCTGCAGGAGGTAAGACTTTTTCGTCAACAACAGGAGTCATAACACCGTGCTCATTTAATTGATAAAAACCGGCGTAAACTTCAGACATTCTCGCGTCAATTACCGCAATTACTTCAGTTTGTTGATACTTTTCATACGCTTGTTGTGCCATTGTTTGTAGCGTTGACACACCGACAACTGGTAATTCTGCAGAAAATGCCAAACCTTGCGCAACACCTACACCAATACGAACACCAGTAAAACTTCCAGGGCCCCGACCAAAAACTAAACCATCAAGTTCAGCTAATTCTATTTTTGCTTGCTTTAATAAACGATCAACCATAGGTAACAAAACTACACTATGTGATTGCGGGCATAATTCAAATTCGCTGTGCAAATGATTTTCAAGGTTTATGGCAACTGAACAAGCTTCTGTAGAAGCATCTATCGCAATATATTTTGACATACTATTCTTTTTCAATGGTTAAATTATTTGAGGTAAGGGTCGCTAAAAAATGACTCGCTTTTTCAATATTTCTGCTTCGTCTCATATCTGGTAAGCTTTTTAAAAAGACTTGCCCGTATGGACGAGTTACTAATCTATCGTCACATATTACCATGACACCTTGGTCGGTAACATCACGAATTAACCTTCCAACTCCTTGTTTTAATGCAATGACCGCTTGAGGCAACTGAATTTCACTAAAGGGATCACCGCCTTGACGACGAACATCTTCACTTCGAGCTTGTAACATAGGATCGTCTGGAGACGCAAAAGGTAACTTATCAATAATAACACAGGTGAGCTTGTCCCCTCTGACATCAACACCTTCCCAAAAACTGGCTGTTGCTAATAATACCGCAGAATCCCTGGCGATAAACTCATCAAGAATTTTGCGTTTGCTCATTTGCCCTTGCACAAGTAAAGGGTTTTGAATGTGCTCTGATAATATTTCCGCGACTTGGTTTAACATTCGATAACTTGTGAACAAAAAGAAACAAGCTCCCTGACTTGCTTCAATTAACGGCATAGCAATATTAGCAAGTGCTTGAGCGCGTTGAGGGTGATTGGCAGCAGGTAAATAACGTGGCACGATCAGCTGGGATTGATTGATATAATCAAAAGGACTATCTACGAGTAATGTAGTCGCTTGTGTTAACCCTAATTGGTCTGAGAAATGTTCAAATCCGCCATTAACAGCAAGTGTTGCCGAGGTAAATACCCAACCAGCATTTGAATCTTTAATATAATCACTGAATTTTTCCGCGACACTTAATGGCGTTAAATGTAACACAACATGACGACGAGTAGTTTCATACCAAAAACTCATACCGTTTTGCTCAACATTAGCCATTATCTCGTATTTTGACAGTATATTCACTGCACGTTCAAAGCAATTATCAATCGCTTCATTTCGAGATAAACACAATTTAATGACCTGATATAAAAAATCTAGATCGGTTTTTAAATTCTTAAAAGCCTGATTAAATCGAGGCAGATTAATTTTTTCACGCCAATTACCACGCTCGGGATCATGATTAAATAACAACCTAAATTCTTGGGCTGTTTTTTGGCATTTTTCCGCCGCTTTTCCTAATTGTTTCACATCGGTTAATTCCGTATGAAACTGCTGAATAACATCAGAGCATAAATCTAAGATCTGACGGGTAGAAAACGCTTCGCCAAAATACTCACTTGCAATATCAGGAATTTGGTGTGCTTCATCAAAAATAACAACGTCAGCTTTAGGAATTAATTCACCAAACCCAGTATCTTTTAAGGCCATATCAGCAAAAAACAAATGGTGATTTACCACAACCACATCGGCATCTATTGCTTTTTTTCGAGCATTAATTAAATAACAATCATCAAAATGCGGACAATCTTTCGCTAAACAATTATCGACAGTACTTGTCACATATGGAAAAATCCCAGAATCTTCAGCCACATTCACCAATTCGCCAATATCGCCGCTGGTGGTTGAATTGGCCCACTTTCGAACATTAACAAAATCAGCCAGCATTGCAGCATCAAGTTGACCGCGCTCTTTGACATAAAGTTCCAGTCGATAAATACATAAATAGTTAGCCCGCCCTTTTAATAAAGCAATTTGCGCGTTAGTTGCCATGGCTTTTCGTATGAGGGGAATATCTTTATGAAAAAGTTGTTCTTGAAGGTTCTTGGTTCCCGTAGAGACAATTATTTTTTTTTCAGACAGTAATGACGGGATCAAATAAGCGAATGTTTTCCCTGTGCCCGTGCCTGCTTCCACAATTAAACTTGCTTTATTTTCAATCGCTAAATCAACTTCCACCGCCATATCTATTTGAGCTTGACGAGGTGAATAGCCCTTAAGAATTTTAGCCAATAAGCCAGATTGAGAAAAAGCGTGTGCTACAAGAGACATATCGTGAGGTTAACTCATTCGATAAAATATTTGTCGTCATTATACTGATTCCAACAAAAGTTGCATCGAATAACCTCTGACTCCATACATTTAAATCTCATGAAGAGGAAAGTTTAACGGGCATTTCTCTAACTTTTAAATTCACCCCGCTTTCAATTAAAAATTGATAAAAATCAACCAAGTTACAACTTTCAACTTGTTGACAAACAATACCATATTTAATAATTGCTCTTTTGTTACTTTGCAATGCCGCTTGTTGCAACCAATATAAAGCAAGGTCTAAATTCTTATCTGTTGCAAGCCCTTCAAGATACATTTGTGCTAAACGAATTTGCCCTTTTGGGAATCCTAATGTTGCCGACTGGGTAAAATATTGGAATGCTTTATGTAAACCTTGTTCGTCATACGGATCTTCAAAATAAGCGACACCAGACAAATATTCTTTTTTACCCAAAATAAAGGAACTTGAGTTTTCAGGAGGCGTTGCGGGACTGATGAAGTTACCAAAAACTTTGTTTTGCCAAGGTCGTTTGACTAGATAAATAGCGCCAGCGTTTCTTAATGCTTGAATTTCTTGATGTGAAAAGTTAAAGCGTTCGGGCTGAAAATATTCATTGTATCTTAATTGACCAAAGCGAATACTATCTGCAGCTTTATGCTTACTTGGAAATAATAAATCACCGTAACGTAATGTAATAATATCACCGGTGATATCAAAGACCTTGGCAATTCTATATTTTTCTTTTGGTCTTAAACTTTCATTAAATAAACGAAAATCTAAAAAATAAATATCATCAATTTTAGGTGATAAAACGAGCTGTTCAGTAAGCGATTGTTCAACGTGATGTTGTTGATACTTGAAAGCAATTAAAGATGCTACCAGCATAAGAACAACGAATTTAAGCAGGTTAGCGATAAAGGTGTTGGACGAAAAAAAGTTTGTTGAAACATAGATATTCAAAATATATTTTTTCAGTTGATTGAAAAAATTATCCATTGTTTCATTTGTTTGATAGTTCACCACAGTAACTAATCACCATTATCGTTTAATTATTAAGCTATTAATATCAGTAATTAAACGTAACATCAATATAAAATACTAAGTCTTTCGTATAAGGTTAAATTATTAAAATAAAAGTTGTTAACGTAAAAGTTAAGTGATGAGATAAAGTAAAATGATTATTGATGATTAAGTGTTCAGATCAAATAAAAATATCTAAGTGTTTGATATCTTCTTCATCGTCGTCATGAGGTTTGTTTGGATGTAAAATTTCCTGCTTATCTGTGATGACCGATTCAGATGGAATAATATTTTCATCATTAATGTCAGCATTGTCAGAATGCACATGAGTTGTAGATTCTTTGGTACTTTGCTTTGCTTGCCGATTATCTTGTTTTGAGTTGTGTTGTTTTTTTCCTTGAATAAAATACAAGTCATGATTTTCTAAATGATCATGATCTTCTTTTAACTTCTGAGTTTCCGCATCTTTATCTAACGCTTTTACCCTAAGCTTTTCCGGCTTTATCGGGTTTGGTCTTACTTTTGCCAGCACGGTTGTAAAAATATCCACTAAATTCACCTTACCAATTAGTCAGTGATTGTCTCAAATAACCTTTCTACTTTGACTCTGTATCGGCAAGTATAATAAATAACTTACACTTAGACGATAAATTCATAAAACAATCACATTTAACACTTGCCCTAAATTAAAATTACCAGTAATGTAAAAAGCAATTAAAAGTAATGACAAGACGAAGCAAGCTTAATTCGTCAGTCAACGATACAATACAAAGACAACAAACGAGCGTTAAATATTATGAACCTAAACAGCATCCATCATCACCACCATCATACGGATTAGCTGCTCAGGTTTATTCGCTGAGGGGCTATTGACCTTTCAGTGGATTAGTTAGTAAAAATATCAGTTTCTAAACCCCCGAAAGAGTCAAACTCTCTCGGGGGTTTTCGCATTTTATGGCTTTGAAAATTGTATATACACATATAGATTTGAAAGATTAAAAACAGGTTTTCACCAAATTAGCATTAATAAAGGAAGTAGTAACATGACAACTGAACCAAGATTACGTATCGCGATGCAAAAGTCAGGGCGCTTAAGCGATGATACCCAAGCCTTATTGAAAAAATGTGGTTTAAAACTTAACGTATCAGATCGTCGTTTACTTGCTCATGTCACCAATTTACCCATAGATATCATGCGAGTACGTAGTTCAGATATCCCTGGTTTAGTGATGGACGGAGTCTGTGACTTAGGTATTGTCGGTGATAATACGTTAGAAGAAACCGCGTTAGAACGAGAATTAATGGGGCAAAAACACCAATATATTCGCACTTCTGGTTTAAATTTTGGCGGTTGTCGCTTATCAATTGCGATGCCAGAAGGTTTTAATTATCAAGGTATACAAAGTTTAGATGGTTTGCGCTTTGCCACCACCTACCCACAATTATTAAACCGTTTTGCCAAAGCCAATGGCATTAATATTGATTTTTGTTTATTAAAAGGCTCGGTAGAAGTCGCGCCTCGGGTTGGCCTAGCTGACGGCATTTGTGACTTAGTTTCTACCGGCGCAACTCTTGAAGCGAATGGTTTAGTTGAAGTAGAAGAAATCTTTAAATCAAAAGCGTCATTGATCCAAACAGCTACATCGCTTTCACCTGAGAAACAAAATATTCTCGATACTTTATTGCCTCGTATTCAAGGGGTTATGAAAGCAAAAGAAAGTAAATACATTATGCTACACGCGCCAAAAGATAAAATTGCCGAAGTGAGTGCTTTAATGCCAGGCAAAGAAACGCCAACTATTTTACCGCTTGCTGGTCGTGATGATTTAGTTGCAGTGCACGTTGTGGCAACGGAAACATTTTTCTGGGAAACCATGGAAAAACTTAACTCCCTTGGCTGTAACTCAATTTTAGTTATGCCAATAGAAAAAATGATGGGCTAATAGTCACACTATTGATAGTAGTTAGGAACTGGAAATAATGAAAAACGAAATGATCAACTGGCAGGCCTTATCAAAGCAAGAACAGCAAACCGCCCTTGCTCGCCCTGCCATAAGCGAAAGTCGATTACTGTCGCAACAAGTTGAAAATATATTATCGAATGTACGAAACAATGGAGATAAAGCACTTTTTGAATTAACTGAAAAATTTGATGGGGTAAAACTCACTAAATTATCGGTTAGCCAAGCACAAATTGATGCCGCCAAAAAAGCATTATCGACAAAAAGATACCAAGCAATAAAAACGGCTTATCAACAAATTAGACGATTTCACCAAGCGCAAATCGCTGAAGATATCACAGTAGAAACCACGCCCGGTGTACGTTGTACCTTAAAAACAGAGGCCATTGAAAGTGTTGGTTTATATATACCAGCAGGCAGCGCACCATTACCGTCAACGGTATTGATGTTAGGTGTTCCAGCACAACTTGCCCAATGCCCTCGTACGGTTTTAGTTTGCCCACCCGATCAGCAAGGAAACTTAGCTAACGAAGTACTCGTAGCTGCAGATTTATGTGAAATCGATGAAATATATAGCGTTGGTGGCGCGCAAGGTTGTGCTGCGTTAGCGTTTGGCACTGAGACTATTCAGGCGGTTAATAAAATTTTTGGCCCAGGAAATAAATACGTTACCGAAGCAAAAAAACAACTTTCCCAACAAGTAAACGGTTTTGCTATCGATATGCCAGCAGGCCCTTCTGAAGTGTTAGTGATTGCTGATGAAAAAGCAAATGCTGCCTTTGTTGCTGCAGACTTATTGTCACAAGCGGAGCACGGCCCTGATAGCCAAGTAATATTATTATCTGACAGTCCAACGCTTATCGAAGCCGTACAAAGTCAATTACTCGCGCAAGTGGCTATTTTATCTCGTCGCTCGATAGCCGAACAGGCATTAACACAAAGTCGCTTAATTTTAACTGCCGATTTAGCTGAAGCGGTTGAAGTATCTAATCTTTATGGCCCAGAGCATTTAATTATTCAAACTGAAAATGCTCAAGCTTTACTCAGGAAACTGAGAAATGCAGGTTCCATTTTTGTCGGCGCTTATACCCCTGAGTCTGCCGGCGATTATGCTAGTGGCACAAACCACGTATTACCTACCTATGGTTATTCAAAAGTTATCTCAAGTTTATCATTAGCCGATTTCTCTCGACGATATACTGTGCAAGAAATCACAAAAACCGGTTTATCTAATTTAGCCGAGTGCATCACTGAACTTACCGATGCAGAAGGTTTAGATGGTCACAAACGTGCCGTGACTATTCGACTTGAAGAGCAAGGAGTTTAAGATGACTATTGCGAAAAAACTTGCCAGGGAAGAACTTGTTGATATGGTGCCGTATCAATCAGCACGTCGCTTGTATGCCGGTGGCAGTGAGTTCTCGTCTAAAATCTGGCTGAATGCAAATGAAGCGTCGGGGACTGGAAGTTATCAAGTAAGTAGTGACTGTATTAACCGTTATCCTGATTTTCAACCAGACAATTTAATAAACGCTTACAGCGACTACACAGGGCTAAACAACAAAAATATTTTAGCGACTCGCGGCGCAGATGAAGGTATTGAGTTATTAATTAGAACATTTTGTAAAGCTTATCAGGACAGTATATTAATCTGCCCTCCCACCTATGGAATGTATGCTATTAGTGCTGAAAATCATGGCGCTGATATTATTAAAGTGCCTCTTATTGCTGAAACATCGCAACTTGATTTAACCGCATTAAAAGCCCAAGTAGGCAAAGTCAAAGTCGTTTTTTTGTGCTCACCAGGTAATCCAACCGGAAATTTGCTAACCGAAAGCTTAATTAAATCTGCGCTTGATATGTTTGGTGACAGCGCCATCGTAGTTGTTGATGAGGCTTATATTGAATTTAGTCCTGAAAACACAGCTATCAAATGGCTTGAACAGTACCCACAATTAGTGGTGTTAAGAACCCTTTCAAAAGCTTTTGCATTAGCAGGCTTACGTTGTGGTTTTACTTTAGCAAATGCCGATATTATTGAGATGTTACGTAAAGTCATTGCTCCTTACCCTATTGCTGCACCTGTTGCTGAAATTGCCAGTTCGGCGCTAACTTCACAAGGGCTAAAACAAGTCAGTAATCGAGTGCAAGAAACCAACCTTTTACGTGAGCAATTATCAACCTGGTTAAAAGAGCAAGCTTGGTGTCATAAAGTATATCCCAGCGATGCAAATTTTGTGTTATTTAAAACAGTCAATACTGAAACAAAAGCGTTTATTTTTAGCTGCCTTGAGCAACAAGGTATTTTAATTCGCGATCAATCTAAGCAATTACAACTGGCCGACTGTTTACGAATTAGTATCGGCAGTGAACGTGAGTTATCCATTTTAAAGCAAACTATCGCCACGGCGATAAATAACAAATTGAAAGAAGAGAAATAATCATGGCACTGAACGCTAAAAACCAAAATATATTATTTATTGATCGTGACGGTACCTTAATTGAAGAGCCCATCACAGATAAACAAGTCGATAGCCTAGAAAAACTTGTGTTTGAACCTAACGTAGTACCGGTTTTGTTATCATTACAAAAAAAAGGCTTCCGTTTAGTGATGGTTTCTAACCAAGATGGTTTAGGAACAGACAGCTATCCACAAGCCGATTTTGATTTACCTCACAACAAAATGATGGATATATTTACTTCACAAGGCGTGCAATTTGACGAAGTACTACTTTGCCCTCACTTTGATGAAGATAACTGTAGCTGCCGCAAACCTAAATTAGGTTTGGTCAGTGATTATTTACAACAAGGAAAAGTGAATTTTGCCAATTCATTTGTTATTGGCGACCGAGAAACCGACATGCAATTGGCTGCCAATATGGGCATTCAAGGCATCAAATATAATCGCGACTCGCTTAATTGGACTGACATTGCCGAACAATTATTAACTCAATCACGTACCGCTAATATTGTCAGAACCACAAAAGAAACCGACATCAATGTTGCGGTAAATTTAGATAAAGTGGGTCAAGTGAATATCAAAACTGGTTTGGGATTTTTTGACCATATGCTTGAACAAATTGCGACACACGGTGGTTTTTCAATGGAGATCAGTGTTGATGGTGATTATCATATCGACGAACACCACAGTGTAGAAGACACCGCTCTCGCGCTTGGCCAAGCGTTAAAAGAGGCATTAGGCGATAAACGTGGTATTGGTCGTTTTGGTTTTGTTTTACCTATGGATGAATGCCGAGCAGAATGCTCAATTGATTTGTCAGGTCGTCCATGGCTTGAGTTTGATGCAAATTTTACCGATAAAAACGTCGGTCAAATGTCAACGCAAATGGTGTCGCATTTTTTCCGTTCATTGGCTGACTCTATGGCAATAACGCTACATTTATCAACCTCTGAAGGTAATTGTCATCACCAAGTTGAAAGTTTGTTTAAAGTATTTGGTCGCGCTTTGCGTCAAGCAATCACGGTAAGTGGCGACGTTTTACCTAGCTCAAAAGGAACGCTTTAATGGCGAAGACTGCAATAACACAACATAAGATCGTTATTGTTGATACCGGTTGTGCCAACCTATCCTCGGTGAAATTTGCCGTAGCACGTTTAGGTTATCAAGCGACGATCACTGACGATACAACACTGATAAAACAAGCAGATAAAGTGATATTTCCCGGCGTAGGTAGTGCAAAACACGCCATGGACAATATCATTAAAAAACGCTTAGTTGAAACGTTACAGCAATTAACGCAACCTGTTTTAGGCTTTTGCTTAGGCATGCAATTGATGACCAATTCATCGGCAGAAAATAGTAATGGCGAAACCGTAGAGTGCTTAAAGTTAATTCCCACAGAGGTAACGCCACTTAATGCCCAATCATTACGTTTACCTCATATGGGTTGGAATACGTTAACGTCAGTCAGTGATCACCCTGTCTTTGCTGGTATTAATGTCGGTGATTATTTTTACTTTGTTCATAGTTTTGCCGCACCAGTAAGTGAATATACCGTAGCAAGTTGTCAGTATGGCTCAGAGTTTTCCGCGGCTATTGCCAAAGACAATTTTATTGGCTGCCAATTTCATCCTGAACGATCAAGTGAATTAGGCAGTAAAATAATTAAAAATTTTTTAGAGATATAACATTATGATGATCCCTGCAATTGATCTAATAAACGGCGAAGTTGTTCGTTTATTTCAAGGTGATTACGCACAGAAAACCAATTACCAATATACCGTACAAGAACGTCAACAAGCTTATGCAAAATCTGGCGCTACTGTTATGCACTTTGTTGATTTAGATGGTGCGAAAGATAGTACTAAACGTCAACTTGAAACCCTGAAAACCGTGGTAAAACATCCAAGTATGACCATTCAAGTAGGCGGTGGTGTTCGTTGTGAAGACGACGTCAAACAACTACTAGATTTAGGGGCAGATCGAGTCGTTATCGGTAGCTTAGCCATAAAGCAACCTGACTTAGTCAGTGAATGGCTTAAAACGTATGGCAGTGAAAAAATCGTTTTAGCACTTGATATAAAAATTGATGAACAAGGAAATAAAACCTTACCGACTCATGGCTGGATAGAAGACAGTGGTGTTAATTTAGAGGACTTATTAGCGCAATACCAAGACGCAGGAATCAAACATGTGCTTTGTACTGATATCAGTAAAGACGGGACATTAACAGGCACAAATGTCGAGTTATATCATGAAGTTTGTAAAAAATATCCTGACATACAATGGCAAGCTTCTGGTGGTATAGGCAGTTTAGACGATATTAAAGCTTTGATCCCTACAGGAGTTAGCGGCGTAATTTTAGGTCGCTCTTTACTTGAAGGTAAATTTACCCTTGAGGAGGCAATCGCATGTTGGCCAAACGCATAATCCCCTGTCTTGATGTGAGAGACGGAAAAGTAGTGAAAGGTGTGCAATTTCGTAACCATGAAATTATTGGCGATATAGTGCCACTTGCACAAAAATATGCTGAAGCTGGTGCTGATGAATTGGTTTTCTATGATATTACCGCCAGCTCAGACGAACGTGTTGTTGATAAAAGTTGGGTCAGTAGAATTGCAGAAGTGATTGATATTCCTTTTTGTGTTGCCGGGGGGATTAAAACCGAGCAAGATGCTAAAGAAATATTGATGATGGGCGCGGATAAAATATCGATCAACTCACCTGCTCTTCGCGATCCTTCCTTGATATCTCGATTAGCAGATGTTTTTGGACAACAATGTATAGTGGTCGGTATCGATAGCTTTTATGATAAAGCAACGAACGTTTATCAAGTTTATCAATTTACTGGTGATGAACATAAAACACAGCAAACCAAGTGGACCACCTTTGATTGGATCAAAGAAGTTCAACAACGTGGTGCCGGTGAAATTGTGTTAAATTGTATGAATCAAGATGGCGTTCGACAAGGATACGACCTTGAGCAATTAACGAAAGCTCGTAAAGTTTGTAACGTGCCTTTAATCGCTTCAGGTGGTGCGGGTGAAATCCAACATTTTATTGATGTTTTTAAACAAGCTGACGTCGATGGAGCCCTAGCGGCAAGTGTCTTCCATAAAGGTATTATTCCTATGGATACTTTAAAAGAAACTTTAAATCAAAATCAGGTAGAAATTAGACTATGTTAGTAACCCAAGAGAACCTTCAAACATTAGCATGGGAAAAAATGGCCGACCTGATCCCAGCCATAATTCAACATCACAAAACCGGCGCAATCTTAATGCAAGGTTATATGAACCAAGCCTCATTATCACAAACGTTAATCACAGAAAAAGCCACATTTTATAGTCGCTCAAAACAAGCGCTATGGGTGAAAGGTGAAACGTCTGGGCATTTTCTCAACGTAAAGCAAGTATTAACCGATTGCGATAAAGACAGTTTACTCATTGCTTGTGAACCAATTGGGCCAAGTTGTCATTTAGGCACAGAGTCTTGTTTTCCAGAACAGTCACTTAGCCAACAAAACTTTTTAAGTCAACTTGAAGAAGTCATAAAAAGCCGTAAAAACGATGCGCCAGAAGACAGCTATACCGCACATTTATTTTCTCGCGGTACAACAAAAATGGCACAAAAAGTCGGTGAAGAAGGTGTTGAAGTTGCGCTTGCAGCTGTGGCTGAAACCAAAGAAGATCTATTAGGTGAATGCGCTGACTTGTTCTATCACACACTGGTTTTACTGCAAGATCAAAATATCGACATGTCAGAAGTTATGGAAGTCTTACAAAAAAGACATCAAAAATAACCTATCATTTGAGCTTGGCAAAATATCCCAACAAAGGCATCTTCGAGATAAAAGAAGATGCCTTTATTTTTTTGCAAGGCTATACTGCTAGTTACCGCTTGGGATTTAACAAACATTTAATACATTCTTTTTACTCAAATCGACTTTAAGTTATTTTATGTTAATAAAACTTACCTCAAAATTCTGTTTTTTCATTCCCTGCTTTGTGCTGCAAAGTTTAGTTTTTTCTTTTCAAAGTCATGCAGAAAAAGTGACTATTTTTATTCGTGATGATGTTTTTTATGATTATGAGCAGTTTGTCGATGGCAGAGATATTTTATCAATTAAAAATTTTTCAGGTAAAACAATCCGTCGTGATGTGGTAGATATGATCATTGCGCAACAAGCCCTGAAAATAGGCGGCTTTAAACATACTTTTGAATACATTCCAGGAAAATTAAACTTTAGAAATACCAAGTTACTAGAAGAAGGAAAGTTACTAATAAGCTTTGACTCTTATTGGTTATCAGATGCAAAAAAATTGGTCAACGATGTCCATATTTCACTGCCACTAATAAACAAAGGTGAATATATTGCCGGGATCTATACCAACCCCAATAACAAAGCAGTGCTCGAGATAAAGTCACTCGAAGATTTAGCTCAATTTACAGCGGTTTCTACTCCCCGATGGGCTACAGACTGGAAAACCTTACAAGCACTCCCATTAAAAGATTTGATCCATGAAGATGAATGGCTTAGCCAAGCAAGAATGGTAAATTTAGGTTGGATTGATTTTATGCTTATGGCGTTTCATTCCACAAAAGATCAATCTTTTACCATGAATAAAATTCATTTAGTGCCGGTTAAAAATATCGGGATTGAATTAAAGGATAGTAGACATTATGTGATCAGCAAAAAACACCCGCTGGGCGCTGAGGCAATTAAGGCTATTAATATTGGTTTACAAGCACTTAGAAAAGAAAAGCACATTAGCCGCGCATACCAACAAGCGGGATTTTTTGTTGATAAAAATACAATCCATATTCTCAATAAATAGTGCATTGATAAACCCGACATAAAAATTCATGCTCCTTTTCAACCTTTTATTCTCGGCTTCATGCCTTGCTTCAATTTGTCACATTTTCATCAAAAATTATTGAACTTTTATTAACATAATTGTAATATATGCGCCCTAGAATTTATGGAACTAACTAACCGCTAAGGAATAGCAATGTTTAAATATTGGTCCCTAAAAAAATACGGTACAAAATTACTTCCTTATTTAGAAAAAAGGTTTGGCAAGCGCGACTTTTATAGTGCTTCTGAAATCAGAACTATCGTATATCAACAAGACTTTAACCCTAAATATTTACCACTCGGTTATATTTTATTTCTCGATCCTAAAGCGATTGAATCTACTTTTCATAATGAATTTCCACAGTTAAATATTACTGAATACAAACAAGAAATTTTGGGTTATATAAATAAAAAGCACTTTCAAGGTGCTCTTAAAGTATTACAACCCGCTTCTTAGTAATAAATCATTTGCTTTTATCTATACAAAATGAAGAAAACATGATGAAATAATTTTTTATTATTTGATCATGTTTCATTATGTCTACCTCTCACCATTGGCAAGTCAAAACCTTTAAACAGCTCACTTTAGATGAATTATACGATGCATTAAAATTACGTATTGACGTTTTTGTTGTAGAACAAACTTGTTTTTACCCTGATTTAGACAATCTCGATCGACATCCAGAAACTCGTCATATTTTTTTATATAGCGATCAAGGTGAAATGATCGCCTATTCCAGAGTTTTAGCTAAAGGTGTTAGTTATCAAACGCATCCTGCAATAGGACGTGTCATTATTGCCGAACAAGCTAGAGGAAATGGCATTGCACATCAATTGATCGAAAAGTCATTAGATGTATGCGCTGAGTTTTTTCCGAAACAAGGCGTCAAAATATCTGCCCAAGAACACCTAGAGCAATTTTATAATCGCCACGGATTTAATAAGTGCTCAGAAATGTATTTAGAAGACGGTATTGCACATATATCCATGACAAAGACAGCTTAGCTGAAAAGTAAGCTGTCTTTTATTTTCCATTAATGTAGCTACACAAACATAAACAGTCGAATATTTTCAATAGCTAAAACAATAATTGAAATAAAACTCGACAACATCCCTAGAGTACGAAATTTACTTGGCCCAATTGAATGCGTTATGCCAATGCTATGTAACACTCTTCCAATGAAAAATGCACCGCCGATAACATGTAGTAACATTTGCCCACTACCATTAATTTCAGCACATGCCAGTAATAAACAAACGATCGGCGTATATTCGGCAAAATTGCCGTGCACTCTAATCGCTTGTGCCAAAGGCTCATGGCCACCGTCACCAATGCCGGTTTGAAATCGAAAGCGAAGTTTTATAATCCGAACCGCTAGCACGATATAAAGTAAGCCCAATAATGAAAGGTATAACCCTGTTATAGATAAAGTCATTTTAAACTAAGTCCTACAAATGATGTCCATTGAAAAGCAATAGATCCTTTATAGATAATAACGAATTTAACGTGAAGAAAAATAAATAATTGCCGAGAATGACAGAAAAATGCGCTAGTTTAGAATGAGGTATTAACTATTAACTTGAGCAGATGTGAAGTTATTTCTTTATATGTTGATAACTACCATCCCAATGTTCATTCGGTGGTTCACATTTATACGCTTCGATTCTTTTTAAATAAATACTGACAAGTGGGGAAAAATTAAAGTCAGGGTTAATCTGATTAAATGCCTGTTCAGATAGTTCAAACTGTTGATTAAAATAATATTTTTGCGCTAAAGAAAAATATTTAAAATCGTCTGATGTTACCTGTTGTTCATCCTTGAGCACCGTATAAATGAATATCGGTGTACTTTTACCAACGACCTTTACTTTATCAACCAGTAAATAATTAAAGTCTGGGGCTTGTTGCTGAGTAAATTCACTAACCAATAACTCAACTCCATAGAATTTTGTTAACCCCTCTAAACGAGAAGCTAAATTAACCGCATCTCCAATAACCGTGTAACTTCTTCTAAAGTCAGAGCCCATATCACCGACATTCATCTCTCCGGTATTGATACCAATTCCAATACTCACACTTGGTTTGCCTTGTTGAATAAACTCCTCATTTAACTTGGTTAAGTTCGATAACATTTCAAGTCCAGCATGAATGCTTTTCTGGCTATGGAGTTCATCAGTGATAGGGGCTCCCCAAAATGCCATGATCATATCGCCAACATATTTATCAATAGTGCCGTCTTTTCGCAATATTTCATTGGTTAGCGGAGAGAAAACACTATTTAGCCAATCCTTAAGTTCATTCGCTGGCATAGATTCAGAGATCGAAGTAAAGTTTCTAATATCGCAAAACATCACCGATAATGTTTTCCTTTCTCCTTCAAGATTAATGGCCGTTGAGTCGGACAACAATTTATCAATATGCGCACCAGGAACATATTGAGCAAACATAGATTTAATCACTTTTCGTCGATTTGATTCGCTAAAAAAGCCATAACCAATGAAATAAGTTGCAAATATCAAGGTTTGTAATAGTAAAACTACGATTGGTAAATCTATCCTGTAAATTCGCCAAAGGGATAAATTTACCGTAATAACACTAATTATAATCAGCACGGTGAAAACAACGCTGAACAAGGCATCTTTATGAGGAAATACCAGCAAACACAGTAAACTAATGATCATTAATTGAATAAATATTGCCCCTTTCCACCAATCAGGCCGATACGGTATGTTGTTTGGGGACATTAGTGCATCGAATACTGTTGCATGAATTTCCACTCCTGGATAATTCACACTCACGGGCGTAGTTTGTAAATCAGCTAAGCCAATGGCTGAAGTACCAACAAAAACTACCGCTTGTTCAAAACGGTTATCCGTTATTTTTCCTTGAATTAAATCGGCAGCAGAAGTGTAGGTATAGTGATTTTTTTGACCACGATAAGGGATCAATATCTGTGCAGAGTCATCAGTAGGTATAGTGACATTTCCTATGGTTACCCCTTCAAAGTAGGCATTGTTTGATTGCTCCCATTCGATGTTTATCTGATCAACTAAGCTATAAACGCGAAAGGCTTCTAACGCTAGAGAAGGAAATAAATGTTGCTCATATTCAATAACTAAGGGAGTACGCCTTACAACACCATCAAAATCAGTTATGGCATTCATAAAGCCCTGACCTGCAGCTACTTTTGAAAAACGGGTGATAGGATTTGTATAACCAGTGAATGTCACAAAGTTTTCTTGTAGCGTGTTGCTATTCTCTGATGAACTAGTGCTTTTAACTAAATGACTTCTTTTAGCCATATTATCGGCATCAATACTCTTTTGCGAAATACTCTGATCAGCAAACCTGTTTTGTGAAGCATCATTCATTACCCGGCTTTTTTTTACAAAGCCACCTACTTTAATTTTGTTGTGATAATGAAATAAATTGGCAAGTACTATGTCATTGTTTGCCATTGATAAAGCAAAAGCGCCATCATAATCAAAATAATCATTGAGAAGCATTTGCTCATTCTGACTTAGTTGCGGTAAAACACGAGTAATATCTTTTACAGGGCTATCTTGTGATTCAGAAAATAGAATATCGTAAACAATAACAACGGCGCCTTGCTCAGTAAGAGTTTGGGTTAATTTAGCAAATTTTTCGCGTGACCAAGGCATACGACCAAAGTGTGCAATACTTTCTTCGTCAATATCAACAATTTGAATATTGGTTAAATTTGTAGTTTGTGGGGCCAGTAATTTAATTTTTAAATCATAAACCAGACCATCAAGTCGATTAACAACCTGAGCAATAATAGCAGGGCTAAAAAACTGCAAACTAACCGTTAAGCAAAAAATAAGCGCTGCTACAGCTAAGAAATGATGTTTAGTTAACGTTGAATAAAGTTTTATCTGCGGCACCTTCTAGCTTGTTTCAATTGACATTTAATACCACAGTTGCAGAGCTTACCCCGCCATTTTGATCATGACATAAATATACAAAGCTATCTTGGCCGGTAAAATTATTTTCAGGTGTGTAAGTAAAACTGCCATCACTTTTTAGTACGACAGAGCCATGACTGGGCTGTTGTTTTATCTCTGCAATAAATTTAGGTAATTCGCCATTATTATCGAATGTTAATTCAAAAACTTCACCCGTATTTGCACTAAGCCAAACTTGGCTACCGTTATGACTTAATTCAATACCGCTCACTTGTGCCACTCCTTGTGGCAAATTAATATTACGGAGAAAATCGCCTGTCGTACTATATTCAGCAATAACATTTTCGATGCTGCTGATCACATATAAATTTCCGGTAAGGGGATCAGATGAAATATCACCAAAATGAACACTGAACGAATGCTCCGTATTACTCAATTCAAAAGTATTTATCACAACACCTGTTTGAGCATTAATTTCAGCAATGGTATTACTACCAGACGCTGGTACCCTATCTTGTAACAAAAATAAACTGTTCGTTTTAGTATTGTAGGTACCACCAACCACATGACTGTTGCCAAAGGCTGTTGTTAGTTGAGCTAACTCAACACCACTGACCGGATCTAAGGCGTATATTTCAGCAACATCAGTTTCACCATTGATAACTAAAATAGCCCCTTGAGGGATAAGAGTATTGGCTATCATTAAACTTTCAGCAGCCACCTCAAGATCAAAATCATCTGCGGGCTCTCCGGGAATAGTTAATGCGCGTAATTGCGTGCCACTTCGATCATAAACATAAATACCTGCCCCTTGTGACGGATATAAATACGTTAACTGACGATATTCGTCATATCCCAAGCCGACTAATGCGCCCATTGTAGGATTAAATTGACTATAAACCTTAAGCTGATCCCCCACGACAGCTACATCATCATCTAGGTCATTCAGTAGCACACCCGGTTGAGCAATAGTTAAAGGTGTATTTATCGTTAATTGGTATTGATCATCAAACGCTAAAGGTAATTGATTCGCACCTGTGCCTAACGATGAATTAGGAATATCAAATGTCAGTTGGTTAAGTGACGCCACTAATTCGCTTCCTGCATTTAATCCTGTTTGGCCAATCGTGCATGCTTGTCCAGGTGGCAAATTTTGACAAGTTTCATCATTATTAATGGTTGCGCCAAAATTGATGGATTCGCTAAAAACAGGCTCAGGAAATTGACCAACAATGACTCCTCCACTTTCAGGAAATAGACTTAATTGGAAAATAGCGTCACCAACATCAGTAAATGATAAAATATTACTACCAGCGGAAATAGAGTGCGCTAAAACAGGTGATACTCCGACCCCACCATATGTCATGGTAAATGCATACTGGCCTTGTGTTCCACCAGTATTATTCTCTACATAGTCACCGATAACAGTACATATAGTATCGATATACTGTACACAATTTCCCAAAGAATAACGTCCTGTTCCAATACTACTGCCTTGTGGTAATTCTTCCCCTAATCCCGAATATCTTAATTGACTATTAATTGTTATTGAGTGACCAGATATAGGAGCTTTCAATGCCGCAACGTCTATTGAAACGTTTGCTTGTGCACTACCTCCCGTATTGTTTGCTATTTGATAAGTAAAATTATCACGTCCTAAAAAGTTAGCATTCGGTGAATATTCAAATGCGCCTGAAGTTTGTAGGGTAACTTGGCCGTTTTGAGGTGCTTGCACAAGATTAACATCGACAGTAATTGTTTGATCCAGAGGATCATAATCATTTAATAATAATCCTTGATTCGCTTCAATCAGAAGTGTGGTATTTTCTATTGCATCATATCTATCAACAACAGCGACTGGAGGTTCTACAGGAGGATCAACCGGAGGCTCAACCGGCGTATTATTTGGAACCACCTGTTGTTCTTCACTAAAAGCACTTTCCCCCGAGCCGTCAATGCCTGTCACTAAAACATAATAAGTAACATCTTCTGATAAGTTACTAAACTCAATCGGGCCTTGAACAACTGCTAACCGTGCTTGCCCTTCGGCTAAATCATTAAAGTTACTTAGATTAACGCCGCTGGTTGCAGCAAGATAAACATTATATCGATTCAAGTTTTCATTTTTTGTCCAATCGACCCGTATAGTACTACCGTCAGAGCTGCGACTAATATCAAGCCCTGAAATAATTTTAGGTTGCCAATTGATCTCGATAGTTGCGACTTTCGTACTTTGCCCATTGGCATTAAATATCCATAAACTGACTTCCTGTAAACCTGTATTTGCACCATAGTTTCGAGGGTTAATACCACTAACAGTATCGCTTAGTTTCGTTTGACAATCACTCTCGCCTTGGCACAGTGCAAAACCCGATGTGTTGTTGCCAAAGCGTAATTGAACCTCTGTAATAGTTTCTGTGGAAGTTACCGAATAAGTGATTAATAAATTGCCTTGAACAACTTCACCAGGTAATGGGTTTGTAAAACTCCCTTTATTGATGATATTACTCGCCTTTTCTCGTAATGTTCCTACTTGCTGGTTGTTTGAGTCGTTGTCACTAGCACCGCCACACGCATTTAACATCAAAGCGAGCAGTAAAATAGTTGCTATACGAAACATAATAAAATCCTCTTTCACCAGCTTACTCATGACTATTTAAAAGAAAACTGCCACCGGCATTAACCTCAGGGTTAAGTAACTCCGCCAAAGTAAAGCTCCCTAAGACCCCGTGCCCTTGATTAATTAAATAACCATTAATTTCACCACTCGCTAATGCATTATTATGAGATGCAAAGTTGATACTTAAATCTAATTCACCTTGTTCTATAATACCGTCCATCGCTGCAAACCATTCACCACCATTATCATTGAATGAAATTTGACCATTTGACACTCGAGCCGTATCAAAATTAATATTCATTGAAATCGCAAGATCACTAATTTCGCCACTACTGCTAACAACAGAGGATTGTTCTAACTCAGAGAAGAGTATTTCACCACTGCGACTTATTTCAGGCTCTAATCCTAAAGTTGAAACTTGAAGTTCATTGCCAAAAAAAGTTTGTGCGCCTTTATTTTCTAATGCGGATGCATAATAAATCTCATCCCCAATGAACAAACTATCCGATGTAGGTAAAATATCATCTGTCCTTACGGTCATTACTGTATTTTCGGCTAAATCATGACTATGACCTTCTGAAAATACAGCAGGGACGGTTAATAAAAACTCAACACTGCCGTCTACTCGGACAATAGCAAATTTATGAGGCAATTCTGGACCCAAGGAAAATTGTTGATTTTCGGTGCCCGCAAGCACATCGATATCAATGATGCCTTCCCAGGTAGCTAAATATAAATCACCGTCAAGCAACTCAGCTTCATAATGTGTTCCTCGAACCCCAATACTCGCCACAGGTGTCTGCATGGTGTAATTACCAGAAGCCTTGTTTAAAGATCCTGTGATTGTTCGTAAACCTCCTTTAATCAATGACATAGAAACATTGCCATGATGAGTTTCTTGATTAAATTCATATTGGTTAATCGCTAATTGACTTTGTTGTTGAATAGATAATAAACCACCGTCAATCATTCTAAGTTGCGTCGCACTATTTATCGCTGTTTTAACTAAATCTTCAGTAAAAATCGGCGATCGTCTGGATAATTCACGGATATTTTGATTCATTTCAGCATTCACCGATCCTTTGGCCATAATAGTTTTACCCGCATTTTCGCTTGCCTGTAAAACAGGTAAAAAGAATACATAAGTAGTAAATACAACGAGTAGCTTATTCATAGTTAACTCCAACACTAAAAGTCATATTGCCCACCTATCCAAAATTTATAGCGGCTAAATTCATATAACGAAAGATTACTATTATTGTTTAAATAACTAAGTTTAGAGAACAAACGCCATTGGGTATTATATTGATACCCCAACTCTAATTCGGCGCGAAAAAAGCTATCATCGCGGACAATATTAAACACTTTGTCTGGGGCATTATATTCTCCCGTTAAATAATCAATAGAAGCTTTATAATGCCATAATGGTGTTAGCGTTTGCTTCAGACTGTACCCTACCCCCCAAAAATCTCTACTTGAAAAGTCATTGACTGATTGCTTGGCATTTTCTTTTCCAAATCGAGCGGTAAAACGATGAGTGCCATTATAAAATGGTTGTTCTAGCCAAGCTTCAATTAACGATTGCTGTTTGTTAAGAAGGGTTTCTTGATTATAATCTTCAAAAGCGTGTGAGTAATCGACGCCTAATCGACTGTCTTGCCATATTATCTGGTTAACACCAATTTTTCCGCCATAATAATTCAGAAAGTCTTCGCTATCTAACCATAGTGGTCGATAAAAAAGACTCGCATTTATCTCATAATTTTTTATTCGAGTTTGATAGCCAGCAAACAAACTTGCAAAGCTTTTAGAAAAGGCTGATTGCTCGGAAAATTCAACATGTAATATTGAGGCAGATGCATACCATTTAGCTAGTTGATCTATCGGTTTTACATACAATGTTTGTCCTTGAATATTATAAAATGAACTGCTTATTTCTCTACTATTCTCAAATAAACGTATTTGGCCTAGCAATGGCAATGTAATAAATTCATCTGAACTACCATTATTTGCATTACTGTCTGTACCAAATCCTGCTCTTAACCAATGACGCCAATGGCCATTTGATTCACCTGTGCGTTTTTCTATTGCCGCAAGATATTGATTCACAATGGTTAATAATTTTGCAGTGAGTTGCTGTTTAGAGAGTAGAGAAAACTCTGTTTTTGCACCTTGAAAGTTTTTCAGATCGTAATAACTAATTGCCAAGCCTAATCTAGCATCAATTGAGTTGGGTTTTACAAACAACACCCGCTCAAACGCGTAAACGGCTTGATTAAACTCCCCCACCGCTCGAGCCGCCAATGCGAAGGCTAAATCAAATTGAGGATCACCTTCATGTTCACTCGCAGCCTCGGTGGCTAGCTGAAATGCTTGAGCTGATTGTTGAGATTTTAATAACGAAAGTATTTTTTCAGGCGAGGTCGCATTTGCCATCACAAAGTTGCTATCAAGCGATAACAATAAAAATAGAACCAGCCAAGATCTGTTATTTTTATAATAAAGTTTATTCATTTGCTTAAGTTACTTGCGTATCTAATAAATGATTTTTATTAAAAAAAGAATAGTCACTACAATGCTATTAAGCAAATTAACATACTGGTAACATATTTATGAGGGAATTTTAAATGACCAAATCAGGAGAAATTATGAGTAAACTCCCCCGTTAACCCTAGTTATTCATACTTTATTTTATTGGGTTAAGATAGAGAAACATTCTCATCCTGCAGTTCAAAATTTTGACAATCGTTAACTTTGCTATGATCAGCATCTTATAAGTTCAATCGTCAAATTTCATCGATAAAAAAAGCTTGCCAAAGCAAGCTTTTTTCAAATTGATAGGCATAGTTTTACCGCAACTATCGCGTGGGATATATTGTTGTTAGCCTAATTTTTTCGCTAATAAAGCACTTACTTCATCAACAGGCTGAGTGCCATCAATAGTCAAATATGAGCAAGCACCTGATGAAGCTTCAGCTTGATAATAATCTACTAAAGGTTTTGTTTGTTCGTGATAAATACCTAAACGTTTACGAACGGTTGCTTCTTCATCATCTGGACGGATAGATAATTCTTCACCCGTTTCATCATCCTTACCTTCTTCTTTCGGCGGATTATAAACCACATGATATACACGACCAGAGCCTGCATGAACTCGACGACCTGCCATACGCTCAACGATAACTTCATCCGGTACGTCAAATTCAATAACACTATCGACAGCAACACCATTTTCTTTCATGGCATCCGCTTGTGGGATAGTACGAGGAAAGCCGTCTAATAAAAATCCTGCTTTACAGTCATCTTCTGCAATACGTTCTTTTACAAGACCGATTATTAATTCGTCAGAAACTAATTGACCTGAATCCATCACGGCTTTCGCCTTTTGACCAAGTTCTGTACCTGCTTTAATGGCCGCACGAAGCATGTCGCCAGTTGAAATTTGTGGAATGCCAAATTTAGCCATTAAAAATTGTGCTTGAGTACCTTTACCAGCGCCTGGAGCACCTAACAAAATTATTCGCATAGAATGTTACCCTATATGTTTAATATACTTATTTGGCTGTAAAACTAACGTTAAGAAGAAAATACTCAGGTAGTTTTACCTAATAATTTAACAGCCAAATCAGTATGCTTTATTCTTTTTAAAAGTTGCCACACTATACATATTCACTTGTTGTCTAACAAGTAGCATTTCATGGTATACAACAAAAAAGGGGCAAAAAAGCCCCTTTTATCTACTAAAGTCTAATCAAACATTTGTTTGATTTTTACTTTTAATCCTTTAACTAAAAAATGAATAGTTTTACGCTTGATTATTTCGTTAAACTTAACATTAATTTATTTAAGCGAGAAACAAAGCTAGCGGGATCTTTTAAACTACCTCTTTCTGCTAACATTGCCTGCTCAAATAATACTTCAGTCCATTGCTTGAATTTGTCATCGTCAGTTTCATCAGCAACGTGCTTAACCAATTCGTGTTCAGCATTAATTTCAAAAATCGGCAAGGTTTCCGGAACTTCCTGACCTACCGATTGCATTAATTTAATCATTTGACTACTCATATCATGCTCATCAGCAACAATACAAGCAGGCGAGTCGGTTAAACGTTGCGACAATTTAACGTCTTTCACTTTACCTTCTAATGATGTTTTAATGCGCGAAACAACGGAATCAAACTCTTGTTCAAGTTTTTCTTGTGCTTCTTTTGCAGCTTCATCTTCCATGTCACCAAGATCTAAGCCACCACGAGTCACTGATTGTAATTGCTTACCGTCTACTTCTGTTAAGTGGCTAACTAACCATTCATCAATGCGATCAGACATTAATAACACTTCAATGCCTTTCTTACGGAAAACTTCTAGATGCGGACTGTTTTTAGCCGCTTCAAAGCTGTCTGCAACCACATAATAAATCTTGTCTTGGCCTTCTTTCATACGCTCAATATATTCAGGAATTGAAACATTTTGAACGGCTGTATCTGTCTCTGTTGAAGCAAAACGTAAAAGCTTAGCAACTTGTTCTTTGTTTGCGTGATCTTCAGCTGGACCTTCTTTTAGGACTTGACCGAATTCATTCCAAAAGATTTGATATTGCTCTTTATCTTTATTGCCTAATCTCTCAAGCATTTTAAGTACGCGCTTTGTACAGCCTTTACGGATAGCTTGAGTAATTTTATTATCTTGTAAAATTTCACGAGAAACGTTTAATGGTAAATCATTTGAGTCTAATAACCCTTTAACAAAACGTAAGTAAGTTGGCATAAACTGTTCAGCGTCGTCCATAATAAATACACGTTGAACGAATAACTTTAAGCCGTGCTGTTTTTCACGGTTATGCATATCAAATGGCGCTTTACTTGGAATATAAAGCAAAGATGTATATTCAGTTTTCCCTTCTACTTTATTGTGCTCCCATAAAAGTGGGTCACCAAAGTCATGAGAAACATGCTTGTAGAATTCTTTGTATTCATCATCAGATACTTCTGATTTTTCACGTGTCCATAATGCAGTTGCTTTGTTAACCGCTTCCCAAGTAGCAGGGATCGCATCTCGCGCTTCAACGGCAGGTGTAGTTACATTACCTTCTTCATCTTTAACTTCTTCTACCGCTTCAACCGCAGGAACTTCCGGCGTTAACATTTCAACTTTTACTGAAATGTGATCTGAGTATTTAGTCACAATAGACTTTAAACGCCAATCATCAGCAAACTCTGACTCTTCTTCTTTCAAGTGAAGAATAATGTCGGTACCACGGTTTGCTTTTTCTATTTTAGCGGTAGTAAATTCACCTTCACCAGCACTTGTCCACTCAACACCTTCACTTGCAGCCACGCCAGCAGCACGAGAACGAACGGTGACATGATCAGCAACAATAAATGCCGAGTAAAAACCAACACCAAATTGACCAATCAATTGAGAATCAGACGCTTGGTCGCCAGAAAGTTGTGAGAAAAACTCAGCAGTACCAGATTTAGCTATCGTCCCTAAGTGCTCAATGATTTGCTCTTGGGTCATCCCAATACCGTTATCTGAAATGGTAATGGTATTATTTTCTTTATCGCAACTGACACGAACACGTAAATCACCATCTCCTTCATATAAATCTGCTTGAGATAGCGCTTTAAAACGAAGTTTATCAGCAGCATCGGCAGCATTTGACACTAATTCTCTTAAGAAAATCTCTTTATTTGAATATAATGAGTGGATCATCAATTGAAGCAATTGCTTCACTTCAGTTTGAAAACCATGCACTTCTTTTTGGTCTGTGTCTGACATATGTAAAACTTCCTACATTAACTATTTTAAACGATTGGTTAGCGCGAATAAGTTATTAAACGCGTTGATAGTTAACATGTGGGGTTTAGGAAAGTTATTTCAAGGAAAAATTATAGGTATTTAGCTAGTTTCTTAAAATTAATGTGGATACAAAGCTTTATGTGACTGTCTAATTTTCTCGACGATATAGGCAGGGGTTTCTTTACTTAACGCCATACAGATGGGCGCTTGGTTCATTTCATCAAAAGTATAGACTTTTTCAACTGTGTCTTCAGGTAAACCAAGTTCTTTTATTAATTGAAAAATAGCCATTTCTGCTTCAACAATCAAGTCCACTCTATTTTTAAGAAGCATCAATATATTCGAGTCATTAGTTGCGGTTAGCTGAAGGTTTACCCCTTCTTTCATTCCTTTACTTATAAAAAATTCATGAGGAAAAGTGCCTCTGGTTAAATTAATAGTGTAATTTGCCAGATCATTAGCCGCGTCTATTTTTATATCTTTTCGTTTGGCTAGTTTATATACAGAATGAACCGGTCTTTTAGCAATTGGACATATCCAATGTAATAAATCTTCTCGTAATGGCGTGCGAAAAATAGAGTAAATTAACGTATTTTTATGGGTTCTGGCATAAGAAAAAGCCCGTTGCCAAGGATAAAGGTTAATTTCATAGTCGATATTAGCATGATCTAAAATCGCTTTGACTAAATCGGTAGAGGTACCAACAATCTCTTGATTTTTATCAAAATAATTAAATGGAAACCAAGTTTCTGTCACAACAGATATAGTATAATCATCAACTTGATTTTCGTGAGTTTCTTCATGTCCAAAACTAGATTGAACAAAAAGCATTAAAGTTAAGACAGCATAACGCCAAAACAGTTGTTGAACAGTTTGGTTTTTTATCTGCTTATTGATTTTCGTTGTTTTTTGCAAAGGATACCTTTTATACTTATTTTGTTTTACTCAAGTTTGTGATGCTCATTATTGTGTTAATTCAGTAAGAAAAATTGACTATTTAACTGAGACGTCACACCTTGGCTTGATAACTGTTTTAAAGCTTGTTGAAACTGATACACTTTACTTTGTTTGCTTAATATATATTCGCGATTGTCGAGTGATTTTACTCGCTTAGCATCAAAATCATCATTATAACGTTCATCAGCAAAGCTAGATTTTCTTGAAAAACCTAAATGAAGAGCCTCATAACTTTCGTTCAAAGGATACACTTTAATATTTTCATAAGGGTGAAGTGCTAAATAGTAATGAATAGCATCTTCGTTATAAAAATAAAAATCTACTTGTTTTTTACTAATTAATTCTACAACTTGTGCAATCGATAAATCGTAACCTGAGCGCATAAATACGCCATATTTTTCACCATCAATCGGTTTAGCGCCATGTGCAATGAGTAAGGTTTTTCCTTTCATTTCAGCTAACGATTGCACAGACTTAGTATCAAGATGTGAAATCACAGCAGATCGGCTTTTCAAGCCGCTGTCAATAAAATGCAGATACGTTTCCCTTTCATCGGAAAACCCTAACCCTGGATAAAAATCGACTTCACCTGTTTTAAGCATATGTAAAATACGTTTTTTAGGCGCTCGAATGACTTTAAGTTGACAGCCAATATTTGCTAATGCTTTGCTATATAAAGCATAGTAAAGTCCTTGATGATTCGGCGCTTCGGCAATAAAAGGTAAACGCTCTGAGGTTCGGTACCCCATCAACATTTCACACGCTTGGCTCGATGTAGTTAATAAAAAGATTAGTAAAAAACAGTATTTTAAACGCATACACAACATTTATGTACAATCTCATCTTTAAATCATAGAATAATTTGCCGTAAAGACAAAGCTTAACACTGAAGTAAATTCACATTATCAAAGGTCAACGTAGTGAAATTAACGGGCAAATAACTTACCTTGCTAGCCAACATATGCAAGTTAAAGATAATCACTTAAAAATGATAATTTTTCCGTCCAGACAGCGCATGTGAAAGTGTATTTCCATCAACATATTCTAGCTCACCACCTACAGGTACACCGTGGGCTATACGTGATATATTCACTTGGTATTTTTTGGTCAATTCAGCAATATAATGTGCAGTAGCCTCACCTTCTACCGTTGGATTTGTCGCTAGAATAACTTCTTTAAATTGGTTTTTCGCAAGCTGAGATTCCAAAATATCAAGCCCTAAATCATCGGGGCCTATCCCATCTAACGGAGATAAGTGCCCCATTAAAATAAAATATAACCCTTGAAATTCGCCTGTTTGTTCTATCGCAATAACATCAGCCGGCGTTTCCACTATACAAAGTTGTTCGCTGATTTTTCTTTTGGGGCTTAAACAAATATCGCAAAAGTCAGCTTCGGTAAACGTTCTACATTGTTGACAATGGCCAATGTTATCCATAGCTAAAGCTAAAGACTCCGCAAGTTTTTTACCACCAATACGATTTCTTTCCAATAAATGAAACGCCATTCGTTGTGCAGACTTTGCACCAACGCCAGGTAAACATTTAAAGGAATGGATAAGCTCTTGTACCAAAGGACTAAATTTCATAAACATCAACAACGTTTGATAGAAAAGTCGATAGTCTAACTGAGTTTGACGATAATATTAATCATTTTACTTGGTGTAATCGATCTTTATTGAGCCAACCACTTTTTCGAAACGAGTATGTTATCTTCAACAAGTATTTTACCTTCAAACGTATCACCTTGATTAACAACACCAACGCCTTTAGGCGTGCCTGTCATCACTATATCGCCATCCTGTAAAGTCATAAACGTCTGAATTTCAGATAAAATTTCATTCGGTTTAATCATCATAAGTTCAACACCACCTTGTTGAATTATATGGTTATTGATTTTAAGTTGTACGCGCAAAGTTGGTGCTATTGTGTCGATGGCAATAAATTCACTAAAAACCACCGAACCATCAAAGGCTTTAGCTCGTTCCCAGGGTAGTTTGCTAGCTTTTAGCTGGCTCTGCAAAGCTCTTTTTGTTAGATCTAACCCCACGCCAACCGCCGAAAATCGACCTTGTTGATAGAGAAAACAAATTTCTGCTTCATAATGTAAGCATTCTTGATGAAAGGCTTTTAAAGTGGTTGAAATCGCTGAATTAGGCTTTAAAAAAACAACCATTTCATCAGGTACCTCATTGCCCAGTTCAGTAATGTGTTCAACATAATTGCGTCCCACACATACCACTTTGCTTGGTATGATAGATTTATTCTCAAGTAAAATACTGTTCATGTTTCCTCTTTCATGGAAGGCTACCGCCGATAACTCTCATGCTTGTAATTTAAAAAATAAAAAGAGCTGGTAAACAGCTCTTTAATTATTTGGTAATGGCTTATCACACTTAACTTTGTATTTTACTTAAATCAAGTGTCGATATCATTATTTACTTAAATCGATAGGCTGTATTTGATTTAATAACGTTAAGCCTGAATCAGCAAAAGACAGCTTAAATTCAGCCATGTCTTTTGCTAAAAAGTTATTTACTTTTTCTACCCCTTCAGACAGTTTTGTTTTAGCAATAGCTAAATAAGCTTGAGCAGTGGCGGATGGTTTGCCATAAGCGGTACTGATATACCAGTCTGCCATGCCAATATGGTTTTGAACTCTAAAACTATCATCTACAATTCCTTTCGTTTTAGGTTGCGAGCGCAATAACTCATCCAGTGATTTAATTTGTGTTAATAAAGCCTTGGCGGAGTCAACTAATTTACTTGCAACATGCCCTTTTTTGTCACCGTCAATTTTATCTAAGGTATGTTGAGCAACATTTTGAATTAATTCGACATCTTTTTTACTGTCACTTAGCGCCGTTGCGGCATCTGACAACACATTCCATAATTGAGTAACTTCACTGAGCATAGCAAAGTTTTCTTCCAGCTCTGCTTGGCTAACCTTGTAGCGAGGATCGGCTATGACTTTGGCATTAGCCATAACTTTATGCTCATTTAAACGAACCGTTATCTGATATTCGCCCGGCACGACTTCATAACCGGCAGGTAAAATGTCTTTATCTTCTTTCGGCTCATTACCTGGCAAACGTTTAGCACCATCGCTTTCTAATCCCCAAACAATACGGTTTACGCCTTGTTTTAATTCGTGGGTAAAGGTACGAACTAACTGACCTTTGGCATTTCTCACTTCAACGCGCGCTTTGTTTACGCTTTTCTCCTGCTCGTCTTTTTGTTGATTCGAAGCTGCCTTACTTTTTGCACGATTATGACGTTTTGCAATTTGTTGCGTTTTGTGTTTTTCGGCATCAGGGTGTGTTAAAAAGTCGCCACTTGCCATGACTGTTAAAACAACACCGTAATCTTCATTTTCACCAACAAAAGCAGCGTCTCCCCAAAAACGAGTTGAAGGAGCACGACTTGCTCTATATTGTTGTCCATCAGTAACACTTAGTAGCGCTAAATCAGCGTTAAATGATTTTTCTGATAAACCTCGTAAAGCACTATAATCATCAATAATAAAAATAGATCGACCATGTGTTCCTAATATTAAATCATTTTCTCGACGCTGAATGGCCATGTCCATAACCGAAACCGTCGGAACACCTTGATCCCACTTAAACCATTGCTCGCCATGTGTTGTTGAAACATACAAGCCTAATTCTGTTCCCAGAAACAATAAGTTTTCGTCAACATGGTCTTGCTGAATTGACAAGGCATAACCACGTAAATTTTTATCAACTAAACTTTTGAATTTTTTACCGTATTTTTCCGCTTTATACACATAAGGTTTCATATCACCTTTACGATGATTATCTAAAACGATGTAAGCACTTCCTGCATCATGCTCAGAAGGCGTAATATGAGGAACAAATGCGTTTTTAGGTCCTTTTCTTACTTTATTTTCGACACTTGTCCATGATTTTCCGCCATCTTGAGTAACATGGATGCGACCATCATCGGTTCCCACCCAAATAACGCCTTGCTTTAGTGGGCTGGGGGCAATGGTAATTATCGCTGTATAATTTTCTGCTGCGGTGACATCAGGGGTAATACCGCCTGAATCTTTGTAACGTTGCCATTGTTTTTTATTCGTCGACAAATCGTCAGAAATAATTTGCCAAGTATCACCTTTATCTGTTGATTTATGAACAAATTGGCTACCGTAATAAATGGTATTTTCATCAAATGGGTCTTGCGCTAAACCTGCGTTCCAATTGAAACGTAATTCTTCACCTTTTGGCGGATTCGGCATAATTAAGCGTTCTTCACCGGTCGTTAAGTCATAACGACTTAACGCACCACCTTGCGATTGGCTATAGCCTTTTGTCACATCATTAGGAAAAGGCATGGCATCAAAACCGTCACCAAACCCTATTTCTTGCCAATGTAGGTTTCGAATGCCAGCCGTTTGCCATATTTCCCCTGGACCACGCCATGAACCATTATCTTGTAAACCACCATATATATGATAAGGATGAGCGTTATCAACACGCACATGATAAAACTGTGAGATAGGTAAATTTTGCACAAAACGCCAGCTATCGCCAGCATCTTGTGTGATTTGAACACCGCCATCATTCCCTAAAACAATGTGTTTAGAGTTTTTAGGATTAATCCACAAGCTGTGATTATCAATGTGAACGGTATTGCCTGTTGCACAACAATTGACTTTGTCGAGCACAGAAAATGTTTTACCACCATCAATGGAACGACGCAGTAAAGTCGCAATATTATAGATAGTATCGGGATCGTTCGGATCAACTTCAATTTCTGAATAATAAAAGGGTCTATCGGCAACATTAAAATCACTATTAACCGTTTGCCAAGAACTACCGCCATCATTAGAACGAAGCAAAGCACTTTTATCCGCTTCGGCTAATAAGTAAACAACATTCGGATCGCTTTGTGCTATTGCCGTTGTCAAACGCCCTAAGTCACCTTCAGGTAGGCCATCTTCTTGTGTTTTTCGCTGCCATGTTTCACCGCCGTCGATAGATATGTACAAACCAGAGCCCGGTCCTCCTGATTCAAAACGATAAGGTAACCGTGAAAATTCCCACATGGTTGCATATAGCTTATTAGGATTTGTTGGATCCATTTTAATATCGCTAGCGCCGGTCGTGTTATCCACGTATAAAATATTCTGCCATGTTTTACCGCCATTTACGGTTTTAAATAACCCCCGCTCTTTATTTTTTGACCAAAGCGTGCCTAAAGCAGCGGCATATGCAATATTTGGATTGGTTGGATGTAAGGCGATTCGATTGATCCGTTCAGTTTTTTCTAAGCCCATTTTCTGCCAAGTTTTTCCACCATCCATCGATTTATAAATACCACCACCAATCGACGTTGAATTTCTTACATTACCTTCACCAGTGCCAAGCCAAACAATATCAGGAATTTGTTGATTAATAGCTAAAGCGCCAGTAGAGGCATAATCTTGATCATCAAAAATAGCTTGCCAATTCAAACCGGCATTGACAGATTTCCAAACACCGCCTGATGCCGCACTGGCATAAATAATACTCGGGTTTGAGATAACCACTTCTATATCAGAAATTCGGCCACTGGTAGTTGCTGGCCCAATATTTCGTGCTTTCATTCCGGCTAATAAGTCGGTATCAATCTCTGCATATATTAAAGTTGAGATTAAATAACTAGCAAATAGTAAAGGAAGGTATTTAAATTTTTGTATCATGTGAGTATGCCTTTGTTTATTTTTATTACATTAAACTGAACAATGAACAGTTGTTTAAGTTTACGGCTGATAAAACTCTATAGTTAGTTTAAGACTCAGAGAAAACTTTGTATAGCATGTTAAAAAGATAGCTCATAAATAGTGCTGAAAAATGTCGCTGCCAATCAATCTATAGTAAACACCTATCAAGAAAGTAAAGTTTTATTAATAAATGACTGAATAAATAAATATTTATGAGGTAATATCTTTGTTTTATTAAAATAGCCGGCCAACATGCTCATTAATATTGTCATCACCTTAGCCTTATTAATACTGACAACAGTCGTTTTATCACGAATATTTTCATTGCCGAAAAATGTCTGGGTTTTGTTTTTAGTTCAACCTTTAGTGATGGCGGCATCCCCTGTGATTGTATTTATTGGCGGAATACTTTCTAGTGAAATAGCTGAAAACCCTTCATTAGCAACGCTACCAGTAACCGTTATGATATTAGGTGTAGCAAGTGCCGCAATACCGGCGGCTTTATTAGCTAAAAAACTCGGCAGAAAGCTAGCTACTTATGTAGGTTTTTCGCTCGGACTGCTCGGTTCATTCATCGCAATGATTGCCACACAACAAGCCGACTTTAAGTTATTTACTTTAGCAAGTTTATTTTTTGGAATGAGTACAGCATTTATCCAACAATTACGTTTTGCTGCTATTGAAAGTGTTAACGATGAAAACGAAATCCCAACGGTATTATCTGTGTTAATGTTAAGTGGCATTTTTTCTGCTTTTTTAGGACCTGAAATTGCCGTGGTTGCGAAAGACTGGCTTGCTTCACCTTATGGCTATACCGGATCATTTGCTTTTATTGCCGGGCTTAACTTAGTTGCCATGGCAGTATTGCTTTTCTTTCAAAATCCACTAAAAGTGCAAACCACACAACAAGGTGATGCTCGCCCATTACCTGAAATCATTAAACAACCTATTTTCATTATTTCAATATTAACCGCAGCAATTGGTTTTGCCTTAATGAGTTATTTAATGACCGCAACGCCATTAAGTATGCATCATATGCATGGTCATAGTTTAATGGATACAAAATGGGTGATACAAAGTCATATCGCTGCGATGTTTATTCCGTCCTTATTTACCGCTTGGTTGGTGAAGAAAATAGGGCTACAACAGATTTTATTACTCGGAACTTTGATATACAGCATAGTTACTATGATTGCTTTTTCTGGCGAACAAGTCGTGCATTACTGGTGGGCTTTATTGTTATTAGGTATTGGTTGGAATTTCTTATTTTTAACGGGGACTAGCCTCTTACCACAAAGTTATCATCCTTGGGAACGTCACAAAGTTCAAGCGCTTAATGATTTTGTGATTTTCGGTTTTCAAGCCATCGCCTCTTTACTCGCGGGTTGGATGCTATTTCAAGCAGGTTGGCATGGCGTGGTTTTATCTAGTATCCCGTTTATTATTATTTTATATGTAGTGACCTGGTTGTTTTATCGTCATAACAAAAATACCCACTCAACATAAACCACAGATATTACGGGTTATTTCTTTAGTAAAAATTCATAAAGCGTTTGATATAGCATATTTTGCTCAGTCGGTTTGGGGATATAGGCGTTAAAGCCTTTTTGTAAATAGACTTCAACATCAGTTGTCATTACATTCGCAGTTAAGGCAATAATTGGCGTTGTATGATCTTGCTCTCTTATTTGCTGGCAAGCACTAATACCATCTAATACCGGCATTTGAATATCCATAAATATCACATCAGGCTGACAGGCTTTATGTTTATCTACCGCTTCTTTTCCATTATTAGCCAGTACAAGGTTTGCTTGTGTTGGCGCTAACATGGTTTTAATAATCGTTTGATTAATTCGATTATCTTCAACGATTAGAATAGTTTTATTTAATAGATTTGGGGTTTTTATTTCTACAGTAGTTTCTTTAACGTTTATGGTTTTTTTCAAAGGTAATATAACAGTAAAGGTACTACCTTCACCCACTTTACTAGCAACAGATATTTCACCTGCCATCAAGTCAACTAACGACTGAACAATAGAAAGGCCAAGTCCAGTACCACCAAATTTTCGAGTGATTGATGAATCTTGCTGTTCAAAACGAGTAAAAAGCGATTTTTGGCTTTCTTCTGTCAACCCTATACCTGTGTCAGTTATTTCAATTATGATACTTGGGATGTCGTTTTTTATTTGCTCTTGGCACTGAATGCTTATGCTACCTTCTTCTGTAAATTTAAAGGCATTAGATAACAGGTTAATTAAAATTTGCTTAATTCTAATATCATCGCCCAGCCAATATGAATGCATATCACCTATCGACCAAGAAAAATTCAAGCCTTTATCTTTAGGAATGTGTTGTACATTTTTAATAGTGGTTTCAAATAATGCAGCAAAATCGAATGGCTTAATATCTAACATTAATTTGCCAGCTTCAATTTTTGAAAAGTCTAAAATATCATTGATAACCACAAGTAAGCTTTCTCCTGAAGAGATCGCATTTTCAACGTATTCCTGCCCTTTTTCAGATAACTTCTCTTGTTTTAATAATTGCAATGAGCCGTATATCCCATTTAACGGAGTACGAATTTCATGACTCATATTAGAAACAAAGTCACTTTTAGCTTTGCTTGCAGATTCAGCATTTGTTTTTTCGATTTGCAATGCTTCATTTTGCAAAGCGATGACTTCAATTTTATTCGCTAACGTATCATTCGATTGCTTAAGTTCATTTGTCCTATAAATAACCAACTTTCTCAAACGTTTATTAAATAACAAGACAAAAGTGAGCGATAACGCTAAAAATATGATAAAAAACAATAAATAGTAATAGAGTTGTCGATCTTTATCTGCGCTTGCTTTTAAATAGTCATCGATTAATAACCCCGATACCGACGCGTCATTTGGGACCATATTCAAATCTCGATAAATATTGGCAATCCGTTGAAACCTTTCAGGGAAAGTAGTACCAATAGGTATGGTTAACGGTTTGATCATACGCGTAGTATGCTTGGCTTCATACTTTAAATGTTCAATAGATTGTTGGTTTTGATATTTACTTTTAATTAAGGCGATAATTTCATCTTGATTATTCAAGGCATATTGCCAACCTTTAATACTGGCTTCTTTAAATGCGAGTGCTTTTTCAGGCGAGTCTTGAATATATTGCTCACTGGTAAACAGCAGATCACCATAAAAGTCGACACCATAATTCACGGGGTCCATGATGTTCACTTCTATGCCTTTTTCTTCAAACCACTTAGGTTGATTTGTTAAATACACTGAAAGTGCATCTATTTCACCTTCCAATAAAGTTTCATTCTTAAAAGTATGAGGGACATGAGTAAATTGTTCGTTGCTTATTCCTACGGTTGAAAACATCGCGGTTAATGGCGCATCATCAATCCCTTTTTGATACATCACTCGTTTATTAATTAGATCTTCTGGTGATCTTATTTCTGATGAAGATAACGATAAAATAACAAGTGGGCTATGTTGAAAAATACTGGCAAGTACCACCACTGGCTGATTTTTCATTCGATATAAAACAATACTTGAATCAGAAATACCAAATGTGGCGCGCCCACTTAGTACTTCTTGTGCAGGAGAAGAATTTTGAACATGCTCTCTGATTTCAACATCGAAGCCAGCTTGCTGATAATAACCTTTTTCTACGGCCGCATAAAAACCGGCAAATTGAAATTGATGCTTCCATTTTAATTGCAAGACCACAGGATCATTAGCGGAAGATTTCATTGAGAGAAGTATAAAGAGAATGAAAATCAGGTTTTTCAGCATGAAAACAACTTTTCCAGATTAATTAGAATTTCACGATACCTAAATAATAGAACAAAGCCCGCATTAATCATCATTTAATTTAACTTTAGCTATAACTTTAGTTTCTTATCAATGAAAACCCTATGTACAAGAGCTTTCATTAACTAGAGCTTTTTTTATACCATCGAATTAATTCTTTTTGATCAGCCGGGGCATCAAAACCTTCAAGGATCAACTCAGTAGCTTGCTGTGCTAGCAGTTGCTCTGCTTTATTTTCAACTTTTTCTAGCATACTATACAAAAGCCGTAACTCATCTTCAGATAATACGCTTTCTAACTGTTTTGAGCGTGCATCCATTGCACTGACAACTTGCTGATAAATCGCTTTACCTTTATTGTTTAACAGTAAATTTTTAACATTTTTTTTATGCGAATCTGCTTGAGTTTTAATTAGGTCTAATGCCAAGAGTTTTTTTACTGCGCGGCTAACGGTATAAGAGTCTAACCGTGATTGATAAGCAATATCAGCCGACTTAATCGGCATATAAGAACCGATATTGAGTAACACACGTATTTCCCTTGGATCAAGTTCACAAAGGTTTCTGATTTTCCAATCACGGTTTAAGGCAAGTAAGTTACTAACAACAGCAATTCGAAAAGGTAAATGATTTGACAGATCTAAGGGGTTATCATTTTCTTTTGTTAATTCAAAGGCTTGACTTCTAGCGGTTGGTTTAATAATAATCACCTTTCATTACTTTGTTGTTAAAGGTTTACACTGTATTAGCGAAACAACCTGCTCAGTTATTCATAAATAACCTTATGTGTCACCTTAATTTAAGGAACCGTTTCACCATTTCTTGCTTCGAATAATCGATACCAATCTTCACGCGAATATTGCAAATCTAAAGCAACTTTCGCAGCAGCAATACGTGACGGTGTAGTGGAACCAATAATTGGAAAAATGCCCGCTGGATGCAATAACAACCAAGCTAATATCACCTGCCAAGGTTGACATTGATATTTTTGCGCTTGTAGTTTTAATTCAATTTCAATACGTTGTTCATCTTCACTAGTAAAAGTATTTCCCCACGCAGGATAGGCTACTCCACCTAAAGGACACCAGGCTATAGGCGTTATTTTATGTTGTTGGCATTGATCTAACGTACCATCGATTAACGTATCAATGTTATGTATATTAATTTCTACTTGGTTTGCCACCAAAGGCATCGACATAACCGAGCGTAAACTTTCAACTTGGCTAGGTTTAAAATTACTTACGCCAAAATGTTTCACTTTGCCACTGGCTTTTAAAATAGCAAATGTTTCAGCAACTTCATGCACATTCATTAAAAAGTCAGGGCGATGCAACATAAATAAATCTAGCTGTTCAACCCCTAGTCGACCTAACGAACCATTCACACTTTCTAAAATGTATTGCTTAGAAAAATCATAACGTGTTGGCGAATAATCACTGTGTTTTTTTTTCGGTCTAATACCCGCTTTTGATGTAATCAGAATATCGTCTCTTAGACTCGGAGATTCTTTTAATATTTCGCCAAATAAACTTTCACACTCGCCACCACCGTATATATCAGCATGATCAAAATGGTTATAACCGGCTTCAATCGCACTATAAATTGCCGCTTTTCCTTTTTTACGATCCGCCTCACTATTCTCTCCTGTGATACGCATACAACCATAAATCAATCTTGATGAAGTAAATTCAGTATGTTTTAAATGCTTAAATTGCATGACAATCCTTGATATTTTTGTGGCGAATTTTTGTGTAAAGTGTTTTGATAAAGTTATCTCAATAAAACAATCACATATTAACGTAAATAACCAAGGTTACGCTATACGTATGAAAAATTTAATTGCTTGTCTTCCTGCAATAAGAGCCCCTTTTTTATTACTGGCACCAATTTGCGTGTTCTTAGGTTTGTCGATATCACATTATCATCACGTTGAGTTTCAACTGGTAAGTTTTATTTTAACTTTGATTGCCGCCTTATTTTCAGCGATTGCGGTAAATTGTTTAAATGAATATCAAGATTTTCATAGTGGTTTAGATTTAATCACGACGCCAACGCCTTTTAGTGGTGGCAGTGGTTTATTGAAAACAAGTCCTCATTTAGCCAGTAACGTTTTAAAGATAGCTAACTTTGCAGCCACAATAGTGTTACTCGTTGGTTTATACTTTACGCTGGTCATTGGTAGTAAAGTGATACCTTTAGGAATGTTAGGGGCCGTGATCATTTTCACTTACACCAAATGGTTAAATAAAACCCCCTTTTTATGCCTAATAGCGCCCGGCTTGGGGTTTGGTTTGTTAATAGTCAACGGAAGCTATTTAACGCAAACATTAAGCTATTCAAATGACGTTTGGCTAATTTCACTTATCCCCTTCTTTTTAATTAATAATTTGCTATTAATTAATCAATTTCCAGATATACAGGCAGATAAAAAATCTGGTAGAAATCATTTGCCAATAAAATATGGCACTAAAATCGCCAGCGTTGTTTACCTGTTATTTGCGATATTTTCTGCCATTCTTTTAGGTGTATTGATAATGAAAAAAGTCTTACCTTTCATTTCAGCCGTTTGTTTTCTTCCGCTATTATTAAATTTTATCGCTTTTCCTCACTATTATTTATTCGGTGAAAAGATTGCAGAACATCCAAACGCAATGATCTTAAATGTTCTATCCGCCAATATTACCCCCTTGTTATTAGCCATCAGCTTATTGATTGCCGGTTAATGTTATGCGATTTAGTGATTCGAAAAACTCTGATTAAGCTTAAAATCCCTCCTATATTTTAAGTTTTTTTCATGGTTAGCCAAGATAGTCCTGCACATCGCATGAATAGCTTGATATATTAGCCGCCATTAAAATAAAACACTTTTTAAAAGGCTGTATTGTGGAACATTTTGTTTGGAACATAGATCCCGTTATGCTCGCACTTGGACCTATCACTATTCATTGGTACGGTGCAATTTTCGCAAGCTCAATTTTTGCGGGCTTATCTTATATGAAGTGGATATATCAACAAGAAAATCAAAATGTTGAATCCCTCGACAATTTATTAGTCTATGTGGTTATTGGTATAATTGTAGGTGCTCGTCTTGGCCACTGTTTCTTTTATGAGCCGAGTTATTATTTTGCTAATCCATTAAAAATACTCGCAATATGGGAAGGTGGTTTAGCAAGTCACGGTGGTGGTTTAGGCGCGATCATTGGCAGTTATTTTTACACGAAAAAAAATCCAATAAGCTTTATTTGGTTACTCGACCGATTAGCCATAGCAACAGCCCTTTTCGGTATATTTGTGCGCAGCGCTAATTTTGTCAACGCAGAAATAATCGGAAAAGCAACCGATGTACCTTGGGCGGTTATCTTTCAACGTGTTGATAATGTTGCTAGGCATCCTGCTCAACTTTATGAAGCACTCGCTTACAGCTTAATATTTATCAGCTTAACCATAATGTATAAATTGACCAAAGCGAAAAACTATCAAGGTATGTTATTAGGTGTGTTTTTGATCATGACCTTTACGGCTCGATTCGTTATCGAGTTTTTTAAACAGCAACAAGCCACATACACCATTGAAAGCTCATTAAATACCGGACAAATGCTTAGTGTGCCGTTTTTCCTTGTTGGCGTTGTGCTTGTTATTTGGTCGATAAAACATAAGGTTAATGATTAAAAATGGCAAAAAAATACTATGTGGTATGGAAAGGCGCTAAAACGGGCGTATTCGATAATTGGGGCACAGTTCAAAGTGTCACCGCAGGTCGCAGCGATGCCCAATTTATGGGTTTTCCTTCTCAAGCAGAAGCAAAAGCCGCCTTTGCAGAAAGTTATACTAAAGCGTTAATGAAACGCTCATTATCAAAAGGTGGCAGTTCTCCAGCAACCAGTAAACCTGCATCGAATAAACCGACGGTAAATAAATCACTAAGCTCATCAAGAAATGTCAGTAACGATGCCGATATCAACATATACTGTGACGGCGCGTGCTCGCCTAACCCAGGAAAATCAGGCACTGGTATAGCTGTTTATCAACAAACAACGCTGACTGAGCTTTGGTATGGTTTATATGAAGCTAATGGCACAAACAACACTGCCGAATTAAACGGTATGCTTGAAGCATTTAAACTCGCGAAAACCTTTATTCAACAAGGTAAGAGTGTACAAGTGTTATCAGATTCCAAATATTCAATTGATTGTATTACTAAATGGGCAGCAGGTTGGAAAAACAAAGGTTGGAAAAAAGCCGATGGCCAACCAATTAAAAATCCAGAACTCGTTCAAGCCTGTTATAGCCTTTATCAAGAAATAAAAAACAACATCATTATCAAGCACGTAAAAGGACATGCCAATATCGAAGGCAATGAATTGTCTGACAGAATGGCGGTGTTAGGGAGAATGAAACAAGAAACGAAGTTTCTCAAATTTACCGGCACGTTAAATATTAAAGAGATATTGGCGATGCCGTCAGGTTAAAAATTTTGAAGGTCAGCTGTTGCTGACCTTTTTTATTAGATAATTTAGCTGCCGGTTAAGTTTTTAGCAAACTCTCGCGCTTTTTCTAAATCTTCAGGTGTATCAACCCCTTCTACCGGTAACCGCGACTGGGCAACATCAACATGTATTTTCTCGCCTTGCCAAAGTACTCGTAACTGCTCGAGTGACTCAATTTGCTCTAGCTGACTTGCAGGCCAGTTTACGTAATCTTTAATAAATCCTGCACGATAAGCATATATACCAATATGCCTTAAGTAAAAATCGCCAATGTCGGTGATATGGTCATTATTTAAAAATCGCTCACGATCATAAGGAATAGTGGCTCGGCTAAAATACAAAGCATAACCATCTTTATCACATAACACTTTAACCGCATTAGGGTTTAATGCTTCTTCAACATCACTAATATGTACAGCAAGAGTAGCCATTCTAGCTTGTTGTTGGTTAGTCCTTTGTTGATTAGCTAAGTTTTTAGCCACTTGCGCAATGTTTTCTGCCGGAATAAATGGTTCATCTCCTTGCACATTAACTATCACCTGATCATCATCAAATTGATAGTGTTCCATCACTTCAGCTAAACGCTCTGTACCTGATTGATGATCTGCACGGGTTTTACAGACTTCACCACCAAAACCTGTCACAGCTTTAGCAACTTCATCATTATCCGTTGCAACGATCACTTTTTTAGCGCCACTTTTTTCAGCTTTTTCGACAACCCACTGGATCATCGGTTTACCTTGAATATCAGCCAGCACTTTTCCTGGTAAACGAGATGATTGATAGCGTGCAGGGATCACAACAACAAATGACATAATTATTCCTATTTTATTAATTGGCGAGAAAACGATTAAACGTTTTCATCTTCACTCACTCGGCGTGCTTCGCTTTCTAATAGCACAGGAATATCGTCAACAATGGCGTATGCTAAACGGTCAAAATTACAGATCAACTCTTTCTGATCTTTTTTATAATCGAGTTTACCTTTGCAAACAGGACACGCTAATATTTCCATTAACTTAATATCAAAAGCCATTATATTTTCTCATTTTATTGGTTCAATTATTTCATGTTTAAACATCGAGTCGCTTAAGGTGATTATCAATATTTAAATTTAAGGTAATAAACACAGTATTCATCATTTAGTCGGGTTCAGTAAACTCATCAACTCAGTGATCAATAACGCTTTAGATTGCTCGGTAAAACATGCATCAACGGGTAAATACCACCAATGATCTTGAGCAAATTCAGTACATTTTACCGCATCTTTTTCCGTCATTAACAGCGGTATTTTATGGTGGTCGTTTTCTATTTGTTCAGTGTTTTCTGGGTATATTGGCTGATCAATGTCATCAAACAGCGATGGCTGATACGCTTGATGATCAACAAAACCTTGTTGTTTGTTAAGCGAAAAACCCAGCTCAGCCACATAACTAAAAAAACGTTGCGGATCACCAATTCCCGCCAGAGCATTAACCTTGGGTTGCGCTTGAATAAAGTTCGCTAGTTCTATCACTTCACCACTTTTCACATTGACTATTCGACGCGCACTTAGCTGCATAAAGTGTTTAACGGTTTTACTCTTTATCAAACTATCATTTACGCGTTCGCAACCATCAAGACTTTTAACCCCGTTTACGATAATTCCATCTACGCTATTTAATCGTTGTGTGGTTTCGCGTAAAGGTCCGGCAGGTAATAATAAACCATTACCAAACAAGCGGTTACCATCAACCACTAATAATTCGTAATCACGTTTTAATCGATAATGTTGCAAACCATCGTCACTTATGATGATTTGACAACCTAGCTCGATTAATTGCTTTGCTGCTGCTATTCGATCAGCCCCCACCACAACAGGTACCTGACAACGTTGATAAATAAGTATTGGTTCATCGCCTGCTTCACGTGCAGTACTTTGCTCTGTTAACAAATAAGGATAATAAGGCGCTTTACCGCCGTAGCCACGACTTAACACCCCTACCTTAATCCCTTGCTTTAAAAGTTGTTCAACCAAAAATAACACAACCGGCGTTTTGCCATTACCACCAACACCAATATTGCCCACCACCACGACTGGGCAATTAAGTCGAATACTTTTTTTTATGCCGAGGGAAAATAATAATCGACGAAAAACTGACACCCCCCAAAAAAGTATGCTGAGCGGTAACATTAACGGCACTAACCACCATTTGGCGGCGTGACCTTGAAACCAAACTTTTTCTATTAAACGCATAAAGTTATTATCCGTTTAGTCATCCGCTGAGCCAAATTGAAAACGGTGCAATTGTGCATACGCACCATCTTTTGCCAACAAGGTTTTATGATCGCCTTGTTCGATGATTTTACCTTGCTCCATGACAATAATTTTATCGGCACTTTCAATGGTTGATAAGCGATGAGCAATCACCAAACAAGTGCGATTTTTTTGTAATTCTGTCAGTGCATCTTGAATATGTCGCTCTGACTCAGTATCTAATGCGCTGGTGGCTTCATCTAAAATTAAAAAAGGTGCATCACATAACAAGGCTCTTGCAATGGCGACTCGTTGACGTTGCCCGCCAGATAATAATGCGCCATTATCGCCAATGTTAGTGTCTAAACCTTGCGGTAAGTTTTCAGCAAATTCTAAGACATGTGCTTTTTTAGCTGCTGCCGTTATCTCTTCTATCGTGGCTTGTGGTTTACCGTATGCAATATTATTGGCCAAAGAATCGTTAAACAGAACGACCTGTTGAGACACATAAGCAAATTGTTTGCGTAAATCTTTTAAGCGATAATCAATAATATTGGTATCGTCAATCAATACTCGACCTGATGTCGCATCATAGAAGCGCAACAATAAGGCACTTGCTGTAGATTTACCACTACCAGAACGCCCCACTAGCGCGATAGTTTCCCCCGCATTTGCAGCAAAGTTAATATCCGTTAACGCTGGTTTTTCATCGCCAGGGTAAGCAAAATTAACCGCGTCAAACACTAACTTACCTTGGGCTTTTTGAATGGCGATAGTGCCACGATCTTTTTCTTTATCTTCATCTAAAAGTGCAAAAATGCTTTCTGACGCTGCCATTCCTTTTTGAAATTCGCTATTAACATTCGTGAGTAATTTTAGTGGCCTAAGTAACATAGTCATATAAGTGACTACGCCCATAAAAACACCTGCCGTTAAGTTTTCAACAAACCCATCAAGATTTGCTAAATAAAGTACAAAGGCTAAGGCAAACGACGCAATAATTTGGATCAGTGGCACACTAGCAGATTTAGTCGCTACCATTTTCATTTGTTGTTGACGATTGTGTTTATTAATTTGACCAAAACGTTCATTTTCACGTGTTTGACCATCAAATGTCAGCACCACTTTATGACCATTAAATGTTTGCTCGGCAGCTTTGGTGACTTCGCCCATGGCATTTTGAATATTCTTACTGACTTTTCTGAAACGACGAGAAACTATGGTGACAATAACCGCAATAATAGGTGTTATCACTAAAAAGATCGCAGATAACTGCCAACTTTGCCAAAACATTAAGACTAAAAGGCCAAAGACAAATGCCCCTTGTTGCACTAAGGTTAATAGTGACTTACTACTCGCTTGAAGGACTTGTTCTGTATCAAAAGTAAGTTTGGAGATCAGCGTTCCGGTTGAGACTTTGTCATGATAAGCCACCGGCATTGACATCACATGCTCAAATATACTTTGTCTTAGGTCGGTCACCACATTATTCCCCACCCAAGCTAAACAATAATTACTTAAAAAATGAAAAATGCCGCGAAAAATAAAACACACCACCACAAAAACCGGTGCCCATTTCATAAACTCAGGGTTAGCCCCAGATAAACCTTCATCAATTAGTGCCGGTAATTTGGAAAGAAAATACACATCAATTGAGGCATAACCTAGCATGGAGAAAATAGCAAAAATACCGGCACTTTTATACGCTTTGGCATAGCCCATTAAGCGTTTAAAATTTTGCCAAGTATGTTCTTGGGTATTTTGTAGGTGACTACTCGTGTTATCTGAGTGAGTATTTTCTAATTTAGTGTCAGCTTGACTCGACATTCAATTCTCAATGACTTAAATATTAATTACTTAGCTATTTTAGCCTTAATTGCTGCTGCAACCAAGGCAAGATTTCGCTGTGATCGGTAAATTTATCAAAAATGCCGTAATATACATGATGTAACACTCATGCAGATAAACTACATAAGTTTACTACTGTGCATTTTGCCGCACAGAACGATACCGCAAACCTTATTTAGACAACCTTATATAGAAAACCTTAGTTAGCAAACCAGAAAGGCCATAGATCTTGCCGTTGCGTTTTCACGGTTACCTTCTCTGGTGTAATAACAAATTGGATCATGCCAAGTTCGGCAGTATTGAAGGTAGTTATATTTTGTTGGTGGTATCGTTTTACCACATCTGCAACGGGCATATTCCAGCGATTTAAAAAACCAGCACTAAAAACAGCATATTGTGGTGACACATCTTTAATAAAAGCTATAGAGGAGGATGTTTTTGAGCCATGATGTGGCACAATCAAAATATCTGCATCGAGCGATGTTTTGTTATCCGAACTTTTTGATGCATGAGCGCTGATTAACGCACGCTCAATCTTTTGGGAAATATCACCGGTTAATAACACACTTGTTTTACCATCAGATATTTTGATCACACATGAATCATCATTATCTCTTGCTTTTACAATATTAGGCCATAGAAATTCAAGGGTTAAATGCTGCCATCTCTGCGTTTCTCCCGCCAAACAGCGATTTCTATGAATGCTAATCTTGGACGTATTAAACGCTTTGCTGAGCGTTTTAACCTGCTCAACGCTATTATTTTCTTTATTGTAATAAAGCGCTTTAATGACAAACTTATCTGTTAGAACAGGTAAGCCACCTGCGTGATCATTATCATCGTGACTGATAATCAACTTATCTATGGTTTGATAACCTTGGCTGATTAAAAACGGTTCAATCACAGCCTCAACCATTGAAAAGCCACTTGGGAAACTAGCGCCAGTGTCGTAAACCATCACTTGGTTTTGCTTTTCTTGTTCTATGCTATTTCCGTGTTGCAAAAAAATGGCATTTTTTTGGCCGATATTGGTTTCAATGATCACTGAAAGCCCTTGTCCTACATCCATGACATTAACTTGCCAAAATTCATCTTTTCCACCTTGTTTTGCAAATGTGATACATCCTAACAGGATGAACATACAGCAAAAAAAACGTAACAGTTGCTTGTGAATATCAACAATTAAGTAACAGAAAATAAAACAGATAAATGCCAATAAATACCCCCATTGTGTCACTGAAACATTCATAGCTGCGAGTGAAAAATCACTTAGCCAAGTTAAGTATTGCCAAAGTAACGATAAACTAAGCAATGAAGCATGGATGAAAAACTCAGAGATTAGCTCGCTAAACGGCGCAAACACCACCGCTAATAAACTAAAAGGGATCGAGGTTACGCTCATCCAAGGCACAGCAACTAAATTTGCCGGCAATGCTAATAATGATAATTGATGATTAAACTGAACCGTTATAGGTATCATCAAAAAGATCAGGCCAACTTGTAAGTAAAACAGCGATAAGAACCATTGTTTACCTTTCGTTAATTGCTTTGTCTGTTTTTCTCGCTGTTTTAAAAAACCCTCCCGAAACCTCCATAACAAAATAAAAATAGTCGTTACCGCATATAAAGATAACCAAAAACTACTTGAAAATAAGCTAAAAGGCGTAACTAGAATAATGATGAAAATAGTTAAGAGAATGAGCCTTGTAACGCTTAATCTAATAGCTAATACTTTTGCCGCCCAATATAACAAAAGCATGATTAAAGCCCGTGAGGTAGGCACAGAAAAACCGGCTAAATAACTATAAAAAAAGACCAATATTAAGGTCAGAAAAATAACGATGAATTGATAATTGAGCAATAAAGCTTTTCGTTTCAGCTTTAACGGCAGCATTAAACCTAACGGTAAAAGAGTAATTAGCCCGCTAAAAAGCAGATAGCCTCCCCCTGCCACTAAACCTAAATGTAAACCAGAAATAGCAATAAGGTGTTGTGTTGCGGTATTTTTTAAAACTTGCCAATGTGCACTGCTCAGCTGGCTTCTTTCACCAAACATTAATGCTAAAGCAATTGGAGATAATTTATGCGAAGGCATCAGCAATGATATTTTTTGATAAAGCCGATGGCGAAGCGAAATATTGTTGTCGATTAAGATATTTTTTTCGATCGCAACATTATTGGTTAATAGTACTTTAGAATGGTTTGTTTTCTGCAAACATTTAGTTTCATGCAAACATTTAGTTTTAGCAGTTATCTTATCGTTCAACACATAACCCGTGGCAACCAATTGTTTTTTTCGTAACCAGCTTTGATAACTAAACCCTCCAGTGTTTGCTAAACCATGAGCGGGTTTCAGTCGAACTTTTAATTGCCATTGTTGCCCTTGAGACAAAATAGTAGCGTGACGATCAGTCGCATTTTTCCAAGCCAGTCTAACCTTATAATTATCTGCTAGCCTTTCGTTATTTATATGTGAAATATCAAAGTTAAAACGTTGTGTGTTGTGACTAAGTCGAGGAATGGTAGAGACGGTTCCTTTGACAATTAGCGCAGCACGAGCACTATTTGTTTTTGTGGGATAAAAGCTCAGTTTACGCTCTTGATAAATAGTCCCGTGATACAATAACCAAGCTAAACCTAAAAATAATCCTGTATATTTACGTGTTTTTGGCCAGTAAAATAATATGCTAGCAACAACTAAACTAAAAACAACGCAAAATATAGTTGGCACTGTTGTCAAAAACAGTGACAATAGCGCACCAAGAAAAAATGTGATTAACCACCAATCCATAGTGATTGCTTTCCATAATTTGTGAGTGTATGCCTAAAAAAATCATTAAAAAGTTTATGCCTGATCACCATACAATCAAAAATAATAAGCATTTACAGATATTTGGCGATCTACTTCACAACGGAAATTTATGGCATTTAAACAGACGTTCAGTCGCAAAAGCTTTTGCTGTCGGTTTGTTCTGTGCTTTTATTCCAGTACCGTTTCAAATGGTTTTAGCCGCAGGCATAGCCATTATAGTACATGCAAATTTACCCCTTTCAATTGCCTTAGTTTGGATCACTAACCCATTGACAATGCCAGCAATTTTTTATTTTTGCTACGTTGTGGGCACTTGGATCCTAGGCGCATCAGAAAAAGCCTTTGTTTTTGAAGCAAGTTGGCAATGGCTTGTTGAAAGCGTTTCAACCATTGGCCCTGCTTTTATCTTGGGGTGTGGTGTGCTCGCTACCTTGTTTTCTATTATTGGTTACTTTGGAATACATGCGCTTTGGCGTTATTCAGTTGTCAAAGAATGGAAAAAACGACTCACTCGAAAAGTGACCAAGTAATAAGCATCCAAGTAAATTCTCACAATAAAAAATAGCGAGTTTTAATTTTCAACCAGCATAAAACTAGCCCCTAGCATGAGGCGCTTTAATGAATTCTGATGCATTTCGTTATTGAACTGTCCTGCAAATAGATAAAAATAGTTAAAGCTGCCCTAGCACTTGCGCGGGGTCTACTTTTGTAGCACGCCATGCTGGATAAAGCGTCGCTATGAAAGTTAAAAATAGTGCGGTTGAAATGGTGATCATCACATCACTTTGATTAACATAAGTAGGTAGAAAATCGATAAAGTAAACATCACCAGATAAAAATTTTACACCAATAAAGCTTTCAATCGCCGTCGAAAATTCGGTTAAATTTTTCGCTAAATACACCCCTAAACTACCACCTACAACACAACCGAGTATGCCATTGGTAATGCCTTGTAAAATAAAGGTCAGCATTATAGTAGAAGAGCGTGCTCCCATGGTTTTTAAAATAGCAATATCACTTTTTTTCTCATTAACCGACATGATCAACGTTGATACGATATTAAAACTTGCCACCGCTATCACCAGCACTAAAACGACAAACATCACCATACGAACCAGTTGAATATCGTTATATAAATGCCCTTGCGTGCGCGTCCAATCATAAATATATAAATAATTATCAAGGCTGTAAGCAACATTTCGCGCAATGACCGGCGCATTAAAAACATCATCAACTTTTATGCGTATACCTTGTATTTCGCCATTTTTAAAATGAAGAATATCACTGGCTAGCTTTAAGGATACATAAGCTTGATTACTGTCTATTTCACCACCAAATTTAAATATTCCAACGATGGTTAAGTTTCGTTTGGTCAGTGCACTTACCTGTTGATTGCTCTGTTTGCCTTGTTTCAATGGCGGTAATAACATTTGTACACTGTCGCCAAGTCCAACGTTTAACTTCTTCGCGATCCCTGCACCAATTACCACACTGTTTTCTTTATTTAAATCTTGCCAAGTGCCTGTATCAATATAACGACCGATACTTGAAACAGTTAATTCTAACTGAGGATCTACCCCTCTTAACTCCAACCCTTTTAAATGTGCCCCTTTTTGCATCATCCCCTGCATTTTAATTACAGGTGCAGCGCCGAGCACGTTAGGATTTTCATTGACGTTATTAATCACGTTTTGCCAGTCTTCCATCGGGTCATTGACAGAAATTAATTCACTGTGTGGCACAATAGAAAGTAGGTGTTGTGCCAATACTCTTTCAAAACCGTTCATAGCGGAAAGCACTAATATTAAAATCATGACACCTAAGGTAATACCTAACGTTGACGAGGCGGAGATAAACGAGGTGAACCCTTTTCCTTGTCTATTGGCAATATATCTTAGCCCGACAAAAACACTTAACGGCTTAAACATCATTCATTATCCACTAATGGTTTTAGCTGACCGTGATCGAGTTGTAACTGTCGGTCCATTTTTGCCGCTAACGTTAAATCATGAGTAACAATAACAAAACTGGTTTGTACCGTATTGTTGAGCTCTTTTAATAATTGATAAATTTGCTCTGCGGTATCAAAGTCTAAATTACCTGTAGGCTCATCTGCTAACACTAAGGCAGGTTCAGTCACCAATGCTCTACCAATAGCAACACGCTGTCTTTCTCCTCCAGATAATTCAGCTGGACGATGATGACTTCGATGCGCCAAACCAACCTTTTCTAACATATTAGCAGCTACAGCTTGCGCCGATTTAACACTATCTCCTCTGATTAATAGAGGCATGGCAACATTTTCTAAGGCAGAAAATTCCATCATTAAATGGTGAAACTGATAAATAAAGCCAATGTGCTGATTACGAAAAGACGCTTTTTCTTTCTCAGATAACTGGTGAATATTGATATCGTTGATAAAAACCTCACCAGATGTTGGGCTATCTAAGCCGCCCGCTAAATGTAAAAAAGTACTTTTACCACAACCTGAACTGCCGACGATAGCCAGTAACTCACCTTTTTTAACGGTTAAATCAAGGCCATGTAAAACAGGCGTCTCTACTTTTCCTTGAAAATAGGATTTTTTCAATTGTTTACAATGTAAACCGTTACTCATTACGAAGTACCTCGGCAGGTTGAGTATTGGACGCTCTAAACGCCGGATATAAAGTCGCTAAAAAGCTCATTAATAGTGCCGAACTAGCAATAATAATGACATGATTAACTTGTAAATCTATGGGTAATGCTTGCGTGGTATACCCTGCACCTAGGACATTCATGCCCAAAAAGGACAACAGTGAATTTAAATTCAACGTAATTAAAATGCCAGCTACAGTCCCTAACAAAACTCCCCACACACCATTGATCACACCTTGGCTAATAAATATTTTAACAATGCCGGCTCTGTTCATGCCAAAGGTTTGTAAAATAGCTATTTCACCTTGTTTATCAATCACCACCATGACTAAAGCAGATACAATATTAAATGCCGCAACGGCGATAATTAAGCTTAACATCAGCCACATCATATTTTTTTCCATTTTTACAGCAGAAAATAACACCCCTTGGCTTTCATTCCAGGTAGTAAAATTAAACTGACTTAACGGTGGCAAAATATTATCAACCACCTGCTTTGCTTGAAACGCATCATCTAAATACAACCTTAATTGGCTGATTTCATCAGGCTGCTTTCGTAAAAGCTTAGTCAAATCACGGCCATGAACATAAACGACACTATCATCAACTTGCGAACCCACGTTAAATAGGCCAGTTACAGTAAATGTGCGCTGCATTGGAATACGTCCCATGGGGGTAAACGTTGTTTTATTCGGCAAGACCACTCGTATTTTATCCCCATAAACTACGCCTAACTTACGGGCTAATGCTTGGCCAATCACCACAGAGTAAGGTGATTTTTCTAGAGATAAAAACGTCCCTGCGATCATACTTTGACTAACAAGACTGTGAATTTCTTGCTCGGGGAAAACGCCTTGAACTATCACACCTTGTAATGTGTTATTAGATAAAACTAATGCTTCATTTTCAATAATAGGCGTGACACGTTCAACATGCGAAAGAGTGGAAAGTTGCTGTTTGACCGTTTGCCATTGTTCAATAGGTTTATGAGCTTCTTTATTACTCACAATAACATGAGGCACTATGCCTAAAATTCGCTTTTTAAGTTCACCTTCAAAACCGTTCATCACTGAGACAACAGTAATAAGCGCAGCCACACCAAGCAAAATACCAATAATAGAAAAAAAGGTGATAAAAGAAACGAAACCAGAAGGATTTCTGCTTCTACTATAACGAAGACCAATAAAAAAACTAACAGGATGAAACATTGAGTAATCTTTTACTTTATTAACGTTGTGTTTTTAATACAAATTTTTGATGACAAAAGCATATCACAAACCAACATTTATTAACGAATTATTCGTTTAGCGAGATTTTTATATTTGGCTGAAAGTATTGTAAATATTGATGTACATGTCGACCAAACATATATGTAACTAGATATGTCACAAGGTAGCTTTAATGTTTATAGCCCTTTATTATTTAGCGCTATTTTCCTATCAAAGATACAAATATTCAATTTTATTTGCCCATTAAAAGAGTAAAAACAATGAAAAAAATAATAACAAGTGCCGTCTGTTCTTCTCTATTGTTTGTTGCTGGATGTAGCACAAAATCAGAAGTCACTGAAACCGCTTCAGTTGAAGCGCCTGCCGTGAAAAAAACAGTATTAGCCTCTGGAATTGAACAAGCCAATATGGACACCTCTGTTCGCCCACAAGATAACTTTTATCAGTACGTCAATGGCGGCTGGTTGAAAGCAAATGATATTCCTGGCGATAAAACATCCATTGGTTCATTTATGGATTTACGTGATGAGGCTGATAGTAACGTAAAAGTGATAATTGAAGAGTTAGCCTCAACGGCTAATTTAGTACACGGCAGTGATGAGCAAAAAGTCGCTGACTTGTTCCGTTCATATATGGACACTGAAACAAGAAATGCCGCGGGTATTCAACCTATTGTTCCTCTTTTAACAGCCATCAATAATTTGAAAGACAAAAGTGCTGTGGCGCGTTTTATGGGTGAATATCAAGCTAAAGGCGTGGCTAGCCCGTTAGCATTTTATATTAGTGTTGACGCAAAAGACTCAAGTAACTATGCCAGCCATATTTGGCAAAGTGGTTTAGGCTTACCTGACCGCGATTATTACTTTAATGAAGCAGAACGTTTTGCCCAAATTCGTGACGGTTATACCAAACATATCGCAAAAATGTATGCCTTAGCAGGTTTAGACAATGGTGAAACGGCGGCAACCACTATTATGGATATGGAAACAAAACTTGCTGGTTTCCATTGGACACGTGTTGAGTCAAGAGACAGTAATAAACGCTATAATAAATTTGCCGTAACTGATTTATCAACATTAACCGATGCTTTTGATTGGCAAGCATATTTAGCTGGGCAAGGTGTTGCTCAACAACAAGAAATCATTATTAATCAACCAAGCTTTGTTAAAGGTTTTGGTGAAGTATTTGCTAATGCTTCTTTAGCTGATATCAAAACATATTTAACCTTCCACACCATCAGTGGATTCGCAGGGTATTTATCTAACGAAATTGACCAAGAAAATTTTGATTTTTATTCAAAACAGCTTCGTGGTCGTAATGAACAACGCCCGTTGTGGAAACGAGGCGTATCTGTTGTAAACCGTAATTTAGGTGAAGTGATTGGTAAAGTGTATGTTGCCAAACATTTCAAACCTGAAGCTAAAGCACGAATGAGTGAGCTGGTTGAAAACTTACGTTCCGCTTATGGAAATAGCATCAATGACCTAGAATGGATGTCAGCGGATACTAAGCAAGCCGCTCAAGTTAAATTAGCCGCTTTTACGCCTAAAATTGGTTATCCTGACAAATGGCAAGATTATAGCTCGCTTGAAATTAAAGCAGACGATATTGTCGGCAATATCATTCGCGCCAACACCGCTGAGCATCATAAAGAAGTGGCTAAATTAGGTGGTCCAATTCAAAAATGGGAATGGGGCATGACACCTCAAACGGTAAATGCGTATTACAACCCTACTGTAAATGAAATAGTTTTCCCTGCGGCTATCTTACAACCACCATTTTTTAATATGTCTGCTGACGATGCTGTCAATTATGGCGGCATAGGCGCAGTTATCGGTCATGAAATGGGTCATGGTTTTGATGATCAAGGAAGCAAATATGACGCGGAAGGTAATTTAAAAAACTGGTGGACTGATAGTGATTTATCTGCCTTTAAAGAGCGTACAGATGCTTTAGTTGCTCAATATGACGCTTATCAAGCGTTCGATGATTTACATGTAAATGGCAAATTAACCTTAGGTGAAAACATTGGTGATTTATCCGGTTTAAGCATTGCCTATAAAGCTTATAAAGCTTCATTAAAGGGGAATGAAGCTCCAGTAATAGACGGATTAACGGGTGATCAACGCTTTTTTATGGGTTGGGCTCAAGTATGGCGTTTTAAAATGGTTGAAAAATCATTACGTAACTTGATTGCAACTGACCCACATTCACCCGGTAATTATAGAGCCTTAGGTATTTTGTCAAATATGCCTGAATTCTATCAAGCCTTTGACGTAAAAGAAGGTGATGCTATGTATATTGCCCCTGAGAAACGAGTGAAAATTTGGTAGTTCATGATTGAACGGCTTCATTTCCATAAAAATGCCAGCATGAAAGCTGGCATTTTTATTTTTCACTATTAATTTAATATTCAACTGAATTTAATTTAACACTCAACTGAATTCGTGTGAAATGATCAATTCAACGTTGAAATTATTTTAGGCGAGTCAAGCCGGGAATATCGGCAAGATCAAAATCATCGATCTGTTCTGGTGAAGAAAACTTATTAATATAGCTTTCATACACCTTTGAATGAACAAAGATATCGAATAAATCAGGATCTAAGCAATTTCTCTTCACCATATTTCCCATAATAGTTAAACATTCACTAACTTGTTTTGCTTTCTTATACGGTCTATCCGCAGATGAAAGCGCCTCAAAAATATCTGCCAATGCCATTATTCTTGCAGGCACCGATAACTGCTCTTTCGTTAACCCTCTAGGATAACCTTTGCCATCCATGGTTTCATGATGACCTAACGCGTATTCAGCAACATTTTGCATGTGTTTTGGAAATGGTAAACCTTCTAAAATATCAAGGGTTACATCCATATGCCTTTGAATAACTAATCGTTCTTCGGTATTTAACGTGCCACGCTTTATCCGTAAATTATAACTTTCGTCTTCATTTAATAATGGCTGAGTTTCACCGTTAATACTTAGATGATATCGCTTAGCTAGGGTTAATATGCGCTCTTCATCTTCATCATGTAGAAATTCACCACCAATGTTCACGGTTTGTAAAAAGTTACGATCACGGTTTAGTTGCTCTTGCTCTGTGGCTTGTGCTTGTTCTAATGCCGCTAATTCGTCTGTTTTACCGGCTTTAAGTGCATTAATAACTTGCTGTTGATATTTAATGTCAATATCACGACTGACGATTTCAAGTTTTGCTAAGACATACTCTATTCGATCAAAAATCGCTTGAAGTTTTGTTGATTTATCAATGACATGATCTGGTGTCGCCACTTTTCCGCAATCATGAAGCCAGCCGGCGATCCCAAGCTGATACATTTCATTATCAGAAAAAGATACCGAAGCCAGTGGTCCCTCCGTTTCTTCATGCACTGCTTTAGCAAACATTAATGTTAACTCAGGTACTCGTTTACAATGCTCTCCGGTGTGTGGAGATTTTTCATCAATCACGCGGGCAAGCGTCTGAATAAATGATTGAAAAAGTTCTTCTAGGTTTTCAACTAACGATTTATTCGTTAACGCTATCGCGCCAACAGAAGCAAATGAAAGACATTGATGTTCAATTTCTTTTGAAAAAGGCACGATCCCATGCTCATTTTGTGCGTTAATCAATTGAATAACGCCGACAATTTCATTGGCATGATCTTTTAAAGGAAAAGTTAGCATTGATTGGGTGCGATAACCGGTTTCTTTATCCATTTTTCTTGCGGCACTAAAATCAAACGGTAAGGTGTCATACACGTCGTCAATATTAATAACCTTGCCACTCGTCACCGCATTAACCACGATGGCAGCAGTATTTGGTTTTCCATCAACCATTAAAGGAATGCCCGAAAAATTAACCGGGTTATTTGAACTACCGCCTAAATGTAAGCCTAAAGTGTGATTAATCACCGTTTGGAACTCTAACGATTCATTACCATTCACTAAATAAATGGTGCCAGCATCGGCATTAGAAACATCTAATGCCGCTAAAAGAATTTTTTCTAACAGCAAATGAGTATCTTTTTCACCGTTAAGTTGTACGCAAATATCAACTAACTGTTCGTGAGCTGATTGATATTGATTATTCTTTTTCATAACTAACTCGCTATTTCGTTAGATGGCTATATGTACCATCCCACTCTGTATCTAAGATACTTTCCTTCAATTCTGAAATCCTATCGATATAAATATCATATAAATGGTTTGATAACAGACTCTGATTTTTTAATTCAGAAAATATCTTTATTGCACTATCCCATTCTTGGGCTAAATAGGCTCGAATACCTGCATGGTGTTTGTCGAGCATTAAACATATTTCGTTAGATTGATCTGCTTTCAATCCGATAGGTTCATAAATAGTGGTCGGTTTTTGTTTACCTTTTACTCTGATAGTATCAACCTGTCGGCACAGCATCCCCTGTTTTGTCACGGCCTGATAGGTTTGCTCTGAAATTAAGAGACTAACCCCATAAAATTTAGTTAAGGATTCTATTCTAGAGCCTAAATTAACTTCATCACCAAGTACAGTATAGGCTTTTCTGTATGTAGATCCCATATCACCGACTATCATATCGCCGGTACTCACTCCAACACCAATATTAATTGCAGGCCAACCTCGTTCTTTAAACTTTTTCGACATGGCCTGTGTTGTTGCAATCATTGCAAGTGCTGTATCCACAGCATGTATTTCATGTTGATCATCATCAAGTGGAGCATTCCAAAATGCCATCACCATATCACCGACATATTTGTCGATGGTTCCCTGCTTTTCAAAAATAATACGCGTGTTTTCTGAAAGGTATTCGTTAATAAATTCACTGAGTTCATCAGGAGTAAAATTTTCTGATAATTGGGTAAAATCTCGAATATCCGCGAATAATACTGACATCACCCTTCGCTCTGGCGTTAATGAAATGCCCTTACCTGTCGCTAATAACTTATCAATGTAAGCGGGTGGCACGTATTGATCGAACACCCCTTTTATATGTTTACGACGATAGTTTTCGAGAAAAAAGCCAACGCTACCAAAATATAAAGTTAACCAAATAATGACAAGTAATAATTGCGATTGCGGCAAACTGACTTTAAAAAAGAGCCATAATGACCAATTCACAGCCAAATGAATAATTAGCGCAGCAAAGCAAATATAAAAAATGCGCATTGGCCCTTGGTTATTCATTAAAATAGATAAAACTAACCCAGTAATAAACAATAAAATAAATTGTATCGCTAAAGTGATATCTGGCTCGACAGGAATAATTTCAGGGTGCATTAACCCTTCAAAAACATTGGCGTGTACTTCTACTCCGGGATACTGAATACCAACCGATGTTGCTCTAAGATCAGCAAGACCTATCGCAGATGTACCGACAAATGCCACCGCCCCTTCCAACTTTTCAGCGGGTACCCGATTTTCAATGACGTCGGTGGCAGATATATATTCAAAACTCTTTTGCCCCCCTTTGAAAGGGATCAACACTTGCCCTTTTTCATTGGTGGGAATTTTATGATCACCGAAACTCAATGATTGTAGCCAATAATTACGGTTGTTTAATTCACTTTCTGTATTGATTTGATCACTTAAGGTATACACTCTCGCCGCCTCTAGTGCGAGTGACGGATATAATTTACCTTGGTAATTAATCACGAGTGAGGCTTTACGAATAAAACCATCACTTTCAGGTACAGAATTTATAAAACCCGAGCCAGATGCATTTTGACTAAGGACATCAATATTTTTCAACACCTTATTATATTGCGCAATATCACTAACACCATCTACTGGAATTTCCCAATTCACATGACTGGCTATACTGTCTGTTCTTTCCGTTGCCTGTGAGTTTGATGCATTTTCATCATCGAACATCATTCCAAGCACAACTTCCGCATTCGTAATAGAGTGTGACAGCTGTAAATCAGCATCAACACTTTGTTTTAACGTAATGATTTCTTTAAGGAACTGGGGTGTTAACTGTTTATTTTTGTCAGTAATAACATCGACAGGATTGTCTTCTGGCTCAGGAAATACAATATCGAACGCAACAACAACAACGCCATTTGCCATTAAATTATCGACTAACTGACTAATTTTGCTTCGACTCCAAGGATATCGTCCTTGTTCGGCTAAGCTCTTTTCATCAATATCGATAATAATCACATTTTCATCAAACTGGCGAGGTGTTTCCGGCAAAGTCGCCAGTAATCTAATATCGTATAAAATACCTTCGATTCTTTGAAAAAGTTCTTGGACATCTTTTATCGCTATAAACCCTAAACTGATCACTATTGCGGTAATAATTAGCCCATTGAGAAAATGTTTATAGCCTTTATTTGCAATCATACAGTATTCGGTAATTCAACTTGAGTGCCTTCACGTGCAAACTCTATGGCTAATTTATCCTGATATTTTGTACGAAGTGTTGCTTCAAGGGCTAATAACTCATGATCACTTCTAGCAGGGTCGTGACTTATAAAGTAAAGTCGTTTTACTTTAGCTTGCAATGCCAATTCAACAACTTGGTCAACCGTACTATGCCCCCAACCTTGTTTTAATGGCATATCTTTTTCAAGATATTGCGCGTCATGAATAAGCACATCTGCTTGATCAATAAATGCTAGCCACTCTTGCCAGCTTGTAACGGGCGGACTAACAGGAGAAAGTTCATTATCGGTGACATACGCCACTTTTTGATTATCAGCATGTAAACAATAAGCGGTGCCACCATCGGGATGAGATAACGGCTGGGTCGTTATTTCAAAAGATGCTAACGAAAAAGCATCTTGTTTTGCAAGTTCCGTGTCTAGCTGAATAATTGAAGGTAAATCTTGATATTTTACCGGATGAGTTGAGCCAGACATTTGAGTAAGGATGGCATCTTTGTCGTCGTAATCAACATTTCCTGTAACAATAGATATGTGACGATTTTCTTGATAGATAGGTAAAAAGAAAGGGAATCCTTGGATATGATCCCAATGGTTATGTGTTAGCAATAAATTAATATCATCAGACGTATTTAATAGTTTTTTACCTAAAGCGACAATGCCAGTGCCTGAATCTAATATAAGCGAATCACCCTTATTTGAGGTGACATAAACACATGACGTATGACCGCCTAAAACAAGGGAATCTTCACCTGATACAGGTGTAGACCCCCTAACACCATAAAATGTTATTTTCATACATTTCCTTAGGCTAATTTCTCATTTTTTATTGGTAGACGTATCACTTAGCATTATATTAGAGCGATATTACAGCAATTGTCACGGTTGCTGTTGACTTACCAGCACTAGGGTTTTCATCGTCATAGATTTCATAAACAAAACTATCTGTCCCTAAAAAACCAAAGTTAGGCGTGTATTCAAAACTACCATTTTTATCTAATTTAGAAAGCTCACCATATTTAACATTCGTAATAGGTGTTTCAGTGACTTTTAAATCACCACCTTCTGGTTCAAAGTCATTATCTAGGACATTCCCTTTTAATTTATCTCCAATACCAAGTACCGTAATAATGGTATAACTATCGTCAAAAGCTATCGGAGAAACAATACTATTCAAAACATTAATCGAAACAGTTGCTTGAGATGTTGCTCCTTCAGGGTCTTTTACTTCATAAACAAAGCTGTCTGTACCGTCAAAATTTAAGCTCGGTGTATAAACAAAGGTTCCATCTTCCTTTAAACTTAAAATACCGTTTGAAACGTTATTTACTGGAGTAGTAGTCACTGTTAATTTGTCATTATCCTCATCTTTATCATTTAACAACACCGAGGAACCTGACAATATTGCATTTTCATCCATCTCAAAACTATCATTACTAGCGATAGGAGCAACGTTAGTAGAAATAATATTGATATTAACGCCCGCTTTTGCCGTTCCACCTTGGCCATCATTTACTTCATAGATAAAGCTGTCCGCACCGTTAAAGGTCGGTCTTGGTGAATAACTAATGTCACCATTACTATTTAAATTTAACGTGCCATTAGCCACATCTGAAACCGGAGTGGTAGCAAGTGTTAAAGTATCATTATCCACATCGCTATCATTTAATAAGACATTTATCCCTTCTATTGCACTATTTTCAAAAACACTGAGAGTATCATCAACCGCATTTGGCAGGTCATTTATCGCATTAATAACTAAACTGACACTCGCTTGATCAAACCCACCTTGGCCATCACTGATGCTATATGTAAAACTATCATCACCATTAAAGTTACTGGCTGGTGTGTAAACAAAGCTTCCGTCAGAAAAAAGTGTCAATGCACCATGACTTACATCATTTACCGGCGTTGTTTGCACCGTTAAAACATCATTATCTTCATCACTATCATTTGCCAAGACTGATTGGCCATCAAAGACAGTATCTTCATTTAAACTAAAGCTATCATTAACGGCGATAGGGTCATTATTTATTTCAATGGTAGTATTTACGGCCACAATCACATTGGCCGTTGCCGTTAAACCATCGGGTTCGGCAATCGTGTAGGTAATGTTGGCAACACCTGAGTAATTTTCTTCAGGTTGGTAAACCAACTTTTTATCGACAATAGAAACAGTCCCCGTATCAACAGTGGCACTTTCAATGGTTAATTGGCCGCCATCTAAATCAACATCATTAGCTAATACATCAATAGTGACTGAAACGCCTTGATCGGTTGAAGCGAAATCATCCAGTGCTAGCGGTGCGTCATTTTTAGCACTCACCGTTAAGGTCACTTGTGCCTGACTCGTTAACTGACTCTCATTCATAATTTGGTAAGTAAATGAATCGACACCATTAAAGTTTGCTACTGGCGTATATTCAAAACTACCATCGTCGTGAAGCACCACGACTCCTTGACTAGGTAAATTAACAACGACAGGATCCACAGCAATAGAGCCACCATCTGGATCTGAGTCATTAATCAGCAAACCCTGCTCAGCATCTACAAAGAGAATCTGGTCTTCTTCAAGTTGATAATTATCATCATTTGCAAGCGGCGCATCAGGCTGAGATAAAATATTAATCGACACCGTCGCTTGTGCCGTTTTACCTGTAGTACTGGTTATTTGATATTGAAATTGATCAACCCCAACATAATTACTTTCCGGTATATAAGTAAATGTACCATCTAGCGATAAATTTAATTGTCCGTGCTGAGGTTCAGTAATAAGCGTGTCATCTAGTTGAAATTCAAATCCATTCGGCTCTTGATCATTACCTAAAATGCCATTAATTGTTGTGTTCACTACTAAAGTAATATCTTCATTGGTTTGGTAACTATCATTGTTGGCAATCGGCGCAGCAAATTCTGCTGAAGATAAAATAGTTACCGTGGCACTATGAGTCCCCCCTTGTCCATCAGAGATTTGATACTCAAAGCTATCACTGAGATCAAAGTTGCTATTAGCAACATAAGTAAAACTACCATTATCATTCAGATTAAGACTACCGAACTCAGGAGCAGTAATGGGCGTCGGTTCAACGACTAAAGTATCGCCATCAATATCACTATCATTACTTAAAATACCAGGACTACTAACAGCAATATTATTATTGGCTGATAAGGTATAAACATCGTTCAGTGCAACAGGAAGGTCATTGACCGAATTAACGGTTAAGGTTACTAAAGCTTCACCTTCTAACCCTTGTTCATCAGAAATAATATAGCGAAATGAGTCATTGCCAAAAAAGTTCTCTCTAGGGGTATAGGTAAACTCCCCAGATGCATTTAATTCAAGTTCGCCTTGTGTTGGCGGAGTTGCGGCAAGTTCAACGGTTAATTCGCCCCCTTCAGGGTCTTCATCATTAATTAACACATTGCCCGATAACGATTCATCTTCATTAACTTGAAATGAATCTACCCTTGCTATCGGCGGTAAATTCACTTCAACAAATTGGCTCGGGATTACGATAGGCGCTGTCATACCGCTTTCACCGCCATTATTAATTGCCGTGACGATAACATAATAAGGTTTATTTTCATCTTGATCCGTAAGCTGAATATTAGTCGCCGTTTGAGATAAAAATTGCACGCCATTATCGAGTTCAAGGACATTGGCTCGAGTAAGATCTGCATCAGTTGCTGCATAAATATTATAACGTTGAGCTGAATTTGCAGCCCCCCAAGTTAAAGAGATAGTCCCGTTTTCTCTCACCGCACTTAACGAGGGAATAATAATAGGTTGCCAATTAACACTGAGCGTATCCGCTAACGTTTCATTGTCTTGACTATCTTTTACAATTAATTCAATGCGTAAATCGCCAGATTGCTCACCTGATAATTGAGGATTTAATCCTGTCACGGTAATTTCTGAATTTTCAAGACAAGAATCAGTACATAAAATAAAAGATCGATTGATCTTAGGAAGATATAAAGAGAGTTGTTTAATACCATCTGGATCTTGCGCTGTGACCCCTAAGGTTAAATTTCCTACCACAGCTGCAGAGCCAGTTGCACTTCTAATCGTGCCTTGTGCATTCGCAAAACTAGTTTTAACTACCGCACTTTTGGTAAGCGCCTGTCCTTCTACTTGTTGTTTAACCGGTTTATCTTGTCCAGACATGCCAGCTAATGACACAGTATTTTGTAGTTCTACCGGTGCTACAGTTACTGGAGGCTCAGGTTGGATATTATTTTCTTGCGCAGTTTCAGACGAGCCGCCACAGCCCACTAAACAGACTAACGATGTAAGGGTAATGATACTTAATGTACGCATAAAGCTACCTCTTGTTCGGTTTTATTCAAACGATAACATCACGTTTGAATACTAATATTTATGGTTTTATTTTAAATGTGCCATCTGCATTGACACTAGCATCATCAATTTCAGACAAGTTAAAGTTGCCTAACAATTCATCGAGTCCATTTGAAAATGCCGCTGAAATATTACCTTGCACTTTATTATTGCCATGTGAAGCATAATTAACACCTAATGAAAGTTGGTCAATATTAATCAAGCCTGAAAAGGTTGCCAACCACTCACCTTGAGCATCATTAAAACTTAATGAACCGCCTGGCACTGAAGCATTATCAAAATCAACCGTCATACTCATTTGAAAGTTACTCGTATCACCTACCGATGAATTAATTGAGCTTTCTACAATTTGATCAAAAGTCACTGAGCCACTTCGTTGACTAATTAAATCAGCGATAGATTCATCACTTATCGCTTGTAATGCTTCCTCTTGATAAACAGATGCATCGAAGGCTACATTCACTTCTTCGTCAACAACAGTTGGGGAGGATGGCTGCTCTGTTTGCTCTGTACTTTCGCTAATCGTTTCTACAGCATCGCTGACAAAACCTTTTGATAAAGCGATGGGGGCTTGAGTGTACGTGGTAACTTGACCTGAGCCATCGACAGTCGCGAAGGCAAAATCTTCGGTTTCACCTAATGATAAAGTTTGGTCACTACCGGTTAAATCCACATCAATATTGCCGCTGTAAACGCCAAAGATCACATTGTCATCAATGACTTGCACGACAAAATGTGTACCGCGAATACCAATACTACCGACGGGGGTTTTTACTTTATAATCACCACCTTTTGCTTTGATTAAGCCACTGATTGAACGCAGACCACCATTCACTAATTCAAGCGTGGCTGAACCTTGTTCTGTTTCACCGTCATATTGATAATCGCTGATCAGAACTTTAGTACTTTCTTTTAAGGTGATTAAACCACCATCTGTCATATTAAATTGAGCTTTACTAGATTTTCCAGTGGTAATCTCATCGACATCAAAAATTTTCGAACGACGTTTTAATGCCCGAACTTCTGTGCCTTCTTCACCGATCGCTAGTACTTCACCTTTGGCAAGAATAGTTTTACCGGCAACACTTGCGTAACTAGAAGACACCAAACAAAACGACAAGGTAAATAATATCAGCGATTTTATTTTGCTCGATATACCCGTTTTATCATGCATTGGTCTTGAATTTTTCATCTTACTTTTAATCATATTAACTCCCCTAGAAACTCATCGTTGCTGACAAATTAATGTCTGTACGTCGATAAGAAAACAAATCTAAGTTACTGTTTTTATCCTGCATATTGACAGATAACCGATACGAAAAAGACTTTGACATTTGATATTGCACGAAAGATGACGCTAACCAGACATCATCTTCTCGTTGCGCAAGGTAATAAGGATGTTGTCCTCGATACTCTTGCATTTGATAACTCAAATCAACGGCGGCTAACCATTGCTGATTAATCAACCATAAACTACTTAATGAAATCATATCAATCGTTCGGCTGTTACTATCAACCTCACCATCTTCTTCAAGCCTCTCAATGCTCAAAGAATAGCGTGAATTGTTTTGATAATAATGACTTGTAATAGCAACAGAATAATCATCGGTATCTAATAACGCTTGCCTTTGGTTACTGGTTTTTCTCAGCATTAACCGACCGCCAAGAGTAAAATTATCAGATAGTGAGGTTTGTACCCCCGTTAAAAGAGACGATTGAAGACGGTAATAATCGCCATCAAACCAAAGTGGCGTAATACGTCCACCAATATTAAAATCAAAAGCATCAAATGATTGCATGTATTGCACGCCAACTTGCGCTGATAAACGATTGTAGTCGGTTTCATCGGCAAATTGTTGTGCGCTTATTTGACTATTAATACTGAACTTTGAAGTTTGTGTTAAAGCCGTGTTACGACGAAACTGATAATTTAACTTAAGATATTCATCGCTTAATTCACGGCTATTCTCATCTAAATTAACGTAATCATTTAAAAATGGTAGAAAAATACGTTCTTCGTTGGTACCAGCATTTATATTGCCATCAAAACCAATATTGGCCGATAATTGATGTTTAGTACTGGTAGCTTGTTGCGCTAACTTATCTCGCGTGCTCGAACATAAAGCATTTGCCAATTGGTTGAGGTTTTCAGCGATTTTTTCACTGGCTAATATACTATTGCATTGTTCCAATGCGGCTTGGTAATTTGATGATTGATAATATGCTTTTGCTAAATATAACTTGGCATCTAACCAGTTTGGTTTATTCGCGACTACTCGTTCAAAGGCAAAGACACTCACATCAACTTGATCACTTTCTAAGGCGGCAATACCTAAAAGAAAATCAAATTCTGGAACACCTAAATACTCATCTTTATAATTTTGTGCAATAGACAGGACATTAGCGTAATTTTGATTATCAATTTCTGACTTTAATGTATCAAGTAAATCTTTTTCGCTGTAATTATTCGCATGAGTAATCAGCGAAAATGGAAGGAGTGCGGTGATTAATAAACCATATCTATTCATTCGAAACCCTGTCTAATTTTTAATTTTATACGACTTAGATTAAAACTATATAACTAGTACATCACGAAAAATATCACTAAACTTACCGCGTTTTCGTGACAATGTTCATGCGTTAGTTAAACTTTATTTCTTTCCTTATGACAAACTAAATTCACATTACCCAAAGGGGTAATTTAATCTAAAATAAGAAAAAAGACTAATTTATTTACTTTATATATACTTTAGCACTGATTATTTTATAAGCACCAACTCCTTGAATGATTAATTCTCTGGCGAATAATTGTTGGCAATTAGGGCAATGACAAGGCCTTTGAGTATAGTCAGAAATGATCCGCTCTTTGAAACATTTCACCAAGGCACCTTTTCCACCTTTTCGATATTTATATAACAGCGTTTTACATTGTCGGCAAAAAACCTCGACTGTTTGTGTTGGGCCTTTTTTGTTAGGTTTTGCCATATTAACAAATGTGTCGAACCCCATGTAAGCAATAGATTGCGAACATGGGCTTGATAAAACGAAAGATGATGAGGGTATTAATAACCTACAGCTTGTCCGTCTTTACGAGACTCTGATGCCCCATAATACACTTTTTCTTTATCATCCCACATTATCGCTTGATAACCGCCGTAACCACCTCGGTCAAAACCAATTTTATGGCCTTTATTCATCAATGCTCGAATGGTTTGATAAGGTATATCAGATTCAATCACTAATTCACCTCGACTGGTAAGTTGGTCGCCATTTAACTGAGTAGGCTCTGTAGAACCATAATGTTGCCAGCGCGTGGCATCACCGGCTTCTTGCAAGTTCATACCAAAATCAACAATATTAGTAATAATTTGCACATGACCTTGAGGTTGCATTGCGCCCCCCATTAAACCAAAACTCATAAAGGGTTTATTATCCTTCATCACAAATGCAGGAATAATGGTATGAAAAGGACGTTTATTAGGCGCATAAACATTGGCATGATTTTCATCTAACGAAAATAGTTGGCCTCGGTCTTGAAAAACAAAGCCTAAACCTGGCACAACGACTCCAGAGCCCATACCTCGATAATTACTTTGAATGAGTGACACCATGTTCCCTTCACTATCGGCGGTAGATAAATATATGGTATCTCCTTGATACATTGCAGGATTGCCCGCATCAACGCGCTTAGCCGCTTTTTCACCAATGAGTTTATTTCGTTCTATCGCATATTGTTTGCTAATTAACCCTTTCAGTGGAATATCAACAAAGTCAGGATCGGCATAAAACTTCGCTCTGTCTTCAAAAACGAGTTTTTTAGCCTCTGTCATAACATGTAAAGTTTCAGGCGTTAAAAACCCCATCGCTGGTAAATCATACAACTCCAAAATATTTAACATTTGCAGCGCAGCAATTCCTTGACCATTAGGTGGTAATTCAAACACATCATAACCACGATAGTTGGTTGATAGCGGCTCAACCCACGTTGAGGTATGTGAAGCAAAATCCTCATACCTTAAATATCCACCATTAGCTTTCATAAAGGTATCAATACTTTTGGCTATATCACCTTGATAAAAAGCATCTCGGCCCTGCTCTGCTATCATCGACAAAGTATTGGCAAGTTCAGGATTTTTAAATACTTGTCCCTTTCGAGGCGCTTTACCGTTTATAGTAAAAGTCGTTTTAAAACTGCCTGCTTGAGGTGATAAACGCGGCACACTTAAGTTCCAATAATGGGCAATTAATTCAGAGACTGGAAAGCCTTTATTGGCATAATCGATCGCAGGTTTTAACAGGCTTTTCATTGGCATTTGACCAAATTTATTATGCAATTCAAACCAACCATCAACTGTTCCGGGCACAGAGATAGGCAGCATGCCGTAAGGAGGAATAGTGTCTCGGTCTAACGCGTTAATGTCAGATTTTAACTGTTTTAAACTTAATAATTTGGGTGATCGGCCACTGGCATTAAGACCATAAAGTTTTTGTGATTTGGCATGCCAAACAATGGCATATAAATCACCACCAATCCCATTACCAGTGGGTTCCATTAATCCTAACGCGGCATTCGCAGCAATGGCAGCATCGATAGCATTACCGCCTTTTTTTAATACCTCGAGACCAATTTGACTCGCAAGCGGCTGACTTGTTGCCACCATACCATGCTGTGCAATAACTTCAGAACGCGTGGCAAACGTTTTACCCGTGACTCTATCTGCATTCGCCATGACAGATGTTATAGGTAGCCCGCTACCAATTGAAATAAAGACAAATACCCGTGTTATTATTTTACTTAATGTGCGATTTCTCATTAGTTATCTCATCAGTTGCTAGCAATTCAATTTATTATTTTAGCTAAACCGTTACGTTACTCTACTAAAATTACCATATAAATCCCGCTACTATATGTAAAGCAGCTTCATCTTAAAAATAGTGGTTTTCATCTGATAAAGCCTTGCTCAGGCCATAGAAAAATTATAGCGTAAGCAATATAAATCATATCAAAAATAGTAAGCTAGGAAGACAAAATGACAATCAGTAAAAGAAAGTTTCTCAAGCTCAGTACAGCAGCAATGGCCACCTTATCAATAGGAAAGGTGGCCAGTTCATCGCCTTATAATACGGCGAATCAAGCGAGTAATGACTTTGAAAAAAAAACGCTAACCAATATCACTGATACTGTTTCCCCTATTACAGCTAAAGAGCGCTTAAAACGTATCGAAAAAGCGCAACAGTTAATGAAGCAACATAATATATCGGCAATGGTCATCGAACCTGGGGCGACGATGGATTATTTCTCAGGTATTCAATGGTGGAGAAGTGAGCGACTGACAGCGTTAGTTATCCCTCAAGTCGGTGATGTTGCGGTTGTCTGTCCATTTTTTGAAGAGCCCAGTATTCGTGAAACTTTAGCTGTTGGGAATGATGTCAGAGTATGGCAAGAACACGAAAGTCCATTTGAACGCGTCAAACAAATTTTAAACGATAGAAACATTAAAACCGGCAATGTCGCCTTTGAGCATTCTGTTAGATACTTTGTATTACAAGGAGTGATGTCGTTATTGCCAGCCATGCAAGATGTTAGTGCCGATGTCATTACACGTGGTTGTCGAATGATTAAAAGTGATCATGAATTACAATTAATGCATAAAGCCAATGAAATTACCCTTTCTGCTTATGAACACGTTTGGTCAAACCTTGAATTAGGCATGACACAAGCTGATGTTAAAACCTTGATGCATAAAGCTCAAGCAAGCTTAGGCGGTAGTGGCATTTGGAATATGGCTTTATTTAACCAAGCCAGTGCTTATCCTCATGGCACCAAACAGAAACAAACATTAACGGAAGGCTCTGTAGTATTAATGGATTGCGGCTGCAGTGTTCATGGTTATCAATCGGATATCAGCCGAACTTTTGTTTTTGGTGACGCGAGTGCAGAGCAAAAGAAAATTTGGCAAACCGTTAGACAAGGGCAAAGCATCGCTTTTGAAAAAGCACAACTTGGCACAGAAGCCGGTTTAGTAGACGATGCCGTGCGCCAATATTATGAAACTTTAGGATTAGGGCCAGATTATAAATTACCCGGTTTATCGCACCGAACTGGTCATGGCATTGGCATGAAAGGCCATGAAGGCATTAATTTTGTGCACGGTGAAAAAACTAAATTAGCAAAAGGTATGTGTTTTTCAAATGAACCAGGCATTTATCTACCAGAAAAGTTTGGCGTGAGACTTGAAGATTGTTTATATATGACAGAAAAAGGCCCACAATGGTTTACCATTCCGCCAGATTCAATTGATGCGCCAATTGGCAAGTTAGCAAAACTACAGCCCGTAAAATAAGCTAAAGATAGCCAGTTTTAACGGTTAACTTAAAACAGCCAATATTTAACGTTAAAGCAGCAACTCACTAAAACATATGGCTCAATAATTTGGGTCATATGTTATTTATCAAGTTATAAACAACTACATATCTAATTTTTTAAAGTGATTTATATTCAAATGAATAAAAATATTGCTAGTCACAAACCGTTCGGTTGGTTAATATAGCTTTATCGAATGAAGAGGTTTTCGATATGAGAGATGCAGAGCAAACACGTCAGAAAATTTTAGAAGTTAGTGCCGATGAAATCCATCACAATGGATTCACCGCTACGAGTCTTTCTATCATCCTTAAACGCTGTAATATTTCTAAAGGCTGTTTATATCACCATTTTGAAAACAAGATGGAGCTGGGCTATGCCGTCTTTGAAGAGATCTATACGCCGATGTTTCTATCAATGTGGGCACCAGCTGTTGAAACTGACGATCCTATTGAAAGCCTTTGTGATTTTTTTGAAAATATGTCTAAAGAAATGAGCTGTGACGAAGTGATTTGTGGTTGTCCGCTAAATAACCTTTGCCAAGAAATGTCGGGGATCGATGAAGGATTTCGTTTAAGAATTCTTAATATGCAACAACAGCTCAATCACTTAATTGCCGTAAACCTGCAACGGGTTGCAAACCAATTAAGAGACAACTTAGATTTTAATCAAGTGGCTTATTTTATTGTTTCTTGCTTCCATGGCTCGTCAAGTTTAAGCAAGAGTGCGAAAAACAAGGAGTTGTTTAGTAAGGTCAATGCCGAATTGTGCAATTACATCCGTCAATTAAAAAAATAACTCCCATCTTATAGCCACGCCTAGATAGCTATATTCTCTTTACGAATAACAAAGTAGAAATTAAATATGAAAAAAACATTTACAGACCGAGTGGTCGGTATGTAGAATACACTATATTAACTCACTGCAATTTCAAAGGTCACATTGTGAAAAAATTTACGGCTCTAGTTATTATATTGTTAGCTTTCAATCTACAAGCAGCTAATCAACCACAATTATCGCCCTATCAAGAAATTAAATCGGTAGGTGAAAAGTTATTCGGGCGCATAGCGAGTAGTCAGCAAGAATTGACAAAATTTCCGGAATTAATGCGTGAAATAGTAGAACAAGAGTTAATCCCTTCTGTGGATTACAAATATGCTTCATACAAAATTTTAGGTAAGCACTTAAAAAGCTCAACCAAAGAGCAACGAAAGAACTTTACTGAATCTATGCGTCATTACTTAGTTAGAACTTATGCCAACGCCTTAAATCAATATAAAAATCAGAAGGTTATTTATGAAAAAGGCACTATCAAAAGCACTGCCAAAATGGCCTCAGTTAATGCAACCATAGTAGATAATAACAAGCCAGATATTCACCTGACTTTTCAAATGCGAAAAAACAAAAAAACAGGTCAATGGAAAGCATATGATTTAATTGTTGAAGGCATTTCATTATTAAGCAGTAAGCAAGCTGAATTTAAAGGCCGAATCGCCAAATATGGTATTGACCAAGTAACGCTAGAATTAGCGTCAATTACTAAGTAAGTTTTGACGATAATTAGGCCTTTAAACAAAGAATAAACTATTAAATTTATCCACTACAAGCCCACAATTTATAATGTGGGCTTGCCATTACGGTTATTTTTTAGCGTCTATTGAAAAATTGAAATACTAAGAACGAAAGTCTGGTGTGTGAGATCACGGTAAAATGGTGATACCTCACTTTCTCTAGCAAAGTAAGGTAGAGCATTTTAAATATTCATAAACCAATCGTAATCTGCTTTACTCCGTAATTTTTGTGATAAATAAAGGCCGAGTTCTTTGAGCTGACTTTTATTAGAATACTTAGGTGTTAATCTTTTAAGTTCGGTCAATGCTTTTTGACTATCCCCTGTGCCATCCATTGCAAGTACATAGGTATAGGCATACTGTGGGTTTTGTGAAGCAAGGTGAATTGATTTAGCAAAGTATTCAATCGCTTTAGCAAGCTTTTGTTGGCGAACAAGATGTAAGCCATAAGAGTAAGTAAGCGCACCAGATAACGGGTTATTCTTCATTCCTTGACGAAGCACTGAACTCACTAACGATGAGCGTTGTTGACTTCGGTATAAATCAGCTAAGTTTATATAGCCCACATCAAAATATGGCTCTATCTTTATTGCTTGCTTGAGTGAAGCTTCTGCGCCTAAGGTATCGTTAACTTCTAACGCTATCACGGCTTGATTAATGCGTCCTTCTCCTCTCCAACTGTTTACCTCGCTTGCTTTAGTTAATTCTTCAAACGCTTTTGAAAATGAAGTTTGGTTTTCGCTGGAAATTGTCGTTGACACCAAACTCCTCGCTGCTGCCACCCTAATTGCTTTTAACTTATCGTTTAACAACGGGCTAAGGTGTTTTTCTCTCTCAACTGGCGATAGTAACAACCCAACTTTTGCTGCACTTAAACGTAATAGTGCTTCACTGTTTGTGAGATAAGGTACTAGTTTATTTGCAGGTATAGATTGCGTCGTGTAACTCAGCATTTGTAAAGCGCTGGCGCGACGTTTGAATTTACTAAACCCTAGAGAAATCGAGGGTTAGAAAAAGAATGGCGGTGACGGAGAGATTCGAATTCCGTCGCCGTATTTCTTATTCCTAACTATTCCATATTTTATAGATACTTATAAATCCAATCTCATACTATTTAGGATTATCAACGAATAAAAATGATCCAATAGTGATCCAAACCACAACTAACTTATGAAAAACTTCTATCTCGCTTTCGCCCCCATACCGAGATATGAATAATATATTCCTAACAATTATCACTTCAGAAAATGTAAAAATGAATAAACAAGTCAGTAAAATGACGGATTGTTATTTGATTAATAACTATATTTTAAATGCTTAGAATCAGCCGTTCTCAATACTTTAATCAAACTATGGTTTATTTTTCTTAACTCTGACAAAACCAATTGTGCTACTTCTCGTGCACCTAAAGCATTTAAATGAGTATTGTCTTTAATTCCATTAGGGTAATTAGGATGTAAATTAGCTTTAATATGCATAAATCTTAATGCTGATTTTTCATCACCTAAACCTTGAAAATAATCTTGAGTTATTTTTTCCATATCAATAAAAATCACCTTAGTTTCATCTGCAACTTCTCTTACTAAGTCGGCATAAATAGGATGTGTATCTTTAATTTTTCCATCTTTAGAGAAATAACGTCGCGTTATTGGAGTCATCAAAATTGGCATAGCATTTTTACTGATTGTTTGATTAATAAAAAGCGTTAAATTTTCTTTAAAATCAACTGGCGACGTATATCGATCGGTTTTATGTTTTGATTGATCATTATGGCCAAATTGAATAATTACATGATCACCTGCACTTAACTCCTCGGTAATCTCCTTCCATAAACCTTCACTGATAAATGTTTTTGTACTACGACCATTTCTCGCTCTATTTTCAACAGCTACAGATTCATCAAAAAAATAACTAAACGGCATTCCCCAACCAGTTTCAGGATAATCTTTAATATCTTTATTAGACATAGTTGAATCGCCAGCCATAAATATTTTCGTAGTTACTTCCACAGCCATTAGTTTCTTAATTCCTGTAAATAAACAGAATATAGTAAATACAATAACGATAATTTTCATTTAATTATTTCTCATTAATAATTTTTCACATTAATAATCTCTTTTTAATCAGATACCTTATTACTTAAATGCGAGTTTAAATTTTTATGTAAAAAATAAGTAAAAATTTATTATTGATTAAAAATTGACATCCTCATTTGAATGATGCTACATTTTTATGCCACCGGTGGCAAGGCATAAATAATGGTGTGACTACTTAGAAGTTATAACTCCGGAAAATTTAATATAATAAATACAATAGGCTATCAAAGGATCAAACATGACCAGCATGAAACTAACTACTCTAGCAACGGCGTTAGCAATAGCAATACCTGTTTATGCTCAAAGTGCGGATACACCGCCTAATAACCAACAATCAACACCCCAAGAAAATGTTAAAAATAAATCGACTGAACCAAATGCGAGCAGTGAAAATGTCGACGCTATCGAAGTTATAACGGTACAAGGGGTTTTTCAAGCAGACTTAAAAGCAAGAGCAATGGAACGAGACAGTGACAGCTACAGTAACGTAATTGCCACTGATGACTTAGGTAATTTTGTTGATCAAAACATTGCAGAATCATTGCGTCGTGTACCCGGTGTTACTTTAGAGCGAAGTGAAGGCGAAGGTAAATACGTAGCTGTACGTGGACTAGGCCCTAAATTTGTTGCCGTAAGTATGAATGGAGCAGAATTATCCGGTATCGGCGATGACCGAAAAGTTGGCTTAGATGGCGTATCAGGAGATTCTCTTGGAGCCATCGAAATATTTAAAACACTCACCCCTGAAATGAATTTAAACTCTATTGGCGGCGCAGTAAATATTAAGGCTATTTCAGCCTTTGATCGAAATAAAGACACCTTAAAAGCAAAATTTCAAGAATCATATAATGAGCTAAAAGGTGAGTTTTCTCCTAAATTCAGTATTGACGGCACCAAATTACTATTAGATGAAAAACTAGGTGTTGGCTTTGCTGTTTCCTATGAAGATCGTAAAACGCAAGTCGATGAAAACCGCCATCATAGTAATCGCGAGTTAAATTTCTTAAAAGGCGGGATAGGATTAAGTCCTGATGAATTAGCTGTAGCTCCAGAAATATTGATCCCTGCTCAGGTCGAAAACCGTCGTGAATTAGCAAGAAGAAAACGCACTAATGCGACACTAAATATCGAATTTAGACCAGATGAAGACAATAGCTATTACCTACGCGGTAACTATTCAAATTATACCGATGACGATATTGCCTTACGTGAATATTATAATTTCTATAATGGCGATCAAGATGACGAAGTTATCTTTGTTGATGGCCAAACAAAAGCTTTCGCAGTTTCCGACGTTGACGTAATGAACCAATACTTCATTCAAGAAGGCGAAAAAACGACTAAAAACTTTAGTATTGGTGCGCAACATTTTATTGCAGAAAGTTGGACGCTGGATTATGAATATGCTCATTCTGAGAGCGAAGATCTTGGTGTAGGTGACCGAAGAGTTCAATTTAGAGAAAGGGAAAACATCGTTTATGGCCAAGCATTTAAAGATCATATAGAAGCACGCGTGCTTACCCAAGCAGAAGCAGCAACTCTAGGCGGTTTTGAGTTAACTCCAGACTCAGATGTATTTAGCGGTGAAGCTGATGGTGATATTTCTACATTATCAAATATGGAATTTGATAATTTATTTATGGAAGACAGTGTTAGATTGGACAAAATAACCAGTATAAAAGCTAATTTGCGCAAAGACTTTTATTGGGAACACCTAAACTATATCAAAACTGGTTTTACCTATAACGAACGTGAACATAATAATAATAAAGACCGTTGGAGTTATGATCCAAGCACTGAAGATTGTCTTGGTAATGAAGCTTGTATTAATACCGTGAATTCTAATATTACAGATTATGGCCATGCGATCCCTGACGATCATTTTGATTACCCATTAGCCTATCGCAATGAGGTAGAATATATTGTTGATAGTTCAGTTATTACACGCGAAAATGCCACCGGTGGCGAGAGTTCAATTGATAGTACTAAAGATGATTACATTCTTACTGAAGATACCTATGCTGCATATATAATGGCCGAGCTTCCGCTGAGTGACCAGTTAACTGTTATTACAGGTGTTAGGTATGTTAATACTGAGTTTTCTTCAACGGGAAATCTTTCATTAGAAAATGACGATTGGAATTTTGGTGGCTCTCACACCTTAGATGTTTCAGTCCCTTTACCGGAAGCTTCAATAGAATACAGCGAATATTTTCCTAGCTTACATTTAAGATATGAACCTGCAGATGACTTATTAGTTCGTGGCTCCTTATGGACAAGTTTCACCCGCCCTTCGTTCAAGCAAGCTCGAGGTTTTGCTAAGTTTGATGATGACATTACTCTTTGTGATCCAACCATTGAACAAATTGCTGAACAAAATGGTCAAGAAGGCTGTTACGCATCACCAGAAGGACAAAGTGCTATTGAATTGCAAAATTATACCTTAGGTCAAGATAATGCTGTGCAGGTAGGTAACCCTAATTTAGTCGCGATGACTTCAAATAATTTAGATACTTCAGTAGGTTGGTATCCTTCAAAAGACTTATTCGTTGAAGTCGCCTTATTTTATAAAGACATTGATAACTTTATCGTTGATGTAAAAGGCATTCAAAGAAGTTTGGATGATTTACCACTAACCTTACCCGTTGATTACGTCACCGATTTTGTTATCCCACAAGATCTAGCCTTAAACCAAGTTGATATTACCTTAAATGGCGATAAAGCGACGGTTTACGGTATTGAACTTAGTTATAACCAGTTCTTTGAAAATGGCTTGTTTTGGCAAAGTAATATGACCTTTGTTCACAGTGAAGCGGAATTAGACTCAACTATTCGAGATGAAAAAATGCGTTTACCTGGACAAGCCGATATTACTGTCAATGTCTCATTTGGTTGGGAAGAAAATGATTTATCATTGCGATTAATTGGCAATTATCGCGATAAAATTCTTGAAGAAATAGGCTCTTGCCCTGCAGGGGTTGATGTAAATGATCCACGTTTATGTAAAAACTGGATGGATAGATATCAAGACGATCTGGTCACTGTTGACTTCAAAGTTAAATACGATATTTCTGACCGCATGACCGTATATTTTGATGCCATCAATATCACCGAACAAGCTGATTTACGTTATTTACAAGGCAACAGCTTATCGGGTGGTAACGTCTTATATCAAAAAGAAAAGTACGGTTCTACTTACCAGTTAGGTATTAATTACAAATTTCATTAGTAACTAAAAACATTATAAAGACAATAACTTAGATACTAAACCATACTTATTTTTAATAGAGAACTGTTAGAAATAATCAATCATTCCTAGGGGGGAGTGTATGAAAACAAAAAATAAACTTGCGATGAGTATATTTACCGCCATAGCCCTAATTGGCTGTGGTGCAGAGTCAACCGTAAATGTAAAAGAAGCGCCATTACCGCCAATACAAGGCGTTATCGTTGATAGCCCAATAGCGGGCATTAGTTATAGCAGTGATTCTGTGAGTAACGGAACAACAAATGCTGATGGACAATTCGACTATTTTCGTGGAGAAGCCATCACCTTCTCTATCGGTGAGATAATTTTTCCTAGCGTTGCTGCAACTAATATCATTACACCATTAGAAATTTTTAATACTGATACGGCTTTTCATCCAGCGGTGATTAATGCGCTACGTTTATTACAAACACTTGATAGCGATGGCGATCCAAATAATGGAATTTCAATTAGTGATGCAGCAAAAAATGCAGCACAATTAAACTTAGCAGAAGGTCAAACGGTCACTGAATTTTTCAGCCAAGACGCTGTCGATTTTGATGCCGCAATCCACACTTGGCTTGCCGACGCTGGCACAGTAAATTCAGCGCTTATCTCTGCTGATCAAGCAATATTGCACTTTGTTGATTATATATTCGAACAATATAATAGTACTCAGCCAAATGCTTTTTCGACGGCCAGTTTTAACGGAGAAGTGTTTAATCCATTTTTATCTGGAAGTACAGCCAGCCTTGAACAATTAGTTTTTTCACCTACTGATGATACTAACCAGTCAGGCACATTTTCGCGCCAAATTGAAGGCGAAGAAATAGCGGCCGGCAGTTATGAGTTTTTATTTGGTAATAGAGTACTTGCATTTACTCCTAGCGATTCATCAGAAACTCAATATATTATTTCTCGTTCACATAATACAGTAAATGATGCTTATAGTGTTTGTTATACCACGGATGCAAGTGCCCTTGCCTCACTCGTGTTAACTTGTGATAACGATGAAGATGCAAAAGATAACATTATTGTTTTCTCTCAAGAGCAAGCAACAACCGAGTTAGAAAAGCTAGTTGAACTTGCCGATCAAGTCGGTATTGCCCTTTCAGAAGATTTTGATACCGATACCGAAAACTTCTTCTCTTCAAATCATAAAAAGCTTTCAGATGAACAAGGTGCTGGCGCACTTTATTTCAAAACTGGCGGTAGCCCAAGCTTAGATGAAACCTTAGGCCAACTTACCTTAGCTGGTGCCCGTTTTAGTATCGGTAACACCACGCCTGAAGTTGAGACAAAAAGTAGTAACACCTCAAGTTCAGGTATTTATAATATCAGTGAAGGTTTTACCATCAGTTTTGATGTTATTGATCACAATGGTTCAGGTTCACTCTCCCTCTATGTTGATAATAACACTACAAGCCAAGGGAATTCTGCACATGGTGATGCCTCTAAGTTCTACGGAAAATCTATCAATGAAGAAAACACGCCAGTAGGCCAGCGTTTTTCCTATACTTATGTCCCGGGTGAAGATGTAGTTACCGGCAGTGATTTAACTTCTCCAGATGCGCGAGGAGTACTATCCGCCAGTATTCAAACATCGTTTTTTCAACTGCGCACCGACAGCGCAGCTTCAATCATAATAGACAATTTAACCATTGAAACAGTAGCGACAGACGTTCCTGATATTGAACCACCCGTTGATCCTCCTATAGAACCGCCAGTTGAGCCACCAGCAATAATCCCTAATGTTGGCTTACCTTTTTCAGCTGACTTTATTGGCATTACAGCCGATATATTTTCTGTCGATTACCAAACAATTGTTGATGCCGATGGTTTAGAAATACCGACTTATACCCGTACAGGTGGTTCGGTCAATGTTGTTGCTGATGGTCTAGAAATTAGTAGTGGCCGCTTTACTATTGGTAACACCACACCAGACGTTGATACCACCGGTGATGATACTAGCACCACGGGTGTTTTTGACTTATCTCGTCCTTACAATGTCGTCATGGATATTATAAGTGTCGATGACCCTGACGGTGACAATAATTTCCAAATTTACGTTGATAACAACACGTCAAGTAGTTCAAAATCAATTCATGGTGGTGATTCTAAGTTCTACAGTGAATTAATTAATACCCTAACGCCTGGCACAACCTTAACCGTACCAGGGTTTATTGCCACTAAAAATTCATTTTTGCAGTTACGCACAGAAAGCGGCGGAACAGTGGTAGTAAATAACATTCGCATTGAATACATTGATGAAAATTTATTATTAGAAGAAACATTTAACGGCACTTCAGCTGAAACGTTCTTTACAGCAGAATACAAATCTTTACCTAGTGATGCCACAGCGCCTTTATACAATATAACTGGCGGCGGCAGTGCCATGGTATTTGCTAATGATCAATTAACCTTAAGCGGCAGTCGATTCACAATGGGTGAAACCAATCCGGGCACTGATACTGCAGATGGTGTAATGCCTGAAGGCGCACTTGATTTAAGTAAGCCTTATAAAGTATTTGTCGACATTGTTGCTATTGATAGCGCAAGTACAATGACTAAAGACTTCCAAGTTTATGTTGATAACAATACTAGCAGTAGCTCTAAGTCTCACCTAGGTGGTGATTCTAAATTCTTTGCTTCAGATCTTGCTGATTTAAATGTCGGTCAAACATTAGAAATTGAAGGCTTATTAGCTAGCACTAATTCTTTCTTACAATTTAGAACTGAAAGCAGTGCAACAGTAACCATAGATAATATTCGTATTGAGTATCTTGATAATAAAGAAATTCACAGTGATGATTTTGAAACAACTACTGAGTTATTCTTTACAGCTGAATACCTTAGTTTACCTGATGATGAAACCACACCTCTTTATAAAAAAACAGGTGGTACGGTAGTGATTGAAGAAGGTCAGTTAAAATTAGACAGTGGACGTTTTTCTGTTGGTAATACCACGCCAGATGTAGATACTTCAGTAAACGATACTGTTACAACTGGCATATTTGATTTATCTCAACCTTATAACATCACCTTCGATCTACTTTTAGCCGAAGAACCTACTGATGATAAAGGTAACAGTTTTCAAATATACGTAGACAACAACACCTCAAGCAGCTCTAAGTCTATTCATGGCGGCAGTTCTAAATTTTACAGTACACCAATAGCTGATTTAACTCCGGGTAAAATGGTCATTGAGGGGTATATAGCCACTGAAACATCGTTTCTACAATTTCGCACAGAAAGTGGCGGCATTGTTATGATCGACAACTTAAAAGTTGAATATTTAGCAGACCCTGAAGACGATACCTTCAGTTGTGCTAAAGCGACCGAGTTGTATTTTTGTGATGACTTTACCAGTGGTAATTTAAATAATTGGCAAATACTTGCTTCTACGAATGGCTCAACGGCTGAAGGCTCATTTGACATTCTGACATTGGAAGGTGGCAACAAAGCCATGCGCTATACCGCCGGCGGTGCAGGTGGTGAATTAATTGTCGCATCTGATACGGCAATGGCTAATGTACCTGATAGTGGTAATTACTTTGTAGAAGCCACTATTCGTCCACGTCAAAACAGTACAACCGCTAACAAACAGTTATACCTTTTAGGACGTTATGATAGCGCAGGTAATTGGTATGGTGGAGGTTTGAACCTTCAAAATTCGTCTAGTAGTACCCAAGTTGAAGTAGCAATTTCATCGGATGGCTCTATTTCTCGTCCAGTACAGACGAAATCACCATTATTACTCGGTGAGAAAGACGGTATAGACGATGGTGTATGGTACACCACTCGTTTTGAAATGATCGATGGCGATTTAACGGTTTATTTAAACGGCGAAAAAATGGGTTCAATAAATGATTCAACTTATACCGCCAAAGGATTAATCGGTATTTTTACGAACAATCGTTCGTTTGAATTAGATAACCTAAAAGTGGGTGATCCAAGTGTTAAGCCTATTCAATTAACACTTGATTATAAAGACCCTACTTGGGAAACAACCACAACAACTGAGGCATTAATAATCAATGTTTCAGCATTCCAAGATGATGGTTTAACCGCTGACTCATTTACCGTGACATCGAGTAATCCAAGTGTGGTAGAAGTATCGATTGACGGTAACGTTATTACACTTACACCAACAGGTGAAGGTGAGGCAACTGTTATTTTTGTCTCTGGATCTGATTCAAACATCGTACGTACAATCGATATAAGTGTGGCATCAGGTTTTGTTATGCCGACTGCAGAATATGGTGATATAAGTGATTTAGTAACACCTAAAATAAGTAGTATTAGTCAATACATTGATACGAACTTATCAATCACTTTTGATTCAGCAATAACATTAGGTGACTTAGGTGAAGTACGTATTTACAAAGAGTTCGATGATTCAATTGTAGATCTACTCAAAGTTGATAATAAAAAAGGGACAAATGTCGATGTGATTTCTGCACCAGATAAAACAAGATCATTAAACTACACCCCTATTTCTATTGCCGAAGACGGTAAAACACTCAATATTGATCCACGCAACGATGTATTAGAATACGGTGAAAGTTATTACGTTGTCATTAGTGACGATGTCGTAAATGGTGCACAATTGAACGGCATTGACTTTGCCGGTTTAGGTGAAAATAGTAATTGGACATTTACCACGAAATTCACAGCGCCATCTGGTAGCGATATTTTAGTAGATGATGACGGTATTGCTGACTTTAGAACACTTCAAGGCGCTTTAAGTTATGTGATGAATAATATAGCTAAAGATGCCCCTGCGACCATTTCAGTTAAAGATGGCATTTATAACGAAATGTTGTACTTACGTAATCAAAATAACATTACTATTCAAGGTGAGAGTCGCGAAAATACCATTGTTCAATATGACAATTATGAATCATTTAACGGCGGTTCAAGTGGGCGTCCAGTATTTTTAGTCGAGTCAGCAGATATGCTTGTTCTCAACAACTTTACCTTAAAAAATTCACATATTCGCAGTAATGAATATTCGAATCAGGCGGAAACTATTTACTTTAATAGTAGCGATCGTTTAGTGGCAAATAACATGAATTTTATTAGTGAACAAGATACGTTATTAATAAAAGGTTATAGCTGGTTTTTCAACACGTTAGTTGCTGGTAATGTCGACTTCATTTGGGGTTACCCGGTTGCTGCATTATTTGAAGAAAGCGAAATTCGCACTATTGGCGACTCTAAAAATGGTGCGACAGATATTCCTGTTAGTGGTGGCTACATTTTACAATCACGGACACCTGTTGAAACGGATCCGGGTTTTGTTTTCTTAAATGGCGAATTTACCAATGGGCCCGGTCCATTAGGTAACACCGTTGCTGACGATTCTACCTATATTGCTCGAAGCGCAGGCAAAGCTGACGCATTCGATAACGTTACCTTAATCAACAATAAGTTAGATACACATATTATTACGCGAGGTTGGTATGAATCTCCCACTGCGAACCCTGAATTTCCAACAGCTGCTAGTGGCTGGAGAGAATACGGTAGCATGGATATTAATGGTAATCCGTTAGATTTAACCAGCCGTATTGATGGGTATGAATTATCTGAAAATGAAACAACAAGCTTTTTGACTCGCGCAGCTATATTCACTTCTTATAACAGTGGCTCAGGTTGGGAACCTCAACCTTTAGACATTCCTATTTTACCTGACGAGCCTTCTGGTGGTGCAGACATACCAGAAGCAAATGTAGGCTATGGCTTTGCTGGTTATAATTTTGAAGTAACCGGTGGCGCTGGTGGCACAACGATCACAGTTGATAATGGTGCTGATTTAATCTCTGCCTTATCAGATGCTAAATCAAGTAACACACCTATAATTATTTATGTTGATGGCACAATTACCGACGCCAATAGCGGTTCGAACGGCACAGCAATAGATATTAAAGATATGGATAATGTCTCAATTGTCGGTGTTGCTGATCGAGGTGAATTTGACGGCATTGGTATTTCAATTCGCCGTGCTAACAACATCATTATTCAAAACTTGAAAATTCATGAAGTATTAACGCAAGGTAAAGATGGTATATCTATCGAGGGTGATGATGACGGTTCCACTACATCAAATATTTGGATCGACCATAATGAGCTATATGGATCATTAGATGTTGATAAAGATTATTACGACGGTTTAATAGACTCGAAGTCTGGCGCAGAAAACATCACTATTTCATACAACTACCTACACGATAGCTGGAAAACATCATTGCATGGTCATAGTGATAATGATGATAGCCCAAATAAAAATCGTCATATAACGTTTCATCATAATCGCTTTGAAAACCTAGAATCTCGCGTACCATTATTCAGATTCGGTAAAGGCCACATCTATAATAATTATTACAACAATATTAATTCAACTGCGATAAATTCACGTATGGGCGCAGAATTACATATTGAAAATAACTATTTTGAAAATACGCAAAATCCGATAGTTTCATTCTATTCATCGCAAACAGGCTCTTGGAATACTTCAGGAAACTTTTTTGGTGAAAATGTCACCTGGTCAACCCCAGATTCTGGAGATTTATCTGCTGAAGATGGTACATCAACGAGTAGCTATGAAGCACCATACGATTATGTGTTAGAGGATGCACAAGATGTTAAAGCGATTGTTATTAGCAACGCCGGTGTCAATAAAGTTGACCAAAGCGACTTAGACATTCCTGAGATAACGGATACTACGCCTGTTGATCCTCCTATTCAAAGTACCCTTGACTTACCTTTTGAAGAGAATTTTTCTGCCACTGATGCAGATGAGTTTTTCAGTAATAGTTACCGGGATCTTTCAGGGGCAGCTGGCAGTGACACACCTTTATTTCATCGAGTAACAGGAAACGTGGAAGTATCTAATGGTGAGCTTACTATAACTGGTGCGCGTATCAGTATTAGTAATACAACACCTGAAATATCAACAACAGATGCTGACACAACAACAACTGGGCTTCTTGACTTATCAGTGCCTTATCAAATATCGTTTAAAGTGGTTGCAGTGAATGGTAATACGGATAAAAACTTCCAAATTTATGTCGACAACAATACCTCTAGCAGCAGCAAGTCTATTCATGGCGGCGCCTCTAAATTCTATTCTGTCGCATTAAAAGATCATGTTACTGGCCAAACATATGTCGTCGATGGTCTTGTTGCTTCGTCAACATCATTTATTACTATTCGCTCAGAGAGCGATGCCACTATTACGATAGATGATTTAACTATTAAATAACTGACCAAATTTTTTAATAGCAATCGTCGTAATAAGTCATGTAACCTGAACTCCCTACGGTTACATGACTTACCTTTTTATTTGAATAAATAATTCCCTCCCTTAAATATCACCTGAAAACTCATAATCGGTTTATGTGCCTATTGGTTATAATAGCTGTTATAGCAAAAGTATTACCTAGTTCACTCAAACCTTATATTGAGCAAAAGTACAAAAATATAATTTTCATATCTAAACGAAAATGTAATGACTTATAATTAAATATTAAAATAATAATAAATTTTTAAAAATTTTTTCGGTTTTATCACCCAGCAGACCTGCCACCGGTAGCATCTCGATTAACTTTCAGGTAATAATTTAACTATAGGCTACGTATTTACTAGCAATACAGCTTAAATTTTTCTTATATAAATTATTTGACAACTTTAACGTTACCGTGTAGTTTTTAAGCTGTGCCACCGGTAGCATTTATCGAAAAATGATAATAATTCGCATATTTAGTTTAATAACTTTAAAAAATACGTTATTAACTTTAATCGATATGCCACAGGTAGCAATGTGTTAAAAGTCTAAAAAAGACAAAGGCAGTACTTAAGTAATGTCTCATTAAATAAAAACATAATCTCGGGGAAAAACATGGAAACTAATCAGAAGAATTTTAAACTCAATCGCTTGCTAACCTGTATGCTATTAAGTAGTACTATTTCTGGTGCTGCGTATGCAGCTGGACAAAATACAGCAACTACGCAAGAAAACAAACAAGGAGCTGATGAAATAGAAGTGATTGAAGTAACCGGTGGCTTTAGAGGTTCACTCAGTAGAGGCCTTTTCGAAAAGCGTAATGCAACAAATTCAAAAGACACCATCATGAGTGAAGATGTCGGTAAAATGCCGGATCTTAACCTTGCAGAGTCGCTGCAACGAGTGCCTGGTGTTGCTATTACACGTGAAGGTGGTGAAGGACGAAATATTACCGTACGTGGTATGGGAGCAACTTACTCACAAGTTACCTTAAATGGTATGCAAATTCCAGCTTCAACGGGTGGTTTAGATTCTTCAGGTGGTGTTAACCGAGGTCGCTCATTTGACTTTAATATGTTTGGTTCTGAATTGTTCGGCCAAATGGATATTAACAAAACCTATACGGCAAGTTTAGAAGAAGGTGGTGTTGCATCAACAGTTTCTCTTCATACTTTACGCCCATTAGAGAACCCAGGTTTTCATGCTACGGGTTCTCTTCAAAGTTCATACAACGTACAAAATGGTGATACAAATCCCCGTATTAATGGTTTTGTTAGTAACTCATTTTTAGATGACACTGTAGGTGTTTTAGTCGGTGTTAGCACCAGTGAACGTTCTGTTAAACAAGAAGGTTTTGGTACCGTTCGTTGGACTGGGGCTCATGTTAAAAACGAACATTGGGCAGATACCAGTGCTACAACAATTAATGGTACTCCTCAGCCACAATTAAATAATCCAGATTTTAATGCCGCTACAGATGATCCTCTAGATTCTATGTGGGTACCCCGCTTACCTAGAACTGACTCATTTAACCAAGAACAATCTCGTGATAGTTTCTTAATTTCTCTTCAGGCTCTACCTATGGAAGATTTAGAGCTTGGTTTAAATATTTTAGATTCTAAACGCGATGCAGATGTTGAATCCTATAACTTCTTTGCACAAGTACGTAGTAAGTTTGGTTCAATAACTCCTCAGTCTGTAACCCTAGACCCTTCTGGTCGTTATATTCAAGCTGGTACCTTTTCTGGTGTAGAGCCACGTTCTGAAAGCCGTGGGCAATATGCAACAAGTGAATTCAACCAAACTGTTTTCAATGCTGACTATCAATTAAATGATACTATTGCACTTAGTTTTATGGTGGGTAAAGCAACTTCTGAGCATCATGAAGAACAATACCGTTATAACTTAACAGGTAATGCAACTACTTTTTCATATGACTTTACGGGTAATGATAACCTTCCAACTATGGATTACGGTTATGATATTACAGATGTATCTAACTTTGCTTGGACTGGTCCACATCACCGTAGCGATACCGTTATACGTGAAAATGAAACTGTACGTGCTGATATAGAATGGGAATTTAACGATGAAGGCTCAGTATTAAGAGCTGGTTACACTTCAAATACTCGTTCTATCGATTCAACTCATACTCGTAAAGCAGATGGTTTAACAGATCCAAACCCTGCTAGCACATCTAACACTAATAACTTAGGTTCAGTTGTTTCTGACTTTGGTGACTCAATTGGCGCGCCAAGCGGCATGTTCACTGATTGGTTAGTAGCTGACATTAATGTTGCTCGTAGTGAGTATAATGCTGGTAAGTTCTTACCTGATACACGTAGTGGAAACTATGTTGTTACAGAAGAAACTGAAGGTTTTTATATTGACGCTGATTACTTCTTAGGTCCAGTAATTATTAATGCTGGTGTTCGTTACGTAGAAACTACTGTTTCAGGTAATGCAAGTGACTTAGAAGAAACGTATGACAACACCTTACCTGCATTAAACTTAACATATAACGTGAATGAAGATATTCTTGTTCGGGCTGCATGGTCTGAAAACGTAGTTCGTCCAAACCCTCAATCACTTACTGGTGAAGTTAATGGTACGCCGATCAATGCAAGTGCTTCTGTTGCTAACCCAGGTGTTGGTCCTGAAACCGTTACTTCATTTGATTTAAGTGCTGAATGGTACTTTGCTGATGAGTCGTATGTTGCTGTTGTTTATTTCCAAAAAGAAATTACTGACGCGATTACAAGCAATACAGCTGCAGGTGTTACATTACCTAAAGAATACGCTGACATCATAGCTACTGATCCAATCTATAATGTTGGTAGCCCTTCTTATGACCCATCGGCTGTTGACCCATATAAAGCAAACGCTTGGGACTTAACAACTTCTACAAACTCTACTGAAACTGACGATATCGACGGTTTTGAAATTGCAGCTCGTTACATAACTGAGATGGGTGTTGGTTTTGATGCTAACTACACTAGAATCTCTAGTGACAACATCGTTCAAGGTTTATCAGAAAATGCTTATAACTTAGGTGTTTTCTATGAGAATGATACTTTTGGTGCCCGTTTATTTGTAAACGCTCGTGACGACTATCAAACTGGTGGTCCAAAAGATGGTAATGAAAGCCAAAATAACACAGGTCCTACTCGTGTTGACTTCGCTTCTTCGTATATCTTCAATGAAAACGTAACCTTTACTGTAGATGTTATTAATTTAACAAATGAAGAAGAGCGTAACTTTACTACAGGACCTACAGGTGACATGAACTTAATTCGTGAGTTCAACACTACTGGTACTGAACTGGTATTAGGTGTTCGAGCTTCATTTTAAATTTAGCCATATAGTTTAATAAAAAGCTCGACTTTAAAACGTCGAGCTTTTTTCTATTAAATTAACATGTTAAGTCTCGATAACACATGTATTTACTCACCTTATATTTGAAATAAATATTTTTTAGCATTCGCTGAAATCCAAATAAGCAACGAATAAGATCAATAAAAAATAACTACAATTCAAACCCAAGCAGAAGGTTTTAACTTCTATGAAAAACTTTTTATTAAAAAGCACAATATCGAATATATTGATATTAAATATATTTTTAAGCATATCGGTTCATGCCAATAATGATATATCCAAAAATATCCAAAAAAGTGCTTCAAAAAATGATTGGGCAATGATGGATAACATAATAGCCAATATTCAACTACCCAACATTAAATCACAAGCCTTTACTATTTCAGATTTTGGCGCAACTCCTGGTGGTGAAAAAGATGCAAGATCAGCCATATTGGCAACCATTGCATATGCCGTAAAACAAGGTGGCGGAAAAGTCGTTATTCCCCAAGGTGTTTGGTTAACTAACGGCCCTATTGTTTTACAATCCGGTATTAATTTACACCTTGCGAAAGGAGCTACCTTATTATTTAGTGCCAATGCTGAAGACTATTTACCTGTGGTGAAGAAACGCTGGGAAGGCACAGAAATGTTCGGTTATTCACCGATGATTTATGCAAATAATGTTGAAGATGTCGCGATCACCGGTAAAGGTGTGATTGACGGCAATACCAATAGTGACTTTCATACATGGTACAAAAAACAACAGCCAGATATGCTCGCTTTAAGAACCATGGGAATAAAAGGCGTACCGGTAGAAAACAGACAATTTGGCAAAGGTCATTTTTTACGTCCAGAATTAATACAACTTTTTGGTGCTAAACGTGTGTTACTTGAAGGTTATACTGCTAAAAATTCACCTTTTTGGGTTAATCATTTAGTGTATACAGATCATGCAACTGTGCGCGATATTCGTGTAGATAGCCATAGAGGTAACAACGACGGAATAGATATTGAGTCAAGTACTTATGTATTAGTAGAGAATAGCCATTTTCGAACAGGTGATGATGCAGTTGTGGTTAAGTCTGGGCGAGATAAAGATGGTCGCGATATCGCTAAACCCAGTAAATACATTGTAGTGAGAAATAATGACATGGGTGGCGAAGATGGTATTGCACTTGGCAGTGAAATGTCTGGCGGGATCAGTCATGTATATTTTACCGATAATATATTGAGAAATGGCAAAGCAGCCATTCGTTTTAAAGGTTCACTTGATAGAGGTGGCTTGGTAGAACACATTAGAGTTCGCAATATGACGATTGCTGAATTTGACGATATTTTTTGGTTTCAATTAAACTACCCCGGTGTTATCGAAGGTGGGCACCCTTCTATTTACCGTGATATTGTTTTTGAAAATATTACAGTAGAAAAAGCCAAACGAATCGTCTTTGAAGCGCATGCCTATAAAGACTTTCCTATTGAAGATATCATTTTAAAAGACGTTACAATAAAAGAAGCAAAGCAAACCTTTATATTGGATCATGTAAAAAATTTAGTATTTGATAATGTGTCAATTAATAATAAAGTAATCAATAAAACGTATAATCAACATTAACTTTTAGTCCATTTAAAACAATATCTGATGGGTTTCAAATTTGAGTACTATTAATACCAATTTGAACCCATTGGCTCACCAATCACTCCTATTAGATATCAAATAAAATGACCTCATCTGATAATATTTTTTCCCTTTTAGATATAGCTTTTAGTGTCACCTCGCCAATTTTTATTATTATTTCCCTTGGTGCATGGCTTAATCACATTAAATTTATCAATGAAGAATTCATTCGTATAGCTTCAAAAATCATATTTAATATTGGCTTACCGATCATGTTATTTACCAACACAGCAAGTCATGACTTTAATAAGCTAATCAACCTTACTCATTTAGCGATTATTTTAGCTACAACCATAATCGTATTTATTGTTAGTCAACTTACCGCGAGCCAATTTATTGAAAATAAACGCGACAAAGGTGTTTTTGTTCAAGGTGCTTTTAGAGGTAACTTAATCATTCTAGGGTTAGCGTTCTGCTCAAGTGCATATGGCGAAAAAGGCATTGCTATTGCCACCCTCCCTATGGCGATTATTATTATTGTCTACAATTTATTATCAATTTATACCCTCAATGCAAGTTTACTCACGCAAAGTTTTTCATTGAAGAAAAGTATCGATGACATTATTAAAAACCCGTTAATAATTGGCATAGTGGCGGGCTTATTAGTGAATTCTACTAAGCTACCAATACCTAATGTAATAATGAAAAGTAGTCATTATTTATCACAAATGACCTTACCTTTGGCCTTGTTAGCCATTGGAGGTTCACTCAACTTTTTACAAATGAAGGAAAACCTAAAACCAGCAATAGCAGCGAGTGTCTTTAAAATTGTTTTAAGTCCAATTATTATGATTACTTTACTACTGCTATTTCCAATAGAAAAAACAGCTGCTGGTGTTTTATTCTTTTTAGCCGCCTCTCCTACCGCAACCGCAAGTTTTATTATGGTGAAAGCCATGAATGGTAATAGCGATTTAGCAGCAAAAATTATTATTCTCTCTACATTCGTTTCAATCATCACGGTAACATTTGGCTTTGCCATGCTCGTTGCTTTAAATTTAATCGCGTTAAACTAATTGATTATTTTATTAACGTTTACGATTGATGAACGATAGAAAAGTACTATTAATAACGACTATTTTATCAAAGATACCGAATAATCAATTATAAACAAAAACAATTGCCACCGGTGGCAATTGTTGGTAAAGTTTAACCAAAGAATTAAAAAACTAAACTTATACCTCAGCTAATAAAGTTATTTATCTATTAGCTAAATTTCATTGTATGAGTTAAACCAGCTTTAAAAAGAGATTCGTTTAAATGGATAATAATAGAAGATTTGTACTGAAAACATTAGCGTCGAGCTCTGTGGCTTTGGCTGGATTGTCAGCATGCACAAACAACCCCCTAACCGACATACTTGTTACTGATACCCCACCGGTAGATGATTGGTTACAAGCACAAAAAATTCGCGCTGCTATTATTGTTCCTCAATTTGCTAATCAATTATTCAATATCGAAGAGTTCGGTGCTATAAATGATGGCACTTTCGACTGTACCTCAGCAATTAATCAAGCCATTCAAGCTTGTCATCAAGCAGGTGGAGGAAAGGTGTTAATTCCTGATGGAAAGTTTTTTACCGGCGCTATTCACCTACTTTCAAACGTAAACTTACATCTTTCTGATAAAGCGACACTCAGCTTTAGTACCGAGCCACGTCATTATTTACCTGCGGTATTTACACGATGGGAAGGTTTAGAAATGATGGGTTATTCCCCGTTAATTTATGCTTATAAACAAAAAAATATCGCTATCACAGGTAAAGGTACATTAGAAGGTAATGCCGACAACCAAACGTGGTGGCCTTGGAAAGGGCCGCATAAAGAGGCACATTGGCAAATGATTGCTGGAGAAGATCAAAAACCAGCGCGCATGAAACTGATGCAAGATGCTGAAGATCATGTACCAGTCCAAGACAGAAATTACAGTGAAGGTGCCTTTTTAAGACCTCCGTTTATACAACCTTATTTATGTGAAAATGTTTTGGTAGAAGGCGTCACCATTAAAAATTCGCCATTTTGGTTATTAAACCCGGTACTTTGTAAACACGTTAGAGTCACTGGTGTCACTTTTTTAAGTCATGGACCAAATTCAGATGGCTTTGATCCTGAAAGCTGTGATCACGTGTATATTGATGATTGTTTATTTGATACCGGTGATGATTGTATTGCGATTAAATCAGGGCGTAATGCAGATGGTCGACGCGTAGCAACCCCTTGTCAAAATATTGTGATTGAAAACTGTCATATGAAAGAAGGTCATGGCGGCGTTGTTATTGGCAGCGAGATATCTGGCGGTGTTAATAATGTCTTTGTGCAAAACTGTACTATGGATAGTCCTTATTTAGAAAGAGCTATACGTATTAAAACCAACTCTGTACGTGGCGGCCTTATCGAGCATATAAGGATAAGAAATATCAACGTTGGTACAGTAAAAAATGCCATTGTAGTGAACTTTTTCTACGAAGAAGGTGATGCTGGAAAATTTGATCCTACCGTGCGTGATATTAAAATTGAAAAACTGCAATGTAAAAATGTATTAGATAAAGCGCTATTTTTACGAGGGTTCGAACGTGCTCCTATGTACGATATCCATTTAATCGATTGCAAATTTGACACTGTGGCAAAACCTTCAATTGTCGAACATGTTAAAAACTTTACCCTCACAGACGTATTTATTAACGGTAAAGAAATATCGAACAACGCATAAAGCGCTAAATTAACACTAAGTTAACGCTCCGTTTATCAACATTTTCAAGCGTTAATTTTATTTTTAAATGCTACCGGTAGTAATAGTTTGAGTAGCATTTAGTTTAAACAAGTAATATATGAATAAAGGTTTAAGGAATTTTACATGTCTAACGATTCAACTCTATTAGCACTTCACCCTGATAGATTATTTTCAAGCGATGCAGCAGTGATCAAAATTGCACGTGAACTCTATGAATCAATTAAAGATTTACCCATTATTAGTCCACACGGCCATACCGACCCACGTTGGTTTAATGAAAATGAAAATTTTGGTAATGCCACTGAATTATTTCTAAAACCCGACCATTACGTATTTAGAATGCTATATAGCCAAGGGATTAAATTAACCGATTTAGGTATTCCTCAACATGGTGAACAAGGCGATTTAGCCTCGTCAAAAGCGGCAGACCCCACTAAAGCGTGGCAATTATTTGCTGATAATTATCATCTATTTGCAGGTACACCTTCTGGCTATTGGTTAGATTCGGTATTTTGTGATGTTTTTGGTTTCACTGAAAAGCTTTGTAGCGATAACGCTCAACAATATTATCAAGAAATTACCGCGCAACTTGCTACGCCAGAGTTTAAACCTCATGCACTGATGGATCGCTTTAATATTGAGTTTATTGCAACAACAGAAGGCGCATTAGATGATTTAAAGCATCATAGAGCAATAAAAGACACACCAATGGCAAAACGTGTCGTGACCAGTTTTCGCCCTGATGATGTGGTTGATGCTAGCCGTGAAGACTTTATCGACAATGTGAAAAAGCTAGGTGAAATCACGGGAAAAGACACAAAGACTTGGCAAGGTTACCTTGAGGCTATCAGAGTAAGACGCGCTTATTTTATTACCGAGGGACGTGCAACCGCTACAGATCATGGTCACCCTACGGCATTAACGGCAGATTTGTCATTAGCTGATTGTGAAAGCTTATTCGCCAAATGTTTATCAGGTCAATCAAACGAAGACGAACAAGAGCTATTTCGCGGCCAGTTACTGACAGAGCTAGCGGGTATGAGTATTGAAGATGGCTTAGTAATGCAAATTCACCCGGGTGCTCATCGAAATCATAATCAACCTATTTTTGATTTCTATGGTCGAGATAAAGGTTGTGATATTCCAAGTCAAACAGAATATGTAAACGCCTTAAAACCATTACTGAGTAAATATGGAAATCATCCTGACTTAAATATCATTTTATTTACACTAGATGAAACCACTTATAGCCGCGAGTTAGCACCATTAGCGGGTCATTACCCCAGTTTAAAACTAGGGCCTGCTTGGTGGTTTCATGACAGTCCTGCAGGAATGCTAAGGTTTAGACAACAAACCACTGAAACCGCTGGCTTTTATAATACCGTTGGTTTTAATGATGATACTCGCGCATTTTTATCCATTCCTGCGCGCCATGATGTTGCCCGTCGAGTTGATTGTCGATATTTAGCTGAGCTGGTTACTAATCATCAAATTGATATAAAAACAGCTCATGAATTAGCGTATCAATTAACTTATGGCTTAGTAAAAAAAGCCTATAAGTTAGCGTAATAAAATTCAAGCGCAAGAAGATTCAAGCGATAAACGTAGAACAAAGTAAAAATAAAAGTGTAATTATTAGCAAGCTTTGTACTACTTTAAAAGTCACTCTGGGGGAAATAATGTTTAGCAGTAATAAAGCTTTGACGAATAATAAACAGTTTGCAACTACTTTAACGCCTTGTTTAACAAAGGCCAGCTTAGCAATGGCAATTTGCTTCGCAATGTTCGGATGTTCAAAACCAATTAATAGCGAGCAAGCGTCTGATACGACACCGATTAAAGAGGTTACACAACCTTCACGCGTAAAAATAGCCGAAGTAGACGTTATCAACCCTTCAACTTTTGCTCGTAAAGACGAAGCGATTTACTTTAGTTATTATGACTTAGGGATTGAAAAACCGAAAAAAAATAGCAGCATCGAAGTGCTCCATCAAGAGAAACAGCTTTCTACACAACATATCGACAGTGATTATGATGGTGTAAATGACGGTATTTTATTCTTAATTGACCTGATTGATAACAAAGTGAATACCGTCACTATTAATACCGTAAAAATGAATACGATTAACGAAAAAACTGGCATCAATCAGCCTGTTTTTAAAAAACGAGTTCAAGCGGAAATATCTCATAAAGTTGACGGGAATTGGCTAGCACATACAAAACCGGCTAAGCATCTTATCGATAAAAACTTACAAGAATATCAGGGGGGTAAGTTCAAAAATGTCACTCAGTTAACACCGCCAGATTATTATTCAGATCATTCCAATTGGATCCGTTATGAAGGCCCAGGCATTGAATCAGACAAAGTAGGTTATAGAATCTACCTCGATTGGCGCAATGGCTTTGATATTTTCGGTAAATTAACGGAAGAGCCAATTCTTAGCAAGATAGGACAAGATGGCTATGAGTCTTATCATCATATGCAACCTTGGGGCATGGACATTCTAAAAGTGGGAGGTTCATTAGGTGCCGGTGGTTTTGGCTTAATGACCGACGATAAAAATTCAACCTTAGAACACATCAGTGAAGTAAAAACTCGACAAGCAATTATTGCGGAAAACGGAAATATCCAAAGCAGGGTTAATATTAATTATTTGGGCTGGAAAAATAGCCTGAATACACAAAACTTGACAGCTAATATCTCAATGATTGCTGGCTCAAGATTAGCAAAAGTACACTTAAACTTAGAAAAAGATCTACCTAATATCACTGCCGGTGTAGTTAAACATCAAGGCTCTAAACTTATTCAAGGTAATATTGATATTAGCGGTTATCAATATTCATACATCGCGAGCTGGGGTAAGCAAAGCTTAGATGACAGCATGCTGGGTATGGCGATTTTTTTCAAAAAAGGCCAATTAATTAAAACCCTTGAAGACGAAAAGAACTATTTAGTTCAACTAAAACCAAGAGGTAAAAGTGGTGAGACTGCTGTAGAATATTATTTTGCTTCGGTATGGCAACCAGAAAGTGGTATTGATAACGAAGCTGAATTTATTGCCTACTTAAAGCAAGAAGCTGACAAACTGACAAGAAAACCAAGAACTTATTTGTCTACTGCACTCACTGAACAAGCAACGTCAACGCCACTAAAAGCTGAAGGCGCACTCAACTGGGGTATAGCATTAGCCGACTCTGAGTTGAACCGAAAAGCCTTAGGATATTTTCATAATGGTTGGGATGTGAACCGAGCACGTAAACCAAAATTTGAATACGATATTATTGGTCTGCAACCATACACTTTTGACTTATTAGCCGATTTAACCGGTGACGAAAAATACCGTCAAGTTATCGAGCAGGTTACCGCGAGTTTTATTACTGATGATGGTAAAATACTTGCTTATAACAAGAAAAACTTCAATATAGACAATATTCCTCCCGGTAGAAACTTGCTGAGATTATACAAACGCACGCAGGACGAAAAATTCCGACTTGCTGCTACAGCATTAAGGCAACAGTTAACAGAGCATCCAAAAACCTCACAAGGCGCTTTTTGGCATAAAAATAAGTACACCAATCAATTATGGTTAGACGGTGTATATATGGGGATGCCATTTCTGGCGGAATACGCCATGATGTTCGAAGAAGGACATCAACAACAAGAAAGTCTTCATGAAGTCATCAATGAATTTAAATTAACGCGTAAATACTTAAGAGACGAAAAGTCTGGCTTGTACTATCACGGCTGGGATGAATCAAAAGAGCAAAGTTGGGCAAATAAATCTACCGGACAATCCCCTGAGTTTTGGGCACGTGGCGTCGGCTGGTTAGCCATGGCAATCGTCGATGTATTAGATTCGATTCCTGAAAAAAATATTGATGATAGAAAGTTTCTCATTGAAATGGTGAGTGAACTCGCTGACACACTTGCAAAAGTTCAAGATCAAACATCAGGTGCGTGGTGGCAGGTTTTAGATAAACCTAATGCGGTTGGTAACTACAAAGAGTCATCAGCAACGGCTATGTTTACCTATTTCTTCGCCAAAGCGATAAATAATGGCTATTTAACTGATGATTATAATAATATTGCTCAATCTGCTTTTAAAGCCTTAATTAACGAATTTACTGTAGTACATTTAGACGGCGCTACCAGTATGACCAACCAATGTTACGTCGCCGGTTTAAGTTTTGGTCGTGATGGTAGTTATGGTTATTACATGAATGAGCCTGTGAGCGTTAATGATCCTAAAGGCACCAGCCCCTATATTTTAGCCAGTATCGAAATGTATAAATTGTTGAATAAAAATTAATAATTAATACTCGCACAAATTTCAGAGTAGCTTAAAAAGTTTGTAATAAGAAAGCCCTGATAAGTTAACTTATCAGGGCTTTGCAATGTTAATTAATCAGCTCACGGTTATTTTTTATCGGTAGACTCTCGTTTAACTAAATGAGGTTTAATGAGCTCTTCTAAGGTAATTTTTTCACTTTCAGCTGATTGGCTTTTATTAATGAGTTTTTGTACAGCCAAACGAGCCATATTGCTTACTGGACGTTTTATGGTCGTTAACGAAGGAATAATTCTTGAAGCTAAAATATTGTCATCAAAACCTGCAACAGAGAGCTCTTCAGGTACTTTAATGGCTAAATCACTGGCTACACGAAGCACTCCTGCCGCCATTTCATCATTGTTTGCTACGATAGCCGTTGGCCTTTTTTTCATTGACGAATTGGCGGAATCAACTGAGCCAAGCAACTGATGAGCGCATTCTATACCGCTTTCATAACTGTTTTTACCTTCTATAATACGCTCTGGCGGTAAAGTCACTTTACATAATTCTAGTTCAGCTAAAAAACCTTCCATACGTTCCATTGATGAGCGATATCTTCGAGGACCAGAAATAAATCCAATATCGGTATGACCCAATTCAACAAGATGATCCGCCATCTCTTTCATGGCCTCACGCTCGTCTGACACTACAATATTATCATGATCATCTAAATCAACTGAGGCTAAGCGCACATAAGCACAATTCGCTGCTCTAATTGCCGCCGCGAGTGCTTTATTTTCAGAAACTGGTGGTAAAATAATAACGCCATCTAATTTTGAACGAGCAATAAAGGATAAACAATCATCAATAAAGTCAGGGCTTTTAGAATGGCAAGGATGTACAACCAGCTCATAACCTAATGCTGAACATACACTAAGCGCACCACGTTGTACTTCATCAATATATAAAGCATCAGGGTTATCGTAGATTAAACCCAATAAATATGATCGACTTGACGCGAGCCCTCTCGCTTGTTTGTCAGGCGAAAAATTAACTTCTGCAATGATTTTAAGTACTTTTTCTCTAGTAGCTTCACCTACAGCAGGCGAGCGATTAATGACACGAGAAACAGTCCGCTTAGAAACCCCTGAAAGCCTTGCTACATCATTTATGGTTACCGACATAAATATTCCTGCCTATATTGAGGCGGCAAGTTTATCACCAACCTCTGTTCCTTAAAAGATCTAACCTAGATCTATGTTTATTTTGATAAAAAGTACCTTACCCTATTAACTAAACTGATTAATTTATTAGCCCGAAAAATCGCGGCAACGTTTCACTAATTGCAGGTACGTAAGTGACTAACATTAAAACAGCAAACATCACTAAATAAAGGGGTATCATAGGCTTAATAATTTTATGTAGTGACGTTTTCGCGACCGCACAACTTACGAATAGCACACTACCCACTGGTGGTGATACAAGCCCTATCGATAAATTAAGTACGACCATAATACCAAATTGAATCGGTGACATGCCAAATTCCATCGCCACAGGTAAAAATATCGGTGTGAAAATCAATACTGCTGGTGTCATATCGATAAAAGCGCCCACTACGATTAAAATTAAGTTAATTAATAATAAAACGATTAAAGGATTTTCACTTAATGTTAAGAAAAATTCACTAATGGTTTGTGGAATATGTGTGTAAGACAACAACCAAGACATTGCTGACGATGCACCAATGATCAGCATAACAATCGCAGTAGTTTCACATGCTTTTAATAATAAAGCGGGTAATTCTTGGGTATTAATTTCTTTATAGACACCAACAGAAAGCACCAGTGCATAAAGTACCGCTATAGCGCCTGCTTCTGTGGCCGTGAAAATTCCACCGATAATACCGCCAATCACAATAAACACTAAAAATAAACTTGGTAAAGCAGCCACTATTTTTTCAAGAGCAACCTTTAAAGGTAAACGCGCTGTAACCGGATATTTGTGACGAATAGCGTATAAAGAACAAACCAACATTAATGCTAATCCAACTAAAATTCCAGGTAAATAACCTGCGACAAATAATGCCGCGATAGAAACGCCACCACTTGCAATAGCATAAATAATTAAAATATTACTCGGTGGTATCAACATTCCCGTAGTAGCTGCAGACGCGGTGACTGCCGCGCCAAACTCCGCACTATAACCATGCTTTTTCATTTCTGGGATCATAAAGCTACCTATAGCAGACGTTGCCGCAACAGCAGAGCCAGAAATAGCACCAAATAACATACAAGACATTACATTTACTAGTGCTAAACCGCCTGGTAAAGAACCAATTAGCGCCATAGCGCATTCAATTAATCGTTTAGCGATACCGCCCTGTCCCATAATTAAGCCAGATAATATAAAGAATGGTATTGCCAATAACGCAAAACTATCTATACCTCCTGCCATTTGCTGAGCAATAGTCATAACGGCTGGTGTAAAGTCGATATGCATAATTAATGAAATTAAGGTTGCCAAACCAATACAAATTGAAATAGGCACATTTAAAAACAATAAAATGAAAAAACTGACAAGTAAAACAATTGCGGTAATATCCATTAGCTCTCTCCTTTTACGATGTCTATTGTTTGTGATTTGGAAGCAATTGGTGTTGAAGAATTTGGCGTTGATTTAATAAGTTGAAAAATATTATCAAGACAAAACATCATGATTAACGTGCCAGAGATAGGGATAGCGGAATATATTAACCCCATATTGAGCCCTAAAGCCGCAGAAGTTTGCTTTAATTCTATATTCATTAAAACAAGCAACGCTCCGCCGTACATCATGACACCGCATGCAAATACTAAAACCAATAATTCAATTAATATACGTATCGGCTTTTGCTTTACCGGCGCAAGTTTATCTACAAAAAGGTCTAAACCTAAATGCGCTTTAGATTGATAGGCGTAAGCAGAGCCTAAAATACCAATCCAAATAAGTAAAAAACGTGCTAATTCTTCAGTAAATGAACTGGGTGATTGAATAATAAAACGAGAAAATACTTGCCAGGTTACGGTTACTACAATTGCCGCCATCGCTAACATCAATATTTTTTCGAGTAATTTATTTATAAATGACAAAAGCATTTGCATGATTTTAAGCCCTTACATTTTTTTAATTTGAATGATTTGCTCAGCGACAGGGCTCTCAGCAAAGGAAGCATGGAAGTCAACCATTTTGGCTTGAAATGCAGCTTTATCGGGATAAACTATCGTAGTGCCTGCCTTTTCTACCGCGAGCATTGCTTCATCAGAGGCCTTTTGCCATAACAGTTTTTGATGCTCAACGGCATCGCTCATTGCAGCAGTTAACCAACCTTGCTGTTCACTCGATAGGGCTTGCCATACAGGTAAACTTGCAAGAATTACGTCAGGAACAAAGGTATGCTCATCTAAGCTATAAAATTTAGCAATTTCGTAATGACGAGAGATAAAGTAACTCGGCGGGTTGTTTTCTGCGCCATCAACAACTCCTTGCTGTAATGCTGCATAAAGCTCCCCCCATGCAATTGGTGTAGCTGCGCCCCCTAAAGCCTTAACAGCAGCAACAGCTGTTGGGCTATTTAATACTCTGATCTTTTTACCAATTAAATCGTCAGGCGTATTAATTGGGCCTTCTGTGGTATAAAAGCTACGGCTACCCGCATCAAAGTAACCCATGCCTTTCAATCGTACCTTTTCAACTTTTTTAAGAAGATCTTGACCAATGTCACTGTTGAGAACTCGCCAAAAATGATTTCGATCACGCATCAAATATGGAATACCAAACACTTGCATTTCTGGCACAAATCCCTCTAATGGGCTCGCCGAAACCTTGGTCATAGATAAACTACCAATTTGTAGCAATTCGATCATTTCTCGTTCGGTACCAAGTTGTGCACCTGGATATATCACCATTTCCATTCTACCTTCCGAATAATGTTCAATTCGGTCAGCCATATATTCCATAGCAACATGAACAACGTGACGAGTATCATGAGTATGACCCAAGGTTAATGTCGTTTTTTCGTTTTTTATATTACAACTCAGCAAAGATAAACTAATTAAAAGAGTACCCACTTTCATAAAACTTAGTTTATTAAGCACATTCTTTTTCAGTCTATTGCTATTTAACACTTTGGTATTCAATGCATTAGTTTTCATTATTTTACTTCTCAACATTTGAATAAAGTAACTTACGACTATCGCAATTGGTTAGGTTGATATTTATCCATATCATCATAATCTAGGTTTTCACCTGCCATGCCCCAAATAAAACTATAGTTTTGTGTGCCTGAGCCCGAGTGAATTGACCAAGGTGGTGAGATAACCGCCTGCTCATTGTGTACCCATATATGGCGAGTTTCTTGAGGTTCGCCCATAAAATGGCAAACAGCCTGTTCTTCTTCTACCTCAAAATAAAAGTACACTTCATTTCGTCTGTCATGCTGATGTGCTGGCATCGTATTCCATACACTGCCAGGATTTAAACTGGTTAAGCCCATTTGTAGTTGGCAAGTTTCTACGACGGTATTGATCAACATTTGATTAATGTCTCGTTCGTTTGATGTTGCTAAACTCCCCAGATGAAGTACATTAGCGTCTGCGGTTGTCACTAATTTATTCGGATATTTATGATGCGCAGGCGCTGAATTTAAATAAAACTTAGCCGGCTTATTTGCGTCATCGCTGCTAAACACTACCTCTTGTGTATCTTTACCTAGATACAATGCATCTTTATAACCTAATTTATACACCTCACCATCAGCGGTAACTGAACCTGAAGCGCCAACGTTAATAATGCCTAACTCTCGACCATGTAGAAAAGTTTTTGCTTTTAACGCATCTAATGTTTCTAATTTCAGTGGCGATGATGTTGGTACAGCGCTACCGACCATAAAGCGCTCATAATGAGAATAAACCCAATAAACCGTGTCTTTTTGCATCAATTTTTCAACTAAAAATTCATTCCTTAGCTGCGTTGTATCAAACCCTTTAACTTCGTTTGGACCTAATGCATATCTAACTTCAATTTCTGTGGACATAATTTATCCTTTACCTATTTAATTAATTTTTTACTTATCAATTTATAATCTATTAACGATATAAACTATCGTGCTAACCAGCCACCATCAACGGCAAGTACATGGCCATTGACATAATCACTTGCTGATGAAGATAAAAATATTGCTGCGCCTGCTAAATCTTCTGGCTCACCCCAACGGCCAGCGGGGATACGCTTTTCTATCTCAGCATTTCTGTCAGGGTCGTCTTGAATAGCTTGCGTGTTATCGGTTTTAAAATAACCAGGCGCTATGGCATTAATTTGAATATTATGACATGCCCACTCATTAGCTAAGGCTTTCGTAACACCAGCAATTGCATGTTTACTTGCCGTGTATGCGGGTACTGTCATGCCACCACTGTATGACAGCATTGAAGCGATATTAATAATTTTTCCACGGCCTTTGGCGATCATCGCTGGCGCTAACGTTTGTGCTAAAACAAAACTCGCATCTAAATTTACCGTCATTACGCGCTGCCACTCTTGATATGAATATTCAATGGCGGGGCTTCTAAAAATAGTGCCCCCTACATTCACTAAAATATCGATAACGGTATGCTCGGTAAGTAATGCCTGCGCCATCTTTTTTACATTAGCTATATCACTTAAGTCCACAGTACTTTCTGAGGCAATTCCACCATTTGCATTGATCATACTAATTGTTTCAGCACAACCACTATCTTTACTGCTGCTACAAATAACTTCAGCCCCTGCGTTAGATAAACCAATAGCTATTTGTTGACCTAACCCTCTGCTTGCTCCGGTAACTAACGCTTTTTTACCCTTTAAATCGAAGAGCTGTATTGACATTTCTTTTCTCACTTAGATAATTTCTTTAGAATCGTAGATTGCCACGATCTTGTTAATGAAGTCTATTTTTCGCTACCGGTGGCAATTTGTCAAATACTATTTGCCACCGGTGGCAAATTTAAGTAGGATATACAAATCGCAAAGGCAATATAGGTTTAATCATGCAGACGCTAAATAGAAAAAATTTTAATAAAAACAGTTACCCAACCAAAATTATGCAATTTGGCGAAGGAAATTTTTTACGGGCTTTTGTTGATTGGCAAATAGACAAGTTAAATGAAACAAGTGACTTAAATGCAGGCATCGCAATTATCAGACCGATTGATTACGATGCTCTGCCTTTATTAAATGAACAAGATGGTTTATATACCACAGTTATACGCGGTATTAATGAATCCGGAGATGCTGTAGCAGAGCAACGTATTATTAGCTCGGTAAATAAAGAAATCCCGGTTTATAAAGAATTTGGTGAATTTTTAGCATTAGCCGAAAACCCAGACTTAAAAATTATTTTTTCTAATACCACTGAAGCGGGTATTGAATATATTGATACCGATAAATTAACAGATGCCCCTGCTCAATCATTTCCTGCAAAATTAACGCAATGGCTACATCATCGTTATAACACTTTTAAAGGTACAAGTGACGCTGGTGTGGTTATTATTCCGTGTGAATTAATTGACTATAATGGTGAAAAATTAAAGGAAATTGTTTTTCAATACTGTCACCTTTGGCAACTAGAAAGCGAATTTATCGAATGGTTAGAAAAAAGTAATCATTTTTGCTCAAGCTTAGTCGACAGAATTGTTACCGGCTTTCCACGCGATGAACATGCTCAGCTTCAAGAAGAGTTTGGTTACCTAGATAAATTTATGGTAACAGCTGAATATTTCCATTTATTTGTTATTCAAGGGCCCGATTTTTTAGCTGATTTATTGTGCTTAAAAAATTCAGATCTCAACATTAAAATAGTCGATGACATTTCGCCCTTTAAGCAACGCAAAGTCGCTATTCTAAATGGCGCCCATACAGCACTTGTACCACTTGCTTATATGGCAAATATTAATACTGTAGGCGATGCGTTAAATTCGCCGTTATTTGAACGTTATTTAAAAGCCCTTATTTTTAATGAAATTATTCCAACTTTAGATTTACCTAAAGATGAATTGGAGTCATTTGCCAGCGATGTACTAAATCGCTTTAGAAACCCTTATATCTGTCATTTATTAATGTCTATATCTTTAAACAGCATGACGAAGTTTAAAACACGTTTATTACCTCAATTATTAAAATTTGTTGAAATTAAACACGCTATTCCTACACAATTTACACTAGCCTTTGCTGGTCAAATTTTATTTTATCGTGGCAATCGAAATGGTGAATTTATTGACTTGTCTGACAGTCAACAATGGCTTGATATTTTTAACCAGCTTTGGAGTAAGTACGACACTGGTGCCATCAATTTACACACCTTAGTAAATGAAGTGTTATCTGCACAATGGCACTGGGGAACAGATCTTAACCAAATTAGCGGCTTCACGAAGGCTGTTTGTGATTATTTAACCGCCATGTTAGCCGATGGCGTTGAAAAAACTGTAGCAAGTACCCTGTAGGTTATGACAATGAAAGAACTTATTAAATTACATCATAGCGATACTGTTGCTATCGCATTACAAGATTTGACTAGCGGTCAAACTATTAAAGTAGATGAAATCAGCTTAACCCTAAAAGAAAATATAGCTAAGGGACATAAAGTTGCGCTTGTAGATTTAAATAAAGATGATCAAGTGATAAAATATGGCGCCCCCATTGGTTATGCTTTATCTGATGTTTCACATGGGGCATGGGTTCATACACAAAATATTAAAACCAATTTGCATGATGAATTAAGCTATCAATATAAGCCTGACTTTCTGCCACCCACTACCGCTGTTGATTCACCGCCGGTAAATATTTATCGCCGTGCTAATGGTGAAGTTGCAATACGAAATGAAATTTGGCTGATCCCTACTGTTGGTTGTGTTAATGGAATGATCAACCAAATGAAAAAAGAATTCTTGGCGCAGCATCCCAATTTAGAAATTGATGGTATCCATACTTTTCCTCATCAATTTGGTTGCTCACAACTAGGTGACGACTTAGAAACCACTCGTATCCTATTACAAAATATGGTGTTACACCCAAACGCTGGTGGTGCATTAGTTGTTGGCCTAGGCTGCGAAAATAATCAGCTTTCGGTTTTTAAAGAAAGTTTAGGCGATTTCGACGACAAACGGGTGAAGTTTTTAATAACACAGCAATCTGATGATGAAGTAGAAGACGGTGTTGCTCTTTTAGAAGAAATCTACCGCGAAGTTAAAAATGATAAACGAGAATCAGGAAGCTTATCAGAAGTTAAATTTGGCCTAGAATGTGGAGGAAGTGATGGGCTTTCAGGCATAACGGCTAATCCACTTTTAGGCTATTTTTCTGATTATTTAATTGCACAAGGTGGCACAACGGTACTCACTGAAGTACCAGAAATGTTTGGCGCAGAAACCATCCTGATGTCGCGATGTAAAGACAAAGCAACCTTTTATGACTTGGTTGATATGGTCAATAATTTTAAACGTTATTATACTGATCATAACCAACCTATTTATGAAAATCCGTCACCCGGTAACAAAGACGGTGGCATTACCACGTTAGAAGACAAATCACTCGGCTGTACTCAAAAAGCAGGCAGCAGCCAAGTACAAGCGGTTTTAAAATATGGTCAGCGACTTTCTATCCCAGGGCTCAACCTACTTGAAGCCCCTGGCAATGATCCTATTGCTACAAGCGCATTGGCATCAACGGGTTGTCATATTGTGTTATTTACGACCGGTCGTGGTACACCTTATGGCGGTTTTGTCCCGACGCTCAAGATAGCGACGAATAGTGAACTTGCTAATAAAAAGAAAAGATGGATAGATTTTAATGCTGGTGTACTGGCGGAAAATAAAACCATGGAAGAAGTACACGGAGATTTCATTAATTTACTTGTTGATGTTGTAAATGGAAAGCAGGCATGGAATGAAGTGAATGATATTCGTGAAGTGGCTATTTGGAAAAAGGGAGTGACGCTTTAATGGCTAAAAAGAAGTTAGCGATTATCGGCGAATGTATGATCGAATTATCGGGTCAGCCTTTTTCCCCTATGATGCAAAACTATGGCGGCGATACCATCAATACCGCCATATATACAAGCATGCTTTGTAATGACACGATTGATACGCATTATGTGACAAGTATGGGAACAGACCCACTCAGTGAAGCTATTATTAACAAATGGCAAGCACATGGCGTAAATACTGATTTTGTTTTAGCCAACGCTGATAAGCAAGCGGGTTTGTATATGATCCAAAATGACGCTAATGGTGAACGTACTTTTCAATATTGGCGTAATGACTCCGCCGCTAAGTATCTTATAAAACATGAAAAGTTTATTGGTGTACTCAAATCTCTCAATCAATTCGACGCGGTATATTTATCGGGTATTTCACTGGCTATTTTGTCTGAAGAAGATTGTAATTTATTGCTGAGTTATTTAGCAAAGTTAAAAGCTAATGGTGTTAAATTTATTTATGACAGTAATTATCGTCCGAGTTTATGGACAAGCAAAGTGCATTGCGAAACAGTTAACAATAAAGCTTATAACTTAGCAGATTTAGCCTTAGTCACTTTCGACGATGAAGCATTATTATGGCAAGACTCATCCATTGAAGAAAGCCGAGATAGGTTACATAAACTTGGCGTAACAACGTTAGTGATAAAAGATGGTGCAAATGGCTGTCAATATAGTGAGCTAAATCACAATAACGAGATAATTGTTTTTAAATATTCAACAGTGGCGGCAGATAAGGTAGTAGACACTACGGCGGCTGGAGATTCATTTAATGCTGGTTTTTTATCACAATGGTTACAAGGAAACTCCATCGAACAAAGTGCTCAGTGTGGCAATGCTCTTGCTAGACAGGTGATCCAGCAAAAAGGCGCTATTGTGCCAATTGATAAAGCTTTAATAGAGTCATCTATGAAAGGATGACGTTAGTTTAATTTTCTAACTTAATTTTTCATTTTGATTAAATTTATTTTAACTAAGCAGGTTTCACGCTCATGATTAACGTTAATAAAACATTTTTAAATCGCCTGATAATCATGAGCGTTTTTTTTATTCCTTTTTTTGCCTTAACAAGCACACTCGCCAGTACGTCGCCTAAAAGTCACGGACCAAGTAAATTATTGTATGTTGATAAAAACAATACCGAAGCGTTTCAAACCATACAGTCGGCTATTAATAAGAGCAATGAATATAAATCAGTAATCATACTTATCTCTCCAGGTCATTATAATGAAAAGCTATTTATCAGCAGGAATAACCTAAGTTTGATAGGCAGCTCGGCAAAAAACACTACCATAGCATTTGCCGAACTACGCAGTAACTGGCGAGAGAATCATCAGAATGATTGGGGAGCAGCAGTTATTAATATTGCAGGTAGTGATATTAATATTGCTAATTTAACGGTTATTAATGATTACGGCCGAAAAAATAATACCTCAGAGCACCAATTTGCTATCAGAGGTTTTGAAAATGCTTCGCGAATCACATTACATCGATGCCATATTATTGCTGATGGTGCAGATACCGTTAGCTTATGGAATAAAAAAACGGGCATGTACTATCATTCATATTGTACTTTTGAAGGTTATACTGACATGGTTTGTCCCCGCGGTAGCGCTTTAATTGAAAATTCTACTTTTATTAATCATAAGCAGTCGGCTACTCTATGGCATGATGGCGAGCTAGATCCGAATCAAAAGTTAGTAGTAAGAAATAGTCACTTCAAAGGAACGCAAGGTTATTTATTGGCAAGACATCATTATGATGCGCAGTTTTATCTCATTGATAATCACTTTTCTAATACAATGGCAGACACACCAATATTTAAAAAAACCTATCAAGACATTTCAAGAAATAGAGCAAATAAATTTGGCAATCGATACTTTTTTTATAATAACCAATCAGAAAACAACTACTCTTGGCTAAATAATAACTTTGTGCCAGATGAAAAATATTTAGCAAACAAGTCATTTGAGCAATGGGTATTTGATGATAAATGGTCACCGAAACAGGCTTTAGAAAATATAGAAAGAATCGTTGCTAAAACCACATTTACATTTGACCATTTTTCATATTGATATGATCAATATACTCTTCAACAAGGTGCTTTTCTTATGAAAAACCATACGGTGTTAATATCGATATTCTCCTTACTATACTTTTTAGTTTCTCCATTAGTTTGTGCTGAAAGTCCTATTAAAAAAAATTTAGCATTCCCTAGCGCTCAAGGCTTTGGTCAATATGCTCAGGGGGGGAAAGCTGGTAGTGTTTATATTGTAAATACCTTAGCCGATAATCCTGAAAATCCGATAAAAGGGAGTTTACGGCATGCCCTCAAAAGAAAATATGCAAGAACTATCGTATTTTCGGTATCTGGCGTTATCCACCTAAAAGCACCTATCATTATCAAAAGTGGTTATTTAACGATTGCTGGACAGAGCTCTCCGGGTGGAATCACAATTGCTGGCGCTCCCATTAAAGTATCAAATACTGAACATGTCATTATTCGTTATATGCGTTTTAGACTTGGAACTTTTAAGCTTGCTGAAGATTCTTTATCAATAAGAAACAGTTCAGATATTATCGTCGATCACTGCTCTTTTAGTTGGGCTGTAGATGAAGTAGCCAGTTTTTATAATAATACCCGCTTTACCCTACAACACTCCATTATTGCCTACAGTTTAAATGATTCTATTCACCCAAAAGGTAAACATGGCTACGGTGGTATTTGGGGGGGTAATCAAGCAAGCTTTATCTATAATGTTATCGCCAATCATAACAGCAGAACGCCTCGCATTAATGGACATCGATTAAAGCCCCCCTACCCTCAAGAATTTGAATTTGTTGAAATTGCCAATAACGTTATCTTTAATTGGGGTTCAAACAATATTTACGGTAGTGAAAATGGCCGCTTTAATTTAATTAATAATTACTATAAACCAGGTAAAAACAGTAAAGCAGAACAATTTATCGATATTTGGTTTTCTCCTAATTTAACTATCCAGCAAGCCTTTATCCACGGAAATTTTTATCAGGGAAATTCAGCATTCAGTGAGAAAAATCGATTGGGTGTAAAATACCGAACCGCGAAAAAATCTAATAAACAAAATATTCCAAAAGGTAGTCCCTTACTCAGTTCAAAAGCATTATTTCCAGCGGAAGAACCAAATTATATTCACCATTTTAGAAGTGCAAAACAAGCTTTTGAAACGTTAATAGTTAATCGTGATGTCGGCGCAAATAGAAACGCAAATGGCGAATTCATTGATAATGTCGATCAATTAATACTTCAGCAAATATCCGATGAGAAGCAGGTGAAGCAAGCAGAGCTTATTGATCATGAATTTGAAATGATTATAAGCTGGGATGATTATCAAAAACAGTTCACTCACTTTGCTGAAATTATTGATAAAAACCAAGATGGGATTAGCGATGTATGGGCAAATAATAACCCTAACATTAGAAGTAATATTAATAATTACCTTGCATCTCTTATCAAAATTAATCATTAGCTAAAGAAATTGGTTAAAGTTAAATTTTAATTCTATGATTTAAAAATACTATCTAAAATTAAAGTTGTTTGTATTATCTTGATAAGTTTGAAAATTAGATTTATTCTCTATTCAATAATTACTCTTGTATTAATGGCATTTTCTTTTAATGCTCGAGCTTGTAATTTAGTAGAAGCTGAAAATAAATACATTTTAATGTTTCCCCCAAAATTCGATTCGCTATCTCCCAAACATGATTATATTTTTCAGTTATTACAACTTATCTTAAAGAAGTCCAAACCAAAATACGGGCTCTGTGAAGTTCAACTTCTCGATCAAAGGCTACCGCTCAAAAGAATGGAGAAATACCTAAAGAACAAGCATTTAATTGATGTTGTAGCCCTTACAGTAAACAAGCAAAGAGACAAAAAATTTTTACCTATCACTATTCCTATTTCTAAAGGTTTAATGGGGTATCGTCTGTTTATGATAAGGAAAGGCGACACTGAAAAGTTTGCAAATATTAGTGATTTATCAGGTTTAAGTACGTTTCTTGCCGGGCAAGGAATTGGCTGGGCAGATGTTGAGATCTTAGAGCATAATAAATTACCTGTAGTAACGGGAGGAAGTGTAAAAACACTCATAGATATGCTGGCATACAATCGCTTTGACTATTTCCCTAGAGGTGCACTACAAATGATGGCGGAACTAAATAATTATAAAGATAAAGCTGTTCAACTAGAAACAACTTTAGCATTAGCATACCCTAGTATGACTGCATTATATGTTCATAAAAGCAATAAACACTTAGCAGAAAGGTTAGAGTTTGGTTTAAAAAAAGCAATTGAAGATGGAAGTTTCGACAAGTTTTTCTACTCTCATCCATCTTCTGTAAAAGCTCTCGAATTCATTAATTTTGAACAACGTCAAATAATTCAAATTTGTAATCCTATATTACCCACATGGGTGCCAATAGAAAAAAAACAGTATTGGCTTCATCCTTGGCCAGATAATATTCGAAAAAACAAGTGCTAACACTTATACATTAAATAGTCATATTCTAAATTTTCTCTGGCGGTATGAGCCTCATACCGCCAGAGAAAATATTTTTAAATTTATACTCTAGGGCGGTCCCTCCTCATGTGAGATAGAAGCAAAAAATCACTTAAGCAACAAAGTAGTTGTTGAATAATTCAACTTTGACTAAAAATAAACTGTATGAATTTAGCAGCTCCCACCATGCTCTATGTGGTAGGGTATCATTACTGAGTCTGTTGCTCTTTCAATGAAAAGCTCTGCCGCTTTCACCCCTTTCTTCACATTATTTTGATGCACCGTTGTTATAGAAGGAGTAGAACGCAAAGCCTCATCAATACCATCAAAACCAACCACTCTTATATCTTCTGGTATTTGAAGGCCCATTGCATTAATTTCTTTTATTGCAGCTAAAGCAATAAGATCGCTCATACAAAGTAAAACATTCGGTCGAGGAATAGAAGTTAGCGCTTCTCTCGCCGCTATTAATGCAAAGTGATGCTTGTTTTCTGGGATATTCCACACTCGATCTGCTCTTAAATTCACATTTAATTCTTTTATTGCTTTGTTATAACCATTTAAACGTTGGTGAGAGATTGAGGATTGAGAATCTGAATTTGGTAAATCGTATACGCGACAAGTTAAACTTGAATCAAGAAGCCTTAAACCAAGAATAGCGATGTCATCACCTTTCGAGTGTATCCCTAGTTTAGCTATTTCATATGCAGCTTTTTCATTTTCAATGCCAACAGAGGCTTTGCGATCAATATCAAAATCAGCGGTAACAACTTTTTTAGCTGTGGTGCGTAATTGCTCAATAAGTTCTGAATTTCGTGGGCTACCATAACAAATAAAGCCATCAACAAAATCAGCAACAGAATTAATATTATCCGATATACCCGAAAACAATAATAAACTCACTTTATTTTTTTCGAGAACGGAGGAAACCCCCTTAACAAAATCACTGGCTACGGGATCTGTTATCATATATTCAACGCTGTCTGGCAATACCAATGCAACAATATTAAACTTGCCACTTCTTAAAGATTGCGCTGCTTTATTAGGGCCGGAATAACCCAGTTTTTGACATGATGCTAGAATCTCTTCTCGACGCTTCTTTGATAGTTGATCAGGTCGGTTAAAAGCATTTGAAACCGTTGCATTAGATACACCAATCTCATTCGCAATACTTTTAAGCGTCCACACTTTCTTATTCTTCATTTTTACCTTATTTCTAAAGTTAAACTATAAACTGATATCAATTTAACACTACTTTACACTTTGAATAACAGAATATTAATTTAACAGTGTATTTAAGCAAACAATACGCATGTCATTACTTTCTGTGATTCGTATTTTCGCGCTTCTGTTAGCTAAATCGACTACTAACGTTGCACTGTGTTCATCTTTTTCCCATTTCATTTCCAGAGCTGAAAAATCACTGTTAACAGTAAATTCACCATTGAAAGCATCACAGTTATTACGTAATTGAATAAGGCTAACCATTGCTTTAGTAAACGGTTTATTTAGCGCTTTATCAATAATTGTACTATCTAGATATGGGCGATTAATGTCCCGCCCAACATTTGTTTTTAACAATAGCTCCATCGCATTTTTTTCAGCTAATAAGCCAGCATAATATACCTGAGGTGTGCCAGGAGAGAAAAACTGAATGGCTCGGGCAACTAAATAATCAAAGTCATTTTGCCCTAGTGCATCATAGTAAGTACAATTTACCTGATATAAATCGACATTACTTGCAGCTGCACCGGTTGCTTTTTTGCTTTCACCCGCGCTATTTAGATGGATTTTTTCAACAAGATTATCAATTTCACTATTATCTAGTAATCCAGGCTTACCATTCATTGGCCCTACATCAATAATGCCAATACCATCGTGTGTATCTAAAACGGTAATACAATTTTTTGGCGAAATTTTTAGCCACCTAGTTAGTGCGGTAAAATCTCTACTAAAAATACTATGCAATACTAAAGGCGGTAAAGCAAAGTCATAAACTCGATCAACGCGCTTAGCTATTTCTATTTGAGTTTGGAAATAAGAATGAATCTCTACAAGGGTTTCAATTCCTAGATCATTAGCGGCTTTGCTTAGCTCATCGATAAATTCAAAGGTTTCATCAAGCATGAAACAGCTTGTTCCCGCTTTTTTAAATGCATAACCTGCGGCATCTAAGCGGATCATCTTAATGTTATTTTCAGAAAATTTTTTTAAAATACGAGTTAAATACTCTTTACCCATCTCTGATGTTATGTCTATATCTATTTGATTATCGGTAAATGTTGTCCAAAAATCTTCACTTTCATTATTAGGTAATGCAAAATTAGTGAAACAGCTACCTGGTCTTGGGCGATAAATTTTCTTTCGTTGCTGTTCACTTAACCCATTAGGGAAAATTTTATCTTTAGTTAAAAATAAATCCCAGTAAGGTGAGTTGTTACCGTTAGCTAAGACATCTTTAAATTCTTTAGACTTAGCTGACATGTGGTTAACGATAAGATCCGCCATTAACTCGTGCTCTTGTCCTAGCGCTTTAATATCATTCCAATTTCCTAGTCGACTATCAACTTGAGTATGATCTATCGGATCGAAGCCTGCATCACTGCCATCAATGGGGTAATAAAATGGCAATAAATGAATACCTGAAAACAAATCTGTAAGTTGATCATTTAAAATATTATTTAACGTTTGAGTGTCTGATCCGGTTAACCTATCTATGTAGGTAATTAGTTGAACATTGTTTTTCATAAGTTTGCCATTAAATTTTATGTTGATACTTAATCGATTAAGATATATCTTTATACACAATGTAACTTTAATCAAGATTAATTTTTATTTTTTAAGTTGTTAAGACGTAAGAAGAGAATACGAATTAAATAAGGTATTAAAAAATCGGACCAAATAATTAAATAGTATTAAAAATAGTCGCTATAAATACGACAAATTCTGAATTGCTTTGTAACTACTTTTGGTTTCATATAGTTGTTAAGAATATAGTCAGAGGAATAAAATAAATGAGCACAGCATCTAATACAGCGCCATTATCTTTTAAAGAAAAGGTGGGTTATGGCATGGGAGATATGGCATCGAACTTTTATATGGGATTCTTTGCTCTGTTCCTTCTTTATTATTATACCGATGTATACGGTATTTCTGCTGCGGCAGCAGCAACGATGCTGTTAGTGACAAAGGTCATTGATGCCATTAGTGATCCAGCTATGGGCTTACTTGCTGACCGAACAACCACTAAGTGGGGTAAATATCGCCCTTATTTACTTTGGATGGCTATTCCCTACGCGCTGCTCGGTTATCTTTTATTCTTAGGTCCTGAATTTGGTGATACAGGTAAGTTGATTTTTGCGTACGTATCATATTCTTTGGTAATGCTAGCTTATACTGCGATTAATGTTCCTTATTCAGGTTTAATGGCGGTTATTCACCCTGAATCAGGTGAGCGAACTAAGACGGCTCAATTCAGGTTTATTTTTGCTTCAATCGGCTCGCTAGTTGTTGGAGCTTCAGCCAAACCTTTAGTTGATTTTTTAGGTGGTGGTGACGAACTACTTGGTTTTCGTCTAACTATTATTTTATTTGCTGTGCTTTCAGTGGCTGTTTTTTGGTATACCTTTGCCGTAACAAAAGAAAGAGTCATGCCTAAGAAGCATGAGGCTAGTATTAAAGAAGACATGTCTTGCTTGTTAGAGAATAAGTCTTGGTTGATACTGGTATGCACAGGTGTTTTTGTGGTTGTTGGCTTGGTTTCTCGTTTTGCCTCAATAGCTTATTACACCAAATACTATATGGGTGACGATGGTGCAAATATTCTTTTATGGATGGATCAGACAACACTTATAATATCATGTGGGTTGTTGGGACAGTTATTTGGTGCGCTTATTACGCCAATGTTGGTAGCGCGTTTTGAAAAACATAAGTTAATGTTTGCCACTAATTTATTACATGCATTATTATTATTTTTCGGATTTACTATATCTCCAGATAATCTTGCACTTACCACTATTGTTCACACGTTAGGAATCATGACATTTGGTATTGCTATTACCTTGTTGTTTACCATGTATACAGATTGTGTGGAGTACGGAGAGTGGAAAACAGGGAATAATAGCGCAGGTTTAACGGTATCAGCCTCTATGTTTTCATTGAAGTTTGGCTCTGCCGTCGGGGGCGCGTTACCTGGTTTTATTCTTGCTGCATTTGGTTTTATTGCCAATGAAAATCAAACACCTGAGTCAATTGAAGGTATTCGCTATATGTTTAACATATTGCCAGCCATGTTCTTTTTTATTGGTGCAGTATTAATACGCTTCTATAAAATAGATCGCGCACAATTAACGCAAATCGAAAATGATTTAGCACAACGCCGCATTTAATTGAAGTGGTAAAAAACCATACATCTTAATTAGCATACTGGCGTGACTTCATTGATAGTCATGCCGTCTAATTGTTCATTGATTTTATTCTTTATTACATCCTCAATATTTCCTGTTGATAAAAATTGATAGTGATTAATTACAGTCAATTTCATCCCATCACTTCTTGGATACAAAAAAATTATCGATTAAGTGCAAATCACATATAACAGCAACAAAATAAAACAAACAAATACAATAAAACATGTTATTAAACATGGCCTTAAAATAATAACAGAAACTTATTATAAAATAACTTGCATAACCACCAGAATTGGGTCTATCATAAACTTAATCGATTAAGTTCGTAGTTAAAAAGAAACTTATCGGCAATATAACTGAATAAATTTGAAGCATATCAAATATACTTTACAAAGAACGGGGTGAGAACATGAAAAAAGCTACATACAAAAAATTAATACTAAGTACGTTAGCTATGGCTATATGCTCTAGCTTGAACGCAGCAGAAAAAAATAACGCAGAAGAAGTTGTAACTAAAGGGATTGACTTTGAAACAATCGTTGTAACCGGTTCAGTTGGTAAAGGCAAAACGGTTATGGCTTCAAGTGTTTCTGTCAGTAGCATGTCTGAAGACCAAATTGAAATTGCGACTCCTCGAAGCAGTGCTGAAGCATTTAGAAATATTCCTGGTGTTCGTGCTGAAGCATCAGGCGGTGACGGTAACGCTAACCTTGCTGTACGTGGTCTTCCAGTAGCTGCTGGTGGTGCTAAATTCATGCAAATCCAAGAAGATGGGTTACCAATTTTACAATTTGGTGATATCGCTTTTGGTAACACTGATATTTTCTTACGTATAGATTCTACAATGGCTTCTATTGATGCTATTCGTGGTGGCTCTGCATCAACGCTTGCTACAAACGCTCCAGGCGGCATAATCAACATCGTTAGTAAAACAGGCGAAAGTGAATCTGGTAGCGTAGCTACTACAATTGGTTTAGATTACGATTCAACCCGTACAGATTTTGAATTTGGTGGCGAGCTTAACGATTCTACCTATTTCCATATTGGTGGTTTCTATCGACAAGGTGAAGGCGTTCGAGAAACTGGTTTTACAGGTAACAAAGGTGGTCAAATTAAAGCTAACATCACTAAAGAGTTTGATGATGGTTACGTTAGACTTTATTTAAAACATTTAGATGATACCACTACAGCATATTTACCTATGCCTATTCATGCTGATGGCTCTTCAGTTAAAGGGTTTGATGCTTCTGCTGGCACTCCTCATACTCCATACCACACATCAATGCTTACAACTGATGGTGCTGGTAATGGACGTCTTTCTGACATGCGTAATGGCATGAGTCCTAAAGTTGACGCGCTTGGTTTTGAAGCAGTATTTGATTTAGGCAATGACTGGTCTGTTGAAAACAGAATGAGAATTTCTCGCACAGAAGGCAGCTTCACAAGCCCATTCCCTGAGAGTATTCAAGGAAGTCAAACTTTAGCTGATAGTTTAGCTGGTGCAGGTGCAACATTAACTTACGCAAATGGCCCTCAAGCAGGTAATGCTTATACTGCGGATAACCTAATGCGCGTTCATTCGTTTGACGTTGAGATGACTGACTTAGACTTTATGGTTAACGATTTCAAACTAACGAAAACAATAAATGATACTAGCTTTATCTTTGGTTTATATAACTCACATCAAAACATCCAACAATCTTGGTTGTGGAACTCTTACTTATATGAAGTAAAAGGTAACGATGCAGCACTTGTTGATGTAACTGCCGCTGACGGTACTGCATTTAGTGACAATGGCGTTATCGCATATGGTGTTCCTGCATGGGGTAACTGTTGTACACGTAATTACGACTTAGCATACACAATTCAAGCCCCATACGCAGCGTTCAGTACAAGTTTTGATAACATAAATATCGACGGTAGTGTTCGTTATGACAGTGGAACTGCCACAGGTTCTTATGCAGGTGCAGCTCAATCTACAGTTGACATGAATGGTGACGGTGTAATTCATCAAATAGAACAAAGTGTTTCAAATGTAAACAACGCAGCTGCAAACAATGTTAATTACGATTGGGGCTACATATCATATTCTTTAGGCGCTAACCTTCAAATTAATGACGATTTGGCAACATTTGCTCGTTTAAGCCACGGTGCTACAGCTAATGCAGATCGCTTAGCATTTGGTAAAATTGATTCCGCAGGTGTTGCAAAAGATGAAGACATCTATGATGAAGTTGATCAGTTAGAGCTTGGTGTTAAATTCCGTCAAGATGAATTATCAATATTTGCTACTGCGTTCTTTGCAGAAACACAAGAGCAGAACTTTGAAGCAACGAGCCAGAAATTCTTTGACCGTGAATATGAGTCAAAAGGTATTGAAGTTGAATCTACATACTACATTGGTGACTTTGATGTACGTGCTAACTTAACGTGGACTGATTCTGAAATAGTTAAAGATGCCATTAACCCAACCGTTGTTGGTAATACGCCTAGACGACAAGCAGATCTTGTTTACTCTATCACTGGTCGTTATAACTTAGATGAAGGTTCAGTTGGAGCTAACATTATTGGAACAACTGATTCTTATGCTCAAGATGGCATCGACCAAAATGCTCCAGATGCACTTAAATTAGATGGTTATGTACAAGTTAATGCTTTTGCTCAATACCTTCTTTCAGAATCATTTAGTGTTTCTTTGAACATTAATAATTTATTTGACACTGTTGGTATTACAGAAGCTGAAGAAGCTTTCGCTACATCAGCTAAGTCTATTATACGAGGAAGATCAATCCAAGGTCGTTCAACTACTCTTTCGCTTAAATACGAATTTTAATTCGTTGAGTGTTTTGGTTTAAAAAATAATACTAAAAGTAACATCAAGCCCATATTTTATGGGCTTTTTTATAAGGTGAAATTATGCTTTCTCTACTCAGTTATGGCGAAGTATTGGTAGATTTTCTACCCTCTTCATTCGATAACCCATGTTACATGCCATTAGCTGGCGGCGCACCAGCAAATGTCGCTGTAGCCTTTGCAAAGCTTGGTGGTACAAGTTACTTTGCAGGCGGCATTAGCGAAGATAATTTTGGCAATATGCTAGTGCAACAACTAGAACATGAAGGTGTTAATACTGCTTTCGTAAAAAGAATACCAAATGCAAATACAGCATTAGTACTCGTCAGTTTAGACAATTCAGGTGAAAGAACCTTTAATTTCTATCGCCATAATACTGCTGACATGAAATATAAAAAAGCACACATTAATCATATAAAGTGGCAAAACTTAGGCATTTTTCACTATTGTTCAAACACATTAACTAACGAATCAATGTACAACAACACGCTTTACGCAATAGAACATGCGAAAGCCAACAATATAGTAATCAGTTTTGATGTTAACCTTCGCCAGCAACTTTGGCATGAATTAACGTTATTACCTGAACGAGTTGAAGCATGTATTAAGAAAAGCGACATCATAAAATTAAGTAGAGATGAAGCTGAATATCTAGCTAAAATTAGACAAGTAACTATCGAAAGTTATATAGGCTATTTATTGTCACTAAGCGCTCAACTAGTCGTTATTACTGATGGGGAAAATGCTGTACAAGTAACTTGCACTCATTTTTCGGTAACTATTGATGTGCCTAAAGTATCTCCGATAGATACCACTGGCGCAGGTGATAGCTTTATTTCAGGGTTTCTATTTTCACTCGCTCAATCAGTTAAAAGTAATGAAGACATAAAAACAGTACATGAAGCTATTGAGCAACTTGAGCATGTTACTGCCGCTGTGTTATTTGGCTCGAAATGTGGTGCATTTACCTGTCAGAAAAAAGGCGCCTTCACAGCATTACCACACCTAACTGATATCTAATACTCGATATAACTTACTCATATTTATATACCTAGGATCGACATGCAATCTAGAGAAAAGCTTAATAGCTGGCAGCAATTAACAAAACATGCACAACTAATGAAAAACCAACATATCAAGGACTTATTCGCTAAAGATAGCGAGCGATTTAGTAAATTTTCAATCAAACTGCCCTCTATACTCTTAGATTATTCTAAAAATGTAACGGTCAACTTATTTTAGAGACTTGTTTAGGCACTTTTTAGTATTTTCATTTCATATTCTGCTGGTGAAATACTTCCAAGCTTATAGTGTCGTCTTTTCTGATTATAAAACGGTTCAATGTAATCAATAATATCCGCCATTGCTTCTCGTCTTGTTTGATAACGACGATAATTTACTCGCTCTGATTTTAAGCTACGGAAAAATCGTTCAGTAACGGCATTATCTAAACAATTACCACGGCGACTCATACTAGAAATTAATCCATGTTCTTTAAGTGAACATTGAAATGCTTCACATGTATATTGAACACCTTGATCGCTATGGAAGATAACATCATTATTAGGCTGTCGTTTGTTTACTGCTAATCGCAACGCTCTCGTAGTAAGTTCGCTATTTGGTTTGTCAGAGAACGCCCAACTGATCACTTTGCGTGAGCATAAGTCCATGATGACTGCTAAATATAACCAACCTTGTTGTGTTAGAATGTAGGTTATATTACCTGACCATAAGGTATTTAATTGCTCCGGGTTAAATTGTCGATTTAAATAATTCGGCGCAATGACTGATGCTTTTCCACCTGATGGGTAACGATTTTGTTTCGGTCGTTTAGCCACAAGTTTTAAGCGTTTCATCGATGTTCTTACTTTATGAATACCTAAGTTGAACCCCATAGCTTGTAGCTCTGTTAGCATTCTACGTTTGCCATAGGTGGCATCCATATCAACGTGAACTTGCTTCATAGCCGCCTCAAGCTTTATTTTTTCAGCATTAATGACGCTAAGTTTAGTACGGTAGTAAAACGTACTAGGTCCGATGGATAAACATCGACAAATTTGTTGAACATTACTCCCAGCCTTTTTCAGTTTTACAGCTATTTGTTGCCGTTGCTCATTTCCATTGCGAAAAAGGCCGATGCTTTTTTTAATAGCTGATTGTCACTTTTTAACTGTTTCACTTGTTTTTCTAGTTCTTGAATACGTATTTGCTCTGGCGTTAAAGCACTAGGTTTGGGGGTAATACCACGTTGTTATTTTTCTGTACTGAGTTACCCAACGTTGAATTGATGATAATCCAACATCCATCGCAGCAGCTGCATCTTTATGCTTGTAACCGTGGACAATAACTAATTCTGCGCATTCATGTTTAAATTCGGTTGATAATATTTTCTTTGGCATTTTGACCTCGTTATTTAAAGTAATAATACCTCTAACGAAGTCTCTAGTTAAATTGTACCGTTACAATTTATTGGATTGCAAAGCAATTAGGACATACATCGATAAAAATGATCGAAAAGCACTATGGTAAGTGGATGAATATGGAACGTTCAGATATGGCTCAGCAAGTTTCAGAAAAATTAGGTTTCATTGAAAATGCTCCAATAACGATCCAAAAAAGAATAGAGTGACGATAAAACATTGAAAAATAAAGAAAAAGAATGGCGGTGACGGAGGAAGTCGAAAAAGAAAACTAAAGAATTGATATAAAAGCAAACATATAAACATCACCCCCCGAAGTAGTACCATCAATGGTACATTAATAAAAAATCAGATGGAGATATTCGAAAAAACAGTATAATAATCTGTTAAATAATAACTCATCAATTAACAAATAAAACTTGTAGTACTACTAAAAAAACATCTAAACCTATGTTACCTTTATGCCATTAACATGAACTAATAAGTGAGCTCAAAAGTAACGGCATTTGGTTACTTTCTCACTCATTGTTATTTAAGAATAACCCTAATTGTTACCTCAAAATAATACTACTTAAAATGAGTGAGATTTTAATAAACTCATGTCATAATCAACTGTATAAATATACACGCAACTTAATATTGAGAATATAATGGCATCCAAGGAAGTTAATACCGAGAAAATGGAGAAAAAGTCAAGCTTCAAGATTGGCAATGAAGATGCAATTCAATGGCTAAAAAAACAAAAAGATTCTTCTATTGACTTATTAATCACTGACCCTCCATATGAGTCCCTAGAGAAACATAGAAAAATCGGAACAACTACAAGACTCAAGAACAGCAAAGCATCCAGTAACCAATGGTTCGAGATATTTCCTAATTCAAGGTTTGAAGAGTTGTTCAAAGAGGTCTATAGAGTCCTAAGTAAAAATAGTCATTTCTATTTATTTTGTGACCAAGAGACTGCCTTTGTTGCAAAGCCGATTGGTGAGCAAGCTGGGTTTAAGTTTTGGAAGCCACTTATTTGGGATAAAATGGCTATCGGCATGGGATATCATTACCGAGCTAGATATGAATTTATATTGTTCTTTGAAAAGGGTAAGAGAAAGCTAAGTGACTTATCTATTCCGGACGTTCTAGCTGAAAAAAGAATATGGAGGGGCTACCCTACTGAGAAGCCTGTGAATTTAGCGAAAACATTAATAATCCAAAGTTCAAGTGAGGGAGATGTAATCGCAGACCCGTTTTGTGGTGCAGGTTTCGTGGGGTGCGCTTCTGCTCATTTAAACAGGAATTTTATTGGTAACGACCTGTGTTCAGAAGCGGTTGATATCACTAAAGATAGAATTCAAAAAATTATGAATGAAGCTTAAATTTCTTTACCCATGACTTCAACGTTTGAGCTCTTCGCCTACTAGTGTTGTCGCTCAGGCCGTTACAGTTTTCAATTAAAAATTCAGCTGCTGAGTTTTCATCAATTTTAATAATTGAATCAACTCCTTGGTTTATCATCCAGATATGACCACATTCAGTCTCCTCAAATTGTCGTTGAATTATTTTTACAAATTCAGCGTCAGTCTCAGAGGTTAATGCTGCAGTTCCTACAGGGGTTAATTTAGAGTAATTATGCGTTAAAGATAATGAGCGACAAGCATCCCTATAATAACTAACCTGTCTATCAACTACCTTTAAGGCTGTTGCAGTCACGTATCCATACTTTTCTATAAGCATAAGATATCTTCTTAAAGTATCTAAATTATCAGCCTGAGGAACCATCGAGCTATCCAAATAGGAACCCAGCCTTTCATCAACTTCCTTAATCAAATCTTCTACATACTCTGCACTGAGTTCAATTATTGTTTCTGTGGACTCTTCATCTATCAACTGAATTTTTAAATCATTTGATAGCAATAAATCAAACAATTTTCTCACAGTCCTTAAGTCAACTTCCCTCTCATCAAGAGCCGCCAAGAAGTCATCTTTTACAGATATTTTTGATAAAATTTCATAGCCTTCCAATTTCAGCTGTTTAGCGTTATCAGCTTTAACTCTATAGACGAATGAACCTGTAATAGCATCCTGAGGAAAAAACTTCGTAGATAAATCAAACTTTTTCAAATAACCTTGACAAAACTCACCAAAAGCCTCTGAAGCTTTATTTAATATCCCTGAAACTATCTGTGCATTATTATTCTTTGCAATTCTAATTCTGTGTGTATGCGCTCTCTTCCCATCATAATTTACATTTTCCCTGATGAACACCTTGTCAGTTGGTAAGCGATAAGGAAGCTTTTTAGCAGCCACATACTCTTCATCCTGCTTTCCAGATTCTAACGAAGTCTTAATAACAAGCACACTAGAATTCGCAGATTGTTTTATTGCAGATAGAATTGGCATGTCCTTCTGCTCTAATTTATTAGCATTTTGCTCAGATATAGGCACCACTATCCACCTATCATCTTTCTCATCACACCCCAGAGCATAACAAAAAAATAGCTGTCCAAACTCGTTCAAGGCATTAAAAATAAGTGGTTCATCATAAAAGCTATAAACATTATGGTAGTACAAAGGCCCAAAAACCTTACTCTTGATAAAAAGCAACTCTGATTTTTTACTCATACCAATACAAACTCTTTAGGATATTCATCAACACAAAACCAAACTGATACATGCTCTCCCCGACCAGAACTTGCAACTCCGTGCTTCTGCTCAACAGGACCAACAGCCACTTTTTTAGAATGAAATTTCTCTGGACTACCATCAATTAAATGCTGAGCAGGCTCACTTGTTTTGAAAAATGACGCCCCATAAAAGTGAGGATTATTTTTGAATTTTTCGAACCTAACTAGGTGCTTCTGCAAAGGGTCTTTATAACTAGCAAGGAAATCTGACATTTCAGGGACGTCATTCTCCACTAATCTATAGAGCTTTTCATTTATTTCTTTTGCGTTTTTAGGTGGAATTTCAATATGTACAGGATAATCCTCAGGCCACTTCTTATCCGTCATCCCTAAACCTCCATGTAATACAACTTAACTTTATTTTTATAATCACGCGCCAATCTTAGTTAAAAAGCACAAAAAAATCAACGCATTCTCGATGGAGCGAACATTTTCGCACACCTGAGAAACATAAAAAAAACATTGACCGCTGGCTCTAGTAACCAAAACCACACCTAATCAACCTCACAGCCACCACATCCGCCTTTCTTTATTTCGCCGCCCTATTACATTTTCGACCCATTGCGCAACCTCGCTTTCCACCCAAGCAACAGACCTACCACCAAGGGATACATTGTCAGAAAGTTTATTTTCAGATATGCACTGGCAGATTCAACTACGACTCAACCCTGTTATTCGCATCGCCTCATTCAACCTAATCAACCTTATCTTACATAACCTTCTCTTGTTTTAATTTTACCGGACTAATTCATAGATAAGGTCATAAAAACATCCACAGATGCCCTGTGGTGTATAGCGAAGGTGACGACTGCAACAAAACCATTCAAAAAAAATTTACGTATATATCACTGTACTGCATGAATAAATAAATCAATTCAAGGAGCCTTATTATGCAATGCCCTCAACCAATTAAATATGTCACTAACCAGCCCATGACGGCTGAACAAGTTTTAGATAAAGCAGCTGAAATACTTGCCTGTAAATATGTAAAGAAAGATAGCTATACCAGCAGCCAAGCTACCAAAGACTTTCTTAGCTTTAAACTTGGTAAATATGAGCGGGAAGTTTTTGCTGTTATGTTGCTTGATAGCCAGCACAAGCTTATCGATTATCAGGAGCTTTTCTTCGGCACCATAAATGCCGCCAGCGTATACCCTAGAGAAGTTGTAAAAACAGTAATTAAGGAGAATGCTGCTGCAGTTATATTTGCCCACAACCACCCTTCAGGCGAAATAGAACCATCACAAGCTGATATAGCTATCACCAATCGCTTAAAAGATGCTTTGGCTTTAATAGACGTTTCCGTCCTCGACCATATCGTAATTGGTGAACAGGCAACTTCATTTTCAGAACGAGGGCTTTTGTAGATTAAAACGGTAAAAAGTTACCCTTTTTTTAATTAACCATGAATATTTATCAAACATCAAAAACCTTTGGCTAATTAATAACACTAACTCAATTAGGAGGCCATCATGGCAGAAGTACAAGCAGTTAAAGAGCTGGACACCGTAAGACTTATTAGTCACTTACTGGAAAGGCGCTGCTCTAAGCAGATGTCTCACATATGGAATATTGGCATCAACCTAGCACTGAGGATTTCAGACTTACTATCGGTTAAATTCAGTGATATTAACAACGGACGACTGATACTCAAGGAAGGAAAGACAGGAAAGCGAGCTGAAATAAAACTTAATGCCAAGACTATGATTTTAATTAATGATATTCAACTAAGCCACCCTAATCACATATTCTTATTTCAATCATACAGAAACAACAAGTCGCTCTATGTACCACCAAAGCCATTAACTAGAAGGGCTGTATCACAAGCCTTCGAGTTAATTGGTGAAGAGCTAAATATTCGCTTGGGAACTCATTCGATGCGTAAGACTCGAGGCTACCACCTTTACAAGAAAACTAAAGATATAACCCGTGTAATGAAGATGCTTAGGCATTCTAGTGAAGGCGTAACCCTACGGTATATCGGTTTAACCCAAGACGTAATAGACCGTGACTTTGTAGAGCTTGAACTTTAACCACAACCACAACCACAACCACAACCACAACCACAACCACAACCACAAAAGGAAAAACCATGACAACAGAAAAAGCAATCACCTGCGGCCTAGCAGGAAATGAAATATCAAAAAGCATAACAGGCTCCTCGGATGTAACCGCAAGCAGAACAGTTGTAGCGGCTAGCTCAGGAGCTGTATTGGGTGCTTGCGCTTCAGGTGCTGCAACCGTAGCACTTGGGCTGGCCTCGACTCCAGTAACTATCCCTCTAGTTGTGGCGAGCGGTTTAGTGGCAGGAATAGCAAGTTTATTTGATTAGGTGGATAAGTAAGGTCAGTAGTAATACTGACCTTCTTTTTTACCTCTGGCTAGTGCCAAAAAAGCGCTTACCAAGCCCTTTTCCGTATGGTTTTGTGCTGGTTTTTGCTAGATAGCTCAGGCGATAAAGTACATCGTGTATATCTTCATGAATACTCACAGAGTTACAGTCCAACTTATAAATAGGATTATTAGGTATATGTACCAACCCTTTAGCATCGTCAGGACTCAACCCTAGAGCACTAGCCCAAGAAAGCAGCACTCTTTTATACATATTCATATTGCTACCATTAATCTGCCCAAAGCAGTTATAAACATCATAATTTAGAAACAATGCCACATGATAATGCCAGCCATGATTACCACCTTCCTCCTTGACCCATATGTAACCAATGTCGCTATCGATTACACGCCCTCGACTATCTGTTTTCATCATTAAGTCACTTTTTATTCTGTAACGAATGGAATCAAAGGCCTTAGATATAATATCCGTACTACCTGTGTAACCTGTTGGGAACTTAAGCTCAAAGCGCATAACAGCAACACGATTATGAATGTTAAGCATCCTAACTAAAACCTGTTCATTACCCATCAATATATTTTCAACTAATGGACCGTGCCTAGATAAAACAGAGTAACCATTAAAACTTGGTGAATTAATTAATTTCATTTCAAAATCACTTCTAACATATTTAAATTACAAATATTAAAAGCAGCATACCTATCGCCCCCATTCTTTGGTGGAATGTGAGCTAGTTAACTTTATCTTTAACTCTTATATATAACTATAACCGACAGTTTTATTTACTTAAAAGCCAACCACGCAAGGATGTTATTTAAAAATTCACTATCCACAGTGCGTATTGGTTGTAGGTTTTATTCTGGAGTTATTTTCAACCAATTCGCTCACTTAGTTGCCCATTTAATAAATAAGGGAAACAGCGAACCTATGCGTACCAAGGGGTTAGGTAATACCTACCCCTTTGCCTACACGAAATGGTGATATACGGAATAAAAGGAAGTTAAGGATAAGTTAAATGCAGTAGCTACTTTTGACTAATAACACTGTACTTATTTAAAAGACAAATTTAATTGTCAATTCCTGCCTAATTACAGCTTCATCAATCTGCTGCGTTGGCAGTAAGTCAATAACCATCGTCCTACCGAATAAGAACTCACCAATACGCCAGTTCGACTTTAAATAACCTAAAGCAGCATCAAGACTGGCCTTCTTCCTTGTTCCTGACGGCCCGAATTTAAGTATGTCATTCTTTTTTAAATATCTGCGCCCTGAGTTTACATACCCACCAAACCAGCCTTTTAAGTTTTCAGCATCAGTAACATATTTAGGTGGAGCACAAAAGACTTTCATGAACTGACCAGAGAAATAAGCAACTATATTAATTGCCTCCAGCAGTGTTTCTGAGGATATATCTTCATCCATTGAATACTCAAAGCAGTGTAGCAGAGCCGCAAGCCTTCCTATGATTTCTAATAATTTAGACGCGTGGTCTCTGGCGTATTGATACATCCCACCGCCCCCCATTTTATATTCAACATCATTGAACACTTCTATCCAAATAGCCTTTGCCTTGCTAGAGAGGCGAATTGTTTTTCGGTTCGTATAATCTTTGAGTTCAGAAGCCTCACTTAAGAGTTCGGCAACTTTTGTATTAAAGGCCTTTATATTATCACTTGTAGATTTAATTCCTTTTTCATAACGTCCACCGCAGGTTGAAATTGGGGCGCAAACCAAATACCGAGAAAGAAAACCATTACCACGAACATCAGTACTGGACTTTTTTAAGAATTTCTGTAGCGCTGTTGGTTGTACCATAATATTCATAGTCAACCTACCATCTACTATAGCCATTTCTCCATCGGTCTTCGTATTATGACTGACCCTATCACCACTCCAGAAAGAGTTATTCTGACCTGTCTTAGCTGATGCTTTAGTATTTAGAATATTTCCTCCTTCGCTCGATGATTGCATGGCATTAGGAACATTTTCACATAAACTCTGCATCACCCCCTCTGGTGTCCCATCTTCAAATTTTACAAAGCTGAGCTTAGGCCTTATTGGCTTATTATCTTCATGGGCAATTAACTCATCAATTACCTTGTTATTCCTCCTTTTGTTATTCATTATTTAATTAACCTTCTTTTAATTTTAGCCGCTTCGTTTTCGTGTAGCTCTAACTCCAATTCATACTTACGCAGCATTCTTTTATGCTCCTTGGTGCTCTCACTTATAAAAGACTCAATCCCCTTTGAAAATATATTATCGACAGTTGACTTTCGCTCGCCTGACTCTGCAATAGTCATCCCCCACATAGAAACGGGCCGAATTCCCCCTGAAGGTAGCTCTACATTCACTAACCCTTGTAAGGCGGCAGATACCGAACCAATAGCTGTTAGGTACACCATAGGTTTGGGGGCTTTGGTTATAGCCTCTGCTTCCATGCATGCCCTCAGAATTAAAGATGATTGAATTGGTATTGGGAAGTTTTCATCGGGTAAAGGGAATGTATATCTATAACGGGAAATCATTATTCTTCCCCTTTATTAGCTGATGACAGCTCTATCATTGAGCATAACCAAGCATCTAAGTCAGCTTGGAGAAACCCCACAGCTCTTGCTCCTAGTCTTATGCGCTTAGGGAACAGAGGGTCGAAACGTGGTGATTTTACGTCGCATTTTTCATATATTGTTGAACGTGAAAGTCCTGTGATTTGTTTAACTTCGCTTAAGCGAAGTATTTTTTTTAGTGAATCTAATTGTTCGTTTATTTTCATGGTATCTACCTTTTTAAGTTGCTTTAAAGGTTGTTATTAGACACTAAGGGATTGAGAATCGAAAAAAAGAAACACTAATTTTGCTAAGCAAAAACTAACTAAGACCCTTTATTTTATTGGCTTTCAAAGTTTTTTCGTTTTTTAATTTGTCAGGCCTGATTATTAGTTCTACGTAACAGGCATAACCTGAAGGTACACCATAAACACCCACAAGCTCATCAGTTACTTTTGAAGCTCGAGCTTTAATTACTTTAGCCAAAGATGCTTTATACTTATCAGATTTAACTTTTTTTGCTGTCTTAGAAAGCTTTGAATTTCCAGCGCTATCTTTATCCTTAAGGGTTTTATCTAAAGCCAAAACATCTTTGCTGTATTCTGTAATCCAATGTGTTTGAAAAAGCTCTTTTAGAGTCGCGAACGAAAACTTATTTTCAGTCCTGTTAAATGTATTGACGAGATATGCTCCACACTTGCCCCAGCTTAAAGAAAAGCCATGTACTTTACACAAATAATCACCATCAATACTTTTGGAGGTTCCTTTTACATTGAAATTAAAAGCTGCCTTTGACATTGCCAAAAAGGCTAAAGAAATATGGTACTCAGGCTCTAAATGGTAAATACTTTGCTTATATTCACTTTCATTAAATATAAGCTTGGGAATATTCTTTTCTTCTAAATAGCATTCTTTCGCAAAAGCAGGATGGTTAACTACGTCATTGAGCGGGAAGTTAAACTCATTTATTGCGGGTGTTTTCTTATCACACAAAACAAAAGTCAAATTTATACCTGTATACTCATTGATATCGAAAATTGTTTTTTTATATTTTTTTAGTGGATTAAAATTATAAGTTTTGACAGGAACAGATGATTGTAATGTTAGTTGATTTAATTCTTTATCAAATAAAAACACACCTTTAAATTCAGAAATACCAATAGATTCGGACGTCTTTAATTTTTCAATATCAACAGTCGGTAACTGTATATACTCCACATCAGCCACGGTAGTTGACGCATAAAGCGAGTTTGGTTTGGTTATAACTGGTTGAATAGAAGTAGAAGCATCATCTCCGTAAAAATACCTAGCCAACCTTCCCCTATCAGCAGGGTGTTTTTCACTCTGAATGATGTCATCGATTGTTAGCTTGTGTAATTGAACATCAATTGCCCAAACATTAAAACCATCAGGAACTTTGATTAAAACAGGTATATCTAAAGCAATACACCGCTGTAACTTAACAGATATAGGGAGTTTTTTATCAATATCACCTAGTTTATATACACATTTATTTGCTAATCGTGCCATACAACCTCTTCTTTATATTCAATAGAGCACCCATTACAAAGCCTAGCTACCCCTGCTACTAGTAGCAGAAATAGCAGCCTTTTACAGTAACTAAAAAACACCTTATTATATTACTGGTTCTGATGGAACCCCTATAAACAAAGGATCTGATCCGATCCTCCCTAGGTATTTGTTTGTATCTATCAATCGAAGTGGTTGGTAATGTGCGGTGCTTAGGTCGCGGACATAAAAAAGCGGCTGATTATTCATCTAGCCGCTTCGGTTAATATTGATTTTCTATGAACCCAACATAATCACACAAAGTAAAAAGAGGCTCTTGCATATCAAAGAAACATACTTGTTATTACGAAATGCAATTCAGTATTTGCTGCTGAACACCTAAACCATCTTTATCTTTCTCTACGGCAAATAAAAACAAACAATTACCACTACTTTTTGATGCCCAGAGATTACCCACTGCACTTTTTTCTGCTGAATCATCATTAGTCTTATATAGTTCCCCTTTATACTCTACAACTAATAATCTTCCGTCATTTAGTTCAACAACAAAATCAGGATAAAATTTCGCGTTCGCTAAAGGTAAAGAAAAGCTAGCGGCTTCACGCCTTACTAGATTTCTAACCCAATGCTTAACTTGGGGCATTAAATCAATTACGCGTGCGCATTCAAACTCCTCGCCTGTAGCTTTCATATCCTCAATTTGAGGGTAGTAGTGTTTTGAAAACTTATACGCACCTGCATAATAAGGTGGTCTTGCAGGATATTTATCAGCTTTAAAACTATAGCTATAATCATAAGTAGTGATTACATCGCTTTCATTTACAAATAACGTATCTTGATAACCCTCTTTGGCTGCTTGCTTTCTGTATTGAGCAATAAGGTCTTGTATCGCGCTTGCTAATGGGAACTTATTTCTAACTAAAGTTGTTAATGTTAATTCGGGCTTCTTCAATAACCCATTAATAATCTGTGAAATAAAACTGGTTAATATAGATTGAGTTATGTCATCTTGACGACACTCCTTATCTAACCAGTTAACTAACTCTTCTTGCGTAGTTTCAGTGTGAACGAGGTTTAAGTCTAAATTTTGGTCTTCATTAACAAAGCTATATCTGATTTTTTTACCTTCTAAATCCAATGAGAAGCTAGTTGTTTCTTCTGTCGGATTATAATTCAGTTCAGCCTTATAATTTAATAAATCCCAACCATGTATATCTAAGAATAATTCTTTTTCAGCAAGCTCTAACTCTCCTTGGTACATAACGGCTAGTCGAGGTAATTCAACAAATGAGACTCCGTTTTCTGACGGTGATTGTGCTGCTAAAATACTATTATTATGGATTTGAATGTTCCGCTTTATTTTCGTTTTATCTTCAGTTGAAACCTTGGCAACTGCTTTTATTATCTCAGCTGAAACTTGTCCAGTAATGGTAACTACTTTGCGCCCTTCAACTTCAGATACTTTTATTTTACTTTGGTCTTCTTCAGATAGTTGAGCTGTTTCAGGTACTTCATTAACTTCTAACCTAAAAGGTACTTCTGGTTTTTTCTCAACAACATTACCAGCATTGCCGTTACCAAATAATTCACCTTGATTAGCATCTTGCTGCCTTAAAAATGTAGCAACCTCTAATTCTTCAAAGCCCATTTCAATTAGTTGGTCTGAAAGCTGAGAAGCAGCTTGTGCCATACCCGTAGATGACAGATGCGCATAGGCTCTGTTGAGGTCCTCTATAACTCTACGCTTGGCGTATGGCATTCTTAGTACACGCCCCAGCAATTGTTCAGTTTGCTTACTTGAAGTTACATTTCTTACTGAACAAAAAACATAAGCCATTGAGCAATCCCAACCTTCGGCTAGTGCTTGTATAGTTATGACATAACAAATTTTATTATCTTGCTGAAAAAGGTTGATACCTTCTAAATCTTTTTGCGTCCCTGTTGCAATAGCAATTTGCTCTTCTTTAATATGGTTTTCTTCAATTAAGCACTTTTTAATATCTTCAACTGTTACTTTACCGTTCTTATTATCAGCCTGTAATAACACTATTGGACGTATATAATCTTTATCTTTTTGTGCCGATATATCTAATCGATTTCGAGTTAATACGGCGTCCCTCACAGCCTCTTCCCAGCCATTAATATGCTCAGTTAATATTATTGGTAATTTAATCATTTCTTCCGCTTTTAGCTGGGCGGCTGAAACATTAAAAAGAACATTACTACCATTAGTAGTGCTGGTATTAGGTGTTGCAGTAAGCTCGATTATTGCAGCAGGATAAACACGCTTTAAGATATCAAACGTTAAGCTAGTGCGGGCGTTATGGGCCTCATCAATAATAACGATAGGGTTTGATATCATTAACAAGTTAGCAAAAGAATATTTAATTTTACCGATATCCTTTGCCACCAAACCATTTTCAGATAAATCATCTTCAGTAACTCGCTCCAATTTTTCATAAGCAGGATGCTTTTTTGATAACTTAGCAAAATGCGGTTCAAAATCTTCATGGTACTTGTAAACTTTACGGTCCGTTGTTTTAGTTACTCGTAAGTTTTGTAGTGTAGAAACAACAATTATCGCTTTGTTACCTATATCTTGCGGCCTTATCTGATTGATATCTGCAATATCATAAACAGCAACGTTATGGTTAAAAGCATCGTTTAAATGCTCAGAATAAGCAGGATTAGACTTTAATGCACTGACCGTTTGTTCTTGGATTATGGTAGTTGGTACAAGCCACAAAGTTATAGGGAATTCCTCTAGCAATAATTCTTTAGCCACAACAGGAATAGAAAAAGTTCCAAGAATAGTCTTACCACCACCTGTAGGGATACGAATACAAACATAAGGGGTTTCATCAAATTTATATGAGCGATACGGCACATTAACAAAGTTATTTTCTTTCAATGAATCAGAAAATGCTGTCTCTACATCACCTGTCACCTTACAACCTTTTAAAAATCCGCCAAGGGTATCAAGTGCATCTTGTTGATATTTTTTTAACTGAAACATTCTTATCGTCCTTTGATATCGTAAGGTATTTGCTTAAATATTATATTTTCTTTTATCAAACGCTCACTACCCATGCGCGACGTTTCACCAAAAATCAGTTTTTTACCATTCAAGTTTTCTGGGTGCTCTGGCAAAACAGCTAAAACTTTAGAAGTCAAAACGTTACCTCCTTGCGGGCGTTTATCACCTAATATTCCATTATATAACAGATAAATAGCTATACCATTAAACACACCAATAAGTGGTGACTTTTCTATTGAGTCAAGGTTTTCACTAATTACTGTAGGCAATGATTTACGTGTAATACTAAACCAAATATGTGCAGCTAATGCCTGAAAAGAAATCCCTTCTTGCAACGCTCCGCTTTCATTAAAAACGACATCACCTAATTGATAATAATTAAAGCCACCACCAGTAGCAACTATCTCTGCTTTTTCATGCCCGTCAATTACATGCCTTAACCTTGGCTGTATTACAGTAGCAGCATTACTTTCTGACATTTCTATCAGTATGAATTTTCGACCTGTTTTTTCTTGGTGGTTTGCTGTTAAAAGTGCGTGACCTGTCGTTCCCGAACCAGCAAAAGAATCCAAAACAATATCACCCTCGCCAGTAAATGCATTTATTAGATACTTGACCAATTCAACTGGCTTAGGATATGAAAACGTCAAATTTAACTTACTTAACTGGATTCTCATTTGATTGGTGGTACCGAAGCCCCGTAGAACAGAAAGAAAGTGACCTTTATCTTTTTTTCTTTTCTTTACAGCCTCAATAGCACCTGATTTAGTCACTTCAAAACGAGTTTCTTGCCCTTTAGAATCAAGAACAAATTTAAAATCAGATTGTATAAATTCTTCTAATATTTTTTTTGATGACCAGCCCGTGCTAGCTATATTCTCATTTAACACTTTAAAGTCTTTTACAATTATATCTGATTCATATTTAGGCCAATTAACATTAGATGACTTGATTACTCCATCCTTAAAGTTAGCAGGAAATCCTGAAGGTATTACAACGGACTTAACTGGGTTTTTAGGGCCGTTTTTGACTATCGTATTTCTGATTTCGCCTTTATTTAACTTACTATCTTTGTTTATATTTGGGTCTATTACATTTATATTTTCAATTCGACCACTTTTTGAATACAAGTGAATATATTCATGATAATTAATTATTTTCGCTTGATTATCTGTATTCCCTTCGTAATGCCAAATCAAACTTGAAATAAAGTTCTTCCTTCCAAATATCTCATCACAAACAACCTTTAGGTAATGACCCTCATCATCATTTATACTCACCAATATAACGCCATCTTCAGCCAGTAACTCCCATAACAACTCTAACCTAGGGTACATCGTAGTTAACCACTTACTATGCTCCAAATTATCATCATACGTTTCAAATGCAGACTTTGTATTATAAGGGGGGTCAATATATATACACTTAACCTTTCCCGCGTGAGTTGGAAGTAGGCTTTTTAACGCCTCAAGATTGTCACCTTGAATTATCATGTTATCTGTATCTTGGTCACCGTAAGATAATTCAGGGATACGGTTTAATAAACGATAAGAACAATTCTTAGCTGTCGTTACAGCTTGCTCTTTATTAAGCCAGTTTAAAATCGGCATTCTCATTCCTTGGGATTAAAATAATATTTTATTTATGCTGAGTAATTTATCACAGCATTTTATATATAACACTTTCAAAGTAGATAAACAGAAACTATTAAAGAGTATTTAGCTGCTCAATACTGCTAGCTGTTGTTTCGATAATTACCGAACCTTTAACATGATTAGACCACCATTATAATAAGCAATATCGGCCACACACCTCTCATTTAACCAAACTTAGCATTTACAACACTAGCAGTAACGCTCAAACTACCTTTGGCGCACTCTTCTATGTGCTCAGACCACCATGTCATTAGCTCAGTACGATGTTTCAAATACTCAGCCCTGTTATATGCTTTCCTAACTGTATTTTTATCAACATGGGCAAGAGCCGCCTCTATTACATCAGGATTAAATTCTTGCTCATTTAAAGTTGTACTAGCCAAGGCTCTAAAACCATGTGCAACTAAACGATTATGATAACCGATACGCCTTAATACTTTATTTACTGTTTCAGTGTTTATATGTTTTTTAGGGTCACGATTCGAAGGGAACAAGTATGGGCAATACGGACGTTTAAAGCTTGAAAGTACCGAAAGTATAGAAATCATTTGCTTTGTTAACGGAATAACATGCTCTCGCTTCATTTTCATTCGCTCAGCGGGAATTATCCAAAGTTTCTTATCCAAATCGATTTCTGACCATTCAGCTTTGGCGGATTCATTTGAGCGTGTCATCGTGTGCAATTGCCACTCTATTAGAGCGCGAGTAACTATTTGTAAATTTGAAGCGTTAAGCGTTTGCATCAACTCTGGCAGCTCTTCAGGTTTTATAGTAGCCATGTGCTTAACCGCTGGCTTTTCAAATGCAGCTCTAATGCCGCTCAACGAATTTGCATGTATCAGCCCTGTATTGACAGCAAAAGTCATTACTTCATTTAATCTTTGTGCCAACCTTCTAACTGTTTCAAGATTCCCTTCTTTCGCTACCTTTTTCAAAACAGCAATAACTACAGGTGCGGTCAAACTAGCTACAGGGTATTTACCTAAAGATGGAAATATATGTAGCTCCATTGAACGCCAAATATCTTTAGCATAGTTTGGTGATATAGATGATTGCTTAATGCTGAACCAATTTTCTGCAACCACTTGTAATGTATTACTGTGAATTTCTTGCTGCTTTAACTGTTGCTCATCTTTATAAGTTTTAGGGTCAATATCTTGAGCAAGTAGCTCTCTAGCATTCTTTCTTTTTTCTCTAGCCTGTGCCAATGACACTTCAGGGTATACACCGAAACCGATATTAGAACGTTTCTTAGTGAAGGGCTTTGAATATTTAAATACCCATGTTTTAGAACCAGTGGTTTTGATTTTTAGTTGCAGTCCATCACCATCTGAAAGTATATATTCTTTATCCTGAGCCTTAGCCTGCTTAACTTGGGTATTAGTTAACGGGATTACTTTTTTAGCCATGATGTACCACCGAGAAATTACATTACGGCACAAACTAATGTACCACCGACAACCGAATGGTACATTAAACTAGGGTAATGGTACATTAAATAGCACTAAAACTTACGGATGGTACAAAACCTTATCGGACATTATCAGCCTACAAAAGGCTGTCACGCGACGTTTTTACTGGATTTATTGGGCTTTACTGGACTTAATAGGAAGAGAAGATGGCGGTGACGGAGAGATTCGAACTCTCGAAAGGTTGCCCTTTACACACTTTCCAGGCGTGCTCCTTCAGCCACTCGGACACGTCACCTATGCTTGAACTGTATTATGATGTTTTATGTAAGTGTCATCTTCACTTTTTTACATCACTTTTTAAAAGCTGCGCTATGTTAGGCAATACCACGAGATTAAGCAATAAAAACTAAAGCCAAGTGTTTTAGTTGTCTAAGATTTAAGCGTTTTCAGAAGATTATGTTATTTACGTAGGCTTGCTGAAAATTCTAACATTCGATTTGTCGATTTAAGTGCCCCCTCGCGTAATGACATATCAACAAAGACTTCTTTACCTTTAGCATCGATAAGTGCTTCTTCTATCGCTTTTAAACCGTTCATCGCCATCCAAGGGCAATGAGCACAACTTCTACATGTTGCGCCTTCACCAGCCGTAGGAGCTTCAAAAAACTCTTTATCTGGACACAACTGCTGCATTTTGTAAAAAATACCGCGATCGGTGGCCACTATAAACTTTTGATTCGGTAATTCTTGTGCCGCTTTAATTAATTGACTAGTTGAACCAACCGAATCAGCTAATTCAATTATTTCAGCGGGAGATTCAGGGTGTACTAAAATAGCGGCATCAGGATGCAGCGCTTTCATGTCTTCTAGCGCTTTCGTTTTAAACTCGTCATGTACTATACAAGCCCCTTGCCACATGATCATGTCGGCACCTGTTTGCTTTTGAATATAGTTACCTAAATGGCGATCAGGTCCCCAAAGAATCTTTTCGCCTTGTTCGTCAAGGTGTTCAACTATTTCAAGGGCACATGAAGACGTAACAATCCAATCAGCACGCGCTTTAACAGCCGTAGAAGTATTAGCATAAACCACAACTGTACGGTCGGGATGCTGATCACAGAATTCATTAAACTCTTTTATTGGGCAACCTAAATCTAACGAACAAGTCGCTTCTAAAGTCGGCATAACGACTGTTTTTTCTGGTGTTAATACTTTAGCAGTTTCGCCCATAAATTTAACACCAGCGATTATTAAGGTTTGTGCTTGGTGTTGATTACCAAAGCGGGCCATCTCAAGCGAGTCAGCGACACAGCCACCTGTTTCTTCTGCTAATGCTTGAATAATAGGATCAGTATAATAATGAGCAATCAAAGCAGCATTTTTTTCAACAAGTAATTGTTTGATGCGTGATTTGTATTGCGCTTGTTCATCTTCAGTAAGACGAGCAGGCTTTGCTGGAAAGGTGAAATCGAATTCTACCGCTAAATTACTTTGCGCCATTATTTACTCTATTAAACTCCAAGAAAAATCGCGGGAATTATACGTGAATAAAGGGCAAATGTGTACCTACAAATAGCAAGGTAAATTGAATTTTAATGATAAAACAGAAAAGCAAATAAAGCGTAAAAGTGGTCGGTCGTGAAGGATTTGAACCTTCGACAAATTGGTTAAAAGCCAACTGCTCTACCAACTGAGCTAACGACCGATTGTAGGTGGTGAATAAATTTAAATAAAGATCATATACTTTAGATAAGATCTTCACTTTTGCTATCCCGAACAGGGAAATAAAAGTGGTCGGTCGTGAAGGATTTGAACCTTCGACAAATTGGTTAAAAGCCAACTGCTCTACCAACTGAGCTAACGACCGATTAAATTTATTGTATAAATGGGCGAACCACACATTCTTTCATATCGAATAAAAAAGAAGTGGTCGGTCGTGAAGGATTTGAACCTTCGACAAATTGGTTAAAAGCCAACTGCTCTACCAACTGAGCTAACGACCGACATTTATGCGCGTTGAACGTCTCGTTCAACGCGCCGCATATGATACTGATAATTCTGTTGAGTGCAACAACAAAATTAAGTTTTTTTAGGATATCTTTGTAATTGTATAAAAAGCCAACATTGTGAACAAGTTATCAACAAAATTATTACAATAAACTAGATAGCCTAGGCTGGGCTAATTTTGCCGCACTAGAATTTGGGTATTCTTTAATCAGCTGTTGATACAAACTAACTGCTCTCGCTTTGTTATTTTGCTTTTGTTCAACCGTTGCTAATTTAAGTAAAGCATCACTTCGTTTAGTTGATTTTGGAAACTGCGAAACAACAATATCAAATTCTTGTTTTGCTTCTACCAATTCATTTTTATTAAACAATAATTGCCCTAACCAATAATGAGCATTCGCTGCATAGGTTGAATTAGGAAAATTTTGATTAAAAGCACGAAATTCTGGGATGGCTTTATCATATTGTTTTTCTTTTAACACCATATTTACCGCACGATCATACGCTTCATTTTCAGTTAAATTACTACTGTAATTTGTTTGAACCGAATTCGCAGGTGCTTCTATTGATGCTGGCACAGAATGAGTAGGTTTTAGCGCTTGTGAGACGCGACGATCCAATTCTTGATACAATTCACGTTGACGTTCAAGTACTTGGCTTAATTGATGTGTGTGTAGCTCAGTGACACCACGTAACTCATTCACTTCGTTTTGTAATTCATCAAGTTGACGTTGAACGTTTATTTGAGCACGATTTCTCGCGTCAAGCTTACGCTCTAATTGGTCAAGTCTTTCTTGAATTGACAATGATTTAAAAGAAGTATTACCGCGAGTAACATCTACTACAGGGGCTGGCTCTGCTGCCATTACAGTATGTGTAATAGCAGCGAAAGTTATGCCAAATAAAACTTTATTCAGTTTCATTTAATTACCTAACCTTTTTGTCTGAATTAGTATACTAAAACAGCACGACGGTTTTTAGCAAAAGCACTCTCAGAGCGATCTTTAACCATAGGTTTTTCTTCACCATAACTAACAACCGTTAATTGTGAAGAAGCGACACCCATGTTTTCTAAGTAAGTAACAACCGCTTTAGCACGACGTTCACCTAGAGCAATGTTATATTCAGGTGTACCGCGTTCATCAGCATGACCTTCAACTAAAACACTAACGTTTGAATTTTCATTTAAAAATTTAGCATGAGCATCTAAAATTGCTGAAAACTCACCGCTTACTGAAGATTTATCAAAATCAAAGTAAACGATATGTTCAGAACGTAAACGCTCAATTTCTTGACGTTTTTGCTCTTCAATTTCAGCAGCACGTTGTGCAGCAGTCACTTGAACATTATTTTGTTCAGTTGATGTTTGCGTTTGTGCATTGGTATCAACTTGGCTTTGTTCATCAGTTTCAGAATTTGAACTACATGCAGCTAATGCCATCATTGGTAATGCAATAGCAAGAGCTTTAACAGTTTTATTCAAGCGCATTTCGGTTTTCCTTATTGTTTCAACATTTTAAATTTTTCAATTTTATTATAAAAACGGTGACCAAGCAGGTGCTTTTACTTGCCCATTCAGTGCAGGTAAACGAGCCTTAAATCGACCATCAACAGAGACTAAACTTAATACTTGGCGATTATTATGCAAAGTACTGTAGATAATCATGCCACCATTTGGAGCAATACTGGGAGATTCATCTAAACGAGTTTTAGTTAATACCTGAAAAATACCAGAATCTAACTCTTGTTTCGCTAAATGATACTGACCACGTGTTCTATTTACCATAACGAGTTGACGACCATCAGGAGTTAATGAGCCACCAAGGTTCATTTCTCCATCAAAAGTTAGTCGCCTTACTTTACCGTCCACTAAATTTACGCGATATAGCTGAGCTTTTCCACCCCGTTCTGAACTAAATATCAATGAATTACCATCTGGAGACCAACTTGGCTCAGTATCGATTGCTCGATGACGGGTAATTCGGCGTAATTTTTTCGTGTTAACGTTCATCACATAGAGTTCTGGATTACCATCTTTCGATAACACCATCGCTAAACTCTTACCATCTGGAGACCAGCGTGGCGCACTATTTATGCCTGAAAATGAACTGATTAAATTTCGTTTGCCAGAATAGATATCAATGGTGAATATTTGCGCTTGATGATTTTCAAAGGTGACGTATGCAAGTTTATTTCCGGTTGGATCCCAAGATGGCGACATTAATGGCTCTTTTGAACTTAATAGCACATGCTCGTTGTAACCATCGTAATCAGCTATTACAAGCTGGTATGGGTAATTACCTTGGTCGCGCACAATCACATAAGCAATTTTCGTTAAAAATGCGCCGCGAGTACCGGTTAATTTAAGATATATTTCATCACTTATGCGATGACCATAGCGTCTAAATTGATCACTACTAATTTCCACAGAACTTTCTGCAAGAATATGATCAGAGGTTTTCACTAATTGGCCATTGCTGAGCATCTGTGTTTGACCACCCGTAATTTGACCACGAATAACATCTATTAACTGATAGCTTACTTTATAGCGACCAACGGCTGCTTGAGCAATTTGACCAATAACAATATTTTCAACACCAGCGGCCGCCCATGCCGCATAGTCAATTTCATTGGCATTTTGTGGATGTTGTGGAAAACGAACTTGATTGATCGGACTAAACTTACCACTACGTAGTAAATCTTCACTTATCACATTACTGATATTTTCAGGTAAAGTATTATTGCCTGCCCACTTAAATGGCAAAACGGCGATAGGTCTTGCACCATCAATACCTTCTGTGATCACAATTTCTAAGGTGGCGAATGCTTGGTGAGTGAATAAAGATAAACAAACAGCTAAAATTAATTTAATTTTCATCATAAGGATAAGGTTTATTACTACTTTTATTGATTAAAATTCAGGTACTACAGTTAAACTGATCGTACGCATTTTTTCAAATACTTCTGGATCTTTTGATACTGGAAGTTTTCCGGCTTTATAAACCGCTTTGCTTGCAGCATCACACACGATTCGATCGCCGTTACCCGATACTACATTAATAACGAAGCCAGATGGAGCCAATTTAATGGTTAATTTACACGATTTATTTTCCATTGTAGCTTTATCAGTAATTAAATTACTTTGAATCGCTCGTGTAATTAACGCGGTATAACGACCAACTTCGGTCATCATTTGTTGTTGTCTTGCTTTTTGACGTGCGGCCATTTCTTCCGCCATTTGATTTGCAAGCGCTTGTTCTTGAGCCGCCTTTTCTTTCGCTGCTAATTCTTTACGTTTTTTTTCTTCCGCTCGTTTTTTACGTAAACGCTCAGCTTCTTTTGCAGCTTTCTCTTCTTTTAAACGTTTTGCTTTGGCATCTGCAGCCGCTTTTTCCGCTTTCTTTTTCTCTAATTCTTTTTTCTTACGCAGTTTTTCAGCTGCATTAGCTTTTGCTCTAGCTTTTCTAGCTGCATCATCTGCGGCTTTTTTCTCGCGTTCTTTTTTCTGACGTTGTTTTTCTAGATTCTTAATACGAGTTTCTTCTTTCAAACGTTTACGTTTTGCCGCAACAGCCTGATCTTCAAGCTGCTTTATACGTTTGGCTTCATCAAGTTTTTTTTGCTTAAGCTTATTTACTTGCGCTTCTATCTTACTTCTATCCACGGCAACAGCTTGAATAGGTTGAACTTGAACGGCAGTTGGCGTTGGTTTAGGAGGATGCGCTGAAAAGTCACCAAGCACTAGCACTAACAATAACGAAATATGTAGTCCTAAACTTAAAGCAATCGCACTTAACAACTTATGATTCACGTATTTATTTCTCCAACGAATCAGTCATTAACCCAACAGAAGGCACACCGGCTTCCTGTTGAAGCAACACCATTAATTGAATAACGGCATCATACGAAACCGCACCATCTCCGTTAACGACCACAGGTGTATCTGGTTCAACTTTCAGATGCGCAGCAACTAAAGTAGCAACTTCTTCAGCCGACATAGGTTCATTTTTACTGGTACCTACGGCTAAATAATATTGGCCGTCTGCATCAACCGAAGCAACAAGAGGAGGTTTACTGTCTTTACTCAACGGCTCAGCATCAGCTTTAGGTAATTCAACTTTTACGCCTTGTGTAATAAGAGGAGCCGTTACCATAAAAATAATGAGTAAGACCAGCATCACATCAATGTAAGGCACTACATTTATTTCAGCAACTTTACGTCGCCTTACGCGATTATACATAATTAACCCTACCTAACGTTATGACTCACTCGTGGTTTGACGCTGTAAAATACTAGAAAACTCTTCCATAAAGTTACCGTAACTATTTTCTAGTTTTTCAACATGATGGGTAAATCGGTTATAAGCCATGACGGCTGGAATCGCGGCAAATAAGCCCATAGCGGTAGCAATTAACGCCTCTGCAATACCTGGTGCTACTTGCGCTAATGTTGCTTGCTCTTGAGCACCTAAGGCAATAAATGAATTCATGATGCCCCAAACAGTACCAAATAAACCAATATATGGACTGATTGAACCTACAGTCGCCATAAAGGGTAAGTGGGTTTCTAATTCGTCGACTTCGCGAGACAATGCAACACGCATGGCTCGATGTGTTCCATCAACAATAATTTGTGGCGTACTAATATGACTTTTTCGTAAACGAGCAAATTCTTTAAAACCTGCCACAAAGAGACTTTCAATACCATGTATATGCGATCTAGCTGACACTTCGTTGTATAATTTTGTTAAGTCTGCACCACTCCAAAACTTATCTTCAAAATTTTGTAATTGCTCTCGCGCGGCACGTAACGTTTTTCTTCGCTGAAAAATCATCGCCCAACAAGCAATTGAAAAACCTAATAAGGTTAACATCACCGCTTTTACTAATAAGCTAGCTTGTAAAAATAAATCTAAAAAAGAAAGTTCAGCTGACACCTTTTAACGCTCCTAATATCGTGTTTGGTATTGCACAAGGTTTACCACGTAATAAATTAACATAAGCTACAACAACTTCTACCTTACAAAGGCAAACTTGTTGTTCATTGGTGATTTGTTGAGTAAACCTAAGACTAGCGCGTTTAATTTCACTAATTGTTGAAGTTACTGTAAGTAAATCATCCAGTTTAGCCGAAGCTAAGTTATCCATTTCAACGTGTCTGACCACAAAACCACAGTTTTGTTCTAAAAAAAAGGATTGATTAATTTTAAGCGTTCTTAACCATTCAGTACGAGCACGCTCACAAAATTTTAAATAATTGGCGTAATAAACAATACCGCCTGCATCAGTATCTTCATAATAAACCCGGATCTGAAATGTATTACTAAGCGTTTGCATGAATTTATGTATGGCTTTTAATCTAAAACTTCAAGCCCATATAGTAATAGAAAAATAGCCATGCAAACAAGTGTTTAAAGCAGGAGATTGCAAGAAAATGAGAATATTAATTTTCGGTATTTTCAAACCTAAAAATCTTCTACGAAAGATAAAACACCAACCATTGATAATCCATTAGTTTTTCTAATGCGAATTATAAATTTTATTCGTTTGTTTTTCTTGGTTAGCATCCATATAATGGCTTTGTTTTCTGAGCTAGCCCATGAAAAACTCTCCCCCTAGGTTTTATCATGAACTAGATTTTGAATAGGTAACTTGTTATTTATTCTCTCTGACATGTTTTTTGAAACATTTTTTCCTTCTAGTAACTTAAGTCTTAAGTTGGCCCGCTTCAATTGAGCGGGCTTTTTTTTAACTAAATTTTAGTTCGTCATGCAATAAGAGGGAGTTATTTCTTCACTATCAATCAACAATCAATCATTGATAGGCTATGTATACATAGCGTCATTGAGGGTTAAGTAAGGAAAAGTGCTGATAAGCTTTATCTGTCACGATACGACCGCGTGGGGTACGTTGTAAATAGCCTTGTTGAATTAAAAAAGGCTCGAGCACATCTTCAATGGTTTCTCGTTCTTCACCTATCGCTGCTGCAACATTATCTAATCCGACAGGTCCACCTTGGAATTTTTCAATAATCGCTAGCAAAAGTTTTCTATCCATAATGTCAAAACCTTCGCTATCAACTTCGAGCATATTCAACGCTTTACTTGCTGTATTTTGATCCACTTCACCCGCTGTTTTCACATCGGCATAATCACGGACACGACGTAATAATCGATTAGCAATTCTAGGAGTACCTCGCGAACGTTTTGCCACTTCAAACGCTCCTTGTTCATCCATATTTAAATTTAGAAAATGTGCAGAACGTTTCACGATGTCTGTTAAATCTTTGGTGTTGTAAAACTCTAATCGTTGCACTATGCCAAAACGGTCACGTAATGGTGAAGTTAATGCACCTGCTCGGGTTGTAGCACCAATTAAAGTGAAAGCAGGTAAGTCGAGTTTGATAGATCGCGCAGCAGGCCCCTCACCGATCATGATATCTAATTGATAATCTTCCATCGCCGGGTACAGCACTTCTTCAACAACAGGACTTAATCGATGAATTTCATCAATAAAAAGTACGTCATTTTCTTCAAGGTTCGTTAATAGTGCCGCAAGATCACCCGCTTTTTCTAAAACCGGGCCTGAAGTTGTGCGAATATTTACTCCCATTTCATTGGCAACAATATTTGCTAACGTTGTTTTACCTAAGCCGGGCGGGCCAAATATCAGTAAATGATCAAGTGGCTCACCACGCTTTCTTGCCGCTTCAATGAAAATTTCCATTTGGGTTTTAACATGATCTTGACCAGTATAATCAGCTAATAATTTTGGACGAATAGCCCGATCGACTCCTTCATCTTCCAAGGTCGCAACAGGCTCAATTAATCGATCAGCTTCTATCATTTACTTTCTCTATTCTTTAATTTATCAAATACCGATAAGATATTTATAACATTGCCTTTAAAGCGTCTCTGATCAAATCTTCGCTACACTTGTCGGCACTAAATATTGATTTAATCGCTTTGTCCGCTTGTTGTTGACTATAACCAAGAGACACCAAGGCGTTAGTTGCATCACCTTTCGCATTATTAACATAACTATCTGTTTGCTGAACATTTAAAGCGAAACCTTCTGATGAGCTTGTATCACTACCAGCTTGCCAATCTTTGAGACGATCACGCATTTCAATTAATAAACGCTCTGCGGTTTTCTTACCAACGCCTGGAATTTTAACGATAGTCGTTAAATCATCGTGGCTTACACAACTGACAAACTGGTCCGCCGACATACTCGACAAAATAGCTAAACCTAATTTAGGACCAACGCCATTAACTTTTATCAACAAACGAAAAAGTTTACGTTCAACTTTATTCGCAAAACCATATAATAATTGTGCGTCTTCTCGAACAACAAAGTGCGTATAAATAATAGCTTCTTCATTTAACTCAGGTAAAGCATAAATACTGGTCATTGGCATCGTCACTTCATAACCAATACCGCCACATTCAATTAACACTTCTGGAGCGATTTTCTCCACCAAAATACCACGTAAACGACCTATCACAGCAATAAAACCTTGAATGAAATTATTTTAAGAAACCATAACACTATATATTTATACAGTAAAGTACCTGTTAGGCTGTTCGAGAAAATTATTATTAACAACGGCTATTTTGCCAGTAATTAACGCAATCGTCCTCTAACCATTTTGGTTGCTTGTCCTGCCATTTTATCTAAAGAATCATGACTATGGGCGTGGCACAATGCTACGGCTAAAGCATCGGCAGCATCGGCTTGCGGTGTACCTGGAAGCTTTAAAATAGATTTCACCATATGTTGAACTTGTGTTTTATCGGCTGCGCCTGTGCCAACAACTGACTGTTTGATTTGTCTTGCTGAATATTCTGCAACCGTTAAACCATTATTGGTTGCCGCAACAATCGCTGCTCCTCTAGCCTGACCAAGTTTTAACGCACCACCAGGATTAACCCCCATAAATACTTGCTCAATAGCAAATAGCTCAGGATTAAATTGAATAATTAGCTCAGATACACCAGCAAATATTGTTTGGAGTCTGTCACTGAAATTTTCATCTTCTTTATTAACAGAAAAGGCTTTAATGCATCCACTACCTAAATATGAAAGTTTACGGCCTTCTTGCCTAATAACGCCATATCCTGTAATTCGAGAGCCAGGATCAATTCCTAAAATAATAGACAAAGATACATTCCTATAGCGTTGCTAAAAGGTGAAAGATTTTCATTATTCAACCCTTTATATCAAGTTGAAAAATATTCTGCCATTAAAAAAGCAGTAAATATTTACATATTTACTGCTTTCAAAGTAAAGCTAACTAAGTTAACAACTATTCAGTTGCAGCAGCGTTTTCTTCGGTTTTAGCAATTCCTAACTCTTTCAGTTGTTCAGGGTTTGCTTGCCCGGGAGCATTGGTTAACGGACAAGCCGCAGTCGTCGTTTTAGGGAATGCCATTACATCACGAATTGAACTTGCACCTGTCATTAACATCACGAGTCTGTCTAAACCAAACGCTAAACCAGCATGTGGCGGCGCACCGTATTGTAATGCTTCAAGTAAGAAGCCAAATTTTTCTTGTGCTTCTTCATCACTGATCCCTAAAATTCTAAAGACAGCTGCTTGCATATCTTGATTATGAATACGGACAGAGCCTCCGCCTAATTCACAACCATTTAGTACCATATCATAGGCATCAGATAATGCGCCGACAGGATTCGCTTCAAGCTCTTCTGCGGTTAAGTTTGTCGGGGCAGTAAAGGGGTGATGAATAGCATGCATATGACCATCAACTTCTTCAAACATTGGGAAGTCAACTACCCACAATGGTTTCCATTCGCCTGTTAGTAATTCTAGATCTTCACCTAATTTAAGGCGCAGTGCACCGAGTGATTCACTCACTACATTGTATTGATCAGCACCAAAGAAAATAATATCACCTGATTTGGCGTTTGCACGTGCAAGCAAAGCTTTAGCAGCATCTTCTGTTAAAAATTTTAAAATTGGCGATTGTAAGCCATCCATGCCGGCATCAATGTCATTGACTTTTAACCAAGGCATGCCTTTCGCGCCATAAATACCAACATATTTAGTTAATTCATCAAGTCCTTTCCGTGAAAATTTCGCAGCGCCTTGCGGAACACAAATGATTGCAACACGACCTTTTTCATCGTTAGCTGGTCCTGAAAACACCTTAAATTCAACGTCTTTTAGAATGTCTGCAACATCCACTATCTCTAATGGATTACGTAAATCAGGCTTATCACTGCCAAAACGAGACATTGCCTCAGAATATGGCATGCGAGGAAATTCGCCCAAATCTACATTCAACATGGTTTGAAACAATTCACGGATCATTTTCTCTGTCACTTCCATCACTTGATCTGATGACATAAATGACGTTTCAATATCTATTTGAGTAAATTCTGGCTGTCTATCGGCTCGTAAATCTTCATCACGGAAACATTTAACGATTTGATAGTATCGTTCCATTCCCGACATCATCAACAACTGCTTAAATAACTGTGGTGATTGCGGTAATGCAAAAAACTGCCCTTTGTGGGTACGACTTGGTACTAAATAATCGCGTGCACCTTCAGGAGTTGCCGCGGTAAGAATTGGTGTTTCAATATCTAAGAAACCTTGTGATTCAAGTGAAGAACGAACCGCTGACGTTACTTTTGCACGAAAACGCATACGCTCTGTCATTTCAGCGCGACGCAAATCTAAATAACGATACTTTAAGCGTTGCTCTTCTGAGTTAGTTTGGTTTGAATCAAGGGGTAATGGCGCAGACTTATTTAAGATAGTTAGATCTAAACCTAATACTTCGATACCGCCGGTTTTCATGTCTTTGTTGATTTGTCCTTCTGGACGAGCACGAACTTTACCTTTAATTTGTACACAAAACTCATTGCGTAAAGTATTGGCTTTTTTGATCACCTCAGGTAAGTCAGGATCATAAACAACTTGCACTATGCCTTCACGGTCACGGATATCTAAGAAGATAACAGCGCCTAAATCACGACGTTTGTTAACCCAACCACATAATGTTATTTCTTGACCGATATGAGATTCATTGACCTCACCACAATAAAGCGTACGCATACTAATTTGCCTTGATTACTCGAGAATTTAGCGACTTGTTTTTCGCAGGTTTCTTTTAGGATAAAAATTTGCCGACATTATAAAGCAATCAAGATTAAAGTCACCAGTATTCAATGCGAGATGATAAAAAACCTATTTACAATGTGGGGTGCCACCAACAAACGACTTATGAACTAAATGCAAAATGATTTTTACCCGTGGCTTTTACTTCATACATTAATCTATCGGCTTCTTTTAGTAAGTCGGTTTCAGATTTAGCATCGCCAGGATACATTGCAATTCCAATACTACACCCGATTTTGGCTTGGGCGATAGATAATTGAAAGGGCTTTTGCATCAGTTGTAGTACTTTTTCTGCAATAAAAGCAGCTTCATCTTTGTTATGAAGTCCTGTGAGTAATAGCACAAACTCATCACCACCAAAGCGTACCGTGGTATCAGATTTACGAACACACTGAGATAATCGGTCAGCCACTTGTATCAGTAATTCATCGCCAACATCGTGCCCATAGGTATCATTAATACCTTTGAAGCCATCGAGATCAATAAACAATAATGCCATTTGTAATGACTGGCGTTGATGAAAGTTGATGGCGGTTTTAATTCTATCTTTTAATAAAACGCGATTTGCTAGCCCCGTCAATTCATCATGCGTTGCCATATGCTTCATTTTTTTCTCGAGGGATTTTCGTGTTTGAATTTCGACATAAAGACGTCTATTCCACACAACAATAACCACTATGATTGTAATAATAATAACCCCAATTTGCGCCGACAGTCTTAAAACCGTGTCTTTATCAAAGCCTGTTTCTAAATTAATGCCAAACCATTTTTCATAAATGACTAAACGCTCACTTTCAGAAATAGTTAATAAAGCTTTATTAATAATACGGGTTAATTCAGGCCAATCTTTACGAATCGCAAAACTATTCTTATCAATATTAAATTCATCAACCACCGACATATATAAAGTCATCAAACTTTCACGTCGAATAAGTTCAGAAGCTGAGGCTATGTTTTCGATTAACCCTTGAACCGCTCCTTGCTGAACTGCTTTTATACCCTCTTCGTGATCGTCTACTAATTTTAAAATAATGTTGGGGTGATCTTTTTGAATGACTTTCGCGACATGATAACCTTTAACGATTGCCAATTTCTTTCCGTAAAAGTCTTTTAATTTCAAACCACTTTTTTGTTGACGTTGATGAATAACAACCCAAGGCATATCCCAGTATGAGTCGGTAAATGAAAGTACTTTTTTACGCTCTTCTGATTCATTAGCACTACCAAGTAAATCTACTTCTTTATTGATAACGCCTTGTAACATTTCGCTCCAGCTGTCATAAAATTTAAAGGTGAAATTAATGCCAGTTTTCTGACTGATCAGTGCCAAAATATCAGCATTTATCCCTTCTGCTTTACCATTTTCATTAACAAACTCTACCGGTCGCCAACTTTTGTTAATCCCTACTTTTATGGTGTCTACTTCTGATAAAAAAGTTTTTTCATCTTTGGTTAATTCCACTTTTTTAGCGCTTTGCTTATAAAAACCTTCTTGTTTATTTGATAACCAATTTTCTTCCAGTTGAATTAATGCTGCTGTTGGTAGGAGTTCAAAACCTTCCTTTATAATTTCGACAAGACGCGTGTTTTTATGTTGCGTTAAAGCAAAAATATTAGTTTTAAAAGGGCTAATAGGTAGCTTATAAAAAGCGAGTTGTAAATTTGCTTGTGTAAGCTGTTCGTGTGTGGTTTCAACTGCGCCAACAAATGCATCTATATCATTTTTATCAATGGCTTTTAACACATCTTTATAGTTTTTAAGAAACACCAGTTTTATGTCGGGATGATATTTTGCAATCTGTGCTATGTAAGGTGCGGTCTTAAAGATACCTAATCGTTTGCCATTAAGTTGAGAAAGCTCAGTGATATTCGGTATATTATTTGAGATATAAACATTTGAAGGTACAGCATAAATTTGATGAGCGAGCGTTAAGTTATCACTAGAGAGTTTATTATTGGGATAAGCAACATGGGCATCAATCTCTCCTGCTTTGATCAATTCAACTGCATCCGTCATTTTTTCAGGAATAAACTCTACCGCTAACCCTGTTTGTTCTGACCATAAACGCCAAATATCAATAAATAAACCTTGTGCCTTGCCATTAATAGACTCTCCCATGTAAGGGAGTAAATTAGGCGTATACGCAAGTAATACTTTATCGGCGCTTTTATTAAACCCTAACCATTTTTTCTCTAATATCGTTTTATCTTCTGGTGTTATTTTTGCTAATCCGTCCTCAATAAACTGGGCTAACACAGTATTATCTTTTTTAACCGCCGAAACATATTCATCTTGATTTAATAAAATTCTACGATAGGTTGGAAATTGCGTTAATAGTTCTTTTCGTTTTTGATAATTTCGAAATACTCGATCTAAAATACTAAATGCGGCTATTTCACCGTTTAATGCGCCATCAAATAATGCAAACCTACTTTTATATTCCCGGATCATAAAATCAGGGTTTAATTTTTTCAGGATTTCTATATGACTTGACCCAGCAACAACGCCAATGGTGAGCGGTATTAATTGTTGAAGCGTTTCAATATGTTCGTAATTACGGTGTAAATATATGTGGCTTTTTTGTTTAAAAAAAGTGTCGGTAAAAGTAAACACTTTTGCTCTATTATCGGTTTTGGCCATGCCTGCATGAATATCGGCTTCACCTTCACTCACGGAAGCTAATGTTTCAAGCCAACTCATAGGAACAAACTCAACGACTACATTTTGTTTGTTCGCCCATAGTTTCCAATAATCCACCATAATGCCATCAGCCTCACCTTGCTGATTTTGAAAATGATATGGGAATGAAGTTTTATTGAACGCTATTTTAATAGGTTGTGGTATTTCTGCTTTAGTTTGAGCAAATACTTGGCAACAAAAGAATAAGGTATTAATAAATAAAAATTTAACTAACCAAAATTTCAAGCCTTTCTCCTGTTTATGGGATTTATTTAACTGTCTTTAGCACTATTAGTATAGGCAAATAATATTTATCCATTTTATTGATCATTGTTTTTCAGTTAAAATACCAGCAATTAGCATTCCTACACAATGACTTTACGCTATGACTCGCTCAGAAACCGATTTAATTTTTTCAAACAAACAAAGTAAAGTGAAAGATTTTACTTTTGACGCACAAGTTGTAGAAGTTTTTCCTGATATGATTTCACGTTCAGTACCAGGCTACAATACTATTATAGAAACGATTGCTCAATTAAGTCAGCAATATGTCAGTAATAATTCAAATATTTATGATTTAGGTTGTTCTTTAGGTGCTGCAACCTTAGCTATGCGAAAAGCAATTACTGCTCAAAATTGTCAAATAATAGGTGTCGATAACTCCACAGCCATGGTTGAACGTTGTAAAATGCATATTAATGCTTTTAAAGGAGAAACGCCTGCTGAAATTGTAGAAGGGAATATTGTCGATTACCCAATTCACAATGCTTCAATGGTTGTCTTGAATTTTACTTTACAATTTATTGAGCCTAACCTGCGCGAACAAGTCATCAATAATATTGCCAATGGCTTACTACCCGGTGGCGCATTGGTATTATCTGAAAAACTCTCTACTGACGATCAAACATGCCAAAATTTATTAACTGATTTACATCATAACTTTAAACGTGCCAACGGATACAGTGATTTAGAAATAGCTCAAAAGCGAACGGCTTTAGAAAAAGTTATGCTCACTGATACGGTTGATACTCAAATAACACGATTGAAAAATGCCGGCTTTACTCACGTAACGCCTTGGTTTCAATGTTTTAACTTTTACTCTTTAGTCGCCATCAAATAAGTAGTTGTCTCAATGAATTTTAATACTTTTTATCAAGAAATCGCTCAAAACCGCTTATCTCATTGGTTAAACACCCTACCTGCTCAACTTACCCACTGGCAAAAACAAGAACTGCATGGTGAGTTTTTACAATGGCAAAAAACACTCGATGCATTACCAGAAACAAAGCCATCAAGCATCAATTTACAAGATGGTGTAATTGTCGGTGAAAAAAGCGACATTAAAGAGGGTGAATATAAACGTTTAGAAAACTTATTAAAAAAATTCAAACCTTGGCGCAAAGGTCCTTACCATATTCATGGCTTACATATTGATACCGAATGGCGATCTGATTTTAAGTGGGATCGACTCCTTCCTCATATCAGTTCATTGAAAAATAAATATGTATTAGACATAGGTTGTGGCAGTGGTTATCACTTATGGCGAATGCGAGGTGAAGGTGCAGAATTTGTCGTGGGAATTGATCCAACTCAGCTATTTTTTACTCAATTTAACGCCATCCAGCATTTTGTCAATGATAAACAAGTTCACCTATTACCTTTAGGTGTCGAACAATTACCCGAATTACATGCCTTTGACAGTGTATTTGCTATGGGCGTTTTATATCATCGACGTTCACCGATTGATTTTTTATATCAATTAAAGTCACAACTCGTAAAAGGCGGTGAATTAGTACTAGAAACATTAGTGGTTGATGGGGATGAAAATACTGTATTAGTGCCTGGCGAACGTTATGCGAAAATGCGTAATGTCTGGTTTCTACCAAGTTGTGATGCAATGTGTGCGTGGTTAGCTCGTTGTGGCTTTAGCAATATTCGGGTGGTCAATACAGATGTTACAGCCCTTGGCGAACAACGCAAAACAGACTGGATAGACACTGAATCTTTAGAAGACTTCCTTGATCCAGACGATCAATCAAAAACAATAGAAGGTTACCCAGCGCCGAAAAGAGCCATTTTCATTGCTAATAAATAACTTTTTAATTCAGATAGTTATCTATTACCAACTGATAAGTACCGTTTTCTTTAATGGTTTCTATGCCTTTATCAAATGTTTCCTTTAACTCATTAGATTTAAAACCTACTGAATAAGGGCGTTCATTAAAAATATAATGCACGGTATATGGTTTATTAAAAAGCGGATTTTTTTGTGTTTTTACGAAATACTTAAATATATTAATATCAAGAATTATCACTTCCGTTCTACGTAAAAACAATAATTCAATTTGCTTCATTTGATCAGGCACTTCTCGGTAATCCATTGAGTAAGCGATGGTACCTTCATATTCGTCACCAAGAAATTTCTTAGCATTTTGAAATGCAATAATGCTTTTATCAGATAGTTCTGATATTTGCTCAATTTTAAAGTTATCTTCAGAAAGACTCACCGCGACATTTTGATAAATGATGTAAGGCTTTGAAATAAAAAGTGCAGGATGTTCATAGCTTGGCGGTAACGTTATGATGCCGTCGGCGTTCATGCGTCGAAAGCCAGTAAGATTTCGCCCCAGCGGCATTGCATTAAAGTTAACGTTATAGTTTTCGCTAGCAAAGGCTTCTCTGATCAAATCGAGTTGCAAACCATGTTGTTGATCTTCTAGGATAAAAGGAGGCTTTGCTAAACCAGTGACAAGCTCTAGGCTATGTTTATCTACTATCGAGTCTCGTGGAAAAATGTTTTTTTGTTCAACGGCTAGATCAGTATATTCTACTGCTTTAATTAACAATGGCGTAATAAAAACTAGACAACAAATTATTTTATAAAAAGACCCCATTTACACCCTTGCTTTTCTATAACTTTCAACAATATATCGTTTTTGACTAACAATAAACTAAGTAAAATGTTAACGTGAAAGTTAAGAAACTATCTGTTACAACAATACAGAAGTTTAGCATGTATTTTAATAATATATTAGGTCTGCTATGAATAATATCTGGTTAACGAGACAATTTACTAAAGTGGCAACACGTCGACAAGATCACCGTAGCCCTTTTCAACGAGACAGAGCAAGAATTCTTCACTCCGCCGCTTTTCGTCGACTGCAATCTAAAACACAAGTAATGGGCAGTGGTCAAAGTGACTTTTATCGAACTCGTCTGACACATTCATTAGAAGCAGCACAAATCGGATCAGGTATCAGTGCTCAACTAAGAGATAAATTTCCAGATCTCACAGCAACGTTATTTCCAGAAAATGACACCCTAATAGAAGCCATTTGTTTAGCTCATGACATAGGTCATCCGCCTTTTGGTCATGGTGGTGAAGTTGCCTTACATTATATGATGCGTGACTTTGGCGGCTTCGAAGGAAACGGACAAACTTTTCGGATAGTTTCCAAGTTAGAACCTTATAGTGAAAATTACGGGATGAATTTAGCCAGACGTACGTTATTAGGACTAATGAAATACCCTCAAACCATTGATTGTTTATCATCATCAGATCAAGTCAAAACCTTATCATCGCATCGTCAATTAAAAGCAGCAGATTGCCATCCACCCAAGGGATTATTTTTAGACGATGAAGAGACTTTAAATTGGGTGCTTGCTCCATTGAACTTAGAAGATAAATCATTATTTCAGCAAACCACTCAACATAAAAATAAGCACAATAAAACGTTATTTAAATCACTCGATTGCTCCATCATGGAGCTCGCAGATGATATTGCTTATGGCATTCACGATCTAGAAGATGCCATCGTTACCGGCGTTGTTAACCAAAACGATTTTGAAGAGCATGTTGTTAAGCAACTGAAAGTACTTGATGATGAATGGTTACAGGAAATTAGTGAGACTTTAACTCAGCAATTATTTAGTCAACAACATCACTTGCAAAAAGAAGCAATTGGCGGATTAGTCAATTATTTGATCACGGAAATTGTGTTAGTTGATTTGAATGAAGCTGATAATATCAACTTTTCGGAGCCGCTTTTAAGGTACAATGCTCAACATCCTGATATTGCTAAAAAAGCATTACAAATATTTAAAGACTTTGTCCTTCAATTTGTTATTAAACAAACGGCAATTCAACAAATTGAATATCGTGGCCAACAAGTTGTCATGGAACTTTTTGAAGCACTAGCGTCGGATCCTGAAAGGTTACTACCGATAAATGCGAAAGCACGTTATTTACGAGCAAAAGCTGATGGCACGAATTGTCATCGGATCATTGCAGATTATGTTGCGGGAATGACAGACGATTACGCCACAAATTTATATCAAACTTTATTTGTGCCAAGTAATCAAAGTCATTACTCTTGGTCGAATTTATAATGTGTACGATTTAACCGTCGCCCCAAAAGTAAAATAAATAAAAATCTTAAAAAAGTAGAGATATAACATTAGTCATGCTTGATATTTATGCCGGAACCCACGCGCTAAAAACCATTCAGCAACAAGGTTTTAAACAAGAATTATTCACTTCAATGCTCGGCGCCAGCGGTGGACCTAAATGGTTTACCTTGTTTGGGCTAGATAAGTATATATTTGGCGAGTTCTTTCAAGAACGAACAACTGAACTCAACTTAATAGGCTCATCGGCAGGTGCATTTCGTTTTGGTGCCCTAGCTCAAAAAGATCCGGTAGCTGCCATTACTCGCTTAGCTAAAATTTATAGTGAAACGGTTTATACTGAAAAAGCCGATGCGCTTGAAATTACCACCAAAGCTAAAACGTTATTAGACGCTGTTTATGGCAAGAATGGCATGGCAGAGATCATTAACAACCCTATTTTTAAGGCACATTTTATAGTTGCAAAATGCCAAGGATTAACAAGTTTTGACAGTAAGCCCTTACAGTTTTTAGGTTTATTGGGCAGCATTGTGTTAAATCGAATTGACCGAAATTTATTAAAACACCAATATCAACGTTATGTATATCATCATCCCAATAGTCGAGTAAGACTTACTGACCATTGTCAATTTGACACCTTTTATCAGCCTTTAACAGAACGGAACTTAAAAGCTGCTTTACTTGCATCGGGTTCAATTCCTATGGTAATGCAAGGGGTAAAAGATATTCCAAACTCACCAAAAGGAATGTACCGAGATGGCGGCATTATTGATTATCATTTTGATATTCAAATAGAAAATGCTGAGAATCAGAAGAGTGAGAATGAAGGTTTAATTTTATACCCCCACTTTAATGCGCAGCCAAAAGCTGGATGGTTTGATAAAAATTTAACTCGCAAAGTACAAGAAAATCACTATCAAAATGTTGTGATGATAGTGCCGTCTCAACAATTTATTGCGTCATTACCATTTGGCAAAATTCCGGATAGAAAAGACTTCACTGAAATGGATGCCACTACACGTATCAAATATTGGCGCACGGTTTTAACTGAAACAGAACGTTTAGCTGAGCGTTTTGATGCTTTTTGCCAACAACCAGACCTCAGCCAACTAAAGCCTTTTCAGGCTTAACTTAAAGCAAAAGAATTAGCATAACTTTCGATTAAAGGTAAACGGGAATTACTCGATACCGTTTACCTCATTTTATTGCTAGGCTTTTTGATAAATAGCACAAACCGCGCCTGCAGGATCTTTTATCACCGCATATTTATCATCGCCCATTGATTTAATTTCAGTAACCATTTCACCGCCATTTGCCAAAACTTGGGCGACAGATTCAGTGACATTCTCAACTAAAAAATACGGCAACCACGCAGGAGGTAAATCAGCATTACAACCTTGTGCATGACAAATTCCACCCACGGCCTCTCCTGAGCTTGGCGACATAACCGTATGGTCATTATAATCTCCCATAGACACAGCTTCACTTTGCCAACCAATAACCTGTTGATAAAAATCTTTTACTTGTTCAGCATTGTTAACTGAAAGATCTAACCAAGCCATTTCACCTATTTTGTCAGTCATATTTTTCTCCATGTGGTGATAATTGCATAAAAAGTTGCTGCTAATAATCAGTATAGTCGTTTATTTGCTTGTCTTGAGTTTAGGGTTTGCCGGATAAAACTTCTCAGGCAATTTATTTATATGTTCAAAAAAACGGGTATCTTTATAAGGTAATTTCATAAACCCCGAAATCCCTTGACCATTGATAGTCGGTAAAAGTTGCAATATTTCAGCTAAACACTGCCTAAACTCTTGCTCTTTATCATGGTTTAACAACATTAAGTAACTGTGAATTTTTAAATGGGTTGGTAACACTTCAAAAATAATACAGCCGGTATGATGAATTGAGTTTAACCGCGTTAACACCGTCATAATTTCATCCGGTAAATATAAATATTCATCAGGGTCTTTACCGTCTTCAAAATATGAGTGCAATTTGGTGATGTCGTCAACTTCTGGTACATCACTGATATCAAAGTGTATTTTTTGTCCCGGCGTAACTGAGAAAGGTGCGTTTTCATCTTCACGCTCAACATGTAACGTATTCCGAGCATTAAACAAACAACTTTTGAAAACACCAACGCGAAAAATACCTTGTGCGAGTCGGATCATATTATTTACAGCACTTTGAAAAGATGTTTTTAACGATTGATCAAACATGGTTAAATTCGAATCAATATAAACCCCTTCTTTTTCCCATCGAATCGCTAAGCCACCAACAACAGGGAAGTTACCTAAACGACTAACCGCAGCCACAAAAGCTTTTTCGGTATCTCCCATTCCCATTAAGTAGTTTTTGTAATATTTTTCTAACTGAGCATCATCAATATCAGATAACGAGTCGCTGTCGCTCTCTTCGCGTAAAAACGATTTTCGAGAGCCATAAACAACCGTATCTATTTCTTGTGTTGACGCTTTGATCCACACAGGTATTAAAGGTTTAATCTCAGGTGTCGTTGGTGTACTTGCTAACACTGTATTTTTTAGTAGCTTTAAATGATTAAAAAAATAATCGCCTGCTTGGTTTCTTTGTTGAGGATCATCACTGAGCATAGCTTCAATGATTTTAGCTAAAACTTTAGGTAACCCAAGGGAGCAAGGGGTTATTACATTGTGTCCGTAGCGGCATGATTGTCCTGAAGCCAAGGCGTATAAAGTGGCGGCTAATCCTTGCTCATCAAAACGAGGAGAGGATAAATTGCCATTGATTTGTTCCGGCCCGATAAAGTAAACATCGCCTAAGCGTGCATTAGAATTTTGTAAATCACTGCTCATCAAATCCATAACATTATTGGATGTGGTATTGCCGTGAATATCAAGTTGTGCGGTGACTGCAGAGCCCCAATCAACCAAGTAAACTTGCTGACTTTCCTCATGAAAAACCACATTCGACGGTTTTATATCACCGTGTACATAAGGCTTACCATTTTGATGCAAAGAAGTATCGCGTAAATACACTAAAATATCAGCCAATTGCAAGGCTATATGAACAATTAACTCAGGAGGCAATGGCCCGTGTAAATGAGAATATTGCTCGAGGTTAATACCTGGTGCTCGCTCCATATGCACGATGGATTGACGTTTAATTTTATAATATTCGATGATTTTTGGAATTTTAGGGTGGGCTAATTGAGCTTGAATTTCCGCTTCTTCCGCAAGCCTATCTTGAACATGCTGAGGTAAATTAATACGAGAAAATTTAAATACTTGTGCTAAGCCAGTGCTGTTTATCCCACCAAAAACAAAGCCAAAAGCTCCTTTACCGATAAGAGATATTTCTGAATAGCCTAATAGTTTCAACTGTTGCTGACATAAATCCACCCACTCTTTCAGTTTCGTGGCATCTTTATGGCTCAATAAATAAATTGATTGTTCTTCAGCAATGTAAAAATGTTGAAGTTTATGCTTGCCCACAACTAAACCTTTGCTTTTTTTCATCGCGAATATTTTGTCATAAAAAGGTCATATAGCTTAGCTATGATGAACATGCTTAATTTATACTCGTTGTAAATAATATCTCTCCCCAGAGATTTTTTAGATGTAGTTTATGCCTTAGCGTTAACTTGTTAACACTAAGGCATTTTTTTATCTTTAAGATAATAATAATAAATAACAGCTGCCCGCCACGATACAAGAAACAATAAAGCTTAAAATCGCGCCTTCTTTTACCATATCTTGAATAGTAATTTCACCTGTACCATACGCGATGGCATTCGGAGCCGTTGCCACAGGAAGCATGAAAGCACAACTTGCACACATAGCCGCAGGGATCATGAAAACACTAGGCTCGTAACCAGAAGCAACAGCTGCAACAGCTAAAATAGGCATCAATAACGTAGCGGTTGCGGTATTACTAGTAATTTCTGTTAAGTAAGTTACCACTAAACAGATAGTTAAAATCATTAAAATGGCTGGTAAGTTCGCTAAAGACGTTAACCAATCGCCTAAAATCGTACTAAGCCCAGACGCAACAAACCCTTTTGCAATTGCAATACCGCCAGCAAATAACAACAACATTCCCCATGGGATATCTTTCGCTGATTCCCAATCTAAGATCCTTGAACCTTTACCATTTGGGATCAAAAACATGATCACAACAGCCAAAAGAGCTACAGTACTATCGCCAGCTATCTCAACACCAAATAAACCACTCCAACCACCAAATGGTTCTCCACGGGTTACCCATGCTAAGGCCGTTAAACCAAACACCCAAAGCGTTCTACTTTCTTCTTTTCGCCAAGCGCCTAATTCAGGCAATTCAATTTTATGCTCTAAGGTAATATTGCGTGTTAGCCATAAAGCCATAATAGGTAAAACAATCAGCACTATAGGAATACCAATTTTCATCCAACTTAAAAAGCCAAACTCTTGACCTGTATGCTCTTCATAAATCCCCATAAAAATAACATTTGGTGGTGTACCAATAGGAGTGCCTATCCCACCAACACTTGCCGCATAAGCAATACCTAAAATTAAAGCAACTTTTAACTGAGGGTTATTTACGTGCGTTAAAATGGCAAGCGCAATGGGTAGCATAATAAGCGTTGTTGCGGTATTAGAAATCCACATACTTAAAATGCCCGTTGCTAACATAAACCCTAACACTAAACGTTTTGCACTACTGACTCCAACAAGCTTAACCATATAGACAGCAAGCCGATGATGCGTGCCACTTTTTTCAATTGCTTTGGAGAGCATAAAAGCTCCCATCAACAAAAGGATAACGTGGCTACCTAAAGAGGAAGCGACGGTTTTATGATCAACGATGCCAAATAAAGGTAATAATGCAAAAGGCACCAGTGACGTTGCTGGAATAGGAATAGCTTCTGTTACCCACCATATAACCGTTAATAATGTAATAGCAGCTGCAATAGCCGGTTTATCTGCAAGCCCAAGTTGCAATAAAATAAAATAACTACACACAGCAATGAGAGGTGCTGCAACAATCATTAATGATTTATTAATTTTCAACATACTATTTTTCTCGCATCAATAATTGCTGATTACGTTGAGATAACTCTTGCCACATAGGTTGCTGCTGCATTGCCTGCCATGAGAAATCAGAAGTTTTTAACATCTGAGCAATTCTTTTTTCACTTGCCACATTATGGATTAATCGAGCATTATCAATAACATTTATCAAGGCCTGACGATTATTACATAATAACAACATGTCGCAGCCTGCCTCTTGTGCCGCTTCAGACCGTTCAACATAGCCTCCGATTGAACCCGCTGCCTCCATTGACAAGTCATCACTAAATATCACGCCGTTGAACTTGAGTTGATTTCGTAGAATATCTTGTAACCATATACGCGAAAAACCGACTGATTTATTATCAACATCAGGGTAAATAACATGAGCTGGCATTAAAGCGTCAACATTGTTTGAGGCAATCAATTGTTGAAAAGGAATTAAGTCTTGGCAAGTGATCTCAGCTAAACTGCGATTATCTATCGGCAAATTTACATGCGAATCTGCTTGAACACTGCCATGACCAGGAAAATGTTTACCCGTAGCTTTCATGCCAACTGAATGCATTCCTTCAATGAACGATTGTGCTAATGGTGTGACTATTTCAGGTTGACGATGAAAACTGCGTTGTCCAATGACTTCACTAATACCATTGATGTCGAGCACTGGTGCAAAACTAATATCAATACCAACGGCTTGAACTTCTAACGCCATTAGCGCGCCACTTTGTTGCGCAAATTGCTGTGCTTTTTTGATGTCTTGATCGGCATATTCAATTAACTTACCCATAGCAGGAATAATAGAAAAGCCGTCACGAAATCGTTGTACTCTGCCCCCTTCGTGATCTACTGCAATTAATAAAGGCTTTTTGGCAGCCGCTCTAATATTTTTAACTAATTCAGTTAGTTGCTCAGGAGATTGGAAGTTACGTGTAAATAAAATTAAGCCACCGATAAGAGGGTGACTCAGCAGTTCTTTATCTTCTTCAGTTAGTGACGTGCCAAGCACGTCCATCATGATAGGACCCATAAAAACGATTCATATTTTTTTGTTATTTTATAGGAAGTAACTCTACCCAATTAAGCTTAAATAACATAGTGATGATTGAATAATTTATCGTTTTAACTTTTTAAAGCCAAAAATGAGTTATAGCATGTATTAGTCTAAAGGAGCGCCAACTCCAGAAGCGACAAACGGGATCACTTTACGAATTACATCAGCAATATCAACATCTTGTTCGAAATCATTCTTGGCAATATCCATTAACGCATCACTTGATGACATGGTAAAAATAACCGTTCCCATGGTGAAATGTAATCGCCAAAAAATATCTTCCGCAGAAAGTTCGGGATAAGCGCGTTGAACTGCCGTCACAAAGTTAGTAATGACTTCTGGGTATTGCGTGGTTAAAAACCAGCGTAAAAAACCTTGGCTATCAGTATATCCACGACCAAGTAATTGTAAAAAATTACTCGTACCATTTTCTCTAAACACATTTAAAGATAATAAAGGTTCAATAAACGCCGAAAACACTTCATGTAATGTAGGTTTAGTTTCTTGTTGGCAAATAACGAGTAAAGAGGCTTGTAAATTTGGAGATAGTTCGTTCATATAACGAGACATCACCGCTTTAATCAACTCTTTTTTAGAGCCAAAATGGTAATTAACGGCTGCTAAATTGACTTCCGCTAGACTGGTAATTTCACGTAATGATGTACCGTTAAAGCCTTTATCAGCGAACAAACTCTCAGCTGCATCCAGTATTTTATTTTTAGTGCTCATAGGTCATTACTGCCAGTTCATTTCTTGATTTATATTGACAGTTTAAACAAGCGTTTTAAATAACGCAACTAGGTTAAATCAACAATAAAAATTCAGGTAATACGAACCAAGGGTTTACAAGAAGAAGGTTTGAACGACACGAGCTGATAAAAAACAAATGGCGTTTTAACAGATAATAAAACGCCATCATTGATTCATTTAAGGTTTTTGAGTGCATGAAAAGTGAAAATCTACCAACGCTTAACTGATTTAAGTTGTTTTTTGCTGTTTGCTAATTCAGCCTTGTTTAGGGTGTAATGAAACTTTATTTCGTCCGTTTTCTTTTGAACGATATAAAGCCGCATCAGCGCATTCAATCCAAGCTTCGTAATTATTGATACTTTCATCGATTTCTGCAACACCTAGACTAATCGTATATTTCAGATCAATATCATTATACTTGACCACTGAATTTTCAATTTCCCTTCTCAGTCTTTCAGCAAATACTTGCGCATTTTCTAGGGTAGTATCGGCGAGTAACACCGCAAACTCCTCGCCACCATAACGCCCAGATATATCGGTTTCTCTAACATGATATCTAATTTTTTCAGAAATATGGCGAATGACTTCATCACCAAGCACATGACCGTATGTATCATTTACATTTTTAAACTTATCAATATCGATCATGACTAAACAGCTTGGATTCGCACTACGTTGCCAGCGTTTAAATTCGCTTTTTAAACAACTTTCCCAATGCATGCGATTAAACAGTTGCGTTAAACCATCCGTTTGACTTAATACCTCTAATTCACTATTTGCCTGCTCTAAATCTTTTTTATGTGTGGCGTTATCAGTTACATCATAAACAATTAAACATAAATGGGTAACTTCACCCGTAGATGACATTAAAGGAATAAATGTTGTGTTCTGGTACATATAGTCAGCGGTACCTGTGATAGGCCGATAATTCTGAAATTTAAAAAGATATGGCCGCTGTTCCCATATAGTAAACGCTTTATTTTTTAGCATGAAAACAGATTCAGATTTTCTCACAAACCATTCTTTGGGAATTTCAGGAAACAGCTCAAACAACGCCTTACCTTTCACTTCTCTTGGAAGCAAGCCGCTATGATTTTCCATAAAACCATTCCAAATTTGAATGTTATATTGCCGATCTAAAACAACTAACCCAACATCTATGGTGTGGAGCATTTCCATCAACCAATGCATTTCATTCATTTGTTCTGTTTCTAACGACATAAATTAATCCAGCAAATAAGCAATTTTATTATTTAACGTAATCATTGATGCTTCAGTAAACAGCAACAATAAATCACACTTTATTGGATAGTTTTCAATGTTATAACTGATCTCTATCGCTAAAGTTCTTTTCCATTTTGTCGAATTGGTCGCAATTAATTCAGAAATTTTCCGATGTTGGCCTAATACAACGGGGTGGCCTTGGCTAAACGTCATATCTAGCTGCTCTGATACCCCTTTCAAACATGCGCCAATCAGTAAGTTTGCCATATCCATTAACAATTCAAGTTCAGTACTTTCATCAACTTCATATTGATAATTCATTAAAGAAGCAACGTCTTTAAAACTAGAGTCGTTTAAAATTAACAAGGCTTCTCCTGAAATACCAGCACCGATAAAACCTTGGCATATTCCGGAAGTGCTTTCATGTTCTTCTACTGCGGACAATGCCATACTTAATTCACTGACTTCAATTAAGTTAACATTGGGAATAGGTAAAACAACAAAAACATCGAGCAACCTAGCGAGTAAATCCCCCGCTTGCCCCATAGCAACATTGGCAATTTCTTGATAACAATCTCTTAAGTCTGCATCAAGAACAACAAGCTCAGGCTCTGCTTCTCTTATGACTTCTGGCGCAACAACAGGCTCTGTCATTGGCGATAAGCTAACTTTTTCTTCTAAAACCGTATTTACCACAGGTTCAAAGGACATTTCTTCATCAGAAAAAATACCATAGGCTTTTAAAATATCCGTTAATTTATCCTTATTAACTGGCTTTTTGATAAAGTCTAAAGCCCCCATACTGGTGACTCGTTGATGAGCTTCAGGTTGAATATCACCCGAAATTACCACGACCATAGTAGGTAAATCTTCTTTAACAATCGCCTCTAATACTTGATAGCCATCCATTTCTGGCATATTTAAATCTAAAAGCAATACATCGCCTTTTCCTGCTTTAATCAACTCTATTGCTTCACGTCCATTTGTTGCAAAGCTAATATCAACATCCCATCCATCAGGTAGCGATCGAGCCACCTGTTTACGCGCCATATTCGAATCATCACAAATTAATAAAGGTGTTGACATAAACTCACTCTAATTTTCTCATTACAAACAACGATGTTTTAGTAAAAAACACACTCATAATAGTATGTTGTACTTTATAACCATAGATAATAATTAAAAAAAAAACTATTTTATGGCTATTTTTTTTTGCCAAGGTTAAGCTTTCATTAATTTTCATTATCAATTAGTTTTTCTTATGTTTTTAGCTCGATGTTTAACATTTACATTTTTTAATTTCTTACTTGCATTCACTGTATTAGCGAATGGTGTTTCGACGGCAAGTCTCACTGAAACAAATAACTTAGTTATGGCGGGTGAAAAATACATCACCCTTTTAGGCAATCAAGTAACGGTTGGCGAACCAGCGCCCCCTTTTAAAGTTGTGAACGAGTCTTTTGCTGCTGTCTCGCTTTCAGATTTCACAAATAAAACCCTATTAATTTCTGTGGTTCCCAGTTTAGATACGGGAGTTTGCTCACTGCAAACTAAGCGATTTAATGATGAAGTTTCTAATTTTTCAGATCAAGTTACTATGTTAACCATTAGTAATGATCTTCCCTTTGCACAAAAACGTTTTTGCAAAAACGAAAAAGTTGAAAATATTAAGGTATTGTCTGACGCGGTTTGGCGTGATTTTGGCAGTCAATATGGCTTATTGATTAAAGATATGGGGTTATTAACTCGTGCTATTTTTATTATTGATAACCAAGGTAAAGTCGCCTACAAAGAATTAGTTAAAAATATTTCAAATCACCCCAATTATGAGCTCGCCTTAACCGAATTGAACAAATTAACCTCAGTCAAAGAGTCACAAGATTAACTCATATCGTCGAATTATGGTAACTCAGTGAGGAAGTTCATGAAGAGTTTTCTCACAAAAACAATATTTCCCATTAAAAACATATAAAAATTACCTACTAATTTTCAACAACTTACCTTTAAACTTTAAATTAATTCAAAAATATTCGCTTTATTTTCTTGAAATTAATTTTCTCGTCCTTATCTATTTAACTGTAGACGCCGATAGGGTCTACTACTTTAACCGCCTGTTCTTGATGAAAGGCACATTGATTGTTTAATACACGCAAAATGTTTCGTCGCAGCAGATGCTGGACAATTAACATTGAGTTATTAAACAGATAAACAGCATATTGCTAACTAAATAGGATATGAATTATGCGTACAAATACAGATTTTAGCCCACTTTACCGTTCATTTATTGGTTTTGACCACTTAGCTGGTTTAATAGATAAAGCCTCTAGAGCCGATAAACAATCGTCTTATCCCCCATATAATATTGAATTACTAGCAGAAGACCAATACAGAATCACTATGGCTGTTGCTGGGTTTGCTGAAGATGAATTAGCCATTGAGTCTAAACAAAACAATTTAATTGTCACCGGTAATAAACCGGCCGATAAAGAGAAAACAGACAGAAAATTTTTGCATCAAGGCATTGCCGAAAGAAATTTCGAAAGAAAATTTCAGCTAGGTGATCATGTGAAAGTTATTGGTGCTTTTATGGAAAATGGTTTACTACATATTGATTTAGAAAGAGAAATACCGGAAGCGTTAAAACCTAGAAAAATAGCGATTAATGGTAAAAGTTTATTAACTGGTAAAACGAGTTAATAACTAAATCGACATGTTTTCCCTTATTTTGCCCGGTTTGTCACCGGGCTTTTTTAATTGTCATTAGACAACTGAGTATATAACTTGGCATATACTCCATCTAAATCGTCAAAATTCACTTTTTTTAACAGTACTTTAACGTTATTTCTATTATTTAAACGATGATAAATATCAGCCAAATTTAAATACGTTTTATCTACTAAGCTTTGATTACGTGCTTTTAATGACACAGTTAACGCCAAATTGAAATATTTGATAGCGACGTCAAAGCTATCAACAAAATAATGTGAACGTGCAACATTAAAATTTGCAATCGCTTGCATGTTGGTATTATCCGTTTTTTCTGCCCACTGCAGAGCTTTTAAACGGTATTCCTGATGTGCAGGATGATCTTGTAACCGTAAAGCAAAATGCCCTAAGTTAGTATATAAACGGTATTTAAAATTAGCATCGGTGAAATGGCTAAACTTTTCTTCTAATCCTAATAACATATCGTAGCCAATCTGGTACTGATTCATATAAAGCAGCATATTCGCAACTTTTATCAGCTCAAACGGTTTAGGCCACTCTTTATTTACCGCTAACAAGAGTTCCTTTGCTTCATTGAAGTAACGATTGGCTAGTTCTGTGTCACCTTTATATTGAATTAATTTTGCGTATAAAATATAGCTATAGATATGGAACTTCTCAGGTAAATCCTTTCTTGATACGACTGTCAGCAGCATTTTCTCTAGCTCTTCATCACGTTCTAACGCAAATAAAGCTTCTAATTGATATAATTTATAGGCGTACCATAAGCGACTATATTTTGGTGATTTGGCTAAATATGGCGGTAACAAAGATAAACAAAGATCATAAGAAGATTCACAAATATGATGAATATTTTGTTGCGCAGATTTTGATGCTTTACTATTCGCGTAAACTTCCTCATTAACCAAGATGAGAGAAGCAAAAAGTAAAGAATAAAATATGGAAAATTTCATGCCGTTACTTTACCACTCAATATTCATGAAAAGAAGTAATAAAAAAACTCACTTCACATGATAAATAAATGAAGAAATCAGTGGTTGTACAAGGTTTGGATGACTGATTGGCGCCATATGACCTGAGGAAATTTCTTTATATTCAACATGTTTTAACGACTGAGCAATAGCTTGACTCAAAACATGACTGACCGCTTTGCTGTATTTCCCTACCATAAGCAAACATGGACATTGAATCACTTGTAATGCCTCAAAAGAATAACGTTCTTGCAGTATCCCGATAAAGTCTAATTTCACTTTTGTAAACTGCTCAATCATTGTCGTTTGAATTTTGTGAGGTAACTTCGCAAAAAATCCTTCGCCATTCCAAAAATCAATGAAGGCTTCAGCCCCTTGTTGTTGGCTAACAGAAGCAAGTTTTTCAGCAAAATTTTCAACATCTCTTGCTAAAGCATTGTGATTTTCATTGTGTGAAAGTGCTAATAAATGAAATGCCACAGGCTCAAACAGCGACAAACTTAATAGTTTTTCTGGCTGTTCAACCGCAATTTTTAACGCGATTGCTCCGCCACACGAATGGCCAACTAAATGAAATTTTTCACTTGGTGCAACCTGACTTATGATCGTGTTTATCCGAGTGGTTTCAATGGTAAAATTATAGTTTTTTTCGCAAGCTGCACTCGCATTCCCATAACCTAATAAGTCGATATTGATACACGTGAAATGCTCACTTAATTGAGCAGCTAAATTCGCCCATTGTTTTGACGAGCTTAAAGAGCTGTGTAAAAACACAACGACTGGTCCTTGCCCTGAAACACTTACACCTTGTTCGATCATATTTGCCATGCTTAAAAACTTTTTGGTCAGCTTAATAAACGATCTGACAACTGTCAAAATAAATCATCAAAAAATAAAATATAATTGCTAAAACAAATCATAGCTTTCTATGGTTAAATACCATCATCTGTTAGCTATTTTGAAATATTATGAATATTAATTTAACGTCAAAAAACGCCTTAGTATGTGGAAGTAGTCAAGGAATAGGTAAAGCTTGTGCTATTGAATTAGCTGCACTAGGCGCAAATGTAACACTTTTTTCTCGTAATGAAGATGCATTAAAAACGGTGCTTGGTGAGTTAGATACAAAAAATGGACAGCAACATCAATTGCTAGTCGCTGACTTTAGTCAGCCGGATCAAGTAAATAGGGTCATTAATCAAGTTGTATCAGAAACAAAAGGTTTTGAAATACTTGTGAATAATACTGGGGGCCCGGCTCCTGGGCCAGCAAATTTAGCTGCGGCAAGTGAGTATATTGACGCCTTCAATTTACATTTAGTCTCTAACCATCACTTAGTTCAAGCGCTCATTCCTTACATGAAAAATAAGGCGTACGGTAGAATTATCAATGTCATCTCCACATCAGTAAAACAACCTTTACCTAACTTAGGCGTTTCTAATACTATTCGTGGTGCAGTAGCAAGCTGGGCTAAGACTCTTGCTTTCGAATTAGGAGAGTTTGGTATCACGGTAAATAATGTTTTGCCTGGTGCGACAGCAACGGCTCGCTTAGATGCCATTATTCAAGGAAAAGCGGCTAAACAGAATATTTCGTTTGAGCAAGCGACGCTCAATGAAAAAGCTCAAATTCCATTACGCCGCTTTGCTAAACCGGAAGAGTTTGCCGCAACTGTAGGCTTTTTAGCATCTCCTTCAGCAAGTTATATTACTGGCATTAACTTACCTGTTGATGGGGGAAGAACTTCAAGCTTGTAGAACTAATTAAGCTAAAATCAATTGAAAATTAGTAGGTTAATTTAAATAATAATTCGGTAAGATCAGGTTGCCATTGAAATTCAAACAACTTGATCTTCGCCCCTTGCACAATAATATTTTCTTCTTGTAACAAGCCTTTCTGTCTCAAAAAAGATTCACTGTCGATCGGGAAAGAGATTTTTCCTTGTGAATTAACCACTCTATACCAAGGTACAGCTTGATTCTTCCAACCTAAATCAGGCACCTTAGCTAATGCTTTTCCAACTAATCGTGCCCGGCCGGGTAAACCAGCCAGATCGGCTATTTGTCCGTAAGTGGCAACTGTGCCTGTAGGTATTAATTGCACGGTTTGCCAAATACGAATATAGCGAGAGTTTTCGGTTTTTTCAGGCATTACCAAGGAAGTAGTTGGCCATTAGAATGTTTAAAAACTCCAGATTCTTGCATCGTTAAATCTAGTATTAAATTGACTAACTTACCGGCTGATTCGTCGGCACTAATGTCTCCTCCATGATTCACCATATCGGTTTGCACGTAACCTGGATGATAAACGCCTACGGCAACATTTTTATCAGCTAAATCTTTAGATAGCGACATTGCTGCAGAATTAAGCGCAGCTTTTGACATTCGATATCCGTAACGACCACCAGAGCCATTATCGGCAATAGAGCCCATTCGTGAAGTTATCATGGCCACTTTACTGCCGGAAATAAATTGCTGACGTAATGAATCAACACAACGTAATGGTGCGATAGCATTAACTTCAAATTGCTCACGGATCGTTTCAATATTTAATGAACCTAACTGTTCTTCTCTTAAGATCCCAGCATTACAAACCAGGATATCAATAGTAATACCTTTGAGCGCTGAAACCATCCGTGCTAAACCTTCATCGATGGCAACATCTACGCCAGTGATAACTTGTAAGTTATTGGCTTGATTAGCAAGATTATCTAACTGTTCAGATGAATGACGACATAAGGCAAAAACAGTATTCCCTTGCTGTGAAAATTCTTTACTCATCGCAAAACCGATACCACGATTTGCACCTGTAATGACTATATTTTTAGACATGAAATAACTACTTTATGAATTGAAATTAAAAGATATATTAGATGATTTTTTGCAAATTAATAATAAAATTAAATGCTTTTTAAGTCGTTAAAAAACTAAGTAAACAAAAAAGCCACATAATTGTGGCTTTCAAGAGTATCAATCAAATGTTGGTAATCTTACTTACCTTCACCACATTTACTTGATTTATCTTTTTTCATTTTTTTACCTTCGCCACACTTGCCTTCGCCACATTTTCCTTTCTTGGCTTTTTTACCTTCACCGCACTTACCTTCGCCACATTTTCCTTTCTTGGCTTTTTTACCTTCACCGCACTTACCTTCGCCACATTTTCCTTTCATGGCTTTTTTACCTTCGCCACACTTGCCTTCACCGCATTTCCCTTTCTTGGCTTTTTTACCTTCGCCACACTTGCCTTCGCCACATTTATGATCTTTATCGTTATCTGCGACGATAGAAACGATACCTTTAGACTCAAATGGGTTTGATTCAGCTTTTGCTGAAACACTCACTAACGACGTTAAAGCAAATGCACTTAACATTAAAACAACAGCTGATTTTTTAATTATATTCATTTTGTTTTCCTTTAAATTGTAAACTTAGACACTATATCTAGTATTATGTATTGAACCACTTTCTACACAACAGTAATTAAGTACTACTAATTAACAAGACCTGACGTTTAAAAATAAATTTCATTCCTCGCTTATTTTTATAAAAGATTAAGTGAAGTTCACTAATAAGTCTATTAACAAAGCAGTTTAACGTAATGATTAATCAAATAAAAAAAGTCACGTTAGCCCCCATGGAAGGCGTGGCAGATGAGCTTATGCGTAATTTACTTTGCTCGATAAATTGTTACGATTTATGTATTACTGAGTTTGTTCGCGTTGTAGATAGGCGGGTTCCTACCCATATTTTTCATAAAATATCACCTGAGTTAAAGCGTGGTGGCTTTACGCATAACAACACCCCAACTCGAGTGCAACTACTGGGGCAAGAACCTCATTGGATGGCTGAAAATGCCATTAAAGCTATTGAATTGGGGTCTCATGGCGTAGATTTAAATTTTGGTTGTCCGGCAAAAACAGTCAATAAAAGTAAAGGTGGCGCAGTTTTATTAAAAACACCTGAAACTATTTATCAAATAGTAAATAGTGTTAAACAAGCGTTGCCGCAAGATCAAATATTATCCGCCAAAATTCGTTTAGGCTTTGATGATGCATCCCTTTTAGATGAAATAGTCAGCGCCATTACTAGTGCAAACGCCAATCAATTAACGATACACGCACGTACAAAACGTGATGGGTATAACCCTCCGGCATATTGGCATCACATTGGTAAAATCAGCGAAAAATATGCCATTGAGTTATTTGCTAATGGCGAAATTTGGTCGCTATCCGATGCAAAAAAATGCATAAAAGAAGCGAAAACAGCAAACATTATGTTAGGAAGAGGCGCATTAGCTATGCCTAATCTCGCGAATGTTGTTAAAGGAAAAGAAGATAAAATGCCTTGGTCATCCGTCAATAAATTATTTCAACACTACGCCTATTTAGAACTACAAGGTGATAAAAGTTTCTATTTTTCTAGTCGATTAAAACAGTGGCTCAGATATTTAAAATTACAATATCCGCAAGCTGAAACCTTATTTAATGCAATTAAGCTGTTGAAAAATAAAGATGACATATTAAAGCAACTCGAAAGAATAGAGTAAGCTAACGTTTTAGCCTGTTTTATTGTCCTTTTGTTCTTCTTGCTCATCAACCTTTCGTTTGGCAACGATAATAGTGTCAATTGTTTTTTCTACTTGTGGATCCGGTAATAACATTTGTGCCATGACCCCAAAAGCTACAGCAATTCCTTTTCTGCTTTTTGCTGCACTAATAAGCATTTTCGCTACTATGGCTAAAAAACCTAATATCAAACAAGGGGATAATACGATGAAAAATTCACGATAATATTCCATTTAAATTCCTAAATCGATCGCTCCATGTAAGCTATCAATAAGCTTGAACTATAGAGAAAATTTATACTGTTAACGCGGCTAAAAATGCAGCCGAAATGAATTAAACCAAGTAAAAATTAAATGCTATTGAAAGGAGTTTGATGTAAGCGATTTATTAAGACATGTAGAGAAAGAAAAGCAAATTCAATCTCTTTCATTATTTGAAATTGAAAAGTTAAATGGATTTCAGTCAATAAATTCAGCCGTTTTTGAGTAACAGATTGAGGAATGTCAGTTAAGTCATGGTAGGTGAAGTTACTGTTAACAATTGATCTTGGTTCAAAAATTAAATTTTTAAACGAGATGGCTAAGCGAGAGTTTTGCTTTGATAATTTGTTTAGTGACAGTTCAGTGAGCGTTGATTTACTCCTGTCAGTAAGTACTTCAAAACTCGAGCTTGATGGCGAAGAATCTATCAGAGGTACGGCAAGTAGCGCATTGGAAGATAAAAGACCAAAGGTTAAAAACAAGCATTTAAAAAACAGATGCCACACTTTTTAAACTCCCTGTTATTAACACTACAAGATAATGACATTTATCTTATTTAAATAAGGGTAAATGACAGTAAATCAAGCTATTTGTGATAATAAATCACTTTTTTGCATATCGTTAGGTAAGATTTTTAATTTGAGAAGGGTTATCATACTAGCAATTAAAATTGTTAAGAATGAAAAACAGTGAATAACGGATCAGAGCTAAAAGCAAGATATAACGATGTAACGCGTGGCGTATATTTTATAGGCACAACACCACCAAAAAGTGACACCCCTATTGAACAAGTAGAAAGCATTGCAAGCAAACTTCTTGAACGTGTGAGTGATATCGATTTCGATGGTTTAATTGTTTATGACATACAAGATGAAGACTCTCGCACCAATAAGCCTCGCCCTTTTCCGTTTAAAACCACGCATGATCCGAGACATTATTCCGCGCTATTAAATCAAAAATCAGCACGACCTGTGATCACTTATAAAAGTGTCGTGCAATCCAATGCTGAAGATTTTAACCAATGGGCAAACGAAGCGTGGCAAGAGTACGGTATTCGTGACATTGTTTTAGTCGGTAGTCCTTCGAAGAAAAACACTATTTCACTCTCTCTGGCTAATGCTTATAAAACCTTAGTGGATAATCAGAATGAGTTTTTTATTGGTGGGGTTACTATCGCAGAACGTCATGCGAAAAAAGGCAATGAACACGAAAGATTAATCGAGAAACATCAGCAAGGCTGTAACTTTTTTATCTCTCAAGCAATATATAACCCGCAAGCTACCATAGATATGCTGACGCGCTATGCTATTGAATGTAAAAAATTAAATATTAAACCACAACGCTTTATTTTAACTTTTTCGCCTTGTGGTAGTGAAAAAACCTTAGAGTTTATTGCGTGGTTAGGCGTTAGTGTGCCAGAAGCTACTTCTTTACGTATTTTAAATGCAGATAAACCACTTTATGAATCGATTCGCATTTGTGCAAATAGCTTACAACAAATTTTAGACGCCGTATTACCGTATAATTTACCACTTGGATTAAACATTGAAAGTTTAACTAATCGAAAAGAAGAAATAGACGGCTCTATTTTACTTTATAAATTATTGCGTTCGATGATGGACAGTTATCTAGCCAAACAAGAACTTGCTAACTTAATTAGGTAACCTCATGAAACTGATCATGAAAACAGAGTTTGATAACTTAAGGCTCAATCCTTTCCATGATTATGAAGCAGACAGTAACGGTGATAAACAGGTAGTTAAAATTTATTGTGACGGCCTGCTTATCGCTAAAAAAGTCAAACTTAAAAAGTCTATTCGATATTTTGCCGTAAAAAATTATCAAGATTTTATTACCGATGAAATTGAATAAAATCATCAAGCTAAAAGTGTGTTGTTCAGTAATATGAACACGTCAATTCATTTCAAAGCATGTCCAACCTGTAACATGTTTTACAACTCTTACCAGTTCAATATATAATCAATTTATTCAGTAACTGATATCTAGAGTCGTAAAATGAAAAATGTTGTAATAAGTAGTATTTTCATGATATTCGTTGCTTCATGTGCTTCAAACGGAAATGTTTCGCATTGGCAAGGTGAATCGCTTAGCTCGTTAATCGAACAATATGGCACGCCCGATAGTTTTTTAAAGCTTGAAGACGGTAATAGAATTATTGAGTATGATAAAAGCAACGCATTACATGTTGCCGGTCATTTCTGTTCATTAACTTTTATGGTTGATAGTAGCAATAGAATTTCAGGGGCTAAAGCGTTCGGCAATGGTAATAATTGTTCAAATCAATAAGGGTTATCACACCTTTAATGCCCTTTTCATCACAACTGTATAAGTACGCGGCGAACGAAACATTACTTCTCTTCGCTTAACTTCATACTTTTTTACGCTGTATTCTACAAAAAGCGACTCATTTTCATGAGCCGCTTTATCTATCTCATTGCTCGCTTATTTAAACTAGTGGTTTTTATTCACCCTCAACCAATATGCGCCATACATCAAACCAGCGCCAAATAATATGGCAACAATGCTAATTTTATCTTTCATGACATTAAATGGCATCACGGTAATACTCGTGTGTTGATTAGCATAAATTTCTAAAGCATTATGCGAAATTGTAAAATAATCCATCAAAGTTTGAGCAAAAAAGCGCGTATGAAGATCAAAATAGCTAACAAAAAAACTTTCCACCAATAAGACAATAATGATAGGTAACACGGCCCAGAGGAACGGAGCTTTTTTGGCAAAAGCAGATACAAACATTAACCAAGCATAAATTGGAAACATCCATAATGAGTAAGGCAATAAACTCCCCCATGAAGTAAATAGGTGCCAGATAACGTCACTATTTGCCCATAATTGCCATAACGAAATATCATAACCAAGTGAGAGAATAATACTCAAGATGACAATCATCATAAGAAAGACCAATACTACCCCCGTTGCCGCAATTAGGAATATTGCCGGTAGAATGAGTGCGCCGACTAAAAGCTTAACCCCGATAGTCATGGCATCAGATACAGGTAATGATCGCCAAAACATAATGGATAAATCACGACGTTCATCAAATAAACACGCGATAAAATAATAAAGCTGAATAATGCCGGATATAATGACAAAAGGTAAAAATAATACCGATATAAAACCAAAGGCTATTTGTGACAACTCTTCTGAATGAGTGAGTTCGGAAATACGTTCAAACCTAGTTAACCAATGACCGCTGGAAACATCATTTAATAATAAACTGATAAACGGAGCACAGATTAACAAAAGAGCTAATGTAACTGGGATCCATAAAAATATTTTTTTATATTCCCATAATTCTTTTTTCATTTGAGTAGTAAATTGCAAAGTATTCATTAGATTGCCTCCTTCGCCAGCACGCCAACAAAAATATCAGCCAAGCTTGGAACACTTACTTGACCTAAGGGCTGAAGATCATCGCCGCTTTGGTTATCAAACAACATCATGTTTATTCCCATCAAACTATTGGAGAACAGCGGTTTCAAAGCACTTGCTTGTGCTACGTTCTCATGAGTTACGGCAACTAACTGAAAGCGTTCTTTAATCTTGTCGGTACTTTCATTCAGTACGAGTTTACCTGCTTGAATAAATGCAACATGCGTTAAAATATGCTCTATTTCTTCGATTTGATGCGTAGTTACAATGATACATTTATCATCATTGTAAAAATCTTCAAGTAAGTGTGTGTAGAATTGACGGCGAGTTAAAATATCCAATCCTAATGTTGGCTCATCCAAAATCAACACTTTGGCATCTATTGCTAAAATTAACGCTAAATGTAACTGCGTTATCATGCCTTTTGATAAATGTTTTACCTTACTTTCAAGTTTGATATTAGTTTTCGCTAATAACTCTATTGCTTTATCACGATTAAAACGAGGATGAATACCAGCTAAGTATTCCAGTGACTGATGCACTTTCAACCACTTAGGTAACACGGCAACATCAGCAATATATGCAACTTGCTCCAACATTTTTTCACGTTGCTTTCTAGGGTTAAATCCTAAAATATCGATATCACCTTGATAGTCAACTAAACCTAGCATGGCTTGTAAACAAGTCGTTTTACCTGCGCCATTGGGGCCAACCAAGCCTAGTATTTGTCCAGGATGCACAGATAAATTAATATCTGAGATCACATTGCTAGCACCGTAGCTTTTATTTAGTTGAGAAATAGAAATTAATGGCGTCATTACTTCTCTCCTCTTTCATTGGATAATAGTTGCTCTACCGATAATTGTAATCGTGTGATCTGTTGTAATATTTGAGGCCATTGTTGTGTTAAAAAAGTTTCTTTTTCTCGCGCTAACATTCGGCTCTGTGCACCTTCTTTTACAAACAATCCTTTCCCTCGTTGTTTTTCTACTATCTGCTCGTCTTGTAACATTTGATAGGCCTTAGAAATAGTTATCGGGTTAATTTGATATTGAGAGGCGACTTTTCTCACCGAAGGCAACGCCTCACCCTCTTTGATATAACCGTCGAGTATTCGCGTTATTACTTGCTGATAAAGCTGTAAATAAATAGGTTTATCAGCATCCCATTGAGTTGTCATAGCAATTTCCTGTGATGAAAATACAAACAATTAATAGTGTTATACATCACCAACACACTATGAGCAAATAATTAACCTAGTCTAAATGTAAATATTTATGAATACTGTTAAGTTACTCTAAGAATTGTGAACAAGCAGGAAATAGTACCCTGAATATTATTATTTTATTTTTTATCTAAAATCAATAACTTATAATTAAGAGTAACTCAATCATAAATTTAATAACGAATGATTAATGTAAGGAGGGAATGAAATACGCTCATCGTTGAAGTATTACATAAGTTCTGTAATATAACGGCTCATTTCATCTCCCCCTCTTGTAAAAAGCTTAGTTTCAACAGGGGCACAAAACACTGTTAAAGGTTAAGTGTTTTCACTTCATCTATGGTTTGCTGTTTAAGCGCTTCAAGCGTTTTACCGTGGGGAACAGGTTGTCGAGTTTCAGGATCAACCTTAACAAAAACAATATCATCGGCTAAACAAATCGTTTTTTTAGTGACTTTATTGCGTACCAAGCAAGTGACGGTAATTGACGTATTGCCAACCTGTTTGGTTTCTAAACCAAATTCTACAATATCCCCTTGCATTGCTGGGGCTTCAAAGCTGATTTCACCAATATGTTTCGTCACTAAGCAATTAGTTTCAAGTTGACAAATAACATAAATTGCCGCTTCTTCGTCAATCCATTGCAATACGCGACCACCAAACAATGAATAACCATAATTTAAGTCACTTGGCATAACTAAACGTCGAGATAAAAATCGCATAAGCTACTCTTTTGAAAAATTTAATGAACCGTAGAAACACTTAAGGGTAGAAACATAATAACGTCACAGCAAGTAGAATTTTAATTACTGATATAATTTTTCATGATGTTTAATCCAACCTGATGGATGTTTACCGTGAGGATCATGGTGAGTCCAATGCACCATTCCGCCTAATTTATTCCATTGATACACGCCCATAAACTCAACTTTATCACCAACGTGTAAGTTAGCTATTCGTGGAGCTAAATCAATATTATGTATCACTAAAACTGTTTTATTGTTTTTTAATCGTAACGTAAAACGTTGATGCTTATTCCCATCTAAATCGTCCGCGAATATTTTTTGCACAATTCCTGTCGCTTTCATTTCAGTTATAGCATCCACACTTTGAGTGTAAAATAAAAAGAAACAACCATAAGTATTAAGAACATTAGACTATAAAGCCATAAAAACAGAAATGATAATTTTCGTTTGATGACACCAAACCATGTTAATTTTTTTGTTGAATGTAAAGCAGATGTTTGAGCAACTTGTGGATCAAGATAAAAACTATGACATAGGACAAATAAAATTAAACTCCACAAAAGTATCAATAAACTTGGAGTCAAATATGTTGCTTGAGCATATTGAGAAGAAAAAACGAATAAATACAAAATAACGATAAATGCTATTAAACTAATAACAGCAAGAAAATATCTGATCGGAAAAAACAGAGTTGCAATTAGATTAAAAAACCTCGTCATTTTAATGCCTTTTAAAATAACTGTATTATAACGAACCCTCGCCAAGCTACCAAAGATAAAATCTTATTAACGGGCAGATTAACGTTTAGTAAAGTTAATGCCATGTTTCGAAAGTTCACCATAAATATGTACCATAGCTTTGCTGTTTTCAGATAACGAGTCCTGCCATTTGTCACGTTTTACTATCCCTAAATCTGTGATCACAAAGTAATGTGACGTTGCAACTTCAGCATTATCTAAACAGTTTTTTGTACAAGCAAGATCACAACCGTCAATAGCAATAATCGACCTTCCAGACGTCGCGATTGCTTTAATAGGAGCAACATTAGCAATGACCCCTGATACGCATGACATTTCAGCAATCCCGTCTGAATCAAGGTTTAATGCGATATCATGTGCAATACGAGCAACATTAGAACAACCGGAGCATGAATAAACAATTGGTATATCAGTCATAAAAAGTATCAAGTTATTGAACCGTGCAGATATGCTAACAACTCGGTAAATTTTAGTGTTGATTTAAATCAACCTTTCTTTTTGTAAGGGTATTACTAATAGCCTTGGTGAAAATCAACAGAAGGTGGGATCTTGCCTGTTAAACAATACTCTAAGATATTGTGTTTCACTATTTCACAAGCGGATTCACGATTAGTCGGCGCAGAAATATGGGGTAAAACAGTAATATTTGGATGTTGCCATAATATATTATCTTGCGGTAACGGCTCTTGAGCAAAAACGTCTAACACAGCATGTGACAGTAAGTTTTCATCTAATGCAGTTATTAAATCATCATGATGAACTATCTTACCTCGAGCAAAGTTGATTAGCCCTGCTGTTGGTTTCATTTTGCTAAATAAACCTTGATTGATAAGACCCAACGTTTGCTGAGTGAGAGGTAATAACACCACCACAATATCACTTTCAGAACAAACTTGTTCCAAACCATCAGCGCCTGAGAAACAGGTTAAATTATCAATCGATTTTTTTGTACGACTCCAACCTAAGACATTAAAGCCATTTAACCTTAGTTTTGCTGCACTCGCCTGCCCTAGTTCCCCTAATCCTAATATCCCTATGGTTCTTTCACTCGTTAAAGCAACCGTATGTTGTTGCCATTGTTGACTACGTTGTTGACTCAAATACCGTGGCATATCCCGATGTAAATAGTAACTCCATGCCACTACAGCATCAGCCATGGTTTGCGCTAAACACGGATCAATTAAACGAACTATTTTAAAGGTAGGTGATGGTATTTCGGCAATTAAACGTTCGACCCCAGCCCATAAACTTTGCACCCAAACTAATTGAGGAAAATCAGCTAGAGTAGTAGGGTCAGGATTTGCGACTATCGCAATTTCACATCGCGACTTTTCAAGAGTAGACAAACTGTCGGCGAGCACCACATTAATCGAACTTTTATAGGAGTCATGTTGAGCGGCCATTGACTGTGATATCAAGGTATTTAAGCGCTCAAGCCATAGTAACTGTTCCGTTAAAGCAAGTTGACTAATAAACGGGATTAATTGTTGAGTCATTTACTGTTTTTATAAATATCTTCGGGTTTTAATTTTAAAACCGTACGCGTTGATTTTTTACTGGCTGTTTTAGTCGCATTAGGGTTCACATAAAGTTTACTGGCATTCGCTCGGGCAGATTTATACGAAGTATCGACTTGTTCATTTTCAATATCAGAAGCTACAGCGCCGGTGGGTTTATTTTTAGATTTTTTTGGCGTATAAGGTTTGCGGTGTTTATCTTGTAACGCTTGTAAAAAGTTACGTAAGAATTGCGATTTACAATGACGGTAATTTTTATGATCAGGTTTTCTAAAAAACGCCGTTAATTCTGATTTACCTAATGTAAAACCAGTACTAGCCAATAAATCAATAATATCGTCATTTTGTAACTGTAAGGCTATCTTCAATTTCATCAACATGATATTTTTTGTTAATGTTGTTTCTGGTTTAGGTTGCTCGCCTGCTTTTCGTCCTCGTTTTTCAATGATAAAACCATTTAAAAAACTCGCAAGTTCAACATCAGCAAGCTCAACCATAGTGGCATCATCATCCTTTTTTAACCAGTTTTGAACCTGTGTTTCACTCACTTTGCATTGTGCGTGAGCAAAAATTGCCACAACTTTTTCATCTCGTAAATTAAAGGTGTAGCGAATACGGCGTAAAACATCATTATTGGTCACTAAGGACTCCTAATTAAAGTGATTGTTCAAGTCTATTTTTCATTTCGTTAAGTATACTACCTTGACCAGTCGTTTTCCTATCATTCTTAGTAAAGTTTACGGTAAACCGGTTGAGTCACACTTACTATTTAGTGATTATTTATTTCAGTTGAAAATACCCAACTTTAAATTCTCACATGTTATCATATAGCTGAGTGATTTCAGCACGACCGATAATTACACGTAACATTGATATTAATAGCACTTACACGACAAAAAGTATAAAGAACGAACCTATTCATGAGTAAATTACATCATCTATATTCACCTGTTTTAACCTCACGCAGAGGGAAAGTGGCGAATAAAAAATCTTGGCATAACTTGCTGGGCTCTAGTAGTACAATCGCTATCTTTCAAGCGGCGAAACAATCTGAAAAACCGATACTATTAATTACTCATGACACCCCTTCTGCTCTTAGGTTAGAGCAAGAGTTGTATAGCATAAACCGAGATAATGAACTGCCCATTTGTTTATTTCCCGATTGGGAAACATTACCTTACGATACTTTTTCGCCTCATCAAGATATTATTTCTCAACGATTGGCAACGTTATATCAATTATCAAGAATGGAACGAGGTATAGTTATTGTTCCTGTTTCAACGTTAATTCAACGACTTGCACCAAAACAATATTTAGAAAAAAATAGTTTATTAATTAATAAAGGCGACAGAAAAGATCTTCATCAACTGAGACAAGAATTAGAAGCGAGTGGTTATCGCTATGTTGACCAAGTAATGGAACATGGTGAATTCTCTGCTCGAGGTGCTATTTTAGATCTTTATCCTATGGGCAGTAATACTCCCTTTAGGTTAGATTTTTTTGACGATGAAATAGAAGAAATCCGTTTATTTGATCCCGATAACCAACGTTCAAGTGATAAAATTTCAAGTATTGAATTATTGCCCGCTCATGAATTTCCAACGGATCAAGCAGGCATTCATTTATTTCGCCAGCAATACCGTGAATTATTTACGGGAGTGATCAATAAAGAATCAATTTATCATCAAGTTAGCGATGGTATTTTACCTGCTGGAATTGAATATTACTTGCCATTGTTTTTTGAACAAACTAATACCCTCTGTGATTATCTCTCTGAAAATGCCTTACTTATAGTCACCGGTGATATTGATAAAGCGATTGAGCAATATTGGCACGATGTAGAATATCGTTATGAAGATAGACGCTATGATCCTACTCGTCCTCTACTTGAACCGAGTAAACTGTTTTTAAATAAAGATGAACTATATATTGCATTAAAACCTTTTGATCGCATCTCTATACCTGACATGCCGAAAAATACGGCTAGCGACGATACGGCCTTGTTAGGGTTGACAGAAAACACTGTAGACACTGAAGAGCAACAGGAAAGTAAAGAAAGTAAAGGCGTTATTCATTACGATATTAATGAATTGCCCAACCTAACGGTAAATCATCAATTAAAACAACCATTCGATTTATTAAATGTATTTATCGCTGATAAAACCACACCACACAAAATATTATTTGTTGCGGAAAGCCAAGGTAGAAGAGAAAGTGTTTTAGAATTATTAAAACGCAATCAAATGGTACCTCAACAATTTGATGATATAGAAAGTTTTATAGATTCCAATGAACAAATTGGTATTACTGTTAACGCACTATCCGCTGGATTCATCTTTCAAAGCAAAGGTTCGTCGCTTAAAAATGCCATTGCCTTAATCACAGAATCTGAATTATTAGGCGATCGAGTACGCCAAGCACGGCGTAGAAAAAAACAACAAGATACTCAAGCTGATGCCATATTTAAAAACCTAGCTGAACTTTCAATTGGCCAGCCAGTTGTGCATATAGAACATGGTATTGGCCGTTATGTCGGTTTACAAACCATAGAAAATGGCGGTATTACCACAGAATTTTTAACGTTAAGTTATGCCGGTGAATCTAAATTATATGTACCAGTAGCGTCACTGCATTTAATCAGTCGTTATTCTGGAAGTGATGCAGAAAACGCTCCGTTGCATAAACTCGGCAATGACACTTGGACCAAAGCCAAACAAAAAGCTGCTGAAAAAGTTAAAGATGTCGCCGCAGAGTTACTGGATATTTACGCTAAACGCGCGAATAACAAAGGCTATCAATTTACTCGCAATAAAGACGATTATATTGCTTTTGCCAATAGTTTTGGTTTTGAAGAAACTCATGATCAAGAACAAGCGATAAATGCTGTCGTAAGCGATATGCTCTCAGATAAAACCATGGACAGACTAGTCTGTGGTGATGTGGGTTTTGGTAAAACAGAAGTAGCGATGCGCGCCGCCTTTATTGCCGTGAATGACGGTAAACAAGTAGCTATTTTAGTGCCAACGACTTTGCTCGCCCAGCAACATTATGAAAATTTTAAAGACAGATTTGCTAACTGGCCTGTATCCGTAGAAGTATTATCGCGATTTAAGACTACAAAACAGCAAAATGAAGTCATTGCTAAAGTAGAATCAGGCCATATTGATATTTTAATTGGTACCCATAAATTATTACAAAATAGCATTAAGTATCATGATCTTGGCCTTTTGATAATCGATGAAGAACACCGTTTTGGCGTGAAGCAAAAAGAAAAAATTAAGAAGTTAAGATCAAACGTTGATATCTTAACTTTAACGGCAACCCCAATCCCAAGAACCCTCAATATGGCCATGGGCGGGATGAGAGATTTATCGATTATTGCCACGCCGCCAGCCAAACGCTTAGCAGTAAAAACCTTTGTTCGTCAACGGGATGATGCTTTAATTCGAGAGTCGATCTTGCGTGAAATTTTGCGCGGTGGCCAAGTATACTTTTTACACAATAACGTTGATACGATTGAAAAAGTGGCCGCAGATATTCAAAACTTACTACCTGAAGCAAAAATAGTTACCGCACACGGCCAAATGCGAGAGCGTGATCTAGAGCGGATCATGAGTGACTTTTACCATCAACGGTTTAATGTTCTAGTGAGCACGACTATTATTGAAACGGGTATTGATGTCCCAAGTGCCAACACAATTATCATGGACAGAGCCGATCATTTAGGATTAGCACAACTTCATCAGTTACGTGGTCGTGTTGGTCGTTCGCATCACCAAGCATACGCTTATTTATTGACTCCCCACGAAAAAGTAATGACCAAAGATGCGAAAAAGCGTTTAGACGCCATTGCTTCTTTAGAGGACTTGGGGGCTGGCTTTACGCTTGCTACTCATGATCTTGAAATTCGTGGTGCAGGTGAATTACTCGGTGAAGATCAAAGCGGTTCAATGAGCCAAGTTGGCTTTAGTTTATATATGGAAATGTTAGATCAAGCTGTGGCTGCATTAAAAGAAGGTAAACAACTTTCATTAGATCAAATGACTGCTCAACAAACTGAAGTTGAACTAAGAGTTCCAGCATTAATCCCTGATGATTATATATTTGATGTTAGTTTACGACTAAGTTTATATAAACGTATTGCCAGCGCAAAAACCAAAGCCGAGCTGGACGAAATTCAAGTTGAGCTTATCGACCGGTTTGGCTTATTACCTCAAGCGACCAAAAATTTAGTCCATATCGCCAAATTGAAACTAAAAGCGCATAAAATTGGTATTGCTCGCATAGAAGCAGGGCCTGCAGGTGGCTCCATTGAATTTAGTGACAATACTAAAGTTGATCCTATGTTCATCATAGGTTTGATACAATCTCAGCCAAGTGTTTTTAAAATGGCTGGCGCGAATAAATTAAAGTTTGTCCGAGCAACAGAAGATGCAAAATCACGTTTTATGATGATCACCTCTATACTGAGTGACTTGAGTAAAAAACTTAATTAACAGCGAATAAAATACAAGGTATGATGAGCTTATAAAATACCTTAAGCTTATCATTTACTTTAGGAAATTGATGAATATTAAACAAAGTCTCGTTTTACTTTCCAGTTTATTTTTTTCTTTATCTGCTATGTCAGCAAGTAAATGGTTGGGCGATTGGTTTGAAATTGAAGTCATTCTGCTCAGTCAACTTGACGATAAGGCGAAACTCAAAGAAGCCTTTACTGAGCAAAATTTTTCGATAGATTATCGTCATTCACTCGATTTATTCACCCCGTTTTTAAACCCTGACATCGCAAGTTTAAAACAACACCTTCCGGTATGTAATCAACAAAATGATCTACGTACTTATGTTGAGCAATCAGCGATTTGGCCAAGATTTTATCAAAATAAAACCCTGTCTACCTTAATGGAAGAGCAGCTCGCTGAACAACAAACTACAGCGAACAATAACAATATTGAATTGACAGCAGTAAGTCCTCTGCAAACTGACGACAATGATAACAATCAACAACAAACCGACTTTCCTGTAACTAACAATAATATTTTAGAACGTGAGCAATTAAATACAAATAGCACTGTAACACCTGAACTTGATGAAGAAGTCGACGTTATAATCACCGAAGCACAACAAGCCCTTGTTTTAGAAGCCGAGCAAGTTTTTGCTGCTAAACAATTCCCAAACATTGATGTTTACCCTCATTATGCTAAAACAAGTCATCATCAAAACGATACCTCAGTGCTGTGTCAAATACCTGAAAGTGAATTTAACCAATTAAATGTCAATGAAGATCTATATTCTTATCATGGCTTTTTAGTAAATAAAGTACCGAATGTTCTTGATGCTGCCGCCAATATTTATAGCGAAGTGCCTTACCTGTTAAATGCCGACGCATTACAATTAAACGATATAGTGACCCAACTTCGCCGCAGCAGAGATTTTCGCCCGCTTTTACATTTTGCATGGCGACAACCAGTATTTGAAAAAAACACTTCTCAACCACTAAAAGTGTTTGCCGGTGATAATATTCAAGGCCAATATCTTAAAAACCTTGCAAGTTATCACCAAGAACAAAAAGCGAATATTTATGAGGAGCAAATGCTCAACAATATTTTTGCTTTATCTGAGGAACAATCATCGCTTGGTATGAATACACCTATTGCCGACGATACACGTTCTGCTCACACTATTTCGCAGCAATTAAAGGCTGAAAAAATAAACGAAATATTAGCGAATATAAACCAGATAGATACAGTGGAAGAGGTTGTCGCATCGCTAAGTAACCCTGCTAACGAAACACAAGATAGTTACTCAATTGATACAAAATTAATGCAGCCTAAACCATTACCTCCGGTACAACCTTGGTATTTACAAGGCTTAATTGACGTTTTTTTGATTGGTAACTTTTTACATGTTGCCACCGATTTTAGTATTTTAAACATGACACTTGCCGAGCAAGAAAGTCTGAAATTAAAATCTCAAATGCTAGGTGAGACAATAAACTCGGAACAAGTGATCCCGATCCGTATGACACAAAACCGTCGAATGATCAGCAGAGAAATACATTACTTTGATCATCCATATATGGGGATCATCATGCAAATCCGCCGTCACCAACGGCCAGAAATACCCGAAGACGATATTTCTGAAAATTTAGATGAAGTGTCTCAATAACGTATTTATTTACCAGCAATTTATAACCTTTAAAGAGAAGTCAGATGGATAAAGAAATTGAAATTCAAGCCGCCGTTTTTCGCCGTTTATTAAGACATTTAGATAATAGAAAAGATGTACAAAATATTGAATTGATGAACCTAGCGGGATTTTGCCGTAATTGCTTTTCAAAATGGACAGTGGCTGAGGCAGAGAAATTAGGGGTTAACATAGATATTGAAGATGCCCGCGAGCAAGTTTATGGTATGCCTTACGCCGACTGGAAAGAAAAATACCAATTACCTGCTACCGAAGAGCAACTAGCTAAATTTAATGAGCTCAATAAAAAATAACTACTATGCAGGGCTGAATTTAGACTTTAAGCACGATCGATTTGGCAATTTGTCGACGATCTTTTTCAGCCCTTGACTCTAGCCAACGACCTCGGCCTTCCATTTGTTCTCGACGATCTTTACCTGAACGACGCTCTACTTCATCCCAGTTAGACACTTTACGAACAGCAGTATTCTCATTTGCTGAATCCGTAACTTCCTGACGAAATTTTATCGTATTTTTATATTTGTTTTGCGCGTTTTGTTTACGATCTTTAGCCGTATTTTCGGTTTTAAAACTGTTTGATGGTTTTAATAATTCCGTAAAAAGATCCATAGCCTGTCTAACTTATTAACTCATGTGAATAATACATGATCAAAATATCGGCAGTTTTTTACAATTCTTTAATAATTTTTTGACAAGATAACGCTTATTTTCTGAGGACAATAAACTGAACGAAAAATCATAGCGCAACAATATTCAAAGACATTTAACAAAACTCACTTACTTCATCTTTTGTTAAATAACGCCATTCACCGATAGGTAACCCAGCTAATTTTATTTGGCCAATTTGCTCACGATGTAAACCAACAACTTTGTTACCAATTGCCGCAAACATACGTTTGACTTGATGGTATTTTCCTTCGGTGATGGTCAACAATACTTCTTTGTCGTGAACAATGATTAATTTAGCTGGCAAGGTTAATGAATTTTCACCTTGTAACTGCACACCCGCTTTAAACTTTTCTACGCTATCGGTTTTAACCTTATCTCTAAGCCATACTCGATATACTTTTTCACACTGTTTTTTAGGAGAGATAATATTATGCGACCAACGACCATCATCAGTAACTAAAACAAGACCTGTTGTATCGGCATCAAGACGACCAGCAACGTGCATATCAAACGCTTTATCAACGTCGATTAAATGAAATAACGATGGATAGCCTTCATCGACATTAGAACAAATGGTATCAAGTGGTTTGTGTAACATAATATAACGAGACTGACGGGCAACTAGGCTTTGTCCATCAAGGGAGATATCGTTGTTTTCATGCACTTGCATAGCCGCATTTTTACTTATTTCACCATTGACGGACACTTTACCACTTTTCAGTAACCGCTTTGCTTCTGTTCTCGTAAGCTCAGTACTTTTACAAATGAATTTATCTAAACGCATAGTCAGCCTTTGATCGTGTTGCGAGGCGCGATATTAGCCGACAATAGGCTAATGTAGCAAGCAAGAATTGAACATTTCTAACGTCAATGATAGCCTGTTGTAATTCGTTCATGAACAATAAACTAAGAGTAAAGTAATGGAGTTATTTTCTGGTTTACTGCTAATAACCTCTATTCATTTATTAGCCGCTGCCTCACCAGGACCGGATTTTATATTAGTGAGCCAGCAAACCATCACTCAAGGTAAAAAAGCAGGTTTATTGTCTAGCATAGGCATTTCGTTAGGCTTATCAATTCACATAATTTATTCCATTTTTGGTTTAGCGACTATCATTGCAAACTCTTCAATGGCCTTATGGTTGATCAAAATTCTCGGTGGTAGTTATTTACTGTACATAGGAATTGGCGGATTACGCGCAAAACCGCAAACGCAATTTATGCATACAAACGACCATATCCAACGAACTTCATCATTAAAAACCATCAGCAAAGGATTTTTATGTAACGCATTAAACCCAAAAGCCCCTGTTTATTTTGTCGCGCTATTTACGATTGTGATCTCACCTGAAGTACCAATGTTACACCTTATTATTTATGGATTGTGGATGATGCTAATTCAACTCACCTGGTTTTCAACCGTCGTCTTTATTTTATCAAGACCTCGTATCAACAAAAAATTTCATCAAATGGGTCATTGGTTAGATAGAATTATGGGAGGTGCTATGTGCCTCGTGGGATTGAAAGTGTTAACATCAAAATTAAACGAATAGCGTAAAAGATTCCTTTAGGTTATTTGTGTAATATACCCCCTAATAATTCCTGCTTTCTTAGTTAAAATTAGTGAGTTTCAGGTACGTTTATAAGGCCGATTATTGATGACAAAAAAATACCAATCGTTTAAACGTTTTTATCCTTTTTATTTAAGCCAACATAAAAACCGAGTTTGTCGCAGGTTGCATTTTATTGGTTCAGCACTAGTATTATGCACGCTAAGTTATGCTGTGGTTACACAACATCTCACGGTACTCTTGAGCCTTCCTATCATAGGTTATGGCTTTGCATGGTTAGGTCACTTGTTTTTCGAAAAAAATAAGCCCGCGACTTTTACTTATCCTTTATATAGCTTAATTGGTGACTGGGTTATGTTCAAAGATATGTTAACTGGTCGAATTAAATTTTAACAAACATTCAGTGAACAATTTTGCTGTTAAGCAATCATTATTCACACAAAACAAGGCTAATGACAGATGCAAAAATATATCGCTTTTCTACGTGGCATCAATGTCAGCGGTCAGAAAAAGATTAACATGGCTGATTTAGTAAAGCTTTGTCAACGCATTGGTTTTAACCATGTGTCCACTTACATCCAAAGTGGCAATATTTGCTTCTCCCATGCAAATAACGATAAACAATACCTGATAAATCATTTGCAAGTTGAAATAAAACAGCAATATGGTTTTGATGTACCGGTAATAATTCTAACTAAAGATGAACTGGATGAAGCTTATCGAAACCTTCCTTTCAAACAAATAGATATTGAAAACCAAGGGAATCAGGTGTTATTGAGCTTTTTAAATGAGCAACCGCAAAAGGATAAAATCGATCAGTTGCTAGCTTATGTCAACCCGCCTGAAAAGCTAACAATTGCTGATCAGATCATTTATTTACACTGCCCTAATGGTTACGGTAAAAGTAAATTATCAAATAATTTTATTGAAAATAAATTAAAACTGGTTGCAACGACACGCAACTTAAAAACCATTAATAAACTTATTTCAATACTCAGTCATTAATTTATAAACAAGTACCTTAAATCACAAGACCAATTAAATATCAATAACTTACACCAAGATTAAGTGTGTTTCCTTACAATTAAACACTGCTTCCCCCTACTTAACAAGACAATAATTAGCGACACAAAGTAAAAAATATTTGACATAAGATGATATCCTCTTTAACATCCACCATGTCAAATAACTTTAACACCGTGTATATAAAAACATACTTAAAGGAGTCATTATGTCTTATAAAGAAAGAAGTACTTGGATTTCGTTAGCCATACTTGTTTATATTTGGTTTGATTATTTCGTGCAATTATTTTCATTGCAAAGTACAGAGCAACTTAATGTTGAATCTGTGAATAGCTTATTATTAGCCGTTGTGTTGAAAACAATAGTCTTAGAAATAGTACTACAAATAGTGCTAGCAATTATTGATCATAAAGATGCAAATTACGCTGACGATGAAAGGGATAAACTAATAAGCTTTTATGGTAGCCGGAATGCTTACGGCATATTATCAGTTGGGATAATAATGACCGTTTTTCATACGGTATTCCCTACTTTATCCTCGTTTTCTATGATGCCAACACAAGCATTAACGACCATTTCATTACCTAATGAATATAAAATCATGCATATCGTGATCGTATTTGCTTTAGCTGCCGAATTAGCCAAGTTTTCAACCCAGTTATTCTTCTATCGTAGAGGTTTTTAACATGGCTAAAGTGATCACCAATAACATTCGTCGATTACGCTTTGATCAAGATGAAATGACACAAAAAGCCTTAGCTGATCTGGTGGGCGTGTCAAGACAAACCATCGTTGCTATTGAAAAAGGCAAATACTCTCCTTCATTAGAAGTCGCTTTTAAAATAGCGGAAGTATTTACCATGGCTCTTGATGACGTTTTTCAGTACAAAGAACAGTGATGGCTAAAGGGAAACAACAGAGACGTTTTTCAAATATTTACCATAATACCTGATCAATCTCATTTAACAGTATTTGAGATTGATCAGTAACCCTTTCATAGTCTTTATTTTTTAATGACGTTTCTAATGCTAACGCATATTGAGAAAGTGCAGAGAAGCCAAACATTTGAGCGGCACCTGCTATCCTATGCACCAGTTGAGACAATTGTTCATAATCATCATTTTTAATGTGTAAAATGATATCTTGTTGTTCTAATGCAAGGTTAGACTTAAACTGTTCGACCAAATCAGAAAAATCCACTTGATTTAAAGTTTCTGCTACTTTATCTGAACACACTTTGTGCTGATAATATTGACAAATGGTCTGAATAAATACCTTTCTCTCTATAGGTTTTTTAAGATGATCATCAAAGCCTTGTGCTAAATATTCTTCCACCTCATGAGCCATTGCGTTAGCGGTTAAGGCAATAATGGGTTGAGTTGCTCCTTTTTGCCTCATAATCGTATGTGCTTCGATTCCATCCATTTCAGGCATTTGTATATCTAACAAAATAACTTGTGGTTGATATTGAAGAAACTTTTGTACCGCTTCTTTACCATTTTTTGCGGTATAGACTTCTAAACCTAATGAACGTAATAAACGACTGATTAATTTACGATTATCTTGATGATCTTCTGCCAATAAAATACTACCAGAAATATTTTCAATATTTTCCTTAACCGTATCTTTTTCAATAGCCGGTTGAATAAGCTCAAGCTCTCTATTTTGGTAATTATCTAACTCAACACTAATGGGTAAGATAAAAGTAAACGTACTGCCTTGATTTAACACGCTTGAAATTTCAATATTTCCGCTCATTAGTTGTGCCAATTGTTGCGATAAACACAAACCAAGTCCTGTACCACCAAAACGACGACTGATACTACTGTCACCTTGAGTGAAACTCTCAAAAAGACTGTTGATTTGAGATGAACTCAATCCGATTCCAGTATCTTCGACAGAAAAAATTAATTGCTGTGATTCAATTGTAACAATGACTTTAACTTGACCTTGAGATGTAAACTTCACGGCATTTGAGCATAAGTTGATAAGAATTTGTTTGATTCGAATACCATCAATGGGCAGTACAAAAGGACGTGGCAGCGCATGATAAACCGAAAAAGTTAAACCTTTACTCTTTGCTTGCTCGGTAAACATATTTGAAACATCTTGTAATAGGCAATGTAAGTCTTGAGTTTGAATATCTAAATCAAGCTTATTCGCTTCTACCTTACTTAAATCTAAAATATTATTGATTAATTCTAATAAGTGTAAGCTATTGCTATGAATAATATTAATATCAGCATGCAAAGTTTTTTCATCGATATCATCGTAAATTAAAGCCTCTGCTTGGGCAATAATGGCGGTGAGTGGTGTTCTTATTTCATGGCTCATATTGGCTAAAAACAAACTTTTGACCTTATTCGCTGCTTGTAACTTATCAGCTAATAATTCAAGTTCTTTCGTCCGCTGCTTCACTTTAGTGATTAGCTCAAGTTTAGAGCGGCGTTCGGCATTCCTACGATAGATAAAAAACGCAGTTAACAGTAATAAGCCAAATGCAACAATAATAAACTTTCGTTTTTGTCCCGTTTTAGACAATTCTAATTGCTGTAATTGCTCATTTTGCTTTAATTGAAGCACCTGTTGTTTTAGTTGCTCTGACTCGTAGCTTGCCAACAATAAATTGAAATTATCATTTTCTCTTTTATTTCGCGCCAAAATATATAATTTATGATATTTCAATGCGTTAGCAGGTTGATTTAACGTCGCATAGACTAATGAGAATAACGAATAGTTATTTAAAAGCTGTTTCGCGTAATTGAGTTCTTCTGCTATTTTTTGAGATTGAAGTAAATAACTTAATGATTGCTCAGCATTTCCTAAATAATACAGTCCTTTTGCGTAGGTATGCAAAGCGCCAGACAAGGCCGTTTTGTATTCATTTTCTTGCGCAATAGCAATCGACTCTTCTGCAAAAGTTAAAACTCTATCATGTTGATTTAATTCAAAATAAACTTCAGCTATATTGTGATAAATAGAGGCTAAACTAAATAAGTCATTTTTTTCTAAATAATAGTTTAACGACTTTTGCATGAACTCTAAGGCAATTTCAGCTTTATTTGACTGCTTATATGCAATACCTAAATCACTATAAGCATCGGCTAAGCCAGATAAATCCTGAATTTTTTTTCGTCTTTCTATCACATCTAAATAGGCTTCAATTGCCGTATCATAACGTTCAAGTTTTAAATACAAACCAGCAATATTGAAACGAATATCAATTCTGTCTAACTCGCTGCCAAACTCTTGATAGATCTTTTCCGCCACTTGATAACTATTAATGGCTTGAATATTTTGGCCTAAAGCGGCTTGAGCAAGGCCAATATTATTATTCATATTTGCAATTAATATCGGTTGGTTGAGACGATTTATAATCTCTAAAGCGTCATGATAATGTTCAATAGCCTGTTGGTACTCACCTTTCAAATAATGATAAATACCCAACCTTTTATATGCTTGTGCTAAATCCAGCGAGTTATCACTTTGTTCAGTTAACAGAATAATGCGATTAACAGTTTCAATGGCATTAATAAAATCGCGAGTATTTTGATAGTTTTTTTCTATCGCTTTTAATACGTCTAACCTTTCGTTATTGGTTAAATTAAAAGCCGTTAACAATTCTTTCAATTCAAATAAGATAAGTGCTTGATCTGTTTTCGCTTCAATGGAGGAAATTTTTTGAGTGATGGATAGTTGGGACGATTGCTCTAGATACGGTTCAGTGTGAGCACTACAAACAATTATGAACAAGCCGAAAACTAGTAAAGTTTTTTGAAAATAACCTAACATAAAAGCGCGTAATCAACCTCAAATAGAAACGTTGATTTTTATAGTACGCGCTTATTGTGATTTATACAAAAATTCAATAAAGGTAAATCTATCCTTGCTTATTTTGAACGTTTGCCTGTTGAAGTAGCGTTTTTATTTCCATAAGTTCGCGCGCCAGACTGTCAATTTGTGCTCGACTTGCCGGTTCACCGCCTTCTTCCGTTTCACCATGTAATTCTGCGCGATAACTTTCATGCTCTTGACCCATCACTTCTAAAATGGTGCCGACCATCATATTTAAAAAGATAAAAGCCGTTAAAAAAATAAACGAAAGATAAAAAATCCAGCTCATCGGATGGACAGCCATGGTTTCATACATCACATCAGTCCAATCTTCAAATGTCGCCACGCGAAATAAGGTCAACATAGAAATAGAAACGTCTCCCCAAAGCACTTCATTAATATCTTCAAACAAAATACTGCCAATGGCAGCGTAAATATAAAAAATCACAAACATCAGTAAAGCAATATAGCCCATTCGAGGAATCGCTTTAATTAAGGCGTTTATCAATAAACGCAATTCAGGCACCATCGAAACTAATCGTAATACCCTGAAAACACGTAAAAGCCTAGCTAATAAAACACCTGAGCCACCTGCTGGAATTAAACTCCCGATGACAATAACGGTATCAAAAATATTCCAACCACTTTTGAAAAATTCTTTTTTCTTCCGAGTTGCCATAAAACGAATAATGATTTCAATTAAGAAAAATACCGTAATCGCAGAATCTAATATGGACAGTAAATGGACCGCAGGCTCTGGTAAATCATGTGTTTTGGCACCTATCAATAACGCCGAAATGATAATGACGGCAATTACAGCCCATTGAAAGACCGGACTTGAATCAACTTTTTTTAAACGACGTTGAAAGCGAAAAACCATTGAAGCCATTGTTTTATCCTATTTTAGTCACTGCATCACTGACAAAAGGGTTATGTTTACGTTCTACACCAAAGGTGCTCATTGGTCCATGACCGGGTATAAATTGCACGTCATCTCCTAAAGGAAATAATGTCTGCCTTATCGAATTTATTAAAGTTGCATGATTGCCACGCGGAAAATCGGTTCTACCAATTGACCCTTTAAATAAAACATCGCCCACTTGCGCTAATTTCGACTCAGGATGATAAAACACCACATGTCCAGGAGTGTGGCCGGGGCAAAAATATACCTGTAATTCAATTTTGCCAAAGCATACGGTATCCCCTTCATTTAACCAGCGATCAGGCGAAAAAGACGCTGCTTCTGAAAAACCAAATTGCTTTTTTTGTTCTGGGATCAAATCAATCCAAAATTGATCTTCTTTACTCGGCCCCTCGATTGCAATGTTAAAGCGGCTAGCAATTATTTGACTGGCACCGGCATGATCAATGTGTGCATGAGTGAGTAGCACTTTCGTTAACGTTAATCCATGCTGCTCTATCGCTTCAATAATCAGCTCAACATTTCCACCAGGGTCGACAACTGCCGCTTCCTTCGTAATATCACACCAAAAAAGTGTACAGTTTTGCTGAAATCGTGTTACAGGAATTATTTGATATTGCAGCATATTATGTCGGCTTTCATTATTACTTGAGCATCACTCGATATGTTTAAGTGATGTGGGTATTGATGCTCATAACTTCAAGAGAGAAATATACCTGTTGACTATTTTTTACAAAATTTCATCGATTATTTTCAAGAAAATACACCGAAAATATAAAATAACTTCACTAAAGAGATTGAACTCGGTAAGCTCGACAAAAATAAAAACTATAATGTAGTAAATTTATGACCAATGTTAGAGACTCATTTCATTCCCGTATCGGTTTTATTTTAGCCGCAGCCGGTTCGGCTATAGGTTTAGGTAATATTTGGGGCTTTCCAACTCAAGCAGCCAATAATGGTGGTGGTGCCTTTTTATTTGTTTATTTACTTGTCACGCTTTTACTTGCGTTACCGGCACTTTATGCTGAAATTTATATTGGTAACCAAGCACAAAAAAATCCGGTTTCAGCGCTTGGTGATGCCTGTAGTCATTTTTCCGAAGGAATAGGTAGAAAAGCAGGAATTATCGGCTTATGTGGCGCAATCATGATGCTAAGCTTTTATACGATAGTGGCTGGTTGGATGTTGGCCCACACCCTTTCTTCAATGGCTGAATTAGCTGGAATGACTCAAGCTTCAGCTTGGTTAGCAAATTCAAGCACCGAGCGTAACATACTTTTTACCCCGATATTTATTTTCCTAGGTGCGGCGATTATTCACCAAGGGGTTAATGCTGGAATTGAACGTTGGTCAGCACGTTTGATGCCGATTTTATTGGTTATGCTAATTGGCTTAATTATCTACATTTTACAACAACCAGGTGCTGATAAAGGGTTAGAAGTGTATCTCATTCCTGACTTTGCTCGTGTTACCGATCCTGAATTAATCATCTCAGCGATGGGCCAAGCTTTCTTTTCATTGTCAATTGGTGTTGGAGGTATGATGGTTTATGGCTCTTACATGCAAAAAGATAAAGATATGGGTAAATTAGTCTTATCTATCACTGCATTAGATACGGGAATTGCATTTTTAGCCGGCTTGTTAATTATTCCTGCGTTATTTGTCGCAGAACATGCAGGTTTGGACGTTTTTCAAGATAATCAGCTTATTGGTGAGGGACAGTTAATATTTCATATTCTTCCGGCCTTGTTTGATTCTATGGGCACTATAGGCTTAATTGTCTCTAGTGGTTTTTTCCTACTCCTCTCGATTGCAGCACTTACTTCAACCATTTCATCAACAGAAGTTCCTGTCGCTTATATGGTGGAAGATAAAGGCTTTAGTCGTAAAAAAGCGACGTGGTTAGTCTCTATTATTGTTTTATGTAGCAGTGGCTTACTCATTGCATTTTTTGATGCTTTATTTGGCGCAGTTATTCGAGTATTAACAACAATATTACAACCGCTAAGCTGCTTATTTTACTTTATTGTCGTTGGTTGGTTATGGAAAAGAGGCAATAAATTACGAGATGTATCATTACAGAAAGACCGAAAATGGTTAGCTTTATGGGGAAATTATTTACGTTATGTTTGCCCTGTGTTGTTAACTGTCGTTTTTGTCAATGTCGCCATTCTAAATTAACCTTCATTTTGCAAGACACCGATTGTTTAATCTCATTTAGCAGCTTTTTCCAAGAAGCTGCTAAATGATGATAATCACGTTAAATTCACGGTCAGTGTTAGTAACTCGAAACCAGTCTCTTAATCCTTAAGAAACGACAGCACGTGACGTGCCCCCAAAATAGAGAGCCATTATTGGCAAACTTGATTTCGCCCTTTCTTTTTCGCTTTATACAAGGCTTGATCCGCTTGTTTAATGGTTTGTTCAAAACTCTGTTTTGCTTGTCTAGTTGCTACCCCGATAGAAATTGTGACATTCACGGTTTTCAGTGACTCGGCCTGATTATTCTGTCGAGATTTTTTTGTTTTTCTTATGGGGTGACGAATTACAATATTATAATCAGCAACCGACTGTCGAAGCTTTTCTAATTCATCAAGGGCTTCTGCTGCAGTTTTACGCGGGAAGATTGCCGTAAACTCTTCACCACCATAGCGAAAAACTCTTCCTCCTGATTTCACTTCTGCAAGCTTCGCGGCAACTAATTTAAGGACTTGGTCACCTATATCATGACCATAGTTATCATTAAACTTTTTAAAATGGTCGATATCTAACATGGCAACACAATACTTGCGCCCTAAAGATAATGCATATTGATTCAGTGCTCTTCTTGAAGGTAAATGAGTTAACTCGTCTCGATAAGCTAAATAATACGAATCAATCACTACCACGATAATATAATGCAAAACAAGTAAGCTAAACATGATACTAAGGGGCAAAGATATTTGATCGTTAAAATAAAGATTGCCGACAATTAACGTTGTTAACAAAGAAGAAACGAATAAATTTGGCTGGCGTAAACTTTTAAATAACACCAAAATCGCCACAATAAATAACGGAAAATTAATAATAATTAATTCTATATTTAGATAAGGTAGACTGTTTCTAATGCTATAGCTTTGTAGCCAGCTCATGGCCATTAACCATAGTTTGGCTAACGCAATACAAAAACCAAGACCAATTAGTCGCGCTATACCGTGCATAGAAATTAATGCACGATCTTTAATTAAAGTTAGGTAAGCTAATATAAATATCGTTGAAAGATATAACCATTGGGGATTTTTATTAAGAAAATCTAGGCCAGTAAAGACATTTTTACTTAGTAGGTAATAACCAAAACAAAGTGCAATTAATAAAGTAAAACGGCTACGCGAAAATTGCGCTGAAAATAGAATACCAACAACAAATCCCCCCATTAAAACCTGTTCAATAAAGTTAACTTTTGTCATCCAATAATGCTGAGTAGCAAGTGTTGCCACGATAATTAAGCTAACTGCTAAACCACTCCATAAAGTGGTTTTTAAACCTTCTAACTTTTGAATCAAACTTTATCCTTTAATTAAAAATCAGGGACATTGATTTTTTACTAATAAACACGAAAAATGACTCCCCCGTTTTGACCTATGCGGTGATTAAAGTAATCAACTCGAGAAATCTAATCAACTAATTTTAAATTAAAGGTTGGTACTTCAACCAACTCTCTAATTAAATATCTTGAGTGATCACTCAAACAAAACAAAATTAACTATTTTTACTTTCGGCTAACTCTTTGTAATGCTTTTCATCATGACTAAGTTCAACATTTTCTATTTTTTCAAAACGCGTTGAAATTTTCTCTGCTGAAGTATGAATTTGTTTTACATCCGTCGCCGCTTGATCGATATGCTTAGCTAAATTAGCAAAACGCACCTTAAATCGTGAAAAATCTTGAGCTAAATACGTTAAATGATTTTGAATAACATGCACTTGTTTACGGGTAGCTTCATCTTTAAGCACTGAACGAGAAGTGGTTAATATAGCCATCAAAGTGGTCGGTGATGCCAACCAGACGCGTTTCGTGTTTGCATAATCGACCAAATCACTTTGATGAGCATGAATTTCAGCAAAAATGGCCTCTGCCGGAATAAACATAATCGCCCCTTCTGATGTTTCATTCGCAATCAAGTATTTATCACTAATATCATTAATATGTTTTTTAATATCTAGCTTAAATTGTCGCTCTGCCGCTTTTCTTTCATGTTCACCTAAAACGTCATCCATCATTTTTTTATAACTTTCTAACGGAAATTTTGCATCGATCACCACGTTTCCCGTTGGCTCAGGTAAAAATAAAATGCAATCAGCAATTTTTCCATTTGATAAGGTATGTTGTAATGAAAAGTGTTGCTCAGGTAAAACATTTCGGATCAAACTGTTTAATTGTACTTCGCCAAAGGCACCACGCGATCGTTTGTCGTTTAACACCTCTTGCAAACTAACAACATTCGTTGATAATTCAGTGATTTTTTTCTGTGCATCATCAATTAAAGCTAATCGTTGTAAGATGTCATTAAACGTTTTCGTTGTTTTTTCAAAACCTTCCGCAAGTCGTTTTTCAACCTGTCCGCTGATCTCTTTCAGACGAAGATCAGTAGAAGTCGTCAACTCATTGATTTTAATCGCCATAGCATCGCTTGATTGTTTTAAGGTTTTCGCTTGTTCATCACGCGCCGCTAATGCTGCTTTATTTAAATGTTCAACCAGTTGATCTACTGCTTGTCGTTGGTTTTGATTAAATAAATGTTGATGTTCGTGAAGGGTTGTTTGTAGTTTGCTATTAAACTCAGTTAACGCTGAGAACTGCTTGGCAGATTGTTCATTAAATTGATTAAGAAACTTTATTTTAAAATCAGCAAATTGTTGTTCTATATAATGTTTAAATTCAAATTGTTGCTTGATTATTTGTTGTTGCTGTTTTTCAGATAAATTTGACGTTAATTCAAAATGGTGAAGCAATTGTTTAATGTCTGATTGTTGATCATGAACCTGTTTTGAAAGTGATATTACTCTCGATAACATTAAAATCAAAAGTAAGAAAACAATTAACACACATGACACAATAAGTTCATTTTGAAATGAATCTACCATTAATAAAATTTTATCAACCACTACACACCAACTAACCACTGTATTTATTAACAGTCATTTAAACACAATTCAAGGTGAAGGTTAACTTTTTTCTTTACCCTTGAGTGCTTTAAGCTTCATCTTCAATATTGTTATTTTCAACTCTATCGCCAATTTTATTAAGAATGTTCACCTCCCCTTCACAAACGGCAATAATCGATTTTCCTTGTTTAAACTCTTTTGAAATAATTACTCGTCCGTTATCGTTTTGTGGAAAACAAACCGTTTCATGCATCAATTCAAGAGAGATATCACGGTAATAAATAATAGTGACTTTTCTGATTGTAGTTTCCACTTTCTATCCTTTTAATCTGTGGCAATTCATTCAATTTTGTTTCATTATTTTAATCTTAAGTGTAGTAAATAAATCTGACCTGTCTATCGATTGAACAGACTTTATAAACAAAAAAAGCGCTCAAATGAGCGCTTAAATGATTCAAAACAAGGTAAAGTTTAGATAAGTTATTTAGATAATTTATTATCTAAATCTTCAATCTTCGCTTGCCAAATTGCTGGTCCCGTAACATGAGCAGATTCACCACGACTATCAACCGCGACAGTTACTGGCATATCTTCGACTTCAAACTCATAAATTGCTTCCATCCCCATATCTTCAAAGGCAACAACTTTTGCTTTTTTGATTGCTTTTGACACTAAATAAGCCGCGCCACCAACAGCCATTAAATAAACTGATTGATGGTTTTTAATACTTTCTACCGTTTGAGGTCCACGCTCAGCCTTACCAATCGTACCAAGTAACCCCGTTTCAGCCAGCATCATTTCAGTGAATTTATCCATGCGAGTTGCTGTGGTAGGTCCTGCAGGTCCGACCGCTTCATCACCAATAGCATCCACTGGCCCTACGTAATAAATAAATTTATCCGTAAAGTCTACCGGCAGTGTTTCACCTTTGGCGAGCATTTCTTGAATACGCTTATGCGCAGCATCACGACCAGTTAAAATGGTACCGCTTAATAAAACAGTTTCACCTGTTTTCCAGTCACTGATATCGGCTTTTTTCAAGTCATCAACATTAACTCGACGGACATTTTCACCAACTTCCCAAGTTATTTCCGGCCAATCTTCAAGTTTTGGTGGTGACAAGTCAGCCGGCCCTGAACCGTCAAGGTGAAAATGCACGTGACGAGTTGCAGCACAATTTGGGATCATCACCACTGGCTTTGAAGCGGCATGGGTTGGTACTGAGTTAATTTTGATATCAACCACTGTGGTTAAGCCACCTAAACCTTGTGCGCCAATACCGAGTTTATTCACTCGTTCGTAGATTTCTAACCGTAATTTTTCTTCGGCTGTTTCAGCACCTTTATCAATAAGTTCTTGAATATTGACAGGATCCATTAAACTTTCTTTTGCTAATACGCCAGCTTTTTCAGCAGTACCGCCAATACCTATGCCTAACATGCCCGGTGGACACCAGCCTGCGCCCATAGTAGGTAACGTTTTAACGACCCAATCAGCAATGGAATCGCTGGGGTTTAACATCACCATTTTAGATTTATTTTCGCTACCACCACCTTTTGCCGCGATCATCACTTCAATTTGATCACCAGGAACCATATCAATATGAACAACAGAAGGGGTATTATCTTTAGTGTTGATGCGAGCTCCCGCAGGATCTTTAACGATAGATGCCCGTAGAGGGTTGTCTGGATTCAAATATGCACGTCGAGTCCCCTCATCAACCATTTGTTGAACGGTTAAGTCAGTTTTATCCCACTGTACCGCCATCCCCACTTTTACAAAACAGGTAACAATACCCGTATCCTGACAAATTGGACGTTTACCATGAGCAGACATACGAGAGTTAATTAATATCTGCGCGATAGCGTCCTTTGCCGCCTGACTTTCTTCTTTATGATAGGCTTTTTCTAAAGCTTGAATAAAATCAAGTGGATGGTAGTAAGATATATATTGCAATGCATCTGCAATACTCTCAATTAGATCTTCTTGTTTAATGGTAGCCATAACAATCTCTTTACACAGTTAGGTAATGTAAAATCAACATTTGCGAGCGAAAACGTTGAAAGTTAAAAATTTGCCGATATGATACCCTGCTTATAACGAGCTCGCCACCACAATGCGAGCTAACTTTTATCTAAAAGTTTAAGAATAATTAAAATTAGGGTTACATTTTGCTTCTCAATAATAACGCCGTTATCAAGGCAAAGCCTCTACACTTTAGTCATCAGCTTCAACCTGAAGCATTATTTGAGCATTTTGCACACCAGCCTTGGGCAATGTGGTTAGATTCATGTCAAAGCGAGCATGTCGATAGCCGCTATGACATCATCGTTTGGCAACCTGAAATAACCTTAACAACAACAGGTAAAAATACCTGTGTAGATTATCTCTCTGAGAAGCGCTCAGAAAATAGCCTCGACGACCCTTTAACTATCTTGCAACGTGTTCAACAAGCCTTCTACCAAAACATTGAAATTCAAGCCAGTGAATTACCTTTTATGACAGGCGCTGTGGGACATTTTTCTTATGATTTAAGTAGACGATTTGAACAAATTCCTAGCCAAGCTGACCAAGACATTCACCTTCCTGAAATGGCGGTTGGTATTTATTCACACGCAATTATTTATGATAATAAAAAACAGCAATATTGGTTAATTGCTGATGAGAATCAATTAGATGAAATAGAAAACCACTTAAATAAAATGATTCGTGAAGGTATCGCATTTCCTCTTGAACCTTTCAAATTATTACAGACATGGCAAGCCAATATGTCTGCGCAACAATACCAAGAAAAGTTTACAAAAATTCAGCAATATTTATTATCAGGTGATTGTTACCAAATTAATCTTACACAGCGTTTCAGTTCCCATTATCAGGGTGAAGAATTCCAAGCCTATAAAGAACTAAGGAACGCAAACCAAGCACCATTCTCCGCATTTATTTGTTTAGCTGATTACCGTATTTTAAGCATCTCACCAGAGCGATTTTTACAGGTAAATCACAATAAAGTACAAAGTAAACCTATAAAAGGCACAAAGCCAAGAAGCTTAGATAGCGCACAAGATAACGAGCTTGCCAAAGCTTTGCAGCATTCAGAAAAAGATAAAGCAGAAAACCTGATGATTGTTGATTTACTTAGAAATGATATCAGTAAAGTGTGTGTACCCGGCTCGGTAAAAGTACCGACACTATTTGCAGTAGAAAGTTTTCCTGCGGTTCATCATTTAGTCAGTACGGTAGTTGGGGAACTGGAAAATCAATTCGATGCTACCGACTTACTAAGAGGATCATTTCCAGGTGGTTCGATAACTGGCGCCCCTAAAATAAGCGCGATGGAAATAATAGATGAACTTGAACCACAACGCAGAAGTATCTATTGTGGTTCTATTGGTTATATCTCGGCTTGCGGTAATATGGATACCAGTATTACGATAAGAACCTTGATTTGTGATAAAACTCGCGAACAAAATACCATACATTGCTGGGCTGGCGGCGGGATCGTTGCTGACTCAAATGTCGACGCTGAATATCAAGAAACGTATGATAAAGTAAATAAAATTTTACCGGTTCTAGCAAAACTTTAAACACCGGCCACGATAATTTTGCTAAATTATAGTGGTTTTAAGTTACTAAGTTGAATGTGAATTAACATGACTAAAAATGAATTTTTACAACGTTTTAATTTGAGTCAATTAGCAAAATCAAATAATCAGGAATTTTTACTCACTCAGCCAAAAATATTCACACCATCAGCCGTACTTATTGCTTTATTCGAAAAAAATAATCAACTGCATGTGGTACTAACCAAAAGAGCTAAACATTTAAAACATCATCCTGGACAAATTAGTTTTCCGGGCGGAAAAGTAGAAGCGTTTGATAAAAATCATATTTGTACCGCGTTAAGAGAAGCACATGAAGAAGTCGGTATTGAAAAAGATGATTGCGAGATTCTTGGTCAATTACATCCATTTCAAACCATGAGCGGCTTTTCTATTACCCCTGTTGTGGCTATGTTAAAGCGCAGTCCTTTTTATACGATTGATGAAAATGAAGTCGCTGAAATATTTCATGTCCCCTTTCATCATTTTTTATCAACAACGCAACACTATATCATTGAAGTAATAAATAAAACGGGACAACACCCTGTGCACTTTATGCCCTATAAGTCATATAATATCTGGGGAGCCACAGCGGCTATTTTAAACGACCTTAGCCTGCATATAAGAAATAACCATACCTAAATATTAAGAACCGTCTATCATATGCTATAAAAGTGTTTATTTAGATGAATACTTTCAGTTATCATTACCGTATAAAATTTTAACTTACCGTATAATTACGGAAAATAATTCAGGTTTAACGCATGATTAGTGTATTTGATATGTTCTCAATAGGTATTGGGCCTTCTAGCTCGCATACAGTTGGTCCAATGAAAGCAGCCAAACTTTTTGTTGATCATTTAATTGAGCAACAATTAATTGATAAAGTTGATCGTGTTAAAGCAGAATTATTTGGCTCACTTGGTCAAACAGGTATTGGTCATGGCACGGGAAAAGCAATTATTCTTGGTTTATCTGGACAAGCACCTGAAACCATACCTGTTGAGTCAATCGATAAAATTCTCAATGAAGTCATCGCCAATGAAACGATAGCGATTTCACAAGATAAAACGGTTAGTTTTCCAAAGAATGAATCGATTATTTATCATCGACGCAAAACCTTGCCTGCTCATGCCAACGCCATGACATTATATGCGTACAATGACAATGAAGAAGTGCTTCAAGAAACATATTACTCTATCGGTGGCGGCTTTATCGTTCGTGATTGCGATTTCGAAAAAGAAAAAGATAAAGCGCTGTCTTTACACAGTAATATTGATCGCCCACATAAATTTTCAAGTGCGGATGAATTAATCTCTCTAGCGAGTGAAAAAGGCCTAAGTATCAGCACTATCATGATGGAAAATGAATTGTGTTTAAATGATAAAGCAACCATCACTCGTAATTTAATTAATATCTGGCAAGCGATGCGTGATAGCGTCGAACGAGGCATGGCAACAGAAGGTGTGCTGCCAGGCGGTTTAAAAGTCAATCGAAGAGCCCCAGCTTTGTATCGTTCACTTTCTGTTGAGAGCAATAATGATCCCCTTTCAGCAATGGATTGGGTCAACCTTTTCGCTTTAGCCGTTAATGAAGAAAATGCCGCCGGTAGCCGAGTGGTAACCGCCCCAACGAATGGCGCTGCGGGAATAATTCCTGCTGTTTTATGTTATTACGATAAGTTCATTAAACCGGTTAAAGATGAAGATTGTATTCGTTACCTTTTAACTGCTGCTGCAATTGGAATTTTATATAAAACGAATGCAACAATTTCGGGTGCTGAAGGTGGCTGTCAAGCAGAGGTAGGCGTTGCTTGCTCTATGGCTGCTGGTGCTCTCACAGAATTAATGGGAGGCTCGCCTAAACAAGTAGAAAATGCTGCTGAAATTGGGATGGAGCATAACCTAGGGTTAACATGCGATCCTGTTGGTGGTTTAGTGCAGGTGCCGTGTATCGAAAGAAATGCGATGGGATCGGTAAAAGCGATCAACGCATCTCGACTTGCTCTTCGTGGTACAGGTACTCAAAAGGTGTCATTAGATAAAGTGATCAAAACCATGTGGGAAACAGGCAATGACATGAAAACAAAATATAAAGAAACCTCTCGTGGCGGTTTAGCGGTTAATATTATTGAATGTTAAGGCACTTTAACACGCATTTTTCTATAAAAAAAACCTATGTTAATTTCAACATAGGTTTTTAAATTTAAATAAAAATTATCTCAATAAAACGTTATTTGACGGGTAACTCAATATTTGAAAATAATTCTTCAACTTCGGTATTATTTTTGAGTAAAACAGCTCTAGTCACTAGATCACGATTTAAATGCGGTGCAAAGCGCTCAATAAAATCAAACATATAGCCACGCAAGAAAGTACCACGTCTAAAACCTATTTTAGTCGTACTTGCATTAAATAAATGGCTAGCATCAATGGTAACTAAATCACTATCAAGTTTTGGATCCATCGCCATCGTCGCGATAACACCTATACCCACGCCCATTCGAACATAAGTTTTAATAACATCGGCATCGGTTGCGGTGAAGGCTATTTTAGGTTCAACCCCAGCTTTATTAAAAGCGGTGTCTAATTCTGAACGACCAGTAAAACCAAAAACATAAGTGACTAATGAGTATTTTGCAATATCTTCAATGGTAATATTAGTTTTCTTAGCTAATGGGTGATCTGGTCGAACGATAATACTGCGATTCCAGTGATAACAAGGCAGCATGATCAAGTCGTTATATAAATGAAATGATTCAGTGGCTATCGCAAAGTCAGCATCACCTTTCGTGGCAGCATCACTAATCTGTGCCGGTGTCCCTTGATACATATGCAAAGAAACTTTGCTATATTTTTTCATGAAACCTTGAATAACATCAGGCAATGCATATCGTGCTTGAGTATGCGTAGTAGCAATTCGAAGCTTACCTTCGTCTGGTTGGGTGTGTTCTCGAGCAACCGCTTTAATTGCTTCAACTTTTGATAAGATCTCAGTGGCAATATTGATCACTTCTTTACCTGCCGAAGTAACATGGGTAAGGTGTTTACCACTTCGCCCAAAAATTTGAATGCCTAACTCATCTTCAAGCATTCGCACTTGCTTACTAATACCCGGTTGAGAGGTAAATAAACTTTCTGCTGTTGCAGAAACATTCAAATTATTATTTTGTACTTCGACGATATAACGTAATTGTTGCAGCTTCATAATGTATGTTCAGTGTGGCTTATGCAAAAAATATATACTTAAATAACAATTTATTCCATAGAAACTTAACGAATTTGTAAAAAAATTTCAGTAAAGATCAGAAAAAACCATTTATTGTTGTAATATTACAACACAAGATAGAGTAAAAGGCTAATAAAGCATCAATGAAACGTTAATTCTAATAAAGTTTCATCAAAACGAACTTTCATAGGAAAAGCTCAACTTAGCGCTATGCTAAACAGTTCATTTTTTGTAGACTGAGGAGTATAAGTCATATTTTCATAAAATGAGTATTATCTATGGGTATAATAATAGGTTTAGTGATTGCATTAGTTATCGTTGTGGTAATAGTAAATGCAATTCAACAACACAAAGAAAAACAAGAACAAGAAAAACGTGCGAAAGCCGCTAAACAAAAAGCAATAATAGATGAGACTGAAGAATTACTATTAAACTTAGCGCACTTACCCCCTAATCCTAAAGTGGTAGAAATCCTTAATCAAAGAAGTTTAAATGCTGTAAAAAACATGGCAAAAATAATGCCTGAAATGAAAGGCATTAAAAATAGAATTAGTGAAATGGAGGCACGCTTGAACGCTTCTGTTGATCTCGCTTCATCGAATGCAGGCCAAGAGCAAAGTTTTATTTTACCAGACAATGATCAACAGCTTGTTGTTATTCTGCAAACCATTAAAAAATTACGAGCAATGTTGAAATCTGAACAATCAAAAGGTGCTTTAGATGCTCAAGCCTTTATGATGGAAGATTTAAAACTTGATGCTATGCAATTAAAGATTAATGTTGAAAGTTTGCACAAACGAGGCATGCAAGCACACCAAAAAGAAATGCTCGGCTCGGCTAGACAATACTATGAAAAAGCAATACAAACCATCACAGATCACCCTAAACAAACCGAGTATACCGCTGCGAAGAAAACAGAGTTAGAAGATCAACTTGAAGAAATTACCGCCGCGTTAAAAAATACTAATGCTGCCGATGCCGCTAAAAAAGCAAAAGCAGAAGAAGATGATTTAGATATGTTATTCCAACCAAAGAAAAAGTGGTAATAAATATCGACATACCTTTTCTAACCAACAAAAAAGCTCAAGTGTTAACTTGAGCTTTTTTTATAACGAAAATAACCTTCCGATTTAAAACGGCATTTTCATCCCAGGGGGTAATTGCATCCCACCTGTTAAAGCACCCATTTTCTCTTTATTTTGTTCTTCAACGCGTCTTACCGCGTCATTAAATGCGGCAGCAACTAAATCTTCAACCATTTCTTTGTCGTCTTCCATTAAACTGTCATCAATTTCTACACGACGAACACTGTGGCTACCAGTCATAGTCACTTTCACCATACCTGCTCCAGACTCACCAGTTACTTCCATATTAGCTAATTCTTCTTGAGCTTTAGCCATTTTCGCTTGCATTTGTTGGGCTTGTTTCATCAAGTTACCCATGCCACCTTTCATCATAATTTCTCCTTCAAAATTAAATTGCCGCCACGATAGTAGTTAATGAATTAAAATTCAAGTTTACTTTATCGGGCTATAATACTTTCTTCATCGATTTCAGCTTGAAACTGCTCAGTGAAAGATTGAACTATCTCATCTTTCAATAGTAATTCTTTGGCATAATCATAACGTTTATCGTTGATTTTTCCTTGAATCTGAAAAGGGTCATCAATGGTTTCTTCAACGACGGTTATTTCAACTTTCATTGGTTTGTCGAAATAATCCGAAACAAACTGTTCTAATTGTTCCAATGCCACTGGTGATTTTAAATGTTTAGTCGACGTATTTAACTCTAATATAAAGACTTCATCATCCGATGCCTCAGAGATAGTCGCATTAAGGGCTAGCTGTCTTAAACGACCATTAAGCGCCATTGAATCGATAATATTAGCCCAGCGATCTACCTGATTCGCTTTTTTAACCACACTAGGGTCAATTTCTTCAGGAGTAAATGGTTGCTCCGAAATGGTCGCGATATCAGGTACGTCTTCAATAACCGGTTTATTGACCACTTTTTCTGTATTTTTCTGACGCTCAGCGGCGTCATTAAGCTTTTTTCCATCTTTCTCCAAAGCTTTTTTACGACTGCGCAGCATATTTCTACTTGCTAAAATCGAATCTATTGGTGAGGCACTTTGTGGATTGCTTACTTGTGCTATTTCGGCTTCTGTGAGCAAAGGTGCTTGTTCATTAGACAAGTTATTATCAGAAGATAGACTCGGATCATTGTTCAGCGCATTCTCTTGAGACTCAGGAGGGATTTGAGTCTTTGCGCTTTGATTGCTGTTTGTTAAACCGGCTTGATTCTTCTCTTCGACTTCATCAGATTGAGCCTCATTAGAGAGTAAGTCTTCATCGTTCCTTTTTGGCGTGTTGATGGAGGGAAGCTCATTAAAACTCTGGGCAGCTTGCTGCTCGATGCTTGCCAATTCAGCTGAAAGGCTTTGCTCTTTAGACTCACTTGCATGAGATAGGGTTTGCTCGTTTGCTTTTAAGGCTTCGTCTTCTTGTTTAACAAAGTTTTGCTGTGTCATTGGCTGGTTGGGAAGATTTGGCTCCAGATCTGTAAAGTCGAGCTCTCTATCAACCTGCTCTGTTATTTCTATCGCACGGGTTTGCGGTTTAAACGCTAATAACCGTAATAACACCATATCAAACGCCGCTTGTTCATCTGCAGCATATGGTAAGTCTTTTCGACCTGTTAAGACGATTTGATAATAAAGTTGTACATCTTCAGGGCTCAATGCCTGAGAGAACTTTTCTAATAATTGATTATGCTCAGGCGATAAATCAAAATGCCTGTCGACAACTTGCGCCATGGCAATTTGGTGAAGTAGCTGAATCAATTCAGCCATTAAACGTCCGTAATTCGGGGCATAAGAGGCAATATCCAACGATAACGCCATTAATCCTTGAGTGTCTTGCTTAATTAACGCTATTAATATTTTATACACCCAATGATGATCAACACCCCCTAACATATTTTGAACGTTACTAGCGAGGATATTACCATTTCCTTGAGCGATAGCCTGATCCGTTAAACTTAACGAATCGCGCATACTCCCCCGCGCCGCTTTAGCTAATAAAGAAATGGCTAATGGCTCTGCAGACACATTTTCAGCAGTTAATATGGTTTTAAGCTGTTGTTCAATCTGTGGTACAGCTAATGCTTTTAAATGAAACTGTAGACACCTAGACAGTACCGTTACGGGGAGTTTTTGAGGATCTGTTGTAGCTAAAATAAACTTTACATGCTCCGGAGGCTCTTCTAAGGTTTTTAATAAAGCATTAAAACTGCTTCTAGAAAGCATATGTACTTCATCAATTAGATATACCTTAAATCGACCTCTCGTTGGAGCATATTGAACATTATCAAGTATTTCTCGAGTATCATCGACTTTAGTTCGTGATGCAGCATCAATCTCTAATAAATCGACAAACCTACCTTGGTCAATATCTACACAGGTATCACATTCGCCACAAGGCTCTGCCGTGATACCAAGATTACAATTTAAGCTTTTAGCAAAAATTCTAGCGATCGTTGTTTTACCAACTCCGCGAGTACCTGTAAATAAGTAGGCGTGGTGTAAACGTTGTTGTTTTAAGGCATTAGATAATACCGAGACAACATGCTCTTGCCCCATTAATTCCTGAAATGATTTTGGGCGCCACTTTCTTGCTAATACTTGATAGCTCATAAAAAACCTTACTCACCTTCATACTGAAGAAGTGAAGTGACAGACAATCCTAAATTTTCTAGTTTATTTTCACCACCCAAATCGGGTAAAGAGATGATGAAAGCAGCATGAGGCGCTTGAGCACCTAACTTTTTAATAAGTTTACTAGTCGCTTCTATCGTACCACCAGTGGCAAGTAAATCATCAACAATTAATACTTTATCTTCGCTGGTTAACGCATCTTGATGAATTTCAAGCGTATCAGTACCATATTCAAGTTGATAATCTTCAGCATAGGTTGGTCTCGGTAATTTCCCTGGTTTGCGTACGGGGACAAATCCAACGCCAAGGGCTAGTGCCAATGGTGCTCCAAATAAAAAACCACGTGCTTCAGTGCCAACGACTTTTGTATAACCTTGGTGTTGGAATTTTTCTTTTAAAAGATCAATCGTCAGTTTAAATGCTACAGCATCGTCTAATATGCCTGTTACATCCCTAAATAAAATGCCTTTTTTAGGGTAATCAGCAATAGTGTGAACCGCGTTTTTTAGTTGTAAAGTTTGTGCTTCTGTCATTATTCAATTTATTCATTATTTGGTAATGTTAAAGAATAATGGAAAACGAACTAATTTTATAGTGAATGTACCAGAGAATTTTCAACCAACAGCTTGTTAATCAATTGAAAGAAAGTTTCTTCATTGATTGGTTTAGCAATAATCTCCTGACATTGCTTTAATTCTTTAACATTATGAAGTGAATTGAGATCTTGAGTCGTCATAAAAATAACAGGAATATTTGCTGTTTCCTGCTTTGACTTTAAGTTTTTAATTAGTTGAATGCCGTTCATCACGGGCATTAAATGATCAATAATATACAAATTAAAAGTTTGAACTTGGGCTTTTTCAAGCGCATCTAAACCATTATTCGCACATTCATAGGTGTAACCAAGTTGAGTAAGTAATCCTCCAACCTTTTCACGAACAGCGGCTTTATCATCAACGACTAAAATATGCATATTATTGAACTACTTTTTAATTGAACTTAGCTTAAAACGGTAAACCAACCCATTAGCATAGGTAATAATGGCGCCGCTACTAACGCTGTTAAAGCTGCAAATAGGTGACGTTTTGATGAACTATCTTTAAAATTTTCATGTTGTGACATCTTCAATTTCCTAACTAAACTACAAAATGAACGGCGCGAATTCTAGCTGAAATAAGAATAAAATAACAGGAATATTTAAATTTCTAAAAACAATGCAGTGATTCAAAGCTAGTTTCTACACAAAAAAAAACCAGCCAAAAGGCTGGTTTTTTTTGAAGAAAGCTAAATTAAATGGCTTTGCCTTTACGAGCGGCAGTATCTTTAATATAACTTACCCAACCTTTAGCACCCTTACGAGTCTTAGGGTCTTTCATCGCATTTTGAATAGCTGCATAGGCTTCTTTATATTGAGCAAGGTAGAAATGAGATTCTGCAATACTCATATATAATCTACCTTTGTTCGATACACCTAAATCTAACGCTTTATTCAAAGCAACTACGGCTTTTTCAAACTGTTCATCCTGTGCTAATAAAGTGCCTTGCTTACTATAGTGTTTAGCTTCATTAGTCATTTTAGCTAATTCACCATAATATTTAGCAGCTTTATCAATATGCTGTGCAGCATGCCAAGCATTCGCTAACGAATAGATATTAGTATCATCACGTTTAACTAAGCCTGAAGAGATATGCTTCTCTAATAATTTTGCAGATTTATACGGCATATTATTTTGCGCATACAAACTAGCTAACGTTTTAATTTCTGACTCTTTTTCAAGATAACCTTGTTTATAAGCCAATTCTAACGTTGCCATGCCTCGGTCATAATCTTCAATTAAAAGATAAAAATTCCCTAACTGTTTCCAAAATGCTTTTTCATTTGGAAATAATTGCACTGCTGTTTCAAGTACATTTACAGCTTCTTTAAATTTCTTAGTCTCATAATAAGACGTCAATTTTAAAATATAAGGGTTTTTATTATGCTTATCACCATATGCTGCAATAGCATTATTTGCTGGCGTGATCATTTTAGGTAAACGTTTAAGCTCATAGTTCGCTTGGGCAATTTTCACCCAAGTATCACCATCAGATTTACCGGTAAAATCCATCCAAGCTTTATAATTGGCTAAAGCACCTTCATATTCTTTCGTTTGCATTTGAAGGTCAGCAAGTAACTTAATCGCTTCACCATGATCAGATTCATTCAAAATATCTGGCTCAACCGCTTTCTTTAAATACTCAATCGCTTTCGCTTCTTGATCACCTAAAGTTGCATACATAACCGCGATATATCGAGCCAAAATGGCTTTATCATAATCACTTTTTGCATTGATTTCTAACAGTAAAGCAAGTGCCCCTTTGATATCATCTGTAGAGTAGAGCTCAAATGCTTTACCCACTTTTTTACCAACAGAAGGACCCATTAAGCGAGTTTTACGTTTTGGCTTTTCTGACTTTTCTGCACCAGCTGCGCTAACATCAAATGATGTTGGCAGCTGTACTAATACCAATGAAGCCAATAAAGTCAAAGATGTTAATATCTTATTCATTATTACGAACCTCCATCCATTTTAAAGTCTAATTGAACTGACAAACCTGTTTGACGTAATGGCTTACCATCAACAACCTTTGGTTTGTACTTCCACTTACGTAAAGCACGTTTAGCTTCTTTATCAAAAATACGCTTTGGTTCTGCATCGATAACCGTTACATCTTCAACACCACCAATCTCATTGATAGAGAACGAAAGTTTTACCCAACCTTCTTTACCATCACGAGCTGCTTGTATTGGATATTTAGGTTCAATACGTACAATTGGTGTTGCATCACCATCACGACCAAAGCCTGCGCCTGGAGCAGATATACCTGCATTTGCACCCGCTAACTGCACACCTGGCATATTAAACGTTAATCCACCAGATTGATTATTAACTTCAGGCTCAGGAGCTTGAGGTTTAGGTGGCGTTTTAGGCGGCGGCGGCGGCGGCGGTGGCACACGTCGTCTTTGCTCAGCAGCTGACTTAGGTGGCGTAGTGTTAACTTCAACAATAATATTTTCTAATTTTTCTTCTTCTCTTCTATCACCACTGGATATAAGAAAAGCCATAAAAGAAAATAATGCAAAAGTAACAGCTGCGCCTAGTAGTATTGATACTAATAAGCGAACCATATAACTACCCCTTAGCTGCAGCGATAGAAATTCTGTCTATGCCCGCTTCTTTAATAGCGTCCATTACTTTAACAACTACGCCATGTTTTGCGTCTTTGTCAGCTTGAACAATCACTACTTCACTTGGTTGTTCCGCTAGTAATTTTTCAATATTAGCCGCTACACGTTCTATATCAACACGACGTTTATCTAACCAAATTTCACCATTATCTTTCACCGCAATGAAAATATTAGCTGACTTTTGTTTAGACTGATTAGCCGCTTTTGGTTTGTTTACTTCAATACCTGCTTCTTTTACAAAAGAAGTGGTTACGATAAAGAATATAAGCATGATAAATACGATGTCTAGCATCGGCGTCATATCAATTGCCGCTTCTTCGTCTTCACGAATACGTTTACGTGCCATTCTAATCTCTCTCTAGTGATGAGGTAAACTGTCAACCAGTTTAGCCTTTGCTAGTTTAACTTTAGCGTCTAATCTTGTGCTAAAAAACACCCCTGATAATGCTGCAACCATACCCGCCATTGTCGGGATAGTCGCCATTGAAATACCAGAAGCCATTAGACGAGGGTTACCTGTACCTTGCTGAGCCATAGTTTCAAATACTGAAATCATACCCGTTACTGTGCCAAGTAAACCAATCAGTGGACACATTGCCACTAAAGTTTTAATCGTAATCATGTTACGTTCAAGTAATTCTGCCGTTTCGGAGATCCATGTATCTCTAATTCGATGTGCATACCATGATGTTGTATCAGTTCGTGCATTCCAATTTGCGATGATTTCATCACGCATCTTAGGGTAAACTGATGCTAAGAACCAATAACGTTCTACCATCATAATCCACATCAATAAGAGAGCAAAGGCGACAAAGTAAAGTACATTACCGCCAGTTGCAATAAAACTCCTGACAGATTCTATAAGCTCTATCAGGAATAGCATTATTTAGACTCCTTCTCTGCAATTGCAGCAATTAAACCAGCACTTTGCTCATCTAATTTATGAAGAACGGCTTTACTACGACCAGCTACAATGCTGTGTACTAAAATTAAAGGTAATGCAGCAATAAGACCCAAAGCAGTTGTTACAAGTGCTAATGAGATGTTACCCGCCATAATTTTCGGGTCACCTGTACCAAACAATGTAATCGTTTGGAACGTCATGATCATACCGATTACTGTACCTAACAGACCCATTAACGGAGCTATAGCAGCAAACATCTTGATTAAGCTAATACCACGGTCAACGGTTGGTGTTTCACGTAAAATCGCTTCATCAAGTTTAAGCTCTAATGTTTCAGCATCAGCGCCTTTATTTTCTTGGTATACCGCTAATAAACGACCTAATGGGTTATTACTATTTGGTTGGTCAAGATTCTTCTGTTGAGCTTTCATTTTAGAAGAAACCGCACCAAGAACAACAACACGCTCAAGAGCAATTAATAAACCAATAATTAACAATACAGTGATTGCGTAACCAACTGTACCACCTTGATGGTAGAACTCTTCTAATGTTTTCTTACGAGTTTCTAACGTTAAAATAGCGCCACGAGAAGGGTCAACATATAAAGGAGAGTAACCTGAAGTTTCACCAAAGAAACTAGAAGCTGTATCAGCAATATAACCAGCAGGTTGCTTAGCTAAAGGTTGAATTTGACCTACTTCATCGTTGTAGTTTAAATAACCATTTTCTGAAACAAGGTTAAATGTACCGATACGAGTCACTTGTTCAGTCGATTTAGAACCATCTAAGTTAGTTACTTCAGCTGTAAATTGTGAAATTTCACCTGATTGAGTCATTTCAGTTTGTAAGGCAAACCATAATTCTTCAAGTTGTTCTAACTCAGGGATTGCTTTAGCGTTAGCAATTGCATCTAATGCTTCACCACGACCTGGGTATTCAGCACTTACAATTGATGTAGCAATTTGACCATAAGCGTTTGCAGCAGCTGCACGACTTACACCAAACATTTCACCTAAAGTACCTTTAGCGTTATCTAGTTCAACTTCTTTTTGTGCTAATTTAATTTCATTAGCTGCATATTCTTTCGTTAAACGTTTGTTACGTGCTTGCTCATCAGCAAGTTGCTTTTTCGCTTTATTTAATAAAGCTTGTTTGTCAGCACGAGCAGAAGTAAATTCAGCTTCACGTTTTTTGTCAATTTTAGCTTCAGAAATACGGTCTGCTTTAACTTGCTTTAACAGCTCGTTCAAGTCATTAGCGTTTGCTGAAGTAGCAATACCTGCTGTCATCGAGGCAGCAAGCAATACAAAATTAAATACTTTTTTCATTATTTAGCTCCTGCTGCAAATACTGGTAATTTAGTTAAATCTAATGGTAATTGCTTGCGAGCCATACGGATACCATCAGTGATAGGCTTAAGATACTCATCATCTAATACTTCCCATGAACGAGTTTCGTTATTCCAAACCCATGCATTTTTCATATCAAGAGATTGAGCAACAAAAGAAATACGACCCATATGTAAGAAGTCAGCCGTAAGTGTTTGACCACCTAGATCTAACTCTGCTTGATAAACACCAAACACTGTACCGTAGTTAGCTTCAATTTCGTAAGCTTCAAGAACTAAACGGAACTGCTCAGAAACAGAAACGTTTGAGTTACCCATAACATCACGTAAGGCTTGAATACGCTCTTTACGTGCAGCAATGTTCATTGGCACATCTAAATCAACAAATTTTTCCAATGTGTCGATCATTTTGTACATTAATGGTACAACACCTTGTTTTGTTTTATCGATACCAGCAATTTGCTTTTCAAGCGATTTAAGATTGGCATTTTGATCATCAACCATTAATTGAACATGATCGTTATAACCAGATAAAATTTCAGCTTCATCAACCGTATTACGGTATTCAGCCAATAATTCTAACGTTTGCTCGTAGATATTATCGATTTTGCTTTGTGATTTTTCAGAAGCTTTGAAAATTTTTGCTTCCGCTTTATGTAGTTCAGTTAATGCATCAGCAGAAGCGAAAGTGCTTGCTGTTAATGCTAATGAGCCGATTATCGTTGATGCGATAAGGCTTTTTTTGCTTAATTTGGACATAGTTCCCAACCATTGCTATTTAATTTTGATAACAAATATTATTGTTAACGCAAATTTAATAATCTGCCATTTTTAAGTTTTAATTTCTCTAGAATAAAACCATGCAATATTCCCAGACGACAGTGTTTATGTCAACTGAACATAGTAAAAAGGTGGTTAATTTAGTAAAAAGTACAAAAATCAACCTGTTTTAGTGACGATCAACCAACAAGACATTCGCTTGTCGCTTAAATTGACTATAAAATAACCCCTAAATTATGTATTAAATATTTGCTACACATGTTTTACTAAGTTGTTCGTAGTAAGTCAAATATTATTACAATTTTATATAATATTTTATCGCTTGTTTTAAATCTATTTAAGGTGCATTTAGCCAAGACAGTTTATTCTTAACGTCAATACAGGAGAGCTTAAGTGATTGTAATTAAAGCATTAGCTATTCATTTTATTGGGTTTGTTTGTCTTTTTTATTCAATATCCGTTTCCGCTAATGGTATTTTATCTACTAACTATTTATTCAAAAGTAAATTTTTACAATACGATCTAAACTATAGAGTTTATACTCCAAATGTAGAAAATAGAAAGAGTCTTCTGCCCACGTTATATTTAACTGATGGTCAATGGTATCTTTCAAGTGGCGATATCAAAAAGACATTAGATAAGTTAATTGCTTCAAAAAAGATTTCCCCTATTTTTGTCGTCTTTATTGACAGTAGGAATCCGCATAAGTTAACTGAAAATAGAAGAAATGATGAATTTATGTGTAATGCAAAATATATCAGTTTTTTCATCAATGAACTCATCCCAACGATAAGCCATAACTTTGCTGTTAGTTCAGCTCGGGAAGACAGAGTCATTGGAGGGATTTCATTCGGCGGATTAAATGCAGCTTGCTTTGGTTTATCTGCCCATAAATATTTTGGTGGGCTAGTGATGCAATCGCCAGCTAATGAGCAACATTTGAAAGTTATTCGTCGTTTATATTCAAAGTCTTCAACACTTCCCTTAAAAATGTTTCTGTCTTCCGGTGGCAATAACGATAACGGACGAGCAATTAAGAAGTTTTATCAAACTCTTGAAGACAAGGGTTATGATGTAACTTTTGTAAAAAATAACAAAGGTCACCATTGGGACAATTGGCGACCTTTACTTCCTGAAGTTTTAACCACTTTCTTTTCTATCAACGAAACTGATAAATAATTAAGTGGGTGTGGTTTTTATTTCTCATCAACCGCCAACTCTTCTAATAACTCAGTAATGTTTTCTTGATATTTTTGCCATAAGCCAACAGATGTATCATAAATTGGTTGTCTCACCTGATATGCACTTGCTGTTTTTATCACAGCTTCCGTTCGATGAAAATTCAGACAAGCTTCTTGCCAGTCTAAATCACAGGCCTGCACTAATTTTTTAATTTCAACGTCTGGATTTTTTATTAACGCTTCGTATTCAATATCATAAATGGACTCAGGAAAGTTCTCATGCCAATGCTGCATTAATTTTTGATATAACCGATGAAATTGACCTAGGGTTTTTAAATTGTAAGCGAAACGGTAATTGTCGGTTGTGAAATTTTTTTTATAAATTGATAAGCAATTATCTTTAGCGTTTCTAACACAATGAATAATTTTTGCATTAGGGAAGGCAAGCTTTATAAATCCAACCATCAACATGTTAAAGGGTAGTTTGTCAGTTATATAGTCTGCATCAGAATCAATACTTTCTAATTGTTTTAGATACTCTCGTGCGATATTTGCTAACTTTTCTTTCGGGTATTGATCTAACGGGGAAAATAGAAAATTATTATTTTCGGTAAGAAAGCCCTCCGTTGATAGTTTGAAAAAGTGCTCTAACTCCCCTGCTCCATGTACTTTAGAGTGACTTGCCAATATCTTCTCAACCAAAGTAGTGCCAGAACGCGGCATACCAATAATAAAAATCGGCTTTGATGACGTTTCAGGGGTTAACTTTGCTTTATCTACACTATCTTTTGTAAAAGTATTAATAATATTGCTAATAAACGCTTCATCAGACTCAATCGTATAATTATTCCTAGCATATCGAAGGTCATTCCCCGTCTTAAGAAACAGAAATGCTTGAGCGTAATCTTGTAAGTCTTCATATGCCTTCGCTAAAGCAAAAGCCAGTTGAATCTTATTATCAACGGGTAGATTCGTTTTATTGTATTGTTCTAACATTAAGGCAATATGCGGATCTTGACTATCAGCATATTTATTAATCGTTGCAAAAGTAAAATGAGCTTGAGAATACTCAGGGTGAATTGCGATTGCTTGTTGATAATATGTTTTTGCTTCGTCTAATTTACCTTGAGATTTTAAGATATTTCCAAGGGTGTATATTGCTTTAACATTTCTATTATTTACTTTTATTTGCTTTGCACAAAGGGCTTTTGCTTTATCTAGTTCGCCTTTAGCGATATAAATTTGCCCTAAATGCTCTTCTCCTTGTAAAAAATTTGGCGTAATAGTTAGCGCTTTTAAACACGATTGCTCACTTTCATCAAGCTTCCCTATTTGTAAATAACAATAGCTTAAATTTAAATGGCCAAGGCTAATTTTAGGGTTTACGTTAAGCACTTGTTGGTAATAATGAATGGCTTGTTTAAAGTTACGTTCAAATTTACATATATCACCTAAGCCAAGTAAAGCATCTGGGAAGTTAGGCACTATTTTTAACGAAAACGTCCATAAACTTTTTGCCTCTTCAATTCTATTTGTCTTTGCACAAATAAGTGCCAGTTGTGAATAAACTTGAGGTAACTGAATGTGACTCTCTACGAGTTTCCTAAATTCAATTTCCGCTAAAGATAAGTTACCGGTTGAAATGGCCTTTTCCGCCTTTTGTAACCCTTCTCGCTGTTGTGGGGTTATAGTTGGCTGATTATTAAAATGCATGGTGAGATCCGTAAATTATAAATGTTCGTTGCTCAATTAAAATTGATATTAAGACTCAAAAGAAAAATGATGCTGATAATTTTTCCAACGCCCTGATGAGCCTTTATACAAAGGCTGCCTAACTTGCCATACACTCGCAGTTTTTACTTGATTTTCTGACTGATGAAAATTTAAACATGATGATTCCCATGATAACTTGGCAAAGGCTAACAACTTTCGAATATTAGATTCAGGATCACTGATAAGATCGTCATAATTAAACGATAAAATGTCATCGCCAAATAGAGTTAGCCAATGATTCATCAACTTCTCTTGTTGTTTGTAAAAATGAATCGTGTTTTCTATTTTTGTTGCATAGGACATTGATGGCCCTAATCTTAGAAAAAACACCGATAAGCAATTGTCAAAAATAAAACGTTTAGTCCAGATGATTTTTGCCTCTGGCATTAATGCTTTTATTAAACCAAGGTACAAGAAATTATCTGGTCGCTTATCTGTTAATAATTTTCCTTCAGACTTAAATTCACTCACTTCTTGCCGGTAATCTGAAAGAAGTTTTCCACTGAGCGATTCGAATTTCTCAGGGAGATCTTTTGGGAAATCAGGAAAATGATGAAGGATAGAACGATGAAAAAACTCTTGTTCTCCCCCTGAGCTCACCTTGGAATGGCTCGCAAGTATTTGTTCACAAAGTGTTGAGCCAGAACGAAACATACCACAAATAAAGAGTGGCGACTCTTCTGTTACTTGTGCTGAGTGTTCCTTTACTTTGTTAAACCAATCTTGATTAAAATATGCAATGATACTTTCAATATATTGTTCATATTTTTCTGGTTCATAACGAGGCAAGTAGGCCTGATCCAATGTATTGGCTTTTTGATAAAACGAAGCGGCTAATTGGTACTCCTGACAATCGTCATGAGCTTTACCTAATGCATAAGCAATATTAACTTTCTCTTTATCGGCAAAATTTTTGGAATAGAAAACTGCTTTCATCGCCAGAACTATTTCATCTTCTTTCGATTTAATTTTATAAATATCAGCTTGTCTAGCAAGTGCATCAACATTTTTTGGGTTTTGAATAAAAGCATTTTGAAACATTGAAAATGCTAACGCTTTTTTGCCTAATTGTTCGTAAACATTCGCTAAATTATATTTTAGTGAGTCTTGATTGGGATACTTTTCAATCGCGATTAATAATAGCTCAATAGCCTTTTCGGGGGCTGATAAATGTTCACTATAAATAATAGCGATATTTAAATACACTTCATAAGCATCACTTACATCTAACGACAATGCTTGATTATAGTGCTCAATTGCTTCTGTAAATTCGCCACAAAGCTTTAAATAATAGCCACAATTAAAATGGTGATCAGCATTCTTTGGTTGCTTTAACGCTAATTCTTTATAAATTAAGGCTAGATCAGGCCAACGTTTTTGAAAATTATACAATTCAATTAACGGTTGTAGATAGCTGTCTGCAGATGGTTTAATTTTTCTTAATGCTAATAAATGTTTTTCTGCCAAGTCATGATTTTTATGTTGAAAGCTAAACTTCACCATCACTTGATGAGCAGTAACATTGTTTGGCTCACACTTAAGTATTTCTTCGATAATTTTGATGCCTGCTTGCTGATTATTCGAATTAAGCAGAGTAATGGCATGATTAATTGATAGTTCTTGTTTCATTGATTTACATTTAATTACAACGTTGATCAAACTTTACCATAAAAAAAAGCGGCTAACTTTGCAGTTTGCCGCTTTATTTAGTTTTTTAACTTTTTATTAGAAAGTTAAAGAAACTGAACCGTGAATGTAACGACCTAATTGGTCATAGAATGCACCTGGGTCCATTGTGTTACCAGTCATTGGTGGCTCTTCATCTAAAATGTTATTAATACCTAAACGAGTAGTAATATTTTCAGATACTGTGTAACGAACACTTAAGTCAAGGTAAGTTTGAGAACCAATACCTGTACCTACTAAGTAATCATCTTTATCATCGCCATCGTAATCGCCGTTAGTAACTTCGCCATTGATACGGATTTTAGCATTTAAGCCAATATCGCCCATGTCGTAGTTAGCATTGATCACGCTTCTCCACTCTGGTTGAGGGAAACATTTAGCACTGATAGTACCAGAACAGTCGTAAATCGCATCTGGGTTACCTGGAAGCGGCTCATATTCTTTAGTCATCATGTAAGTACTAACTAAAGTAACGCTAAATGGGTTACCTGATAATTCAGTGTTGTAAGCTGCAGTAATATCTACACCTTCCCATTTACGGCTCGCAAGGTTAATGTTTGTTGCTGTGATATAACCTTGAGTACCAGCCCAAAGACTACCACCACTGTTACGGTTGATGTTATCACAGAAAGCCGCATTACCAGTTTCAGCACATTGTGTTAATGTTACGTCTTCACTAACCGTACCAATAACTTCATCAATTTCAATTTTCCAGTAATCTACTGAGAAATCGATCTCATCAGTTAATTGACCAACTAAACCTAATGATAAAGTATCAGCAATTTCTGGTGCTAAGTCAGGGTTACCACCGTAAACACCATTATATTGACCAGCTGGACTTGCAGCAATATTACCGTATTGCGCAGCAGTTACACCTGTGTTAGCACATTGTGCTGCTGTGAATGAAGGATCATCAGTCGCACACGGATCTTCACCAGACCATAAACCTAAACCTTGGCTTGCGAACATTTCACCAATGTTTGGCGCACGTACCGCACGGTTATAACTTGCACGAACTTTCCAATCATCAACAGGTGTCCAATCTAAAGCAATTTTATAAGTTGGCTCTGAACCAGTTGTGTCGTAATCAGAGTAACGGTAACCTAATTCAAGAATTAAAGATTCTGCAAATTCTTTACCTTCAAGTAATGGTACACTTGCTTCCGTGTAAAGTTCACGAACTGAGTAACCACCTTCTAAGGCATGAGTTGGACCACCTTGACCTAATAATAAGCCTTTGTCGTATACTTCATCTACGATACGCTCATATTCTTCTTTTCTGTATTCTGTACCAAATACTACAGCAACAGGCGTATCTGCACCTGGCATAGTAAAGTCTAATTCACCAGTAACATACGCACTGAAGATAAATTGGTCAGAAAGCTCAGATCTAGCTGCAACACCTGTTAATAGGCCAGCCGACTCTTCTGTAACACCTTGGTAAGTAAATACTTCGTATGGGATACAATCAGCAGTATCCGCACAGCTTTCGCCGTTTGCACTTAATGCTGTAGTAATACGTGGAGCGAAGAAATCGTTAATGTAAGCATTCGTAACTGTAGTAGAACCTACTTGGATGCTTGTATCGTAAGACCAAGTATCGTTAAGCTCACCTTCAGTACCTAAAACGATACGGAAAGAGTCATGTTGAATTAATGATGCACGAGCACCACCTTCAACGTTACGCTTACCGATATAAGTTGCAAATTGATCACCAGAAGCTAAACCAAACGCATCTGTTAAATATGAACGTTGTGCGTCGCTAAGTAGCGGGCTATCGTAATCGATTCTGTATTCTTCGTTGAAGAATGTACCAGATTCTGCGATTTGACCTTTAGTTTGGTCACGCATATACATGAATTCCATGTATGGCATGAAATTGTCATTGATTTCATAATTAACAAATGAACCGAATGAGAATCTTTCATCTGGACGCATGAAGAAGTTAACAGGGTTGTAGTTATACACGTTACCTGATGAAGGTTGGAAACCACTATCAGGAGTTAATGTTAAATACTCGTAGTTACCCCAGTCAAAACTACCTGATTCATTTAATGGACTTAAGTAGAAGTTAGGAATAACAGCGTTACCAGAACCACCACATGAAGTAGCTGTCGCATTCAATGCACATGAAGTGTAGTCACGAGTACCAAATTTCATTTCATTGTTACGTTTCCACGTTGCGTAAGCAACGGCATGACCTTTACCATCGGCAAAGTCACTACCCATAGTAATTTCGATACCGTAGTTTTGACCTTCGATATCTGAACTACCTGAAGGGTATTCAAAATCTTTTTCATCCATTAAACCTTGGATGTAAGAGTTGTCGTTATTATGTTGGTAACCACCACCAATGAAGTCAATTTCTAAACCTTCGAAATCATCGTCCATTACAAAGTTAACAACACCGGCTACCGCATCAGCACCGTATACAGAAGAACCACCACCGGTCATTACTTCAACACGTTTAACTAAAGCACCAGGAATGCTGTTAGCATCAGCAGAACCTGAAGAACCACCACCTGGTTGCATACGACGACCATTGATTAGTACCAATGTACGATGCGCGCCTAAACCACGCATATCGATACCACCACGACCGGTAGCACCGTTAGATGAGAAAATTGTTGAAGATGCTTCAATTTGAGGCAATGTGTTAAGCATATCTTCTACACGAGTCAAACCTGAAATTTCAATATCTTCAGCACTTGTTACTTGAATTGGGCTAGAAGTTTCCATGTCGGCACGTTTAATACGAGAACCGGTAACTTCAATACGCTCAACTTTTTCAGCTGACTCTTCTTCTTCAGCTGAAACTGCCGATGTTGAAACCGCTGTTGCTGCGCCTGCACCAAAAATCATGGCAAGACGAACAGCTTTAGCTATTTTGCTATTGCTATACATATTTTCTCCCTGGATCACTTTCGTGATTCTAGTGTTTAAAATCAAAGCTATATTGCTTCGTTTGTTTATAATTTTGGTCATTGACCTGATCTGTCAATATGGATAGTAAACTTAATATCTATTTATGGTCAATACCATTTGTAACTATTCAGTAACAATAATTACAAATCTACACACATAGATATTTTTTAATAAACTTATATTTCAATAACTTAACTTTTTCACATTAATTATATCGATCATAGATTATAAAATTTCAACTACAAATAAAGCGAGCAAAACCAATCGGTTTAAAGTATAAAAATCAACAAGATAACAAAACACATATAATATTACATCCTTAAAATACGTGATAAAAATAGAATTTTAACTACACGAGAAAGCATATAAATTAAAAAAAATAAACCTATTAAATTCAAGCATATAATTCAAAGCATAACCTTTACGTAAAGATAAAAAGACATTGTTCAATAAAAAAGCACTAAATTAAATTGTAACAAGCCCGATTGCTCACTGAAAATAGCTGGTTCTGTTCAGTAAACATTATGTTAGACTGCACAACTTGATTTTAATTAGTAGGAAATATTGTCCTTAATGGAAGTTGTTTTAAATGTTGAGTTATGGATAACACTTTGCAGTGTAGGTTTTCTTGCAGGTCTTATTGATGCTATTGCTGGCGGAGGAGGTATGCTTACTGTTCCTACCTTATTAACCGCAGGTCTTCCTCCTCATGTCGCACTTGGTACAAATAAATTAGCAGCAACTTTTGGCTCTTTTACTGCGTCAGTCACTTTCTATAAAAAAAAGCTATTTGATATTGCCTTTTGGCGCATCTCAATCATTTGCACCGCAATAGGCGCTATCATTGGCACAGTTATAGTAAAATATTTAACGATTGAATTTTTAGACAAAGCTTTACCGCTTTTGATTGTTTCTACCGCTGTTTATACCTTATTTGCCAAAGGAACAGTTTATAGTGACCAAGGTTTACCTAAGCCGTCAAAAGCTTTAAAAATAAAACAAGCTTCACAAGGCTTAATTTTAGGCTTTTATGATGGCATAGCAGGTCCTGGCACGGGTGCTTTCTGGACTTCTTCTTCAAGTGTTTTATATAGAATTAACATTCTTCTGAGCTGCGGATTAGCACGTTCAACCAATTTTGTTAGTAACTTTTTTAGTTTATTAACTTTTATTTATCTTGGTTATGTAAACGTATTATTAGGCGTTGCAATGGGGATTTTCATTATGCTTGGTGCATGGGTTGGTTCGCATTGGGCAATTAAATTTGGTAATAAATTTATTCGTCCTGTTTTTATTATCGTAATCCTTGGTATGTCTTGTAACTTAGCCTACCAAGCTTGGATCCAATAAATATTACAAGTATGTCAAACTCAGCTATAACGAAAATCAACCATATTTTATCTGATTTACACGCAAAAGCAGTTGATGTGGATATGGCTAATAGCAACAATAAATCCTTTTCCATCAGGAAAGACTCGCCAATATTTTCTGAAACATTGTTTAATACCAATAGCGATAAACTCTCTCATTATGTCGATGAAATAAAAAAGAAAACGCAAGAATTAGCACTTTTAATCAAAACAAGAAAAGTACAGTTTTCCTATGCAAGATTAGCAATAATCGAACAACAAATATCAGCAATCAAAAATGCTATTGATGCCAATGATGCACAAAATAAAGCTTCAAAACATCATATACAAATTCTTAAAAACAAAAAATATCGTCAAGCGGCTCAATCCTTGATTATGCCGACACAGTCACTTTATCAAAAATTATCCGAAACGCATGAGTTTGAGAGACGTTTGCTTGATATGCTTGAGCAAAAACAAAATCAGTTTTCACAAGCAACACCACATACTAAAAACAAAATTTCAGATGAGCTATTGATCATACATCAACGGTTAGGCAGGTGTCGTCAAGCTATCTCTAAACTTGAAAGGCAAATAGAAATAAGTGAAAAACGGTAGCGAGTCATCACAGGTAAAAATTTACTTTACTTGCGGAAATCATTCGCTTTTTATTTCATCTAGCATTAGGCTTAATACAAAATAACTCAAGAGGTTAATCATGAAAATTTCAGATGATATCCATAATTATTATGAAAAATTAGTTATGCAACATTTTGCAGCATTAAAACTTGAAGAAAAATACGATGCAGACTTTATTGCAGACTTAACTTGTGTGGTTTTAAACCAATTACCTAATAGATATATTCGACATGAAGTAGATATGGCTTTTTATTTACCTGCTTCGGAACGATTTGAAATGGAAAGTAACGTAAAGGTAGCTGTAAACAAATCGCTTGAGTTTATGAAATTACATAACGATTAATATCTAGACTTTTTTCAATGATAAGCAAGCGTGTCACAAAGTATATGCTTGTTTATCGCTATTCTTTAATAAACCTTAAACTGCCCTATTCTTATCCATTTATTTCAACACTTAATCACTTTGCTTCTGACTTTATTTTAAAGAACACTCCATAACACACAGTCAAAACGGGATTTTTGATTTATTACTAAGCTCAACCTTTATGAACCAGTCATGGTTAGTTTGAACAATAGTCTATTTTTCTAATTGCCCGTCAATGTAATTCGAAACGATAGATACTATTACAACAATCTAGATAGGGAATAATTGGTAGCACGTATGTAGCAGGCCATGTAGCAAAAAGCTAAAAATATACGTAAGCCATTGAAAAGTAAGGATTTGGTGGCGACTTTCCCAGCCACACTCCGGCACATGAGTCGTCTGCTGCGGTTGCTTCCTTCCGGACCTGGCCGAGTTCACAGAGTATCATTGCGAAGGGACCAAAAAAGTCACCATAGAACTGCTAATTAGCGGTGAGGATTATCGCTAATCCCAATGTGTGATGCAAGCACTACTAGCAATTATCAAACTAAGTGTGGATTTTTTGCACAAACATCGACAAATTGTCTCTTAATTTCCATTAAAGCTTGTTGGATATCATCTTGAACAATATAAGGTCGGTGGATCTCGACTTCTTTTTTCCTAAAATCGAGACTGATCGGAATAATCGGTACATTGGCTTGCTTTGCAATAATAATAAAGCCCGTCTTCCACTGTTTAGTTTTGCTACGGGTTCCTTCTGGAGATAGCGCTAAAATCATACTTTGACTGTTATTAAAAACGTCAACCATCTGACCAACAACCCCCTGAGGATGTTTTCTATCAACGGGTACACCGCCAATTTTTTCAAGAAACCAACGCAATGGCCAAACAAAAATACTTTTTTTCCCCATGAAGGTTACTTTTAAATTGAGAGATAACATCACCAAAACAGAAACAATAAAATCCCAATTAGACGTATGTGGAGCAACAGCGAGAATAAACTTTTTTTCAGCTGGAAAATTTCCAATTATTTTCCAGCCAAATAATGTCAGCAACTTAGCTGATAAACGCCTGACAAGTCGATAGTTAGTTTGTGGTATTCCAGCAGGTATTTTTGGTGTCACCGTAAACCCTAATTATTTTCTCTGGCTATTTTTTCACTTATTTCTAGTAATACCGATTTAATCACTAATAAGTTTTCTTTACCAAGGCGTAACATTAATTTTTCGGCGTCATCTAAACTTTCGATATCTTCATCTTTAAATTGATACATGACACTTGGACGAACTAATTCAATTTGCTCTTTAGGTATTTCCATATCAAGCACTTTAGTAATGGCATCTTGTAAGATATCGGTAAAATCTTCTTCTGGGTAACCTAACTCTTGGTAGGCTTCGTCAACTAAGGGTTTTAATTCAAAGTACCAACTCACTAATGTTTCACTATCAACAGAACGAAGTAGATCAACATATAAGCTAAATCGTCTCGATGACGTGTCATCCCATTTGATGATCACATTGCCATTTTCATTGATTTCTCGACCTGAAAATGGACTCGTAGGTTTTATTAATGGGCTATGTTCATAAGCTAAAATGCCTTGTGAAAAATTATCGGTAAAAACGACAAAGCGACGAATCATATCGTCATCAATCACTAATTTTAATAATTCTTTACGCCAAGTAATCGTAGGTAACTTTTCTTCTAACCAAGCATCACTTTCATCTAATGTTGGTAGTAAAGATGCTGGCTCTGAGGCCGGCTTTTCAATAACTTCTTCTTCGATAGCAGGTTCAACGACTTCGGGTTCAATAATTTCAGGCTCAGGCGTTGGTTCTACAATGGGTTCTTCTACCACAGGAGTGTGAATAATAGGTTCAACCTCGTCTTCCGACAGAACGAACCAAAGGATCGCGATAATAACAATCATAATGCCAACAATGACGCCCCATGGCACAGAAGATGATGTAGATTGAGAGTTTTCCATAATTACCTTTCGTAAGTTACTTTATAACGAAATAATCACCCTATCGTTTTTACAAACGTTTATACCTAGATGAGGTGAAGAAAATATTAAGGCTATTGCAACGTTTTTTTTACATCGTTGCAAGTACATTTAGCCATTTCGGTGGATAAAAAGCCGTTTTATTGCTCATGGTGATAACTGTCATCAATTATTACCCAGCTAAGTCAGGCGTTGCCAGTTAGCATTCGCTAATAATTTGTTTTTCATAAATTTACACCGCATCCGGTTGATTTTCAGGAAGAGCTTTTATAAATGCCGGTAATTGATTACAACGATCGACTATGCCATTAATAAGTGGAAATGGTGTCATATCAAGGTTAAAACGTTTGGCATTATAAACTTGAGGGATTAAACATAAATCCGCGATGGTAATCGAATCTGCAAAACAATATAAACCGGCTGTTTTAGCAAGTTTTTTCTCTATCGCTGTAAATCCTGTTGCCATCCAATAATGACTCCATTGTAGTTTAGCTTGCTCATCACAATGAAGTTCATTAACCAAGTATTGTTGTACTCTTAAATTATTTACTGGATGAATTTCACAGGCAATATCTAAAGTTAGCCCTTGTACTATAGCTTTTTCAGCATAGTTATTGGGGAATAACGGCGTCACAGGATATTGATTATCTAAATACTCAATGATGGCCAATGATTGATTTAACACAAGATCACCGTCTACCAATGTTGGGACAAGATGCGTTGGGTTTAAGTTCACATAAGTTGACTCATGTTGCTCGCCACCGTTGTTAATTAAATGCACAGGAATTAATTCAACGTCGATATTTTTTAAATTTAATGCAATGCGAACACGGTAAGCCGCTGAAGAACGCCAATATCCATAAAGTTTCATTTCAAGACCTTAAATAGAAGTTTAATTGACTATGGTATGACAGCGAAAATTGAACACCAATAGCTAACGGCTAAATAGCTTAGCCGTTATTGTTAGCGATCCTTTACATATGAGTTTGAAAAATCAATCACACCAGATTTCAGACTTTCTCGATATGTTTATATTTTTACTGTCTTCTTATTAATATCATATTCGCGAAGTTTATTGGCTATGGCCGTATGGCTTAACCCCAGTTTTTTCGCTAACTGGCGCGTACTTGGATAGGCTGGATACAGCTTCCTTAATAAATCAGCTTCAAACCCTTTCACAGCAGCATCTAAAGTCCCTTCAAACTCTTGCTCTAAATAACCATGTTCACGGGTATAGGCAGGGAGTTGTAAATGATTTGTCATGATAACGCTGCCTTCCATTAAAGACACAGCACGAATCAACACGTTTTCTAACTGCCTTACATTGCCTGGCCATGGATAATGTTCAATAAAATCACGACAATCGTCAGATAAAGTAATATTAGTTTTTCCAATCCGTTGTCCGAACTTAGCAATAAAAAACTCAGCTAAGGGAATAATATCTGAGCGGCGTTCTCGTAATGAAGGGATATTAAGACCTAAGACATTTAAACGATAGTATAAATCTTCACGAAACTCACCTTGTGAAACCATGGTTAATAAATCATGATTGGTTGAACTGATAATGCGAACATTCACCGATATTTCATTTTCGTCATCTACTCGTCTAAAATTACCATTTTGTATGACACGTAGAAGTTTAATTTGCAATTTAGGTGACATTTCCCCGACTTCATCAAGAAAAATAGTGCCTCCATCAGCTATTTCAAATAATCCTTTTTTACTATTTTTAGTATTAGGCACTCCAAGACCAAATAACTCAGTTTCTGCTGCTTCATCAGGCAAAGAAGCACAGTTTAACGTCATAAATGGCTTTTCTGCTCGATCACTCGCCGCATGACAAGCATGAGCTAATAACTCTTTACCTGTGCCAGTCTCACCGACAATAAGCATGGAAGAATCAAGTTGTGACATTCGTTTAGCTTCTCTGATCACTTTACGCATGCTACCACTACTTGCTTGAATTCCTGCGAAGTTGTTTTCGTTAGCCTGTTTAAACGCACTAATTTGTTGCCCTAAGCGAGCTTCAGATTTAAGGATTAAAACAGCTCCGGCAAGTACAGGATCACCAATGTTATCTGAAACATGAATCGGGATAATATCGGCAACATAATCATCGTCGATAAATTTTAAACGGCGTGTTTGTGCAAAGACTTCGCCTCCATCTAACCACCGATTAAAATTAAACCCTTTAACCCATTGATTAATATGCTCGCCGACGATGTCATGTTCTTTGCAGTTCATCATAGATGCAGTTACATTATTAACAATTCGTACATGACCTTTAGCGTCTATAGAAATAAAGGGATCTGGAAAGGTTTTAATTAAAGTGGAAAGTTCATTTTTTTCACGTTCAGATGGCATATAAGGGGTGGTTTTGACATCAACCACACCTTCTATTAACCTCAACTGAGGCATAAAAGTTTGTAACTCTGAGAACTCAAGATCTGGAATATTAATGTAAATTTTACCTGGTTGCTTTAGCTCAATGCCGCGTAAATCGATCTGGCGCTCAACAAAAATAGTTAATACATCTTGGGCAATGCCGACACGGTCTTGACAACCAATTTCCAAACGCATTTATCAATCCTCAAAAGTTTTTTAATTAGCCGCTTATTGTAAACTAATTTTTACAATAAAAAAAAGCCCCTGATTTACAGAGGCTTTTATTTTTTATAATTTGTTGTAACTAAATATTACAATAATTTGTCTGTTTTCGCGGCACAAATAAAATCATTTTTATGTAGCCCTTTTATAGCATGGGTCCACCAAGTAACCGTTACCTTACCCCATTCTAATAAGGTGGCTGGGTGATGAAACTCTTCTTCGGCTAATTCTGCCACCTTATTAGCAAACGCCCATGCTTGTTTATAGTTTTTAAACTTATAAACACGTTCTAACATCATAATACCATCGCGAACTTCTGGCACCCAATCGGGTAACTGAGACATTAGCTCGCTTAATTCTTCTTCGCTCACTTTCGGTGCATCAACATGACATGCTTCGCATTGTTGGGCAGATAATTGAGAACTCATACTAATTCCTTAACTTGCTATTTTTGATTCTTTGGGTGGAAACTTGGCTTCAAATAGTCCTAACGATTTCGCTTGCTCGACTAACGCCATGATATCTTCAACTTCGTATTTTCTAATTTCGTCTAAATCGCTCACTTTACTCAACATATAATAAACAGGTTGCATAATATCTATTCGATAAGGCGTTCTTAACACATCAAGAATATTATCAGCAGTCAAAGTTTTTCTTTCAACATTTTGATCATGTAGCGCATACTTAGTTTCACTTGGCGATGAAATAATCCCTCCGCCATACACTCTTAAACCTTCAGAAGTATCTAATAAACCGAATTCAACTGTAAACCAGTATAGTCTCGCTAAAAATACCCGTTGCTCTTTAGAGGCATTTAAGCCCATTTTTCCGTAAGCTTCGGTGTAATTAGCAAACGATGGATTCGTTAGAAGTGGACAATGACCAAATATTTCATGGAAGATATCGGGTTCTTGTAAATAATCAAATTCTTCACGAGAACGGATAAATGTGGCCACCGGGAATTTTTTTTCGGATAATAATTTGAAAAACTCACCAAAGCCAATTAACGCAGGAACTGGTTCACATACCCAACCGGTGGTTTTCTTTAAAACACTACTGACTTCATCCAGTTGTGGGATACGCTCAGTCGGTAATTTTAATTTTTCTAATCCTTCAAGATATTCATCACAAGCTGTGCCTTTAATACAGGCTAATTGTCGCTGTATTAATTCTTGCCAAACTTTATTTTCTTCTTCAGACCAATCAATGATACCTTGTTCGTCTGGTACTCTAGAGACGTATTTTGTCGCCTTTGCCATGATTCAAACCTTAAATAAATTTAAATTAACTCAACCGTTTTTTTAAGTTAAATGATTTTGTAGCTGTTGAGCTATTTTAGTTAAGATCATCATAAGCTAGAGTTGTAAGAAAAATCACCAAACATAATTCGGCTGTTTTTTATACGATATGATTTTTTGTATTGATTTTGTTACATCTCTTTTTACATCAAAAGTAATTAATCTTATGTTTCATAGTTTTAACCATTAATTACTACTTTTTTCACCAACAAAAAACACCTTTAACAGGCTTAATCATAGTCTTTATTAGTCAACGACTTAATTTGGCCGATGAGTTGTTTTCGAACATCTTTTAATTTCGGGGCATCTTGCTCAAAAGGGATGGGACGACATAAATGCATTGTTTTCAGCCCTAATCTTGCCGTTAACATACCAGCACCTAAACCTTGTGCAAGTCTTGCAGACAGTTTACCTAATAAATCAGCACCAATTAGATCAGTACCAACATCAGCAATAAGTTCAGTAGCTCCAGCATAAACCATATTAATAAAAACTTGTTTAAGTAATTTAATACGTGACCAATAAGAAAGCTTTAAACCATATAAATGAGCAATTTCATCAATCATTTTTAAATTCCGCCAGAGCATCAACATCATATCGACAATAGCAATAGGACTTAAAGCCACTAAAACCACTGACTCTGTTGAATACTTACAAGTTTTATCTAATGCTTTTTTATCAACGGACGTTAATACTTGCCTTGAATATAAACGTAACTGTTCTGCATCGGTTAAATCTGCGTCAATATTGGTTTCTCCAGTTTGAACAAGGAGATCACAAGGTAGGTCTTCTGAAATTTTTTGACATAATTGTTGACCTTTGTGATGGTCATCACTGAATAAACTTTCCTTAACAGATTTTTGCAATTTTTCACGACGTTTAAATTGTCGCAAACCACGATATTCTTTAATAACGGTGCCGCCAACGATTAAAGAGATGATAGTTAAAAGCAAGGCATATAAGCTTGCAATGAAGGGTTCTTGTGAAAAACCAAGCATAAAAAATTCAACCGCTTCAAGAGTCACTAAGACCATAAAGATAAAAAACGCGATGCGCCAAAGCCATCTCGGCTTAGATTTTTCAATGACTTGGTCTGCTAATTCTTCATTTGGCTCAATAATTTCAATTTCATCAGATTCCAATATCACTTGTTGACTTGGATAAGGTAAGTCCGATTTATCTTCTTCTGTTTTTATTTCTTCAAATAATATCTGTTGTTGATATTTTTCTTTTTGTTCACTCATTTTATTTTATCTCCGAGCAAAAATTCCAACACTTGGTCCATACGTAAATGTGGTAATGCTTGATTTTCTGCCACAGCGTCTAATGGGGCAAACGATACATAATTAAAGGTTTTATTTTGCCAAAACTCTTGATGTGGAATTTTATTAGGTACGGTTCCTGGGAAAAGAGTAATGAGCTTATCATCGCCAACTCTTCGTCCTTGAATAACAGGTATTTTTCTTCCTTGGTGCTCTCCAACGCCCGACTTAGTTGACTTGACTGATGCTATTGCCAATGTTGCCATTTGTATTTCATCGAAACTAAGCTGATGTTGTGTTTGATGAACTAATTGATTAAGTAAGGTCGTTAACTGTTCATGTTGCTCTGGTGTAACATGATCCGCCTTCGTTGCGGCAAATAGCAGTTTATCAATTTTTGGTGAAAACAATCGGGTAAATATGCCAGACTTTCCATAGTTAAAGCTTTCCATGATTAAATTTAACGCGTGTTGTAAATCTTTAAAACTTTCAGGCCCTGAATTTAAAGACGTTAGGCAATCAGCTAAAATAATTTGTCGATCAAAATTAACAAAATGCTCTTTATAAAATGTTTTTACGACTCTTTCTTTATATTCAATATATCGTGCTCTAAGCATCCCAATTAAAGAATTATCATCAGCATTTTGGTATTGATCTATATCGATATTGTTAAAATTGGTATAAGGAAAAAACTGCAATATGGGGGCGTCTTGAAGATCTCCTGGTAAAATGAACCGTCCAGGTTGAATAACAGATAAACCAAGTTGATGACGAAAATGCAGTAACAATTCTGTGTATTCTGCAGATAACTCAGCAAGTTTATCTTCATCAACCGCTTCAAAGGGGTCTAATTGGTTTATTTTATCCAGAAAGGGTTGTGCTTTATCACGCCTTATTGTTTGTGTTAATAATAAATTAGTTGCATCACTCCATTCTTCAAACGTTTGATTTAACATAGGTAAATCTAACAACCACTCGCCAGGATAATCTGTAATATCGACATATAAAGTCACAGAATCGGTGGCATATTTTAACAACGAATCTTCTGGTTGATAGCGAATGGCAAGCCTTAATTCACTGATGCCATGAGTCGGCTCAGGCCATGTTGGAGGCGTTTGAGTAAAAGCAGACAATGATTTTTCATAGGCAAATCGTGGAACATGTAAAGACTTTTGCGGTACTCTTTTCGCGGCAATAAAGCGCCCTTGATGAATAACATTAAAAAAATCTAATTTTGATTGGCTATTCTCATTCACTAATTGATTCACGAATGATGTGATAAAAGCCGTTTTTCCACTTCGACTTAAGCCTGTTACTGCAAGGTTTATATGTTTATCAAAAGTACGATTAACCAATTGATTGGCTTTTTGTTTAAAAACATTGAGTGTTTCATTATTAATAAATGCCATAAAAGAACATGCTCACCTATGGTTAGAATTATTTTTGATTAGCGTTATTATTGAATTCGTTAAGATTAAGCGCTAATCAGTATCATAACGATTTATTGATAAATTTCACAGTAGTTCAACAGGAAATAATTAATAAATAAATGTCTGATCTATATACAATAAAAAAGCGACTAATGCCGCTTTATTGAAGGGTAAATACACGATAAATTTATAAATTATTAATTTCTCTTGAAACGGTGAATTCGGGAGATGTCACATATTTTTCTATTTGTCTAAGCTCACGTTCTAAGGTATTAAATTTGCGTCTGATATCATGAAAAGCTTGTTTAGGTGGCTCACCCGCTTGCCAAATACGTGATTTCACTTTAATCGATTCTGATGCAAAATCCTTCTCAGCTGCAGATGCTGCATTAACTACGGCTTGTTTCACTTTATCTTTTATCGGTGCTGAACCGGCTTTGGCATTTTTTTTATCTAAGATAAACCATGCTGCTATGTAAATGACAACAAACCATCCCATACCAAGTAACACGCCTGAGACAACTAAAATACGCACTAACCATGTTTCCCAGCCAAAGTATTCGGCTAAACCGGCACAAACACCAGCTATTTTACCTTGGCTTGGGTTTCGATATAACTCACCTCGGCCTTTAATGGTCATACTTTATTCCTCCAATCTGGCGTTTCAGCATCAAGGATAGCTTCCAATGTTTTGATTCTATCAGTCATTTTATCAGCCAATTCAGAAAGCTCAGACAACTGAATGTACTCTTCTTCACTGAACCCTTGGCTAATTTGTCGCTTACTTCGATAATGAAGCACCAGCCATATAGGTGCGACAACTAACATAAAAATAATGACTGGGGCTACGATAATCTCTTCCACGATACTTCTCCTTACTTATTACAGATCTTCGATGAATTTAGTTAATGACTTATTTAGATTTTTTATCTTTATTCATTTTAGCTTTTAATTGAGCTAATTCATCATCAATATTTTCATCATTTTCCAACTCTGCAATTTCATCGGCAAGTGACTTACTCCCCATGTCATACGCTTCAACTTGTGCTTCAATATCATCAATTTTACGCTCGTAACTATCGAAACGACTTAGTGCATCATTCACACGTTCACTGTCGATATTTTTCTTCACTTTCAAGCGAGAACTCGCGGTTTTTTCACGCATGATTATCGCTTTTTGACGAGCTTTAGCATCGGCTAGTTTTTCTTGAAGTTGTGATATTTCACCTTGCAACTTTGCGATGTGCTCTTCAACATGAGAAAGCTCATCAACTAAAGCCTCAGCACTTTCAGTGCATTTTTTCTTTTCTAACAGCGCAGCTCGTGCAAGATCATCCCGTCCTTTACTTAAAGCTAATTCTGCTTTTTCTTGCCATTGTTCAGCATCTTTTTCAAAGCGTTGTGCCTGTCTCGAAAGTTCCTTTTTATCCGCTAAGGTTTTTGCTGATGAAGAACGCACTTCAACTAAGGTATCTTCCATTTCCTGAATGATTAAGCGCACCATTTTTGCAGGATCTTCTGCTTTATCTAATAAACTATTGATATTAGAATTGATAATATCTGTAAACCTTGAAAAAACACCCATAACTACTTCCTCATTCAATTTAAATTTTTCATACTGCAAAAATACTATTCATGATTTGAGCCACTTTTAATTTAAAAGCTAATACCTTGTTTTGTCTAATTTTATTATATTTTTAAAAAATGCTTTCATCCATACGTTTAATAAAATACACTATTTGTTAGCCAAATAAACCAATAATTAGGTCAACAATGTCTCGCTTCAATCAACAAGATAATCTCATTGGTCAATCCAATAACTTTCTAGAAGTTCTTGAGCAAATTTCGCAAATTGCTCCCCTTAGTAAACCTGTGCTAATCATTGGTGAACGTGGAACTGGTAAAGAGTTAGTTGCTGCTCGATTGCATTATCTCTCTAAACGTTGGGATCAAAATTACTTAAAACTAAATTGTGCAGCATTGAATGAAAACTTGTTAGAAAGTGAACTTTTTGGTTATGAAAGCGGTGCTTTTACTGGCGCGAGTAAACGCCATGAAGGACGATTTGAACGAGCTGATAAAGGTACATTGTTTTTAGACGAGATAGCGAATACCTCGGGCTTAATACAAGAAAAGTTATTACGAGTGGTGGAATACGGTGAATTTGAGCGCGTGGGTGGTTCGCGCACAATAAAAACGAATGCACGTTTAATAGCTGCGACCAATGAAGATCTCCCATCAATGGCAGATGCCGGTGAATTTCGTGCGGATCTTTTAGACAGACTTGCTTTTGATGTTATAACCTTACCCCCCTTGCGTGAACGCGTAGAAGATATCATGGTGCTGGCCGAAAGTTTCGCAATAAATATGGCACGAGAGTTAGAATTTGAATTATTTAGCGGCTTTACCGAAAAAGCAAAAAGAGCCATGCTCGACTATGATTGGCCAGGCAATATTCGTGAATTAAAAAATGTCGTTGAGCGTAGTGTCTATCGCTGTAACAATCCTCATTTACCTGTTCATGATCTAGTTATTGACCCATTCGAGTCTCCTTATCGCCCTTCCAAGCGAATAAAAACGCAAGATCGGCTGGTTAGTCAGCCTTTGGTCGCACCAACCGTTGAACCTGTAACAACCAGCGAACCCGCAGAAAAAATAGCGACAAGCTTGAAACAAAGTTTTGAATTTCCGTTATCACTGAAATCACTTTCCCAAGACTATGAAGTTGAATTGATAAAATCAGCATTGGAAAATTGTCAATATAATCAAAAGAAAACAGCCGACGCGTTAGAATTGACCTATCATCAATTAAGAGGGTATTTGAAAAAATATAATTTATTAGAAAGCAGTGCTAACGAAGAAGATTAAGGATTTAATCGTGACGTCTAACTTTTCACATAAGCAATTTTTTTATCTGCTATGCATTGTGATGTCTTTGGGGTTATTCGCCTGCAATTCAGAAAATAAAGCCTCATTAAGTGCTAATAGTATAATTTATTGTAGTGAAGGTGCGCCTGAATTATTTAATCCTCAACTTGTTACTTCTGGCGTAACCATAGATGCAACGTCAAAACAGCTTTACAATCAGCTAATTACTTTTAATACCAAAAATAACAGTATTGCTCCGTCATTGGCAAAATCTTGGCATGTCACCCGTGATAATAAAAAAATAACTTTTTACCTCAGAAAAAATGTCAATTTTCACCAAACAGACTATTTTATGCCAACAAGACCCCTTAATGCAGATGATGTTCTTTTTAGTTTTAATCGGGTATTAGATAAAAAACATCTTTATCATCAAGTTTCAGGAGGAAGGTACCCTTTCTTTCAAAGTGTTGGCTTTTCAGATTTAATTCAATCGGTTGAACGTATTAATGATTACACCATTAGGTTCACGCTAAATAGAGCTGATAGTTCATTTTTAGCAAATTTAGCCACAGACTTTGCCGTGATCTTGTCAAAAGAATACGCGGAGCAACTTATTAAACAAGATCAAATGGAAAATATTGATTTTTATCCTATTGGCACCGGACCTTTTAAATTAAAAGATTATCGAGCAGGTTCATTTATTCGCTACAGTCCTCATGAGCAGTATTGGGGAACAAATACCACTTTAAAACAATTAGTCTTTGATATTACTCCCAGTAATACTGGACGACTCACTAAGTTGTTAGCCGGTGAATGTGACATTGTTGCTTACCCGATTGCTCATGAAAAAATTATACAGAACCCAAAACTTGCGCTTAACGATGTAACAGCATTTAATATTGGTTATTTAGGGTTTAACACGACAAAATACCCTTTTGATAATAAATTAGTCAGAAAAGCTGTCGCCCACGCCATCGATCGACAAGCAATTTTAGATACGGTGTATTTTGGTGACGCTAAAGCTGAAGGAGCAACCTCTCTTTTACCTCCTTCTTCTTGGGCTTATGATAATAAAATTCCAGTGATCAACTATTCAATTGCTAAAGCTAAACAATTACTGGCAAAAGCAGGATTGCCAGATGGTTTTTCGATTGATTTATGGGCAATGCCTGTGCAACGAGCTTATAACCCAGATGCCGTAACAATGGCCAAACTTATTCAAGCAGATCTGCAAAAAATTGGTATTACGGTCAACATTATCAGTTTTAATTGGCAAGAATTTTTAAGAAGAGTCGCATTAGGTGAGCATCATGCTGTTTTACTTGGTTGGTCAGCAGACCATCCTGATCCCGATAACTTTTTCAAACCACTATTAAGTTGTGCTTCGGCAGAAACCGGCAATAACAGAACCTTTTGGTGTGATGAAGAATATGATGATATTATCCACCGAGCTTTACTGACAACGAATATTAAAGAACGAAAACAACTTTATTCTCAAGCATTAAATATTGTCGCAGAAGAACTACCTTTATTGCCTATTGCTCATTCGAAACGGTTCCAAGCAAGATCAACTAAAATAAAAGGTCCTTTATTAAATGCTTTTGGTGGTATCGACTTTAACGGGGTAAGTAAAAACTAATATGCTAATTTTTACCCTAAGACGCCTGAACTTGTTTATGTTTACTATGCTGTTATTAAGCATTTTATCCTTTAGTTTAAGTTTCTTATTTCCTGGCGAACAAATCATCAATATATCTGGGCAAATAAATACTGGTCCTGCTGGAATTGAACTTGTAGCTTTACAATACGGCAAACATGAATCATTTATCACTCAATATTGGATTTACTTAAATCTATTATTTGAAGGTGACTGGGGTATTTCAATGACCAGTCAATTACCTATCTTCGGGGAAATATTAAATCACTTACCTGCTACAATTGAATTAACCATGACCGCTTTATTTCTTGCAATGGTGACAGGTATTCCGATTGGTTTTTTTGCTGCAATAAATCATAGAAAAAAAACAGATGATTTGATTTTATCATTTGCAATGTTAGGTTATTCCATTCCAATATTTTGGCTTGGCTTGCTGACAATTCTTATCTTTTCCATTCAACTGGGTTGGCTACCTTCTGCCGGTCAAATCAGCTTGCTCTATGAAATAAAACAAGTCACGGGTATTCAGTTTATTGATATTTTACTAAGTGATAGTCCGTACAAATGGCAAGCATTTCAAAATGCTAGTAGCCATATTATTTTACCGTCATTTGTTGTTGCTTTAGCTCCCGCAACAATCTTTATCCGCTTAGCAAGAACTTCGATGCTTAATGTGTTAGATACTCACTATATCAAAGCGGCAATGGCAAAAGGGTTAACTTTTCGACAGATTATCTATCGCCATGCCATTCGAAACGCTTTAGTAAATGTGATAAGAGATGTTGGCTTACAGTTTGCCAATTTAGTGACTTTAGCCATGGTCACCGAAGTCATTTTTAGTTGGCCTGGCATTGGTCGTTGGTTGATTGAAAGTATATATCAACGAGATTACACTGCGATTCAAGGTGGCTTGTTAGCGTTATCAAGCTTTATATTTATTGTTCATATATTGACTGATTTTATTTATGCAACTTTAAACCCTCTTGCCCGGGAGACTCATCGTGGCCCGCGATAATATTTATCAAGAAGAAGAATTTCCATCACCATTAATGCAATTATGGTTTCACTTTCGCCAATCCCCTGTCGTTAAAGTAGGGTTTGGTTGTTTTCTATTTTTGTGTTTTCTTGCGGTATTTTCATCCTTAATTTCACCATACTCTCCGGTAGAAAATCACTTAGACAGCTTACTTCTTCCTCCCGCATGGGATGATAATGGCGATGTAAGTTATTTATTAGGGACAGACAACCTTGGCCGAGATATGTTATCCCGCTTGATACATGGTACATCATTAACCTTCGGTTTAAGCTTTGTCGTGGTATTAATCTCTTTAGTGATAGGCGTTGTTATCGGGTCGTTATCCGCCCTTACCAAAGGGGTAAAATCAAGTTTTTTAAATCATTTTCTGGACGTAATTTTATCCATACCATCTTTATTATTAGCCATTGTCATTGTTGCTATTTTAGGGCCTGGTTTAAATAATACCCTGTGGGCGATTGTCATGGTTTTAATACCTCAGTTTATTCATATCACGCGCAATGCCGTCGATGAAGAATTTAATAAAGACTATGTATTGGCTTCACGATTAGACGGTGCTAACTCACTAAGAATCTTGCATTATTCAATTTTCCCTAACATTATTGAAAAATTAATAAGCCAAGCAACTTTAGCCCAGTCTGCTGCAATTTTAGACATTGCGACCTTAGGCTTTTTAGGATTAGGGGCGCCTATTCCAATGCCAGAATGGGGTGCTATGCTGGCCAATGGAATTGATTTATTTTATATCGCTCCATGGACTGTTTACTTACCTGGTTTGGCCATTCTTTTTTCTGTAGTCGCTGCTAACTTAGTCGGTGAAGGGATGAGACACGCACTTAAAGCTCGTAAGGAAAGTTAATGAACATACTCGATATTCGTAACTTATCTATTAAACTGGTCACATCGCACAAACCTATTTTAGCCGTTGATCGGGTTAGTTTAACCATGAAAGAAGGTGAAGTTCGAGGTTTAGTCGGTGAATCGGGCTCTGGAAAATCACTGTTAGCTCAAGCAATTGTTGGCGTATTAGATGATAAATGGCAAGTAGATGCTGATCGTTTTCACTGGCGCGGTATCGATCTTATGCGGGTATCGATAGAAGAAAGAAAGAAAATAATTTCTAAAGATGTCGCGATGATATTTCAAGAGCCGATGGCGTGTTTGGACCCTACGACCACGATCGGTGCTCAGCTTGAAGAAGCCGTTGATCATGAACAACTCACGGGTTATTTCTGGCAAAAAAAACAACAACGTAAACTCGCTGCTGTGAACTTATTGCATAAGGTTGGTATTAAACATCATGAAATATGTATTAAGAGTTACCCACATCAGTTAACTGAAGCTTTATGCCAACGAGTCATGATAGCGATGGCATTAGCAAAAAGACCACTTTTATTAATTGCCGATGAACCAACAGCCGCAATGGAAAGCACGAATCAAAATCAAATATTTCGCCTTCTCGCCAGTTTAAATCAGCTAAAAAATATGTCGATATTATTGATCAGTCATGATTTAGAGAACGTCACGCATTGGACAAATACGATCACTGTGATGTATTCAGGTCAGTTTGTAGAAGCGGGAACAACGCAACACATTTTTAATAAACCTTATCATCCCTATACGCGAGCGTTAGTTGATAGTAGTCCAAAAGCAAATATGCAAATTCCGATGAAGTCTAGATTAATGACCTTGCCAGGAAGTATACCAATTTTACAACATTTACCGATTGGTTGCCGATTAGGACCAAGGTGTCCAAAAGCCCAAAAAGCTTGTGTGCAAGCCCCTAACGTAAAAAATTATCACGGTCACCAAGTCAGTTGTCATTACTCGTTAAAAGGTAGTTATTAAGATGACTTCATTATTACAAGTAAGTAATTTAAGTAAGTCTTATAAACTAGATGGCTTTTGGTTTAACCGAAAATCGGTCTCCGCACTTGAACCCTTATCTTTTGAAATTCAAGCCTATAAAACCCTCGCGATTGTCGGTGAAACAGCCTCAGGTAAGTCCACGTTAGCGAAATTACTGGTTGGTGCTGAAAAGCCAACAACCGGCAATATCAAATTAAACGGACAAAGGTTACAACATGGGAACTTTAAACAGCGTTGTCAACATATTAGGATGATATTTCAAGACTCTGGTACCACGTTAAACCCTAGTTTAACCATTCAACAATTACTGGATGAACCTTTACGATTAAACACGGATCTAACGGAATTAGCACGTAATAAGCTAATTAGGGAAACGTTACAAAAAGTCGGGCTTCTAGGTGAGCACATGAGTTTTTACCCTCACATGTTCTCAGGTGGACAAAAACAACGTATTTCGCTTGCTCGGGCGATAATATTAAAGCCCCAAGTAATTATTTTAGATGAGGCACTTGCCGCCTTAGATCCTTCGTTACGCTCACAAATGATCAATTTATTACTCGATCTTCAACAACAAATGGGCTTAGCTTATATTTTGATCTCCCATAATCTAGGTATTGTGAGACATTTCAGCGATAAGATGATGGTGCTGTGTAAAGGGCGTGTTTTGGAAGTGGGTGATACTCAACAACTCTTAAGGAATCCTCAACATAAATATACTAAAAAGCTTATTATGAATCAGCATTTTAAGTTGCCTAAAAATTAACCTGAACATGGTGTTCTTTTAAAGATTATAGGTTTAATAATGTCGATGTATTACACGCTCTAATTTATTTTTAGTAACCACTAAATTGCTATTCTCGTGGTTGTCTGTAATGTCTGAAAACTCATTGCCAATCAATTTTTTCAAAACAAGATAAAGTAACTAACAAAAAAGGCACCAAAAGGTGCCTTCATAATTCAACCAAGAGAAACTAATTAGTACTGACTTGCTGTGTCAACAACACTTCGTTGCGTAATTTTTGCTTCTTCTCTTAGAGATTCAACATAATTTTGATAAGCAAATTGCGCTAACTGTTGCGAGTATTGCTCAGCAAAATTAGCTTGTGATGTACTTTCACCAGCTTTAACCGCTTGAACTTCTACAATCGCCAAATCGCCGTTTGATAAATTGACGGATGTTGCCGATATAGCGCCTTCAATAGGGTGTGGTAATTTAAACGCTTCTCTTGTGATACTAGCGTCTACGTCACTGCCGTATCGTGCAACATCAGCTTTAACAGTAAAACTTGTTCCATTTTCAGTTAATTGCGCTGAAATATCTTCACCCGCTTTAAATGCTGTTAACAATTGATCTGCAATCGCTTGTGCTTTATCACTCGCTTTTTGAGCAATTAACAAGGTTCGTATTTCTTCAGATACCGTTTCTAACGGTTTAACTTGTGCCGGTTGATACTCATTTAATCTCAACACAACGGCTAAACTGTCAGTCACTTCAATAATGTCAGAGTTCAATTGCTCTTCAATGATCATATCTGAGAATGCCGCATCAATTAACTTAGCATTATCAAAAGGAGCGGGGTTGCCAAAACGAGATAACCATACTGATGTTGCTACTTCTACGCCTGTAGCATTAGCTGCATCATCAAGGCTGTCTGGAATTTCAAAACTTAATTGGGCTGCTGTTTGTTGTAATTCAAAAAACTTATCTTGCGCTTTTTGCTTACTAACAGCTTCAGTTAATTCATCTTTAACATCTGCTAACGCTTGAACTTCTTCCGCTTGATAATCGGTTAATTTAATTAAATGCAAGCCTGCATCCGATTTAACAACATCGCTCACAACGCCCACTTCATTCATCGCTAAAACAGCGGCATCGAACTCGTCACCAAAAATACCGGCTTCAAACCAATCTAAATCACCACCATTTTCACCACTAAACGTATCTGCTGATAACTCTTGTGCTAATTGAGCAAAATCTTCACCCTTTGCAATCTTGTCTTGAATTGATTGGATTTGTGTTTGAGCAGCCGATTCGTCATCTGAAATTTCGATTAAAATATGAGAAATTCTCCGTTGTACTTCTTTACGGTAATTCGCCATATTTTCTTGATAGTAAGTGCTAATATCTTCGTCAGTAACATTGATAGTTTTAGCAATATCGTTTACATCAATGGCAATATAATCGACTTTTACTTTTTCTTGATTTTCAAATCGAGATTGATTTGCAAGGTAGTAATCATTAATTTCGTCATCAGAAACCTCAACACCTTGCTCAAACTGCTTAGCTGAAATACTCGCAAAACGAATATCACGCTTTTGGTTTTGCAAAGCCGTTAACTGTGTTTCCTGATAAGGCAAGCTAAACTCACTGGCAACTAAGCCTTGAGTTAATTGACGACGCGTCATTTCAACTCTTAAATAGTCACGAAAATCAGAAGACTGATAAAAACCAGCTTGATTAATTAATGCTAAGTAACGGTTATTATCAAACACACCTTCCACTTGAAATTCAGGCATTTCAAGGATAGTTTTCTTAATGCGATCATCAGAAACGCGAATTGACATATCTGCCGATGCTTGATCAACTAACGCTTGGTTAATCAGGCTTTCAACTACACTTTTACGAAAGTTAGCCATATAGTTTGCATCACTTGATAGTGTTTCAAACATATCGCCATACTGTTGCGCCATTCTGTTACGTTGATTTTGATAGGCTTTTTCAAAATCAGCTTGACTGATTTTTTCACCGTTCACTTCAGCAACGGATGTATCTACGCTATTTGTATAACTACCAATCCCAGCAAGTGCGAAGGTTAAAATCACTAAACCAAGTATAATTTTTGCCGCTAACCCCTGAGAGTTTTCTCTTATCTTTTCTAACATCTTTTTCTCTTTACACTAGGTGTGTTTAACGAAAGTATTTTTATTGCGCGCGATCTTATCAGATGTACTGCCGACCTTGAAGTAACAGATAACAATAATCGTAAAAAACTAGTTATTTTATCATCGCCAGCTATTAAATTTTAATTTTCAAATAAAAAGACCACCCGTAGGTGGTCTTAAAAATACTTAATAGCAACTGTGATTAGTTACATGCATCTTTTAAAGCTTTACCAGCTTTGAATGATGGTATTTTCGCCGCAGCAATCTGGATAGTAGCACCAGTTTGTGGGTTACGACCAGTGCGCGCTGCACGGTCACGTACTGAAAAAGTACCAAAACCAACTAGAGCAACTTGCTCACCACTTTTTAACTCTTCTGTAACCGCTTCAATAAATGAATCTAATGCACGACCAGCCGCAGCTTTAGAAATGTCAGCACCCGCAGCAATTTTCTCGATTAATTGAGATTTATTCACAGTGTATTCCCCTTCAATTGTTATTATTCAGCGCTATCTTCTGTTTTTAGCGTCCTGCAGAAACTTTTATATCAAGCTTCTTTTTGAACATCAAGCACTGAGTTAAAGAAATTTAAAAACAGACAATTTTTTTTATCTTAACTAGACCCCTTATCTACATTGGGGTCTAGGGCTTTAAGCTTCATTAACTTACCATAGTTTCAGCGTTTGAAAAGCCCTAATTGCATTTTTTTGGCATTTTTTTCGTTTTTTTTGTCTTTTTAAACAAAAAAGCAGCTATTTTTAGTGGTTACTCGGCTAATTTAAATTTTTCCACTGGGTGTTCAAGGGCTATTTCTAGGACTTCTTCTATCCATTTTACCGGATATATAGCTAAATCCGCTTTCACATTATCCGGTATTTCTTTTAAATCTCGCTCATTATCTTTTGGAATAACAACCGTTTTAATGCCACCACGATGTGCAGCAAGTAATTTTTCTTTCAAGCCACCAATAGGTAATACTTCACCACGTAATGTAATTTCACCTGTCATGGCTACATCGGCTTTGACTGGATTTCCCGTTAAACTTGAAACAAGCGCGGTACACATTCCTATCCCTGCACTTGGGCCATCTTTAGGTGTTGCTCCTTCAGGTACATGAACATGAATATCACGCTTTTCATAAAAGTCATCATTAATGCGTAAAGCTTCTGTTCGACTTCTCACGACAGTCATTGCCGCTTGAATAGACTCTTGCATTACGTCACCTAGAGACCCCGTGTAAGACAGTTTTCCTTTACCAGGCACAGAGGCGGTTTCTATCGTTAAGAGCTCACCTCCTACAGAAGTCCAAGCTAATCCTGTTACTAAACCAACCCTATTTTCATCATCAGCTTTGCCATAATCAAAACGTTGTACACCAAGATATTCAGACAAGTTGTCTTGATTTATGGTAATTTTCTTCAATGTTTTATCGAGTAAGATGGCTTTGACCGCTTTTCGACATAGTTTTGAAACCTCACGCTCTAAACTACGAACACCTGCTTCTCGAGTGTAGTATCGAATAATGCCAATGATTGCACTATCTTCAATCTCGATTTCTTTTGCTTTTAAGCCGTTACGTTCAATTTGTTTGGTAAGTAAATGACGCTTAGCAATATTAAGTTTTTCGTCTTCGGTATAACCTGATAAGCGGATCACTTCCATACGGTCAAGCAATGGTCCAGGAATTTCCATACTGTTTGACGTAGCAACGAACATTACGTCCGATAAATCGTAATCAACTTCCAAATAATGGTCGTTAAAGCTGCTATTTTGTTCAGGATCTAATACTTCAAGTAATGCAGATGCAGGATCGCCACGCATATCAGATGCCATTTTATCAATTTCATCTAATAAAAATAATGGGTTTTTAACCCCCGCTTTGGCAATTTTTTGGATCAATTTACCAGGAAGAGAACCAATATACGTACGTCGATGACCTCTGATCTCCGCTTCATCACGAACACCACCTAACGCCATACGAACATATTTACGGCCAGTAGATTTGGCAATTGATTGACCCAAAGAAGTTTTACCAACACCAGGAGGCCCAACTAAACAAAGAATGGGTCCTTTTAATTGTGAAACGCGTTGTTGTACCGCCAAGTACTCCAAAATGCGCTCTTTTACTTTTTCTAAACCATAATGATCAGTTTCTAGTACTTCTTCAGCAAGTTTTAAGTTACGTTTAAGTTTGCTACGTTTTTTCCATGGAACACTGATCATCCAGTCAATATATGATCGAACAACCGTTGCTTCCGCGGACATCGGCGACATCATTTTTAACTTTTTCAATTCGGCTAAGGTTTTTTCCTTCGCTTCTTTTGGCATTTGAGCTTCATCAATTTGTTTCTCGATTTGCTCAGCTTCATTAGAGCCTTCTTCATCGTCGCCTAACTCTTTTTGAATAGCTTTCATTTGCTCATTCAGGTAATACTCACGTTGGCTTTTTTCCATTTGCTTTTTAACACGAGTACGAATTTTTTTCTCAACTTGTAATAAGTCTATTTCACCTTCCATTAAAGCCATTAAATGCTCTAAACGTTCTGCGACATTTTTTATCTCTAGAACTTTTTGTTTTTCTGCCAGTTTTAATGGCATATGAGCAGCCATGGTATCTGCCAATTGCTCAGGATCTTCAATACCTGACAATGACGTTAAAACTTCTGGTGGGATTTTTTTGTTTAGTTTTACGTAGCCTTCAAACTGAGAAATAGCTGAACGAACTAAAATTTCAATATGCTCAACATCCGCTGATTCAAGTGATAAATAATCAATCGCGGCAGTAAAATATTCTTCGGTTTCAATAAAAGCACTAATTTCAGCACGGCGAACGCCTTCAACTAAGACTTTCACTGTTCCGTCAGGAAGTTTTAACATTTGTAATATCGTCGCAACGGTTCCGGTGCGATAAACATCGTCGTCAATGGGATCATCAATCGCGGCATCTTTTTGCGCCACTAAAAAAACTTGCTTATCACTTTCCATCGCAATATCTAAACAGCGAATAGATTTCTCTCGTCCAACAAACAATGGGATCACCATTTGTGGATAAACAACCACATCACGCAAGGCTAAAACAGGAATTTCAGCAACATGGGTTACTTCAGCTAATTCTTCAGACATAGGTACTCTCTTGGAAATCAATAGGAGATAATTATAATGATGTTAAAATCTATATGGGGATAATAGATTATCTTTCAACAAATGAATAAAAAAAAGAGCCAATCTGGCTCTTTTTATTGCTTACATCTTATTTTAAGGTAAGTGCTTAACTATCTGAGGCTGCTTTATCTTGCGGTGTTTCATAAATAATAATCGGTTTTGATTCACCTTTTATCACCGTTTCGTCAATCACAACTTTTGCAGCATTATCCATCGAAGGTAATTCGTACATTGTATCAAGTAAAACCCCTTCAACAATTGAACGTAAACCACGCGCCCCTGTTTTTCTCACCATGGCTTTATTCGCGATAGCCTGCAAAGCATCTTTTCTAAATTCTAACTCAACATCTTCCATATCAAATAGCGCAGTAAATTGCTTCGTCAGCGCATTTTTAGGCTCTTGTAGAATTTGAATCAATGCATCTTCATCTAATTCGGTTAATGTAGCCACGACGGGTAAACGACCGATGAACTCTGGAATTAAACCATATTTCACTAAATCTTCGGGTTCAACATCTTGAAAACGCTCTGTTAACGTTTTCCCTTGATCTGAAGATTTAACTTCAGCGCCAAAACCAATACCTGTGCCCACATCACAACGTTGCTGAACCACTTTATCTAGGCCAGCAAATGCACCACCACAAATAAATAAGATTTTCGACGTATCAACTTGCAAAAACTCTTGCTGTGGATGCTTGCGACCACCTTGAGGAGGCACGGAAGCAATGGTTCCTTCAATCAATTTTAATAATGCTTGTTGAACACCTTCACCTGAGACATCTCGAGTAATAGATGGATTGTCTGATTTACGCGAAATTTTATCAATCTCATCAATATAAACGATACCACGTTGCGCTTTTTCAACATCGTAATCACATTTTTGTAATAGTTTTTGAATGATGTTTTCAACATCTTCACCGACATAACCCGCTTCGGTTAACGTGGTAGCATCAGCCATAGTAAATGGCACATCAAGTAATCTTGCTAAGGTTTCTGCTAATAAGGTTTTACCGCTACCAGTAGGCCCTATAAGTAAGATATTACTTTTACTTAATTCAATCCCATTGTGTGAGTCACCGTTACGTAAACGTTTATAGTGGTTATACACGGCAACCGCTAAAACTTTTTTCGCGTGATCTTGGCCAATAACGTAATCATCTAAACTGGTTCTGATTTCTACTGGCGTAGGAAGACTTTCTTTTTCTTCCTTGGGTGAAATCTCTTTGATCTCTTCTCTGATAATATCGTTACAAAGTTCAACACATTCATCACAAACAAATACAGACGGGCCTGCAATGAGTTTGCGCACTTCATGTTGGCTTTTGCCACAAAAAGAGCAATACAATAACTTTCCGTTATCACCGTCACCTTTTTTAATATCGGTCATACGGTACCTCTAATCTTAAATTCTAAACACTAATACTGTTAAGTATTTCATAAATTTCACAGATAACAATGTGAAGTAATTATTTTCTTAATTACTTGTCGAGTCTCTGTTCTAATATGGAGTCAACTAATCCATATTCAACAGCACTTTCGGCACTTAAAAAATTATCACGATCGGTATCTTCCGAAACTTTTTTAAGGGGTTGGCCTGTGTGTTCAGCCATTAATTTATTCATTTTTTCTTTGATATAAAGAATTTCTTTGGCATGAATTTCAAAGTCAGATGCTTGCCCTTGAAAGCCACCAAGCGGTTGGTGAATCATCACACGTGCATTTGGTAAACAATAACGTTTGCCTTTTTCACCACCGGATAATAAGAAAGCCCCCATACTGGCCGCTTGACCGATACAAACCGTACTAACGTTCGGACGAATAAATTTCATTGTATCATAAATAGCCATACCCGCAGTGACAGAGCCACCAGGAGAATTGATATATAAATAAATATCTTTTTCTGGACTTTCTGATTCTAAAAACAGCAACTGGGCAACAATTAAGTTGGCCATATGGTCTTCAACTTGACCACATAAGAAAATTACACGTTCTTTTAAAAGACGAGAATATATATCATAAGAACGTTCTCCTTTGGCAGTTTGTTCAACTACCATAGGGACTAATGCGCTTTCAGTGATACTCGTAAGATCTTGAGAATTATTTTGAGAAGTTAACAACTATTTTTCCTTAATATAAAAAAATGGCTCATATGTTTCCATATAAGCCATTTAAGCGATTGCTTAAGCTATTGTCAATGAAAATAGCTTATTTACCTTCAGGATTCATTACATCTTGAAAGCTAGATTTCTTATCTTTTACTTTTGCTGAAGCAATTAATACGTCAACAGCTTGCTCTTCTAAAGCAACGTTTTGCATTTGTTGGTTCATTTCTTTGTTCGTTTTGTAGTACTCAATAACTTCTTGAGGATCTTCATAAGCAGATGCCGCTGATTCAATCAACTCATTTACTTTTGCTTCATCAACTTTCAAGTCATTGGTTTTGATCACTTCACCAAGTAAAAGACCAACTTTTACACGACGTTTAGCTTGCTCTTCAAACATATCGGCTGGAAGTTCAGGCATGTTTTTAGGATCCATTTGACCCGCAAAACGTTGCATCGCTTGTTGACGTAATACATCAACTTCTTGAGCAACTAGAGCGCTAGGTAATTCAACGTCATTAGCTTCAAGTAAACCTTCAATCACTTGATCTTTAACTTTAGCTTTAACTGCTTGGTTTAATTCACGTGTCATGTTTTTCTTCACTTCTTCACGAAGTGCTTCAACACCACCTTCCTCAACACCAAATAATTTAGCAAAATCTTCATCAACTTTAGGTAATACCGGACCTTCAGTTTTGATGATCTTAATATCAAATTCTGCTTCTTTACCTTTAAGGTTTTCAGCATGGTAATCTTCTGGGAAAGTTACTGTAATCGTTTTTTCTTCGCCCACTTTCATGCCAATAATGTCTTTTTCAAAACCTGGTATCATGCGATTTGAACCAAGTTCTAATTCGAACCCTTCAGCTTTACCGCCTTCAAATTCTTCACCGTCAACACGACCTAAGAAATCAATCGTTAATTTGTCGCCTTTCTTAGTTTTACGCTTATTTTCTTTCCACGTTTGATGCTGCTTTTGTAACGTTACAAACATTTCATCTAAATCTTTGTCTGTTACTTCAACCGCTGGACGTTCAACTTTAATTTTCTCAACATCTTTTACTTCTACTTCAGGGTAGATTTCAAACGTTGCTTCAAATTCTAAATCTTTACCATCTTCATTGCTTTTAGCAACAAATTGAGGACGACCGGCAGGATTAATTTTTTCTGCAATGATAGCTTCAACAAAGTTACGTTGCATTACTTCACCAGCAATTTCCTGACGTACAGAAGCGCCGTATCGTTTTTGAATAACTGACGGTGGAACTTTACCAGGGCGGAAACCATTGATTCGTTGCGTTTTAGCAATTTGACGAAGACGGTTTTTCACTTCTACATCAATTTTATTTGCTGGAACAGAAATAGTTAATTTACGTTCCAAACCTTGTGTAGTCTCAACTGAAACTTGCATTTACTTACCTCAATACTTAGCGTTTTGTTACGCTTTCAATAACGCATCTATCTATAGTGAACAATTAATAGAATATTAAATGTCCGCAATCCTTTAGCAATAAAGCTTTAGAACCCGCTTCCTAAATAAAGATGCGAATAAAAGATGTTCAGATTAAAAAATAATGACGCAAAATTATAGCGGTGGTTTCAACAAGAGTCGAGGGGGGAATGCAATTAATTTTCAGAAACCCGTAAAAAAAATCGATATCTCGATAAAAAGATTGAAAAATTATGATATTTTTTCTTTCCTAAGCTTTATATAAGGTATTCGCGTTAGTTGTAAAAGTAGGATGTTTTTATCATCCAGTCTCTGTTTAGTAATTACGGACGTTTCTATACGCATTATCAATTTTTGTAGAAGTGGTCGGTGATGCAAGATGACTTCGTACATTCTGTACTTCGCCCTTCGGGACGCTATGCGTGCAAAATTGTTCCAGACAATTTTGTTGACTTGCTTCGCAAGTTCTCATCTAGAATGGTAAATCTATTGTATTTAATCAGGATAATGTTGAGATAAACTTTGTAGAAGTGGTCGGTGATGCAAGATGACTTCGTACATCCTGTACTTCGCCCTTCGGGACGCTACGCGTGCAAAATTGTTCCAGACAATTTTGTTGACTTGCTTCGCAAGTTCTCATCTAGAATGGCAAATCTATTGTATTTAATCAGGATAATGTTGAGATAAACTTTGTAGAAGTGGTCGGTGATGCAAGATTCGAACTTGCGACCCCTTGGACCCAAACCAAGTGCGCTACCAAGCTGCGCTAATCACCGATATATTCTATTTTTCATCGAAGGTAGAAGAAAAATGGGGTGGCTAATGGGACTTGAACCCACGACAACCGGAATCACAATCCGGGGCTCTACCAACTGAGCTATAGCCACCATAATTTCTTTGGCACGCCTGTGTTATATGGCACGCCCTAAAGGATTCGAACCTTTGACCCACGCCTTAGAAGGGCGTTGCTCTATCCAGCTGAGCTAAGGGCGCACAGTACCTTATAACAGGTTACTTTCAACTTTTTATAAAAAAAGAAAGTGGTCGGTGATGCAAGATTCGAACTTGCGACCCCTTGGACCCAAACCAAGTGCGCTACCAAGCTGCGCTAATCACCGACATTCGTATAATCACAAACTTTAAAACATGCTTGCTTTCAACGGGTGCGGATATTACCTAGTTGGCTGTTCTGCGTCAAACGTTTTTTACAAATAAATGTCCGTTCGCTCACTTTTACAGCAACCTTTACTTATCGTGAAACTATTTGGTTATTATTAATACTAACAACTAAATAATAGACGAATTAACTTTTACCACAAAGATGATAACCAATATCTATAACATATCAAAAAATTCACCTACACCTACGATTGAATTTATGAGAAAATGCGTTGTTTTTTCATATCGACACCTTAGGAATTATGACTGCATCACTTATTGATGGCAAAGCCATCGCTCAACAATTAAGAACTTCGGTTAAAGAAAAAGTTAGTGCACGAGTAGCACAAGGTTTAAGAGCTCCGGGTTTAGCCGTTATTTTAGTCGGTAGTGATCCTGCTTCAGAAGTGTATGTCGGCAGCAAACGTCGCGCTTGTGAAGAAGTAGGTTTTGTTTCTCGGTCTTATGATTTGCCGGCATCTACAACAGAAGCAGAGTTATTAGATCTTGTATCCACATTAAATAATGATGATGAGATTGACGGAATTCTTGTACAACTCCCCCTACCTGTTGGTTTAGATGCAAATTTAGTGATTGAGCATATTGCTCCCAATAAAGATGTTGATGGTTTTCATCCTTCTAATGTTGGCAAGCTTGCCTTGCGTTTACCAGGATTAAGACCTTGTACGCCTAAAGGCATTATGACGTTAATTCAATCAACCGGAGTGAAGCCTCATGGTTTAGACGCTCTAGTCATTGGTGCATCAAATATTGTTGGCCGCCCGATGACCTTAGAATTATTATTGGCTGGTTGCACCATTACTACGACACATCGTTTCACTAAAAACTTAGAAGAAAAAGTACGTAATGCTGATTTAATCGTGGTTGCCGTCGGTAAACCTAAATTCATCCCTGGCGAATGGATAAAAGAAGGTGCAATTGTTATCGATGTCGGTATTAATCGTTTAGACAATGGAAAACTAGTTGGTGATGTTGATTTTGATGTCGCGAAAGAAAGAGCCTCTTTTATTACCCCAGTTCCAGGAGGTGTTGGCCCGATGACAGTAGCTAGCTTAATTGAAAACACGTTAATAGCTTGTGAAAAATTCCATAGTTAGTCGCCGCCACTAAATCTAAATTAACCTCATAAAAAAACCAGCATATTGCTGGTTTTTTATTACTTATAATTAACCTTCAATAAATAATGACTACGCTTTACGCCAGGTGGTTTTTCCTGCGCTGTCTTCTAAAATAACGTTCAACGCTTTTAGTTTATCGCGCGCATCATCAGCGCTAGCCCAATCTTTATTAGCTCTGGCATCATTTCGCTGCTTAATTAAGGCTTCAATTTCTGCAACCTCATCATTATCACCACCGCCTTGAAGAAAGCTAGCAGGATCTAATTGTAGTAATCCTAATAAACCACCTAAACCTTTTAACAATGACGCTAATTCAACAGTATTATCATCTTGATTTTGTTTAGCAACATTCAACTCTTTCGATAACTCAAATAACACGGCTAATGCTTCCGGAGTATTAAAATCATCATCCATTGCCTTACAAAAATTCTTCACATAAGTATTATTTTTATCTAATGCAAAATTTTCAATCACGGAAACATCGCGTAATGCTGTATAAATCCTTTCGACTGACGCACGTGCTTGCTCCAAATTTTCAGTTGAATAATTCAGCTGGCTACGATATTGCCCTGTGGTTAAGAAAAAACGCGTGGTTTCTGGATCATACTTTGACAAAACTTCTCTTATCGTAAAAAAATTATTTAACGATTTAGACATTTTCTCTTGGTCAACCTGCACCATCCCCGTGTGAATCCAATAATTCACGTAAGGGGTATCAAGTGCACAACAACTTTGTGCTACTTCATTTTCGTGATGCGGGAATTGTAAATCTGAGCCACCACCATGAATATCGAAATGTTTACCTAACACTTTGGCATTCATTGCCGAACATTCGATGTGCCAACCGGGACGACCAGCTCCCCATGGAGAATCCCAACTTGGCTCTTCTGGTTTTGCCGATTTCCATAAAACAAAATCCATGGGATTACGTTTTGTTTCATCGACTTCAACACGAGAACCTGATTGTAGTTGCTCTAAATTTTGGCCACTGAGTTTGCCGTAATCTGCATAGCTTGAAACATCAAATAACACATCGCCTTGTTCATTATCGCCAGCAATGTAAGCATGTTTTTTGGCGATTAACGTTTCGATCATTTCAATGATCTCTGGCATATGAGTTGTCACGCGCGGCTCAAGATTAGGGCGAGCCATATTTAATGCATCAAAATCCTCATGCATTGCAGCAATGGTACGTTCAGTTAATTGCTCGGTTGTTTCATTATTTTCAATGGCACGATTGATAATTTTATCTTCAACATCCGTTATATTTCGAATGTAATTAACGTCGTAACCAGAAAAACGCAAATAACGGGCAATATTATCAAAACTAATATAAGTTCTCGCGTGACCAATATGACATAAGTCATAAACAGTACAACCACAAACATACAAACCTACTTTACCGGGTAGAATTGGTGTAAAAACTTCCTTTTTACGGGTTAAAGTATTGTATATCTGTAACATGAGGTTGTCTGACTCCGAATTGAAAAGAATAATATGAGATAAAATTTTCGATAATTGTACCCGAACTATTAACTATGGTCATCACTTCCCTTTACAGATTCTTGCTTTAGGTTACAATTCTCACATTATTTCTTATGAGTACATTAAAATGATCACATTTAAAACGACACTAGGTGATATCAAAATTGAATTAGATTTTGACAAAGCCCCTAACACCGCTAAAAACTTTCAACAATATGCTGAAGATGGCTTTTACAACGGCACTATTTTCCATAGAGTGATCAAAGGCTTTATGGCGCAAGGCGGTGGGTTTTCATCAGGTATGGGCGAAAAAGAAACCCGTGAATCGATTGAGAACGAAGCAAGTAATGGTTTAAGCAATAAACGTGGTACGTTAGCGATGGCTCGTACACAAGATCCACATTCAGCATCGGCTCAATTTTTTATAAACTTAGTGGATAATAACTTTTTAGATTTTAAAAACGAGTCTGTACAAGGTTGGGGTTACTGTGTTTTTGGTGAAGTGGTAGAAGGCATGGATATCGTTGATAAAATGACCTTAGTTGATACTGGTCGTTTAGGTCATCATGATGACGTACCAAAAGAAGAAATTCTGATTGAAAGCACGATTGTAGAATAAGTATCATGACAACACCTGATAAATCAGCCGTGACTTATTTCATAGCTGATTTACATTTAGCACAAAACAGGCCTGATATTACGGCCTGTTTTTTATCATTTTTAAAAAACGAAGCGGTAAACGCTGAAGCTTTATATATTCTCGGCGATTTATTTGAATATTGGATTGGCGATGATGATACGAGCGATTTTATTCATGAAATTGCTGCCGCCCTAAAAAGCCTTGCCGATAAAAATATTCCTATTTTTTACATACATGGTAATCGCGATTTCTTGTTAGGAAAACGCTACGCGAAAATGTCAGGCATGACGCTTTTACCGGAAGTCGCTTTAATCGATTTATATGGTGAACCCGTAGTTATCATGCATGGTGATACTTTATGCACACGAGATGTCGACTATCAAGCATTTCGAAGAAAGTCCCGTTCATGGTGGTGGCAAGCAATCATTAAAAGTTTACCCTTGTTTGTGCGAAGAAAAATAGCAGAAAACTACCGTTCGCAAAGCGCTGCCGCTACCGCGATAAAATCACAAGATATTATGGATGTTACTGAATCAGAAGTAGTGACATGCCTAGAGCAATATCAATCTCAAGTGTTGATCCATGGACATACCCACCGACCTGACACGCATCAACTAACCGCTAATAGTCTCCCAGCTCAAAGAATTGTTCTTGGTGATTGGTACGAACAAGGGGCTTGGCTTAAAGTAACACCTCAAAAAAAAGAACTGTTGTATAACCCATTATAAAGACGAAATGATTCACAATAAGGCGTATCCTGTTGTACATACAACCTAAACGCACAAGCTTTTCATTTTTATACAAAAGTATAATTTACCTAACGACAAAATTCATCTAGACTATAAAAATGCTATTAGTAAGTTAGTGAGTTGTTAAAAATTAATTAATAGCAAAACGAGTATATAAGGAAGTTACGCTCATACTTAGCATTACTCATAGTATCCATTCTTCCTTACCAACAATGTAAATGATCCGTTCAATCATTTTTATAGAGTTTGGTTGTCGCTTATCAATGTTAACTGTTATCGGTAATAATTTTATCGTTTGTTGCCAAAGTTAGAGTTATTTTTAAGGAAGAGAAATGAATACTCAAGATACTTATCCCTCTGCTGTCAAACTTAGTGAAGAAACAATTAAGTTCCTCAGTAATTATGAAGTGGCGCCTACACCAATAAATTTTTCAGTCATTTATTATTATTTATCGAAAAAAGATGAAAAAATGAATCTTTTACTTGATGAATATATCAGTTGGAATGGCTCATTAGACGCCGTATTTATTGAATCAATCTTTCTCGAGTTTTTTTCAAATTCTGAAGATGTTGAAAAAGTATTTTTTACCCCTTTTGAAAACACTTTAACATCTACAATAGAACAGTTAGAGCGCCAAGCGATAAATGGCGAACAAATCACCAAAAATTTCAAAAAAGCGGATCGCGTACTCGCAAATTCTGATCAAGCCAATTCATTAAAACCGCTAGTGAATTTTATCAATTCCACTTTAATAGATTCCCAACAACAGCATAGCGAGCTGGCCTGTGAGCTTGAAAAAACTTATAAGCAAGTGAATCAATTGAAGTCACAATTAAAAGCCTCTCGAGAAGAAGCCATGCGAGACTCACTTACGGGGTTATACAATCGTCGAGGCTGCGAAGAAAAACTGAAAGATTTAACACTTGAAAGCACACATAGTTCTGTTTCAATTGATATTGATCATTTCAAGAAATTCAATGATGATTTCGGGCATACTATTGGTGATAAAGTCATTCAAAGAGTTGCCACTACCATTGAAGAACATATTAGTGCAGATGACTTTGCTGTGCGCTTTGGTGGTGAAGAGTTTATGGTGGTATTAGCTAATAAAACTAAAGAAGAAGCTAGAAACATTGCCGAGAAAATTCGAATTGCTATTACAAATTTAAAATTAAAGAAGAAAAATTCGAATACCTATTTACCCTCTATTTCCATCTCAGCTGGTATCGCTGAATATCAAGAATATCAAAATTGGAAGTCAGTATTTGAAGTGGCTGATTCTGCGCTCTATCAAGCGAAACACGCGGGAAGAAACTGTTGTGTAGTTTTATAGGTGTTAATGCAAAACACGGTTAATTATCGCAACAAAAAAGTCAGCAATTAAGCTGACTTTTTTACATTTAGCTATGAAATCACAAGTAATCGTATGATTCATTTACCAAGTTAACAATAAAATCAGCTTGTTTTCATGCTATCGATCCAATTGGAAACACGTAGCTCCAATGCCGATAATGGCATAGCTCCACCACCTAACACCGTATCGTGAAATCCTCTGATATCGAACTTATCACCTAACGTTTTTTCAGCAATCGCTCTTAATTCCATTATTTTTAACATACCAATTTTATAGGACGTTGCTTGGCCCGGCAGAACAAGATAACGTCTTACCTCAGAAATAATCGCTTCTTCTGCAATGGGTGTTTTCTCTTTAAAATAATTAACGGCTTGCTCTTCTGTCCAACCTTTGGCATGTAAGCCCGTATCAACAACTAACCTTACCGCACGCCACATTTCATTGACTAATCGGCCAAAATCAGAATAAGGGTCTTGATAGCCGCCCATTTCTTTTGCTAACAGCTCAGCATACAACCCCCAGCCTTCACTATAAGCAGTAAAGTTAGCTTGTGTTCTAAATTGCGGCACAGATGTTAATTCTTGAGCAATAGAAACTTGCATATGGTGTCCTGGGTTCCCCTCATGATATGCCACACCTTCCATTTCATTCTTTGGCATGGCACTCATGTCTGATAAGTGCGCGTAATAAACGCCGGGACGAGAACCATCAGGTGTGCCAGGGAAATAATGTTGAGCGGCTCCGTCTTGCTCTCTAAATGCTTCAACACGTTTAACCACTAAATCAGCTTTAGGCAAAATACCAAAGAATTTAGGAAGCTGCTTATTAATTTCATTTAAGTGTGCTTCTGTTTCACTGATATACCCCATCCTTCCTTCATCGGTATTTGAGAAGAAAAATTGTTCATCGGTTTTGATAAAAGTAAAAAATGCTTGTAAGTCACCTTCAAAAGCTACTTTGTCTTTAATTGCATTCATTTCAGTTGTAATACGAGCAACTTCTGAGAGCCCTAAACTATGAATTTCATCAGAAGTTAAGTCGGTCGTCGTTGAAGCTTTTAACATGAAATTATAAAAGTCATCACCATTAGGCTGACTCGACACCCCTTTTGCGATAGCATCGGTATTAGCTATATCTTTTTTGAACCAAGCAATAAGTGCTTGATAACTTGGCAAGAAACTATTATTTAATGCTGATTTTGCTTGCTCTTTAAGTTCTGCAGCACGTTTATCATCTATCTTGTTACTAGCAACTAAACTAGCAATTTTTCTTTGCGCATCAGCCCATAAAGGCACATCATTATCACTTTCGACAAAAGGTGCACCATCAATTAAATTATTTGATTGCTCAATGACTCCTTGATAGGCAAAACGAGGAGGCCTAACACCTTGACTAGCATTGACTTTAGCTCGAGACAATAATTGTTCAATTGCCTTGGCCACGCCAGATATACGCTTATTATACGCAATCATATCTTGTTCATTTTCTACCTTATGAAAATTGATCAGAAATTGTGCGGCAAATGCTTGAATACCATTAAACTGGGTGAATATATATTGATTATGATTGTATTTCTGACCCGCTAACGCTTGCTCATATTGGTGTACCCAAACGCCATAAGAAGTTTTAGCTTCATCATCTAACTTTTCAAAATCAAACTGACTTTTTAAATCTTTTACCGTTTGTGCTTGCCACTCTAGTTGCTTTTTTTCTGCCGCTTCTGACATATCATCAACTTGATCATACTTTTCTTTTCGCCCTAAAAACGTCAACATCATTGGGCTCATTTGCAAACTTTCTTCATATTTAACGGCAAACCATTCATTTAAACGTTCACTTTCCGAAAGCGAAACTTCCTCAATGCTTGATATTTCCTTGGCAGTTGAAGCTTTGCTAGTGTCTTGTGAGGTAGAATTAGGCTGGCAGGCTGTTAAGAGACCTAATGCAACTAAGGTTAGTGCTATTTTCATGTATTCATTCCCTATTTTATTTTTATATCAGCGGTAAAAAGGCAAGTGGTTCTGTTCAATCCTTTAAGATAATAAACAGAACTGAGAAAAAATGCGAACATGTGGCAAAGTTCAAGCAGGTGAACCACTATGAAACTTAAAATCATTGTCTGGAGAAGAAATTAAATCGGCTTCTATTTCCGCAAAAAATTGTATGCGTTCAGAAATATCTTGTCCTGATATTTCTTCTGCTAAAGTTAAATAATCTTGATAATGTCTTGCTTCACTGCGCAATAAAGAGAGATAAAAATCTCCTAATCGTTTATCAACATGCGGTGCTAACATTGCAAACCGCTCACAAGAACGCGCTTCGATAAAAGCGCCGACGATTAACTTGTCAACTAATGCGTCAGGCTCAAAAGTTTTCACATTGCGCAGCATGCCTTTTGCGTAGCGACATGGCGTAATACTTCTATATTCAACACCATACTCATCCATAATTTCTAACACTTGATAAAAATGATGTAACTCTTCTTTGATTAACACCACCATTTTATCGATGAGATCTTGACCGTATTTTGAATCTGACTTTGGGATCACCGCTTTGGTTAATTTGTTTTTCAATGGTAATTCCCGCCAATCCCCTTCCCGTTTATAAATAAACGTCTCAAAAGGTTCAAGCCACGCTAACAAGGCGTTCGCACTTTCTTTATCAACCGCATATTTACGAATTAAAAACATTGCACTTTGCGCAGCCTTTAACTCACAAAATGTTTATATGTGCATACACCTAATTTCACCCTAAAACTAACATCGCGTTTTTTTATGATAAGTTAATCGTAACTAAACAAGGAGGTTATACCAATGACACAGACAAAAAAAGCATACCTATATCAACGATTCAGCTCAGACAGACAAAAGGACAATAGCTCGTTATACAGACAAACAGAAGCTCAGGAAGCTTGGTTATCTAGACACCCTGACGTTATTGTTGAGGAACGACTTATTGATGAAGCTCTATCTGGATTCAAAGGTCATCATCTAGAAAAAGGGGCGCTTGGTAGACTTGTTGAACAAATCGAAAAAGGAAATATTGAGAAAGGCTCACTCATTTTAGTAGAACATTTCTCTCGATTAACTCGTCAAAATATCGATAAAGCAGAAGAGCTTATCAGGAAGATATGGGATGCCAATATCACAATTGTTACCGTCAGATGTGGTAGTGAGTATCCCCCATCGTCAATTAATGATATGGCAACAAGGATTAAACTGATTGTTGAGATAGAAGCGGCTTATAAAGATTCAAAATGGCGTAGCGATAAGGCTAAAGCAAGTCATGCTAAAAAACGTGTTGAAGCCTCGAAAGGAGTAACTCCTAGAATAAGGAAGCATTTTTGGTTGGACACTGAAGGAAAGCTTAATCAATTTAGTGTTGCTGTAAAAGATATGTTCACGCTTTATTTAGAAGGAAAGGGACAAACCCTGATCCTTAGAACATTACAGCATAAATACCCTGATTTTGAGCCAATCCAAAAGATGCAGGCAACTACCGTCATTCGTTGCATCAAGAGTATGAGTTGTATCGGATTATGGCGTGGAAACAAGGTATTTGAACGTGCCGTATCTGATGAAATATTCTATCAAGCACAAAAAACAAATAGGGAACGTTTATTCAAGAACGTTCAACCTGACCGACACTGGCCTTTGAGTGGCCTAATTGAATGTGGACATTGTGGCAAAGGGATGTCTATTCAACAGTCTGGGAAAAGTTTACCGCTTCTTAGATGCAGTAATAAGCAAAGAAAGGGCAAAGATAAATCAGGATGTGATGCCGCAGCCACATTTCCATACTCAATCGCAGATCATTATTTTTCATACTATGTATATCATCAAGTATTGAGCGAGTTAACTATCAAAAACAAAGATGATGAAGCTAACAACTCATTGAATAAATTGGAGGAGTTGTTGAAACAAGAAAAATTAAAATTTAGCAAAGCTCGTAAACAGTATGATCACTATAACAAAAATGGTGATGAGCTTGAGGTCATGCTTGATTTAATGCAATCATCGTCAAGAAAAATTAAGGAAATGGAGGCTGAAATTCGTAAAATCAAAGCCCAAGTAGATACTGGCTTTAACATGGAAATTTCTAAAGAAATATTTAAACTTTCGAATGATCCGATCAAGCTAAATATTGCTCTACATAAGATTGGCTTTAAAATCACTTTGAAAAATGATGAGCTTTCATACAAAGGAGTTCGAACACTTAAATATAAAGGCTACTCAAGAAAGCTCTGTCAATATCGCTACCAAATCAATGGTTGCACACAGCTATTGCCAACTGAAGGACTAACGGCTGAAAAGCTTTTAGTTAAATCTCGCACAGTTGATAAAAGGGCTGAAGGCTTTCTTGAAAAATTGCAGGATCTTTATGTCGACTCGATTGAGAGCATTAAGAAAGGTGGAAATGTAACAGTCGCTGACACTTTCAAAATGCTTGCTCAGTAAAAGCAAACATTCAATTACTTGGTACACCACTATGAAACTTAAAGTCTTCATCTGGTGTACTAATTAATTCAGCTTCAACTTTACCAAAAAGTTCAACCTTTTCAGTAATATCAACATCTGAAATGGATTGCGCCAATTCTAAATAATCTTGATAATGACGAGCTTCTGAGCGTAATAGGGAAATATAAAACTCGCCTAGTTTTTTATCGACATGAGGTGCTAATTTAGCAAAACGTTCACAAGACCTAGCCTCAATATATGCTCCGCATATAAGCTTATCGATCAATGTATCTGGTTCATGTGTTTTAACATGTTTAAGCATCCCTTTCGCATATCTTGATGGTGCTATACTTTGATACTCAACACTATAATAATCCATCATTTCTAAAACTTGATAAAAATGATGCAATTCTTCTTTAATAAGCAAAACCATTTTATCAATCAGTTCTTGTCCATAAGGTGAAGTAGGTTTAGGGATAATAGATTTAGTTAATTTATTCCTTGCAGCAAGATCTCGCCAATTCCCTTCACGTTTGTAAATAAACTGCTCAAATGGTTGTAACCATTCTAATAAGGCATCACCACTTTCTTTATCAACTGCATATTTACGAATTAAGTACATTGCACTCTGCGAAGCTTTCAATTCACATATTAAGTGGTCCAAAAGCAACATTGAAAAATTTTCAGGTTTAACGGCTTCCTGCACCCACTCTTTTGGTGTATTGCATTTTAGGAAGTCCAAAATAGGAGCTAATAATGTCGAATCTTGCACAGAAGTATCACTCAAAATAAATTTAAGTGAATGTTACCACATAGATCTATTTAGGTAGGAAGAAAATGCTAATTCAAGTAATAAAAAGCAAAAGTTTTAAATTATTTTTCATATATATTCAGATAGTTAAATTAAAAACACAAAAAATACAGGGTAAATAGAAAAATAAAAATTGCTTTGCCTTTAAATGAGTCACAATAAGGTACGTCGAATTTAATGAAGGAGCGACGTTATGATGGAAGTTACAGGGAAATCACATACAACAAAGGCCACGAAAAGGAATTTTAGGCAAATGAGTTTTGAGCTCATATTTTCAGATAATGACAAGCCTACCTCCACAAGAAAAAAACTCAGCTCAACTGAAATATCAACTCAAAATGAACAATCCATGCTCAATAGCAACAGAGAAGCTGGTAAACTTATTCATCCTGAGAATAAATCATGTAACATTAGCAAATCCAACAGGAAGCTTCTTCTTGATAAAATAAGAAAATTTATCTCCTACGGGCATGAAGGCTATGAACACTCAACTTCTTGGCTCGTGCAAAGAATCCTACCAGCACAATCTATTGGATTCTTGATTGGTGACTCACAATCATTTAAATCATTTATTTCTGTGGCAGTTGCAGCATGCATTGCTACAGGAAGAAACTTTGGAGATCTAAAGGTTCCAAAGCAAAAGTTGGTTTTTTTAATAGCCGCGGAAGGTGGAGGAAGCATACCAAAGCGAATAAAAGCTGAATCAGAAAAATATGGTGAAGTTGGTGAGCAACTTATTGTTATTCAAAGACCGATCAACCTAAAACTAGCTGACGAAGCTCAAATGTTATCCGCTTTAATTTCTGAAGAGGAGGATAGGCAAGGCCTCAAAGCAGGCTTAGTTATTCTTGATACTTATTCTCAATGCGTAGCGGGAATGGATGAAAACAGTGCGGCAGACGTTGCTGTGTATTTAAATGCTTGTACTGACTTTTCAACAAAGCACAACGTAACTATTTTAAATGTACATCATAATAATAGAGGTGGGAGCTACCGAGGAAGTGGTGCTCTTTTTGCGAATTCTGACTTTATACTTATTGCTAAACGAAATGAAAAATTGCAGTTGAAAACCACTATTTCAATCGACAAGCACAAAGATGCTTCAACTGAGTACTTTTTTGAGATGTCCCTTGAGAAACATGATTTGGGATTATTTGATGAATTCGGTGAAAAAATAGATACTCTTTCCATATCCAGACCGAGTGTTTCCGAAGGTAAAAAACCTACTCCCCCCAAGAAGCTATCAAAAGGGCAGCAAAACGCAGATTGGTTGCTAGCCCAATTATCTTCAGCGCAAACTAAAAATATGCCTCAAACCGATCTGATTGAAATGTTTATGAAAACATTTAATCAAGATAAAGATGCAAGTAAACAAGCTATCTACCGAGCTGTTAAGGTACTTTCTGAGAAAAATTTGGTAGCGACAAAGGTAAACGGGAAGTCGAAACAGGTTTTTCTAGTTACCTAATAACCATAATTATAAAAACAGAAACAGAAACCCCCACGTCTATAGACGTGGGGGTTTCTGTTTCTGTTTTTGAGCTGTATGCTAATAATTACAACGATAAGCTATCACCTTGTTGTTTCAACCAATCTTTACACTCAGCATAATTTGGCATGATACGTTCAACTTCTCGCCAAAATTTAGGTGAATGGTCATGGTGAATTAAATGGCAAAGCTCATGAAGCACCACATAATCAACAATACGGTTTGGAGCCATAATAATTTTCCAGTTGAAAGTTATATCACCTTCAACGCTGCAACTTCCCCAACGGCTTTTATACGTTTTTAAACCAACAGAGTTAAATTTAACGCCCATCATTTTACTGTAACGTTTTGCTTTCTCGTTAAATTTGAGTTCTGCATGTTGCTTATACCAACTAAGCAGTGAATCTTGAATTAAGTCTGGATTATCTGCGCCAGCACGTAAGGTGATAGTAAATCGTCCGTGACTGAGTTTTATTGGTTGGTAATTACCACGATGCACCTTTAAACGATAGTTACGTCCAAGGTATGAAAAGCTCTCGCCTGATACAAACTGCTTTGTGCTTTTAGGTTGAGCTTCACGATGCAGTGCTATTTTTTCTTTAATCCAGCGGTTCTTATCTTTAAGCAATTTGGTTATACGTTCATGCTCTAATTGGCGAGGCACAACTACGCAAACCTTACCTTGTTCCACAGTAATAGTAGCTGACTTAGTGCGGTTGGTGCGTTTAATCTCAGCAACAATGCCATTGCTGTCGATGTATTCACTTACTTTGGATGTAACCTGATTTGTTGGTGACATTTATTTACTACTCAAAATTAGCACACTAAAAATTAACATACTCAGACCTAACGCTTGTTAAATTTAGTTTTGCCAAGTTCCATAAAACGCTCTTGAACAACCTTAACTAAGCTAGGTTCACCAAATGATTGGTCAACAATGGCGCGTTTAATTTCTTTCTTCATTCGTTTAACTTCATCTTGCTTGTTAAAGAAATCAACAATTTCAGTGGCTTCATCAAAGGTGTTAACTAAGGTTTGTGTGGTACTTTTCACTTCTTCCATAACGCTATCGTCAACCACATAATCACCAGAACTTTCGGCAACTTGTGATACTTCAGCAGTTAGGATGTTATAAAACGCATATTCAGTTTCAGATAAACCAACGTCTTGTGCTGCTTGTTGATGCTCACCTTCAATGTTATCTACCATCTCTAGCAACAGCTCTAGCTGACGTTCCCAATTACCAGCGTTTTTAACAATAATATCTCGAAGTCTTAAACTAAGTGACTTGTAGTATTCAGGGTCTTCTTCAAGGTTAACGGTAATATGGTGCTTAATAGCACTTTCAACTTCAGACGCTTTTGATTCGGTTGATTTAACTTCTTTCAGTTTTTCTTTAAAGTTAGCCGCTAACAAATCAACAGGCGGTATTTTAGGGTCTACACCTGTGCTGATAATATGTTCATCAACTAACTGACGAACCTTTTCACCAACACCTGATAAATCTAAACCTTCTTCACGATAACGTACTCTAGCAGCGTTTAGCACTTTGCCTAAAAAGGTTAAGTCTTTAACGAATGGTGAAGCTGCTTTGTCTGGCAAAATTACATTCATTTGTTTCGCAAAGCGTTTAAAGGCAATTTCAAACTGTGCTCTTATATCTTCGTCTTTTAACGCCAACACATAGTCATCAACATCAGTGCTTGGTTTACCATTTACTAGTACTTCTTTAAAAAAGCTCATGGCAACGGTATGAGTGGCTTTTAGCTTAGGTATTTCATCTTTAAGCGATTGAATTGTGCCTTCAACATCATCACTGGTGAACATATCCAGTGCATCAGTTAAGTGCTGAGACAAGCCATAATAATCAACGACAAAACCACATGTTTTACCTTTGTATGTGCGGTTAACACGCGCTATGGCTTGCATAAGCGTATGGTCTTGCAGTTTTCGGTCTATATACATAACTTGAGCTACGGGAGAGTCGAAACCTGTGAGCAGCATATCTTTTACGATTAAGAACGCGGTTGGATTCTCACTTAATGGTTTAGGGAAATCATCAATCGCTTTTTTCTGAGCGACTTTATCGGTGTACCTAGCTAAATAGGCTTCATCATTATGATCGCCCGAAATAATCACCTCTGACGGTGGCGCACCTAATTCATCAAGTGTTTGCTTGTATAGTGCAGCAGCATGGCGGCTACCTGTAACTATCATGGCTTTAAAACCATCGGGTTGAATATGCTCTCGGTAATGTTTTAATAAATCTATACAAACCCAACGGATACGCGCTGGTGCTTCACGCACCGCACGTTCAACGCCATATTTCTTCTTAATTTCACGCTGTTCTTCTTTGGTGTAATCAGAAAAGTACTCTTCAAATAATGAATCAAGTGATTGACTGGAAACATCGGTAATCACTTCTCTGCCTTCGTACAAAATAGGTACTGTTGCGCCATCTTCTACGGCTTCATTAATTTTGTACTGGTCGATATAGCCACCAAAGGCTTGCCCCATTTTTTGGGTTTTAAGTAATGGGGTTCCTGTAAAACCAATTTTGGGTGCGTTAGGTAAAGCAGCATTAATAACCATAGCCAAACCACCGAATTGAGTACGGTGAGCTTCATCGGCAAGTACTATAATTTTTTCGCTTGGATTTAAGTCGGTGAAAGCTTTATCTAAGCCACCGTTAGCAGCTTCTTTCTCAGCATCTTGGAATTTTTGCACCATAGCCGTTACTAAATCAGATGAGTCTTTTTTTAGTAACTCACGAAGTTTTGCTACTGATGAAGCGTTATATACGGTTTCACCTTGAGCATCACGAAAGGTTGATGATAGCTGCTCATCAAGTTGAGTGCGGTCAGTAATGAATACCAGTTTATATTGCTGAAGCTCAGGGTCTCTTCGCATTTTAACGGCAAGCATAACCATAGTAAGTGACTTACCTGAGCCTTGGGTATGCCAAACAACGCCTGATTTATCCTTTCGAGTTTCACCCGTTTTTAAGCGTTCAATAACTTTGTTTACCGCTCGGTATTGCTGATAGCGCGCCACCTTTTTAATTAATCTGCCATCAACGGTTTCATAAATAACAAAATTTTGCAGTAAATCTAAAAAGCCAACTTTGTTGAACATGCCAGCCAGTAAGCGTTGTTGTGCGGTTGTGTCTTCGCCAGCTAAATCATCATCGGTATACGGATAAGCATCTTTCCAGTCACCATAATGCTGTGAGCTTGAACTAATAGTGCCGACTTTGGCTTGGTCGCGACAGCTAGAAACCATCAACTGGTTATACCAAAACAGCTTTTCAGCACCTTCATCATCATGTGGATGGCGTAGATTAGCGTAACGTCTTAATTGGTTGATGCCCTCACTCATAGGGCTAGTAATGTAAGGCGATTTACATTCAATAATTGCCAGCGGCAAACCATTAACAAAACAAACGATATCGGGAATTATTTTTTGATTAGCCCCTTCAACTTTAAATTGGTTCGTGCAAACAAATTCATTATTTTCTAAATTATCAAAATCAATAATTTTAACGGTTTGCCCTTTACGACCTTTACCTAAGTCTTGCTCTACTGATTGATAGTTAACTAAAGTTTGATAAATTGCGTGGTTGTATTCCATTAAACCAGCAAAATTAGGATGGGTTAATTCACGAGAAACCTTCTTTAAGTTTTCATCGCTGATCCAAGGATTAATGCGCTTAATAGCGGAATTTAACTGTTCAACCAACACGACATCACGCAAATAAGCTCGTGCGCCTGAGCCTTCAGCGTGTAAAGAGTCGGGGTTAAGCTCGGCTCCATGAATATATGTCCAACCTAACTCTTTAAGTTGCTCAATTGCTGGTAGCTCTACCTTGTTTAACTCATCCTGATTCATTTTTATTTCCTTATTGCTGCTCTGGTAACTTTTTCGGTGAATGCAGCAACAGAACGATTAAAATTAAGTATTCCTACATTTGTTAAGTTGACACGCTTGTTGGTAATTTCAAAAAACTTATGGTGCTTACTGACTACACTTTCAAGCTCTTCTGATTTTTTTATGAAGTCTACTCTTCCAGCAGTGTGTATAAAGGCACTTCTAACTTTATACGCATCAACAATGAGCTGATAGTCTTGGTCTGTTTTTAACTCCACCCCAAGGTTGGTGAAGAGTCTTTTGAACTTTTTAATGCCATCAGCACTATCATTTTTTTCTTCTATATTTCGCCCATTACTGCACCATGCAAGGTACAGGTGTTCTTCTAGATGACCAAACATCATTAAGAATACCGACTGCCTTAAATTGTTAGGTAAATGCGTTTCATACTCTAATTTAAGTAAAATTTTCTCTTTTTGAGATAACTCTTCATCTTGTTGTGAGCTAGTAAGATTAGTGTTAAAAAAGCCATGAACATGATTATGAAATTGAACTATCTGATTAAGGTTATGGTGCATACTCCCAACCCTCAAAGACTCAAAACCTGAATCAATCACGCTATTTTCATCCATCTACATTAACTCTTACTGTGCCTGTGAGTAGGTCTCGCATAAGTGCCTTTTTAGTTCTTTTATTGGCAGTTAACTTTTTACTAACGGCATCAATTTTTTCATCAATGGATCGCAAAGCACCAATGATTTTTTTCTTTTCACTTTCATCTTTTGGCATTGGTATCAAAAAGTCTCTAACTTTTTTAATCCCTAAAGCTGGCTGGCTAGTTGTATTGGTTTGCATCAAAACTTGATTGTTAATCACATCACTAGAAAATATTTGAAATAAATACCGCATATTCAAAAGGTTTGATGTAGTTATCAAAACTACATTTGCAGATAAACAATAAAACCGCTTATCAGGCAAGATACTTGGATTCCCTATCGTACCTATCTTTCCAAAAATAAAGGCTTTCTTATGTATATCAAAGCCTTTGCATTGTTTATTATATGCAGCTTGAGAAACTTTTCTCGCTCCAGAAAAGTTAATCTTTCCAGCTTTATCTATATCGCCTAGACCAACATAGGGTATACCACCTTCGACTTCCGCTGGAGTTCTATGGTCTGGTTGAGGGTCTATAACTTCGGTAACATCACCCACCTTTTTAACCTGCCACTCAGCAGGGATTCTGCCGACAGGTGAGTCTTTGAATTCAGTATGTCCGATGCCGTTGGTTAGTAGCTCTTGCATCATGCCTGTTTTTAAGTCTTTTAACTTGTCGATTTGTGCTTGTGTTTTTTCAATCACTTCATCAACAGAGGTAAGGATTTTGGCTATTTTTTGTTGTTCGGGGAGGGGTGGAAGCAAAATACTAATATCTCGCATATCTGCTTGATTAAGTTTTGCTCTAGTGCCGCCATTTATATGTTTTAGAATGTTTTTATGTACTAAACTGTAATGAATAAATTTAGTTTCATGCTCTTGTTTTGCTTTTAAAATATGAGCATGGTTATTAACCCAAAACTTTCCTGATACTAAATAAGATATTGGTCTATTTTGCCACTGATCAAAGTTACCACCATCTTCAGCTAAAAGAACATGTTCACCTTCAAAAATATAATCGTCAATATATCCTTGAACACCATTGGCTCCATAATAAGGGTAATCGCCTTTTCTCAATGCTCTTTCTTGTGAATTTAAAGGGATTCTCTTTGAGTCCAGTACATCGCAAGTTTTATTGATGTTTGAAGTTTCCCACCCATCAGGTACTAGATTACTCATAACCCAATTCCTTTAGGTAACTTTTCATTTCAACTTCTGCACTGGCTACTTGGTCATCAAGCTGATGCAATGATACTTGGTATTTGTCCCACCAACGCTCTAATTGGGTGATTACAGCCGCTTCAAAGCTTTCACCAACACTCTGTTCAACAACCGTTCTGATTAACTCTTTGCTGGTAATTTCCGCTTTAAATACAAAGTAATTTTCATCCTGCTTATCAAATACCGTTGTTACATCAAACCCTTTTAAAATCGCTTCTTGGATATAATCATTTTCAACTTCTCGCACTGGAATACCGCCATGCAAGATTGCACGAACATCAAAAATTTCTGGTGGTGGTGAAGTATCTGCGTAGCGTCTGATATTTAGGTTGAAATCGTTTTCTTGAATTTCGCTAAGTTCTACAACTTTGGCGTAACGTTTTATGTCTTGGTATTCATTGAATGTGGCGATGATTTTTTCAATGTCTTGTAGGCGCAGTTTGTTTTGGTTTTTACCTTCTTCAAATTCTAATTCTGAATTGATGAATAAAACTTTGTTTTTACGTATCGCTGCTTTATTTTTATTGATGATAAGCAAACAAGCAGGAATACCAGTTCCGTAGAATAATCCTGACGGTAAGCCAACAACCGCTTCTAATAAATCATCTTCTAATAACCCTTGGCGAATGGCTTTTTCGCTAGCCCCTCGGAATAACACACCGTGGGGCATAACAATACCAGCCATGCCTTCGTCATTAATTGAGGCAACCATGTGTTGAACAAAGGCTAAATCGCCAGCATCTTTTGGTGGTGTGCCGTAGGGGAAACGTCCAAAGCCGTCTTTATCACACTCGTCTTTACCCCACTTTTTAAGGCTAAATGGAGGGTTGGCGATAACACGGTCAAAGGTCATTAGTTGACCATGTTCTGTGTGCTGTGGGTCACGTAAGGTGTCACCTTTGCGAATATCTGCACTGAATACGCCATGAAGAAACATATTCATTTTACAAATTGCCCACGTATTTAGGTTCATCTCTTGCCCTGCAAGGGATAAGTTAGCGGCATTTTCACCATGCGATTCAAGGTAATTACGTGTTTGTACTAACATACCGCCTGAACCTGCTGTTGGATCGTAAATACGCATACCAGCATGGGGCTTAAGTAATGCCACTAATAACTGCACCACTTCACTTGGGGTATAGAATTCACCGCCTTTTTTACCAGCAGAGTCGGCAAACATTTTAATCAGGTATTCGTAAGCCGTACCTAATAAATCAGGACGTTCAAAATCACTATTACGTAAACGGTGTTGGTTAAAGTGTGAAAGTAAATCTCGTAGCTTGGTATCTGATAATTTGTTTTTGATGTTGAAATCAATACTAACTAATACACCTTCAAGCGAGCTGTTGTGCTCTTCAATGGCTTCAGTGGCTTTGTTAAGCTCTGCGCCAATATCGTGTTTTAAATCTTTAAGAACGCTCCAACGGGCATTTTCAGGGATAAAAAAGGTGCTATCGTATTCATCTTCATCTTGCGCGAGTTCTTTCGCCTGAGCCTCGGTTTTGCCTTTTTGCATGTAATAGGCGATAACCTTTTCTTCTTCTTCATCAAATGAGTCTGAAAGGCGTTTTAAAAACATCATACCGAAAATATAATCTTTGAATTCTGAGGCATCCATGTTGCCACGTAAAATGTCGGCAGTTTCCCAAAGGAAAGATTCTAATTGCTGGAGAGTGATTTGAGTCATGTTGGTGTGTTCTTCCGTGTATTAACGCTTATTTATGATGGTTGGGCGAGATAATCAAAAAGCGTATAGGTAATTAATTTTTATGGGATGTAATTTATCAAGTTGTTGTGGTTAGGGCTATATATTTTGTCGATTAAAAATGCTTTCGAAAAAATGATGATAATATATATTTATCTAGTGATTAACACCAATACAGGATTAATAGCTAGATACAACAATATTTATAGCATATTAAACCACGGAGTATTCATTATGAGCAATTCCAAAGTAAACATTGAGATCACCAAACGAAGGTTATTCGATTTAAAGCCGGTTAAATTTGAAAGCGGCACAATATTCTATTTGCATGTAGCCCTGCCCAATGGAAAACAAGTTGGTAAAAAAGTTGCCTTTGTGGATTCACTTCAGCTTGAATTCGATGAAGATAGTGATGAAGTGTGTGCTCCTTATTCGTTAATTGCTAAAAACATTGAAGATGAAACTTGTTTTGATTCATGGTTTGTAGAGTGTGAAGAGCTCGATGCTATGTTGATGCCTTTAAATAGCTATGAGTCATTTTATAGAGAGCTTGTTTTAGAAGCAAAAATCAAACTTTGGTGTGCACAAGAGTCTACTTGTGATGACTTTGGGTACGAAGCTCAACAGTCAGAGTTGATTGAAAAAGCAAGTTCTAAGTTTAAATTGCTTATTAGGAAACACTCATGAGTAAAGTCAGTAGTGCCATTTTACGAACACTTAAAATCAAAAACTTTGCAGATTTAGCTGCGATGTCAGCACATTGGTTGAGAACACAGCCGACCGAAAATGCTAACCCTGCCCGTACAAAGCTTAATAAAGTTTTGCATGGGCATTCAAACCCATTGCAAGGAGTTAAAGAGCTTCTGCTTAAGAAAGGGATAACTAAATTGCGAAAAAACGGTGTGCTTGCCATTGAGTATGTTTTAGCATTCTCGCCTGAATTTTTGATGAACGAAGACGGTAGCTATAAAAAAAATGCAAAGGCCAATTTAAGACAATGGCTTAAAGAATCTACAAGCTGGCTGCTTGAAACTTATGGTGAAAACTGCACAACCGTGCTCGCCCACTTTGATGAAAAATCGCCACATATTCATGCACTTATAGTTCCTACAAAGGCATGGACAAACAAATCAGGTACAAATTTAAACAAATTATGCGCGCGAGATATTACGGGAGGTAGACAAAAATTAAGTCAACTCCAAGATAGCTATGCTGAACACTTAAAAAGTAAAGGCATTCAACTCAAGCGAGGAGTTAAGGGTTCCAAAGCTAAACATCAAACGGTTAAACAATTTTACTCTGCAATAAACAAATCAAAAGCTGATTGTTTGAAAGCAGGTATAGTCCCGCCGTCAAATAACCCTGCTGAATTTAATGTCTGGCAACAAACCATTCAAAACCTAACTGAGTCACTTAATAAGAATGACGAAGAACAGTTCAACAAGTTATCAAATATGATCAGCGAACTTGTTATTACCAACGAAAAACTAAAGGCGGAATTGTCGAATAATAGAGGGAGGACTGTTTCAAGATAATTGAGTACACAATTATCTTTTACGAGCGAACAATTTTAGCGTAGCGTTAAAAAATTGTGTAGTGAGTTACACAATCAACCCAATTTATATCCCCTTCTTTTATTCTATCTTAGAAGAATCAAAATACTTGTCTGCACACCTAGACTTTTAGCTCACAAATTAAGTGATCAATTAAAATTATGGCTAAATTTTCTTTCTTTATCGCTTCATCAATCCACGCTTGCGGGGTTGGACATTTTAGAAAAGATAAAATTGGCGTTAATAATTCCTGAGTCGACATCTGTGATCATTTTTCTTTTTAACTTAACAGTATGCGCCAATTTTATCATACGCTTTATAGCTTCACGTCATTTTTTTATATTAAATTGGACTGAAAAATATAACCTCGAATAACACTAAAAAATAACAAAGGCATCACAGTTTTCTTTTTGTCTTACCTTCAAATCGCACTAATGATAAAAATTTAAATTATGTTTTTCACATTAAACTTATGTTAAAAATATAGCTAATACATTAAAAAACAAACTAAAAATAAACTATTGTCTTTAGTTATACTAATATGAGTATTATGAATTTAAGAACTTACCTCTATTGTTTTTTCATTGCTGCCTATTTATGCAGCCTTAACGTATTAGCAGAAGAAGAAACAAACAAAGACAATATTCCTTTACATATCATTGCCCTAGAAAACAATTTTCCTTTTAGTTTTAGGTTACCCAATGGCTCTCCAAGTGGGCTGTATGTTGAGTTTTGGCAATTATGGGCAACAACTAACAATATCCCGATTAAAATATCATTGCTTTCTCTTGAAGAAGGTTTGCAATTAACCAAACAAAAAAACACCTTGCACGCAGGGTTATTTAAAAATAATGAGCGAGAACAGTGGTTAGACTTTACTTCACCTATTCATAATGTTCAGACCGGCGTTATTTACAAAAGAACTTTTGATAAATCCACGAAACTCAGTGAACTTGATGGAATAAAAATATCAACTAAACGCCTGAGTTTTCAAGAAGCTTATGTGCAAAAGAAATATCCCAATATTGACTTTGTTCAACACGAAAACTTTAATCAGGCGATCACCCGCTTATTAGCTGATACCAACAATGAAGTTCAAGGTGTTATCGCTGAATTACCCCATGCCATGGCAGAATTAGCAAAAATGGGGGTTAGTGGCGTTTTCGTTATTTCAGATGAAGTAATATTATCTAACAATGTTTATGGCTTAATAGCAAAAGGACAACCAACATTATTATCAAAAATAAATAAAGGCATCGACAGTATTCCCGTCGAAAAAGTCGTGGCGTTAGAAAAGCAGTGGTTCCCTACCCTAAAGCCATTTTTTGATTCATTACCGCATGTTCCATTATTAACCGATGAAGAAAACCGATGGTTATCTGAAAATAACCAATTCAGTTTAGGAGTTGACGTAAATTGGGCCCCTTTTGAATTTTATGATAATAAAGGTAACTACAGTGGTATTTCAGCTGATTATATCAAGCATGCTGAATCTCTTCTTAAAGTAAATTTATCTCCTCAAAAAAAGTTGTCTTGGTCACAAGCTTTTGACGAGTTTAAACAAGGTAAAATAGATGTAATGCCGGCTATTTTTTATACTGACGAAAGAGCTAAAAACATCAACTTTACAAACCCTTATTTTGAAATATCCTTGGTACTAGTCAGTAAAGCGAATGCGTTTTATGCCGAAAGTCTAAGCTCACTAGCCGGTAAAAAACTTGGGTTAATCACCGATTATGTCTATGACGAACTTATTCAACAACAGTATCCTAATATAGAATTAGTCAGTGTTAAATCTGTTGAAGAAGGATTAAAGCTATTGCAAACGGGGAAAATAGATGCCTTTATGGACTCTATTGCCGCTATTAATTATCAAATCAATAAAAATAAAATCAACGATATTATCATCACGGCATTTACCCCATACAGACTTGAGTTAACCATGGCGGTTCGTAAAGGGCTTGAACCTCTGATCCCTATTTTAAATAAAACGTTTTTATCCATGTCAGAAAAGCAACGTGCCGCCATCGCAAATAATTGGTTATCTATTCATGTGCAATCAGGTGCAAATATCACGACGATTCTTTTTTGGTCGCTGCCAATCCTCGTCTTTTTAATCGTGGTTATTTTCTTCTTTTATCGAATGAACCAACGGCTAAAAAAAGAAGTGTCTATTCGTCAAAAACATGAACAACAATTAATTGCGACACAACGTGATTTAGCCGCTCAGAAAAAAGCAATGGACGTACATTCGCTCGTTTCAGTTTCAGATATCAAAGGAAATATAGTCTATGCAAACGACAAGTTTTGCGCGGTTAGTGGCTATACTCAACAAGAACTAATAGGTAGAAATCATAGTTTACTAAAGTCGGGGCAGCACCCTTCTTCCTTTTGGCGCGGCATGTACTTGATTGTTTCAAAAGGTGGTCATTGGAATGGTGAAATTTGCAATAAAACTAAAGCTGGCGAACGCTTTTGGGTTGATACAACTATAGTGCCTTTCTACAACAATGAAAATAAACTGACCGGTTACATTTCAGTACGAACAGACATTACCCATCAAAAAGAAGCCATATCACGTTTAGCTGAAGCAAAAAAACAAGCGGAAGTTGCAAATGAGTCGAAAAATGAATTTTTAGCAAACATGAGTCACGAGATCCGTACACCAATGAATGGCGTAATAGGAATGACCAACCTTTTACTTGATACCGAATTAACCCAAGAACAAATTAACTTTGCTTTGACCGTAAAATACAGTGCTGAATCTTTATTAATTATCATTAACGATATTCTAGATTTCTCCAAAATTGAAGCGGGTATGTTAGATCTTGAACCACTTGAATTTAATTTAGGCTTATTATTACATGAACTTGGTAGCAGTATTGCTTTTCAGGCTCACGATAAAGGCCTGGACTTTATCTGCCCTGGCAATAGCATGTCCAAGCAGTCTTATATCGCGGACCCTGGTCGTATCAGACAAATACTCAATAATTTAATCAGTAATGCTATTAAATTTACTGACAAAGGTGAAGTTTCTGTATTTTGTCAGGTCGTTGAACAGTCAAAGCAACGAACTAAATTATGCTTTGAAATTAAAGATACTGGCATAGGGATCAGTAAAGAGAAACAGCACCACCTTTTTGAAAGGTTTAGTCAAGCAGACAATTCAACGACTCGCAAGTTTGGTGGCACAGGGTTAGGTTTAACTATCAGTAAACAATTAGTTGAACTGATGGGTGGAGAAATTGGTGTAAAAAGCAGCCCAGGAAAAGGCTCAACATTTTGGTTCACATTAAATGTTGAAAATGCCAACTCCACTGTATCTAAAGAAACTTTAGTTAGCTTACAAAATCAAAAAATCTTAATCGTCGATGACAACTTAACAAACAGAACTTTATTAACACAATTATTAAATAAATGGCAGGCAAAAAACAGCGCTGTTGATTCAGGTAAAAATGCCTTAATAATGCTTAATGAAGCGGCAGAACAAGGCTCTCCATTCCAAATCGCTATTTTAGATATGCAAATGCCTGAAATGGATGGTGCTCAGTTAGGGAAAGCCATTAAACACAATAAAAATTTGGCAGATACACGCCTAGTAATGCTGACTTCTCAAGGGCTGAGAGGCGAAACCGATACACTCAAAGCTATTGGCTTTAATGGTTATTTAAATAAACCAATTGATGAAACAATTTTGTATAAAACACTGAAAAAAGTGTCGGGTGTGCATGCTTCTGATAAAAAGCTGACGAACCATTTAACTGCTCATCAAATTCCTCAATTTCAGGCAAGAGTACTCGTTGTTGAAGATAACGCCATCAATCAAAGAGTAGCGCAAGGCTTACTGGAAAAATTCGGCATACAAGTTGATCTAGCAGCAAATGGCAAAGAAGCGTTAACGTCTTTAAAAACGTTACCGTTTGATTTAGTGTTAATGGACTGCCAAATGCCAATAATGGATGGTTATGATGCAACGAAAAAGATACGAGAAGAGCACTCAGAAGTACTTAATAGAAAAATTCCAATCGTCGCGATGACAGCAAACTCAATGAAAGGAGATCAAGCTAAATGTATTGCTGTGGGAATGGACGATTTTATTTCGAAACCTGTTAACCCGAATAAATTGGAAGAAGTTTTAACCCGTTGGTTAAAATAGAATAACTAGGCCGATTCATTTAAAGTACCGCTTTTTTAAAAGCCTTCATTTGCCATTACTCACTCACAATAGTGCCTAAATTAATTCAAAAAAACGCGGTTAAGGTTACCCTGCTATGCTGTATACCTTAGCAGGCAAGATTAACATGCTGAAATCTTATTTCTTGCACCTATTTCGCAATAACTATCAAAAGTAAAAATCGAGATGAATTGACATTCATGACACATATAAAAAAGGAGCGAATAATCGCTCCTTTAAACTTAGTGGTTAACGGCATTAATCAAAACCGTTTCTAATAAAGTTATTTACTTTCATTTGGCACAGGAAAGCCACGTTTTTTCAAGATATACTTAACTTCAGGGTCACGACCACGGAATTTACGATACGCTTCTTTACGATCTGTTTCGTTACCTGTCGCTAATATCACAGAGCGGAAACGTTCAGCGGTTTCTTTATCCCATACATTGCCTGCTTCTTCAAACGCTGCCCATGTATCTGCATCCATAGTTTCAGACCATAAATAGCTGTAATAGCCTGCTGAGTATGAATCAGAAGAGAACAAGTGATTGAAGTGTGGCAAACGATGACGCATAACAATCTCTTTTGGCATATTAATTTTATTCAAGGTTTCACGCTCAAAGGCATCTGGATCAGTAACCGGCTCTTCGCGATTGTGCAACATCATATCGACAATAGCTGAGGATAAATATTCAACGGTCGCAAACCCTTCATTAAAGGTTTTAGATTTATTGATTTTATCCACTAATGCTTGCGGCATTGGCTCACCCGTTTCAGCATGTTTTGCGTAATTATCTAAAATGTAACGAGTCAGTAACCAGTTTTCATTTACTTGACTAGGATATTCCACGAAATCTCTTGGTGTGCCACCTAAACCTGGGTAAGTAATGTCATAGTTTAAGTAATGTAACGCATGACCAAACTCATGGAACAGGGTTGACGCATCATCAAGACTGATAAGTGTAGGTTGACCTTTACCGCCTTTAACAAAGTTATTGTTATTTGACGCTAACACATAACGGTTTTTACCGCCTAAATCATGCTGACTACGGTAAGTTGTCATCCAAGCACCGGAGCGTTTCCCCTCTCTGGCAAAATTATCAAGGTAGAAAAGTCCAATGACTTTATCACCTCGTTTTACCTCAAACGTGCGCACTTCTGGATCAAAAACAGGCACATCACCCGTATTCTCTTTAAATGACATACCATATAGCTTACCTGCCGCATCAAACATCGCATTCACCATGTTATCCAGCTTAAAGTAAGGTTTAATTTCCGCTTCATCTAAGTCATATTTTGCTTTACGGACTTTTTCCGCATAAAAGCGATAATCCCAAGGGGCGATGGTAATATTTGCGCCTTCAGCATCTGCCACTTTCTGCATGTCAGCCACTTCTTCTTTTACACGACCAATTGCAGCAGGCCAAACTTTCATCATTAAGTCCATGGCAGCTTCTGGCTCTTTCGCCATTGTATCGGCCATGCGATAATGAGCGTGAGTTTTAAAACCTAACACTTTAGCGCGCTCAGCACGTAACTTTAAAATTTTCGCGATAGTGGCATTTGTATCGTTAGCATCACCATTATCACCACGATTAATATAGGCATTATATACTTTCTCGCGTAAATCACGTCTGGTTGAGTTTTGTAAGAAAGGTTGCATAACTGAACGAGTATTTTTCAGTGCCCAACCTTTTTTACCTTGTGCTTGTGCAGCACCTTTAATAGATGAAATAAAACTTTCAGGTAATCCTGCTAAATCAGCTTTATCAGTCAAATAAATATAGGTTTCTTCATCTGCTAATACTTTATTTGAAAATTCGTTAAAGGCTTTTGCTAACTCAGTATTAAGCGCAATAAGCTTTTCTTTTTCTTCGCCTTTAAGTAACGCGCCATTACGTACAAGTTGTTCGTAGTTACGTTCAACTAAACGCAACTGTTGCGCATTTAAATTCGCTGTTTTTCTGTTGTCATAAACCGTTTTCGTTTTTTCAAGTAACTTAGGGTCAAGCGTTAACTCATTAAAAAATGCGGATACTTTCGGCATCCATTCCCCTTGAATCTTACGCACTTCTTCATTGGATAAATTGCTAGAATGTACCCCCCAAATAGAGAACACTTCATCTGCGACGCTGCCAGCAAGTTCCATTGGTAAGGTAAAATTTTCAAAAGTTGCTGGTGCAGGATTATCGCGAATTACATTAATTTCTGATTTAACTCTTTCCATAACCGCTTGAAAGGCACCTGGAAAATCAGCAACGTTAATTTTATCCCAAGCAGGAACACCATCATAAGGTCCTTGCCAAGTTTGCAATATACTATTGTTTATTACGGCTGCGCCTTTTTCTTTCATTGCTGCAACTTTATTTTTGGCATTGGCCATTGTCTTTCCATGATCGTCAGCTATTGCTGGTGTGGCTGCTATGCCTAACATCGCAGCACTAGAAACGCTTAATAAGAGTTTCCGGCTTAAAATAGTGAATCGCATTGATACCTCTCTAAGTAATTAGCCTTTAAAATTTGGCCTTAAAAAAACGCCATAGGCGCATTCAGTAATTATTGAGAATAAACTATGCCAATGACCGTTACAATAACCGAGATCCGTTAAAGGTGTTTCTAAACATGTCTGGTTTGACATGGAAGTAAACATTTTTGAACATAATCCTCGTCTCATGCTTTAGGGGTATTAACGGGTAAAGACTTCCAACCCAACACTTAAAAAATCATTCCTAATAAAGAAAGCGAAAATGATATGTAAATTGCTGCTCAATATTCATTCGATTGAAATTTTTCAACTTTCATTGAAACTTCAACGACCATTGAATAAGCTTGAATAAATGTTCAATTTTACTAGGAGAGTTTCCATGCGTATTCGTATTTTATTAAAATCGTTTTTGTCTGGTATTGCATATTTAATTGGGGTAGCTAGCGTTAATCAAGCATTGGGACTAGAACTTATTGAAGATAACGAACAGTTGAAAGGTAAGGCGTTAGTTGAGCAATATTGTACCAGCTGCCATCGCATCAATATGATCACTCGCAGCTCTGGTTACAGTGTTAAGGATTGGAAACTCTTAACCCGCACCATGATTGATTTATCAAACCAACCGAAAATTGAACAGAAAATTTTTAACTATTTAGCAACACATTACTCGCCAAATACCTTACGTACCCCGACTCTCCTCGGTGGTGATACAAAAATTAGCTTTACTCAATGGCAAACGCCTACTTTAGGTCAACGATCACGTGACCCTATCGAGGCCGATGACGGGACTATTTGGTGGGCGGGTCAACGGGCAAATTTAATTGGTCAAATTAATCCCAAAACAGGTGAAATGAATGAATACTTTTTGCCAGATAACGCCATGCCCCATTCAGTTACCACAGATCAGGCTGGTAATATTTGGTATACAGGCAATAAAAACGGCAGTGTTGGCAAATTAGATATTAACTCCAAAAAGATCACAGAATATAAAATGCCGGATGAAAATGCTAAAGATCCTCACACCGCGATCTTTGACGATAAAGGCATATTATGGTTTACCTTACAACACAGTAATATGATTGGCCGATTAAACCCTGAGAGTGGCGATATAAAACTTGTCACCATGAATGCACCTCGCTCAAAACCTTATGGTATTAAAATAGATAGAAATGGTACGCCTTGGGTGGCTTGTAACGGTAGAAACTGTTTAGTCAAAGTTAACCCCAACACCATGAAATTAACTGACGTGATGTTACCAAATGAAGCAACGCGTGTCAGACGTTTAGATATCGCCAGTGATGGCATGATTTGGTATGTCAATTCATCACAAGGAAAATTGGGGCGGTATAACCCTTACACAGATGAAATAAAGGAATGGCCATCACCTAGTGGCAGCAAATCTCACCCTTATGCAATAGCCGTCATAGATAATATGGTTTGGTATAATGAATCAGGTATGCGACCAGATGCCTTGGTTAAATTTGACCCAACAACTGAAACATTTCAAAGTTGGGCAATTCCTTCAGGCAAAGTATATGCCGGTATTATCAGACATATGCGTGCTACTCGCGATGGCGATTTACTAATTCATCAAAGTAGCACCAATAAAATTATTAGAGTAAATATTGAATAAACAAACGCTAATTCGTTTATAAATCGCTCAGTTAGAATCCCTTTATTATCATCCGTGGGATATTAACTGAGCGATAAAATCAACTGATTATCACTAACTTTGCTGATCGATAAACGCAATGGAATGCTCATTAAAGGCTGCCGGATTTTCAACGTTACATACATGTCCACAACGTTGAATAGTGTGCAATAAACTATTTTTATGCTGTTTAACCATGTCTTTGACGGGGCCAAGAAACATATGATCTTCTTTACCCATAATATACAAAATAGGTATATCGATTTCCTTTTCTTTAAAGTATTGCATTAAAGGATTTACTTCCATGGCTAGTTTAAACCAGCGAAGAAACTCTTTTTGGCACAACCGTTTCGCTTCTCTAACGAACAATAATCGCGACTCTTTATGACGTTTTTTCGGCATCATAATAAAAGCAAATAACCGATATAACCACATATACGGCACACAATATTTAAAAGCATTACCTAAATGAACCAACGAGTTACTGCGAGTATTAAAGCGAGTAATAGCCCCACCAAGCACCATACTTGAAACATAATCTGGGGCTATTTCAGCTATGTTACGTATGATGATAGTACCTAATGATATCCCGACAAAGTGTGCATGTTTGATCTGGTTATAGTCCAAAACATCAATAATGTCTTCTGAAACACGATTGAAAGAATAATTATTATCGACAAACGATTTCACTAAGTTAGTTGATTTTCCATGTCCGCGAAGATCTAACAGAAGAATATTATATTTTTTCTGATATGCTCTGATTTGCCTAAACCAAATAGCAGAACTACCACCCGCACCGTGGATAAACACCACCCAAACTTTACTGGTTTTATGTGGGTAAATGGTATGAAAAAGAATTGATTTTTCCATCAACGAAAACGACCTACTCGAGATAAATAACAACTTAAGACCTTCAGTATAACGAATTATCAAACATTCTGAGAGTAAGTTTTTAAAAAACTAGCCTCCACCACACTAAATAAAGTAGTCGCTTTAAAAATTATCTAAAAAAAAGTGATAAAGAATACATTATCACTTTTTAAAACCTAAAGTTTATTTTCGGCTTATTAGCTAAATATATTGGTTAAAATTCATTAAAATTTAGCGCTGATCCATAACCAAAGTTTATCCGTATCTACTTTGCCTGTTGCTACATCACCGGCTGAATAAGCTGAATATTTGATTCCAGCAGTATAATGCTTCGAAAACTTCTTAGTATAAACCGCATTGATTTCGGAACCAAAATCATCAACTGTATCACTTGCTTTATCGGCATTAAAATTATGATAAATAACCGCCCACTTCCCTTCCAACACCTTACCACTAAGACTGGCATATAAATCAGTTAACCCTTCTTTTGGCGTTGTTAAAAATTGATCCGACCAACCATTAAACTTATGTAATGTCGCTAATGGTGTAGAAAAGCCATACATACCTTCATCAGAACCAAGTAGTTCATAACCAACTTTTAAGCCTAAACCTGATACATGTGTGCCAAGTTCAGCAGATAAATAATGACTGGAAAAGCTCGTTCCTGCACTCTCAGTATCTTGTAATGCATAGTCGAATGAATACGTGAATTTTTGACTGTCGAACTTACTCGCACCATTAAAGCGTATTCCGTATGTATCAAGGGCATTGTCAATATCATTATCAATTTCTAGTAGATAGCTATACGCAGTTACCGTTCCTGCACCTGTTTTGTAACTGGCATTGATTAAATGATCTTTTGAATCGATATCTTTAGCATCAGCAAAAATTCGATTTCGTTGCGTTATATAGGCGTACTTCAACGATAATTTTTCTGATGCTTGATAATCAAAGCTAATACCGTCGAACGTTTGTCTATCTTGTCGCCAGCCAACGTGACCAACAAATCGATGGTTATCCATGGTGATCACTTGACGACCCAGTTTTGCGGTAACATTTGCTTGTTTGTATTGTAAAAGCATCTGATCAAGCTCGGTTGTTTCTGGATCGGCAATCACTGAATAATCATTATTTCTACCTAAGGTATTTTTATAATCATTTATACCTAAAACATTACGTGAATCTTCAAATTCTACCAATGACGAAAAGCCATTCACTGCTTTGCTAGCATAGCTTAATCGGGTACGTAACGTTAATGCACTTGCCTTTTTTAAGGCGTTATCTTGGTCAACACTTTCATAGCGTAAATTTAAGTCAACGGTTGCTTTGCCATTAGCTAAAGCAGTAGAAATATCATTTGCCATAACTGTCGTTGAATACGAACTCGCTAATGCTACAGCAAGATATAAAGTGGTTTTATTGAGTTTCATGCGTTATTTCTCTTTAGGGTTTTATTAAAATTCTTGCCGCTGATATTCATCAACAAAGGCACTGTTCTTTTAGTTATTATTTAATCTAAGCGCCTGTTAATTAATACGATAATAATGAATATACTGAACTGAGCTCTTCACTTGAAATATATCGATTCCTGACACTTTTGTGAGTTGTTTTTAGATCCGCGTATATTGAATAATTGAATATTATCATCGTTGGATTATGGCAAAGGATGATCACGATCAAGATATTGTTCTATTGTTTTTATTAATTAAAACAAGGTTATAAATTCTTGTATTCATAGCATATTGCATGAATTATATTTTTTATTTACAACCTTACTTTCCTAATAAAATTACTCGAAAAAAATTAAATACGTTGCTCAATGACCATAAAAGTTATGATCTCGCTGGCGATAACAACTGACAAACATCAATAATATTTTTTGCCACGATTGCTATTGAACAACTTTGATCGAGTGCCATTTTTCTTAGTGTCTTATGTGCCTCATTCGCACTCATTCGTTTTTGCTCCATCAGTAAATTTTTCGCTCTATCAATATACTTTTTGCTTTCAAGTTGCACTTTTGCTTGTTTCAATTCATTCCGTAAAGATTGCTCAGCTTTAAACCTTTCATTTGCCACTGAAATAATACTTTGGATTCTTTGCGGTAAAATCTCATTCACCACATAAGCACTGACTCCTGATTTAATCGCTTGTTGAATAACATTAGGTGAATCATTTTCAGAAAAAATAACAATAGGCAAAGGGTGTAACTTATTTACTTCCGCTAAATTTTTTAGCACTTTATCACTGGGTGAATCTGTCACTAAAATCAATACTTCCGGAGAACATGTATCGATCAATTCCAAAATATTGTCACTGGCCGAAATATGTTTTATTACGTGATAACCAAAATCAATTAATGCTTTCTTTAACACTGAATGATTACTTGGGTGTTTTTCGATTAACATTACCGTGATTGATTTTTTCGCAAATTCAATCGGTAATATTTTATTTTTTAACGTTTGTTTCATAGTATGTCTCAATTGAGTTACCTGAATGTGTTCCCCATATATTTAAATATGGCATTACCTTTGGTATACAAAATCCGCACCATTATGAATAACCAATAAATATCAATAGGTTAAATAAATTTAACTCCAATAGGACAACGCGTTGCACCAAAATAAAAGTGCAATTGAAATAAAACAAACCAATTCACAAAATATTTGAATACGGCTGTTTATCACGCATAGATAGTAAAATGACAGACGGTTAAATGAATCATCAAACGAGGGTAATTAACACGGTAATATCGCTAGTGGCTTAACTATTCACTGAAAGTTCCGTAATATAAAACAATGTTTCCTGTTCAGATCATCTCAAATCAATAATTGAAAACGATATGTCACCAAAAAATAATATTAAAAAGCTGATTGATAAGCACCAAGACCTTGTTCATAGCGAGCATATAAAAGTTAAATCTCATGTACAGCGCGAGGAAGACGATTGGGTATTGAACACCATCATGATCGAGAATATTGATGTACCTTTTAAATATAAGCGAAAAAAGCTATATCGTTCGTTAAAAGGGCAACGCGTCAATATGACGTATTACCCAAGTTCAGAAACCATCGCAGGCTTTAATATTGAAGTGATGAATGTAGTCAGGATTAAGCTCAGTTAATAGTATTTTTAACTATATAAAAATTACATTTTTGCTCTTTTGATTATAAAAATATCCGTTTTTTTAAATTTCTTGGCTAAATTTCAATCTCTTCTTGACGTACGCTTTCAGTTATTTCATAAATAAGGTATCAACTATAAAAAAATAAAAAAGTTGAACGTAGATGTTGGAGCGGAAAATCAATCTCCGCAAACAACATATTTTGGGGACAGCAAGAGGTAATATTATGATCTTAAATCATATCTGGGGGCTTTATGCTCATCCAAAAGAAGAATGGCAAACCATAGAAAAACGTCATGAAAGTTTAATGTACAGTTTTGTCCATATACTAACAATTGCACTGATTCCAGCAATTTGTAGTTATTATGCTGCCGCGCATATTGGTTGGACTATAGGAGCTGGAGATGCGATAAAGATCTCTGAATCAAGTGCATTAGCAATGTCTGTTGCTATGTATGCTGGATTAGTGATTGGCGTATTTGCTCTCGCTTATTTGATACAATGGATGGCAAAAACATTTGATGCAAAACCCGATTTCACACAAGCATTAGAACTTGCCGCTTATACAGCGACACCATTGCTAATGGTTGGTCTAACGGCACTTTATCCAGTGTTATGGTTTGTTACTTTAGCAGGTTTAGCTGCGCTTTCTTATTCCGTTTATTTACTCTACTCGGGGATTCCTATCATGATGAATATTCCAGAGGAAAAAGGCTTTATCTATGCAAGTTCAGTGGTTACCTGTGGCTTGGTATTATTAGTCTCACTAATGGCGATTAGCGCAATTATGTTTGGAATGGGCTTTGGTACTGAATATATTTCATAGCTCAATGAGCTAATCCTAAAGAGTAAGCACAAAAAAGGCACCTAAGGTGCCTTTTTTAATGAGCTAATAACACTTAACAGTCGTTATTCAGCACCTTCATTGTGCATATCAATAATTGAATCCGCATTTTTATCTGAGGTTTCTTTTGTTTCGTTATTACGCAATGCATCTAATCTTTCTAAATAACCTTGATCGATATCTTGTGTAACATATTGGCCATTAAAAACTGATGTTTCAAATGCTTTAATATCAGGATTTGCAACCGATACTGCGCTAACTAAATCTTCGATCGTTTGGAATATAAGTTTATCGGCACCAATTAAATCACAAATATCGTCTAATTCACGGCCATGAGCAATTAACTCTGTTGCACTTGGCATGTCGATACCATATACATTTGGAAAACGAATTTCAGGGGCTGCAGAAGCAAAATAAACTTTTTTAGCACCTGAGGCTCTAGCCATATCAATAATCTGCTCAGAAGTTGTGCCACGAACAATAGAGTCATCTACCAATAATACATTTTTACCTGCAAACTCAGCACCGATAGCATTAAGCTTTTGACGAACAGACTTTTTACGTTGCTCTTGTCCTGGCATAATAAAGGTTCTGCCAATATAACGATTTTTTACAAACCCTTGGCGGTAAGGTAAATCTAATGTTTGGGCAATTTGTAATGCGGTATCACACGATGTTTCAGGGATCGGAATAACTACATCAATATCTTCATCCGCCCATTCTTGCTTGATTTTAGCCCCTAATTTTTTCCCCATTTCAACACGTGATGCATAAACAGATATTTTATCCATAGTAGAATCAGGGCGAGCAAAGTAAACATATTCAAAAATACACGGACTAAACCTAGGATTCTCTGCACATTGTTTGCTGAAAAACTGACCATTTTCAGTGATATAAATTGCTTCACCTGGTGCAACATCACGAACAAACTCAAAATCACAGGCATCTAAGGCGACTGTTTCAGAAGCAACCATGTACTCAGTGCCTTTTTCGCTTTCTCTTTTACCAAAAACAAGAGGACGAATACCATTAGGATCACGAAATGCCACCATGCCATTGCCAATCACTAATGCAACGGTTGCATAGGCACCACGAACACGTTGGTGAACATTAGCAATAGCAGTAAAAATATCATCCGGTGTTAACGTGAAGTTACCGATACTTTGTAATTCATGACCTAAAATATTTAGTAATAATTCAGAATCAGAAGTTGTGTTTACGTGACGACAAGCTTCTTTATAAAGCCATTCTTTCAATTCTTCAGCATTAGTTAAGTTACCATTGTGCGCTAAAGAAATACCGAAAGGTGAATTGGCGTAAAAAGGTTGTGCTTCTGAAGAACTCGACGTCCCCGCGGTTGGGTAACGGATATGGCCGATACCAATATTACCTTGTAATCGCAGCATATGACGCGTATGAAAAACGTCTTTAACTAAACCATTGCCTTTTCTTAGGCGAAAGGTGTTATTTTGAATCGTTACAATTCCTGCAGCATCCTGACCGCGGTGCTGTAGAACTGTTAAACCGTCATATAAATATTGACTTACCGGTGTATTACCAACAATACCAACTATACCACACATGGTGTTTTTCTCCGCCGAACTAAGCTTGTTTTAGAAAACTGGATGATTGTTTGAGGTATTCAAAAAACCATTCAATTATTAATTTGAATTCTGGGATTAACTGCGAACTTTGCCACCAATCACTTGATGTTGACGGAGTGAATGCATCCATAAAGAATAATACTGCACTTACGATCAATACCCCTCGTAGGGCACCAAAGACAATCCCTAATACTCTATCTGTACCTGATAGGCCTGTTTTGGTAACCAATTGACCAATAACGTAATTAACTAAGGCCCCTAAAATTAAGGTTGTTATAAATAGAATAGTAATTGCTGCGCCATTGCGCAGGAAAGGATCAGAAATATTAGTTAATAACGTGGCAAGTTTGGCATAGAAAGTACTCGCGATAAAAAAGGCACTGATCCAAATAATTAGCGACACAGCTTCTTTGACAAAGCCACGAACTAAACTAATTAAAGTGGAAATACCTATGACAGCCAAAATGGCATAGTCTATCCAAACCATAAATCGAGAGTTCTCAATTAAATTAACTAATAAATAGTGGCGCGCATTCTAACAGAACCACAAGCAATTTAGCTAATATTTTTATTATCTAGTTGGTGTAAATCGGGCAACTTTTCCTTGCACATTAGTTAACGTCTTCAATGCAGGGATTTTTTTCTCAAGACTGCTTTTAATTAATTCAGGTCCAACAAACACTTTCGTTAAGGTTCCATTTTTAGTTTTAATCGGTCGTGTAAAAACGGTATAGCCAGCTGCTTCTAGCTTTTTTACTAGTTCATTGACATTTTTCTTATGCCTAAAGCTACCAAGCTGTATTGCCCATGCTTGTTGAGAAACTGCTTTTTCCGGCATACTTTTTTTCACCACAGCTTGTGGCTTCACTTCATCGGTTTTAACACTCGCTAAAGGCTTTTCATCATTGAATGCTTTATTTTCTTGCACCCCACTATCAATAGCCGCAGTTGGTATGTCTTTATCTCCAGCATCGTCATCTAGCGCTATTTCTTCACTTATTTCGTCTTTGGGCAAACCCGCTAGTTTGTCATTAGGAAATGATTGGTTTTGCGGCTTAAAGTCGACTTTCGGTGCGGTTGGAATTTTATCAAATTCTTCTTGGTAGGTTTTTTTATCGCCATCAAGTACATCAGGTAAAAAAATAATCGCAACGGCTGCAACTATCATAGTACCGACTAATCTATTTTGAAAAGGTGTAGACAAGATAACTCCTAATTTAAAAAACCTTTAACTTGAGCAACAGTAAAAAATGATCCAAAAACAAGGATTAAATCACTTTCTTTAGCTTGTGAAAGTGCCATTTTATAGGCATCAATGACATTGTCAAAAGTTAATATTTGATTCGTGCTATTTGATATGTGGCTTTTGAGCTGTTCCGCATTAGCGCCTCTTGGTATATCTAGGCTTGCCATATACCAGCAATCAACTGCAGCCAATAATGGATTGAGCGTATTAAAGATATCCTTATCCGCCAACATTGCAACCACAGCATGAACTTTTGTCGCTGACAATAAAGGGATTTGTTCGACTAAGTATCGTGCAGCTAATGGGTTATGGCCAACATCTAGCATAATTTTACAATGGCCTGCGATCAATTCTGTTCGACCTGCAACTTTAGTCGATATTATCAATGATACAAGTTTTGTCTCATCCACATTAATTCCAAGTAATTCAAGCACCATAATCGCGGTAGCTATATTATCTCTAGGAATAAAGGGTTGAGGTAAACGGTTAAAGGTATAATTATGACTTTGCCAACCCCAACCATGAGCGAGTTCGTTAAGATCAACATTAAAATCTACACCTCGAATATATACTTGTGTGTTAAGTTGTTTAGCATGTGCTAGAACAGATTGAGGCGGATGTTTATCACCGATAACTACGCGTTGGCCTGCCCGCATAATGCCGGCTTTTTCAAAACCAATGCTTTCTCTATTATCGCCAAGGAAAGCTTGATGATCTAAATCTACCGTGGTGATCACAGCAATGTCTGCATCAATAATATTGGTAGCGTCAAGTCTGCCACCTAAACCAACTTCTAGAATGGCGAAATCAGGTTTTTCAACCATGATAATAAGTAAAGCTGCTAAGGTTGTATATTCATAATAGGTTAACGAGATATCACCACGCGATTGCTCTATGTTTTCAAAAGCAAGGATAAACGCTTTATCATCGACATCTTGTTTGTTAATGCGTAAACGTTCATTAAACTTTTCAATATGGGGAGACGAATAGACAGCAACTGAGCGATCTTCAGCTAATATAGCGTTTTCAAGAAAGGCACAAGTAGTGCCTTTACCATTAGTTCCTGCCACGGTTATAACCTGAGTAAATTCAAACTCAATAGCTAAATTTTCAGCAACCTTTGATATGCGCTCTAGACCCATATCAATTTCTGTACTGTGAATACTTTCTAAATAAGAAAGCCACTCATCGAGATTTCGACTTGAGTGGCTTTGAACGGTTTCTTTCATAAATGTATTGGACTTAATTAGTGTTTATTAAAACAATTAACTCACTTTTAAATCGTATCCAGTAAATTTAGCTAATAAACGCGCTAAGGTATCACGCATTTCACGGCGATCAACAATCATGTCGATTGCACCTTTTTCTAACAAGAATTCACTACGCTGAAAACCTTCGGGTAACTTTTCACGAACAGTTTGTTCGATAACTCTGGGACCAGCAAAACCAATTAAAGCTTTAGGCTCAGCCACGTTAACATCACCAAGCATTGCTAAACTCGCCGAAACACCACCCATAGTTGGATCCGTTAATACCGAAATATAAGGTAAGCCTTTTTCACTCATTTTAGCTAATGCAGCACTGGTTTTAGCCATTTGCATTAACGAAAACAACGCTTCTTGCATACGAGCACCGCCACTTGCTGAAAAACAAACAAATGGCAAATTATGTTCGAGACAGTATTCAACCCCTTTAACAAATCTAGCACCGACAACAGATGCCATTGAACCACCCAAAAATGAAAATTCAAAAGCTGCAGCTACCACAGGCATACCGTGTAATTCACCTTTCATCACTACTAATGCGTCTTTTTCACCCGTGCTTTTTTGTGCCGCAGAGAGGCGATCTTTATAACGTTTTGAATCTTTAAATTTAAGAATATCTTGCGCTTCGAACTCTTCGCCTAATTCAATACGTTCACCAACATCTAAAAAGCCTTCGATACGTTTGCGCCCACTGATTCTCATATGATGATCACATTTTGGACAAACCGACATTTGGCGCTCAAGTTCAACTTTATATAATACCGCATTACACGAATTACATTTACTCCAAACCCCTTCAGGGATATTACGCTTTTGGGTAGATTTTGCTTTCGGGAGAATTTTTTCAATCCAGCTCATAATTTCACTTAGCCTATGCACGAAAATCATTTAACAACTCATTTTGAGCCATTAAATATTAAAATTTTAATATTATCTAAATATAACCACTAATTAGAGCATATTTTACGGTATTTTGAATACAAAAAACTGGTCTGTTTTGTGTGTTTTCCTGTTATTCTAAAAATAAAGGACCTAATTGTCGTTTTGGGATATTAAATTCAGCCGGATAATCAACATCAACAAAATACAAGCCCTCGGCAGCGGCTGTCATCCCTGCAACACAACGATTCTTTGCTGCTAGCACTTCACTTATCCAGCTTACGGTTTCTTTTCCTTGCCCCACTCTCATTAAGCTTCCTGCAATATTCCTGATCATATGGTGCAAAAAAGCATTGCCTTTAACATCAAGAATTAAATAGTCACCTCGCCTACTTACATTACAGTGGGATAACGTTCTTACAGGTGAATGTGATTGACAATGCACTGTTCGAAAAGAGGTAAAATCATGTTCCCCAACCAAATATTGCGCGGCTTGATGCATTAACTTTTCATCTAACGGGTAATGACAAAAGCTTAAACCATGACTGAGAATGGCAGAACGGAGCCTTTTATTATAAATAATATATCGATAACGCCTTGCTGTGGCACTAAATCTCGCATGAAACGATTCACTGACTTCCTGCACCCAAGAAACAGCTACATCTTGCGGAAGATGAGTATTAACACCTAATGTCCATGCCACATCTTTGCGCTTATTATTGGTATCAAAATGCACCACTTGATTAGTCGCATTTACCCCTGTGTCTGTTCGACCAGCACAAACCACTTCAATAGGTTCGTTAGCAATTTTAGATAACGCAGTCTCTAATGTTTGCTGAACACTGACTACCGATTTTTGTCGTTGCCAGCCGCAATATTTACTTCCGTCGTATTCAATGCCTAAGGCATAGCGCATAACTTTCAAAACCTGTGTTAATTTTCGCGCATTATCTACTATTTTTAATGGTATTGCGAGTCGCGACTATCACGTTTATAACATTTATAACAACGACGACTATTGGATAATAAAAAACGGATATTAGCTCATAGCGAGGAAAGAAAAAGACAGGTGATAAAATTACTTTTTGATCACTAACGGTAAACAAAAAAGCAGCTATTTAAGCTGCTTTACTTCTATAGTTTAAACAAGTGTTAATTCATACTATCTAACAATTGTTGTGCTTCAAATTGTTGTTCTGCATCACCTATTTTAACCACATCTTGTAGGATCACTTCAGCATTTTCATTATCACCAATTTCGATATACACTTTTGCTAAATCAAGTTTTGCAGCAACTCCGTTATCATCTTCTTCATCGACATCTATTTGATTTATATCACTGGTAAACTCAGGGAAATCACCTAAACCAACATCAATATTGGTTTGATCATAAGGCTCTTCTTTTTCAGTTGAGTCTGAAAGTGTATCTGATATTAATGAATCGACGGAAATAAAATCATCCTGACGCTTTTCTACTTGCTCCGATGTTTGCTCAGTGGTGTCATCATCTAAACTTTCAATACTGTCTGCAATTTCAAAATCATCTGATAAATCAAAGTCTTCATCGCTTGAAGTTGGTGCTTCTTCTTCAATATTAGCCAGAAGCTCGTCGAAATCTAAACTGTCTAACTCTTGAATATCATTGATTTCAGTTGCTTCAGTTTTTTCAACAATTTGTTCAGTTTCTTCTTCCTGATTGTCATCCGCCAGTAAATCCGCTAAAACGTTGCTATCAGTAAAATCTGGAGAAAGCTCAACTTGTGAGGATGTTTGTTCATCATCCTCATCATTTAATAACTCGGTTAATGTCGACTCATCAAAATCACTTGAAATATCATTTAGAATTTCATCGTCAATAGGCGCATTAACATCAGCTGATTCATCCGTTGTAACCTCATCACTTATCGTATCGCCTAAATCATCGCCAATATCTAAAGATGAAAGTTCATCCTGATGATTATTATCGGCAACATCGGCAATCAGCGCATCTATGTCAATATCATCCTCGTCAGATATTGCTTCTTCTTGATGGGTAGCTTCGTTTGTAATTTCTTCTTCAGCTGAAGTCAAATCACTAAAGTCTGCAGATAAAAATGGCGCAACATATTCTTCAGAAAAATTGTCTATCTGCTCGTGATTTTTCGTATCTAATTCCGAATCATTATCACTTTCATCATTGCTCTTATCTTCTGCAGACTCTTCAATAGCAGAAGATTTTTGGGGTTCAGGAGCTGAATCCCCCGTCATTGAAGCCAGTAACGCATCTATATCATCTGGATCGGTTAATTCGGCATTATCAGGTATTTCATCCACCGCACTTTCAGCTGCTTCGCTGGCAGTTTCAGGCTCAGGCGCACTTGCCATTGAATCCATCAGCGCGTCAATATCATCTGGGTCGGTTAATTCGGCATTATCAGGTATTTCATCAG